>CBDHFJ010000076.1:0-23827 GCA_965262315.1 Acidimicrobiales bacterium
CCCGGTTCCCATCGCTCAGCGCACGGGGCTACCAGTGGTGTCGATCGACTATCGCCTCGCGCCGGAGCACCGTTGCCCGGCCGCCGTGGAAGACGTCACCGCGGTCATCGCCGAGCTGGCGAACGACCACGAGGTCCAGGGCCTGTTCGGCGAATCGGCCGGTGGAGGGCTCGCGGTCGCCGCCACCGTCGCGCTGCGGGATTCGGGCGCTGCGCTGCCCCGGCGACTCGGCCTGCTGTCGCCATGGGTCGACCTGACCTGTTCGGGGGACACCTACCAGACGCTCGCTGGCGTCGATCCCGACTTCCCGGAGCCGGCCGACCCGCCGGTCTGGGCGTCGGCGTACGCCGGTGAGCTCACCGCCGACCCGCAGGCCTCGCCCTTGTTCGCGGACCTCCACGACCTGCCGCCGACCCTCATCCAGGTGGGCGGCCGCGAGATTCTCCTGTCGGACTCCTGCCGACTCCAACAGGCACTGACCGACGCCGGATGCGACGCCACCCTCGACATCTGGGACGGCCTGTGGCACGTCTGGCAGATGTTCCCGCACGTCCCCGAAGCCAACCGGGCCCTCGATGAGCTCGCGGCGTTCCTCGTCCCCACCGACTGATCGGATCCCCATGTCCCTGACCCCGTTCCCCCTGGACAGCAAGGTCGCCGTGATCACCGGCGCGGCCGGAGGCATCGGCCTCGGCATGGCACGCGCCGCGATCGCCCACGGCATGCGCGTCACCATCTCCGACGTCGACGGTGCTCGTGCGGCCGAGGCCGCCGACGCCCTCGCCGCCGGAGGCGCCACCGTCACGTCGCACGCGTGCGACGTCCGCGATCTCACACAGGTCGAGGCGCTACGCGATGCCGCCATCGACGACCACGGCCGCGTGGACCTCGTCTGCAACAACGCCGGCGTCGGCTTGGCGCGACCCCTCCCCGACTGCACCGACGCCGACTGGAACCTCCTGTTCGACGTGAACGTCACCGGCGTGGTCAACGGCGTCCGGGCCTTCCTCCCCACCTTCATCGCCCAGGGTTCGGGACACATCAGCGCCACGGCCTCGCTCTCGGGCCTGATCGGCGATCCCGATCTGACCGTGTACAACACCTCCAAGTTCGCGGTCGTCGGTCTCATGGAGGCCACTGCCCAGGAGATGCGACGAGACCACCCCGGCATCACGGCTTCGGTGCTGTGCCCGGGGCCCGTCGCCACCGACCTGATCGCCTCGTCGGCCAAGCAGCTCGCCGACAGCGGGTCCGGGAGCTCGGAGCTGGACGAAGCCGTCGGTGAGTACCTGGCCCGCGGCCTGCACCCCGACGACGTGGGCCGCATCGCCATCGACGGCATCGCGGAGGGACGCTTCTGGCTGCTCCCCCACGCCGAGCTCACCTTCGAGCTCCTCGACGAGCGCCTGGATGCAATGAAACGGGGCGAGCTCGCCGCGCCCGAGGACGACTGGACCGACCAGACGTGACCGACACCAAGCCCCGCCTCTCTCGGGCCGATTGGCTCGATGCTGCGCTCGCGGCCATGGCGGCCCAGGGCACCACCGGCGTGAACGTCGAGCAGCTCGCCCGGTCGCTGGACGCCACCAAGGGCAGCTTCTACCACCACTTCGAGAACCGCGATGCACTGCTGGAGGCGGCACTCGAGCGGTTCGCGGAGATCGTGGAAGGCGACCTCGAGGCCGCGGCCACGATCACCGACCCGCGAGAACGAATCATCGAGGGATCGGTGGTCGGCATCGGCACTGAGCTCGACGGATTCGTCGACCTCGCGCTGAGCGCCAGCGCCGACGACCCCGTGGTCGCGGCAGCATTGCGACGGATCACCGACCTCCGACTCGCATGGCTCACGGCCGCGCTGATGGAGGGTGGGATCTCCGAGGCCGAGGCTCGTTCTCGCGCCGAAGCCGGCCTGGCCACGTACCTCGGCCTGTTCCACCTCCAGCGCGTCCAGGGCCGCCGTTTCGACGACGACCACCTCCGATCGCAGGTGGTCCGAGCCGTCGACGGAATGTTCGACTGACGCGAAGTACCCGGCCGGTCAGTCGAAGATGGTGAGGTGCTCGACGAGGCCTTCGTCGAAGCTGGTCATCCACCGTCCCGACGCGTGGATGCGACTGAACAGCCATTCGCCATCGACCTTGCGGTACTCCTCGACGTAGGTGCCCGACGCCCAGAGCATCTGCTCGGCACCGTCGATGTTCTGGATCGACAGCAGCAGCGCCTGCCACCGACCGGTGGCGGTGCGACCGTCGTCGGCCACCGCGATCAGCGGTGTGACGGCGTAGTGGCGAGACCAGACGACCTCGTCGGCATACCTCGCGTTGAACGCCTCGATGGCGTCCCTGCCCTCGAGTTGTTCGATGGGCTCCTCGATGAAGACGGCATCCTCGGTGAACAGCTCCGGAAAGCGGTGGTACTGCTCGGGATCGTCGCAGTACCAGCAGTACCTGGCCTTCAAGGCCTTGATCGCCTCGATGTCGAGCAGTCGCTGCACGTCGCCGCTCACTCGAGATCCCATCGTCGCCGTGAATCGTCTCGCCGATGGCAGCCTCGATCGACTGGATGCTCGGGCCGGCGGCCATGCCGCCGTCGATGTGGAGCGCATGGCCGTTGACCATGGCCGCATCGTCCGATGCGAGGTAGTGGATGGCGGCCGCGACCTCCTCGGGCTGAGCGAGTCGACGCACGTGCTGGTTGAGCAACGACTGACTCCGCACGGCCCAGTGATCCATCGCCTCCTCGGGCACGAACCCCTCGGTCACCACGCCGGTTGGGCACACACAGTTGACGCGAATCCCTCGAGGCCCGAGCTCCACCGCGGCGTGTTTGGTCATGCCCACCACACCCCACTTACCGGCGCCGTACCAACCGAGACCGGGGTACCCGACCACCCCGGCCATCGACGCGGTGTTCACGATGACCGACCCCGGCTGCATGTGCGCCGCTGCCGCCTTGATGCCGTGGGCCACGCCCATCAGGTTGATGTCGAGCATGGCCCGGGCGTCGTCGGGATCGTCGGCCGCCAGTCCGCGACCGGGCCCGAGCACACCGGCGTTGTTGACCATGATGTCGAGCCGCCCGAATCGTTGGACCACATCGGCGACCAGCGAGTCGACGGCTGTGGCATCGCTCACATCGACCCGGACCGCCAGCCCGCCGACCTCCTCGGCGAGCGCGGAGGCATCGGCGACGTCTGCCAAGACGCAGGTGCCACCAGCGGCGGTGAATCGGCGGCACGCGGCGGCCCCGATGCCCGAGGCCGCTCCGGTCACGATGGCCACCTTGTCATCGAGTTCGAACATGCGCTGCTCCTGTGTCGGGGACACGCGAGGCCGAGGCGATGGAGTCGCGCTCGCCTGCGGGCGGATCGCAGACCACTTCCGCAATCGCCGACCATACGCTAGCGTATGGTTCATGTCGCCGCCCGATGATCGCACCGACCGCTGGCTCGTGGTGGGCGCCGGCCCATCCGGACTGTCGTGTGCGCTCGCGCTCCGCGAGGCCGGGGTCGCCTTCGACGCGGTGGAAGCGGACCGGCAGGCCGGTGGGCTGTGGAACATGGACAACCCGGGCTCGGCCATCTACGAGTCGGCCCACTTCATCTCGTCGTCCGCCCGCTCGGGCTGGGCCGACTTCCCGATGCCGGCGCACTACCCGGACTATCCCCGCTGGTTCGAGATCCGCGACTACATCCACGCCTACGCGGCCCATCACGACCTGGAACGCCACTACGAATTCGAGACCCGGGTCGACTCCGCCGAGCCCGTGGAGACCGACGACGGCGAAGCGTGGGCCGTCACCCTGTCAACTGGTGAGGTCCGCCGCTACCGCGGCGTCGTTGCGTGTCCCGGCTTCCAGCGCGTCCCCAACGTGCCGGAGTACCCCGGGACGTTCTCGGGCGAGGCGCGGCACAGCCAGACCTACAAGCAGGCCTCGGAGTTCGAGGGCAAGCGGGTGCTGGTGGTCGGCGCCGGCAACTCCGCCGTCGACATCGCGGTCGATGCCGCGATCGCCGCCGACCGGGCCGTCATCTCCACCCGGCGCGGCTACTGGTTCTTCCCGAAGCTCGTGGGCGGCGTGCCGTTCGACCACTTCGCGATCAACACCGTGTCGAGCCAGGAACGCCTCGCCGACTTCCTGCGATTGCACGTCGGTGACGTGGCCCGTATCGGGTTCGGCGAACCCGACCACCTGCCGCTCACCCACCACCCCATCCTCAACGACCAGGTCTTGCATCACCTCGCCCACGGTGACCTGGTGGCGAGGCCCGAGATCGAACGCTTCGACGGCACCACCGTCCACTTCACCGACGGGTCCGCCGAGGACATCGATCTGATCGTCTGGGGCACCGGCTACAAGGACCGGGTGCCGTTCATCGCCGAGGAGCACTGTCGGGTGGCGGCCACCGATGCCGACAACGACCTCTTCCTCTGGATGTTCCACCGTCGACATCCGCACCTGGTGGTGTTGGGTCCGGCCAACCTCGCCGCGGGCGGATATTGGGGCCTCAGCGCCGCGGCCGACATGATCGCCAGTCACATCCGCGACGAGGCAACCGAGCCCGACCGGTGGCAGCGATTCCGCGAGATCATCCAGGGTCCCGAGCCCGACCTGACCGGCGGCTACGAGTACTACGAGAAGCCCGGCCATCTGAATTACGTCAACGCCGCCGCGCTCGATCAGTACTCGCTGGAGCTCACGGAGCAGATGGGCTGGGAGCCGCTCTCCTTCCCGGCCGACTTCGAACCACCCGAGTTGATCGACATCGACGCGTGGCTCGATCACCCTCGTCCGGTCTCACCACCACCCCACGGATCGCTGGCACCTGTGCCGCGCGACGTCGACAGCAAAGGAACCAGCGATGCCTGACGCGTTCTCGGTCAAGGGCAAGGTGTGTGTCATCACCGGCGCCTTCCACGGGCTCGGCGAGGTGATCGCTCGTCGCCTCGCTGCCCATGGGGCAACCGTCGTCCTCGGCGATGTTCGAGACTGCACCGAGCTTGCCACCGAGCTCGACGGGCTCGCGGTGCGCTGCGACGTGACCGACGAGACCCAGGTGGCGGCCATGATGCAGGCCGCGGTCGACGCACACGGGCGCATCGACGTCGTGGTGAACAACGCCGGGGTGGAGAGCTGGGAGGGCGACATCACCGAGCTCGACGTCGACGGGTGGCGCCGGGACATGGACATCAACGTGTTGGGGGTGGGGCTCGGCATCAAGCACGCCGTGCCTCACATGCAGGCCGGCGGGTCCATCATCAACACCGCCTCGCTGTTCGGCCTCATGGCCGTGCCCACGTTGTCGTCCTACAACGCCTCGAAGGCCGCGGTCATCCATCTCACCCGGACCGCCGCGGTCGAGCTCGGCCCCAAGGGCATCCGGGTCAACGCCATCTGCCCCACGGGCCTGACCCACGACAGCTACCTGGGCCGCGTCGAGGGCGTCGAGAACTGGCTCGATGACTGGCTCGAGCTGCACCACCAGCACGTCGACGAGCTGGGTCACGCCGACGACTGCGCCGCGCTCGTGCACTACCTGGCGTCCGACGACAGCCGCTTCATCAACGCCCAGGCCATCGCCGTCGACGCGGGCGCAACAGCGGGTCCGTCGAGGGCCATGATCGAGGCGGCGACGGGCAAGCCGAGCGTGTGGACAGACGACGACCCGTTCTTCGAGCCGCCGCCCATCGCATGATCCCTCCCCCGACTCACCTGTCGCCCGGCGCCGCCGACTACCTGCGCAATCCGGATGTGGTCGACTATCCCGACGACTGGACCGACCCGTGGACGGTGCAGGCCTGCCGCGAGGTCACCGAGCCGTTGTGGGCCGGGTTCAACGACGCGCTCGACTTCGCGTACTCGGTCACCCCAGACGCCATCGCCAACGTCCCGGTCCTGCGCATCGCCGTCGGTGACCCACGGCCCGGCCAGGCGATCGTGCACCTCCACGGCGGGATGTACTGCCTGGGAAGCCCGGCGATCGACCATGTCGTCAACGCACCCCTGACCAGGGACACCGGCGTCGAGGTCATCTCGATCGACTACCGCCTCGCCCCCGAGCATCCCTTCCCCGCGGCGCTCGACGACGCCGTGGCCGTCCACGCTGCCCTGACCGACGCCGGTACGCGGACGGTGCTCTACGGGGAGTCGGCCGGCGGCGGGCTGGCCGCCGCAACCGCGCTGGCCCTGCGCGACCGTGGGCTGCCGATGCCCACGCGGCTGGCGATGCTGTCGCCCATGCTGGACCTGAGCGGCGGCAGCGACACCTACGCCACCCTCGCCCCGCACGACCCCGACTACGGGGACCCGAGCGTGCTCCTGGCTCCGGGGGCTGCCTACGCCGCTGACACGCCGCTCGATCACCCGCTGGTGTCCCCGGTGTTCGCGGATCCGGCCGGGCTGCCGTCGACCCTGATCCAGGTCGGCAACCGAGAAGTGCTGCTCGGCGACAGCAGCCGGTTCGCCCGCTCGGCTCGCGCCGCCGGCGTCGCCGTCGACCTGGAGGTCCTCGACGGCGGGTGGCACAACTACCCGATCTGGTACGGCGTCCCCGAGGCCGACGCCGCCCGTGGCCGGCTCGCCCGCTTCCTGGCGGAGGGTCTGCGATGAATCCGCTCATGCTGCCCGGCCCCGAAGGCGACCAGATCGAGGCCATGGTCGCCGACATGTACGGCTGGCTCCGCGGTCTGCGAACGTACGGCGACACCGTGGCCGTCGATCTGGGCGGCATCCCGACAGCGGTCCTCTACGACCTCGACGACATCACCACGGTCTTCGCCGACAAGCTGGATCATGTCGGCCGCGCGGCCATCTTCGATCGCCTGGCGTCGGTGATGGGCTCGGGGCTCATCACCAACTACGACTGGGACACCTGGTTCCCGCACCGCCAGCCGCATCGTGAAGCCGCTGGGGGCACGATCGGTCGGTCGCTTTCACGAGCGCATGGTGACCATCATCGACGAGGAACTGGCGACGTGGCCCGCAGGCGAGGCGTTCGAACTCCACGACCGGGTGAAGCGTCTGACACTCCGGGTTGTCGCCGACTTGTTGTTCACGAGCGACCTCGACGACACGGCCATCGAGATCATCGACCGGGCCGTCGAGCAGATCCATGCGTGGGCCGAGGCCGACCCTGCCTACACCGACACCGACAATCCACCGCCGAGCTACGTGGAGGCCATCGGCCGTCTCGACGCCTTCATCCGAGACGTGATCGACAGGCGCGATCCCGCCGCGCCGGGCGACGACATGGTGGGGCTCCTGCTCGACGCCACCACTGACCCCGAGGCCCGGCTCGACCAGCGGGGCGTCCGCGACGAGGCCGTCACCCTGATCCTCGCCGGTCACGAGACCGTGACCAACACCATCTGTTTCGCGATCGACCTGTTGGGGCGCAATCCGAACGCGACCGATGCCGACGCTCGCCACATCGTCGACGAAACCCTGCGCCTCTACCCGCCGGTGCATGTCACCAACAAGGCGATCGTGAAGGACCTGCCACTGTCGGCCGCCACCATCCCGGCGGGCTGGGAGGTGCTCATCCCCGAGTACGTCCTGTACCGCGACGAGACCTACTTCGAGCGACCCGACGAGTTCCTGCCGCAACGCTGGGCCGAGGACTCCCCGATGCACCTCGAACGCAGCGCCTACTTTCCGTTCCTCACCGGCCCCAAGTTCTGCGTCGGCCGCCACTTCGCCATCCTCGAGGCGGTCGAGGCCGTCGACCGATTCCGCCGACGATTCCGGCATGAGATGCTCGACCCGACACCGCCGTGGGGGCGTGAGCTGGCGACATCGTTTGCCCCGGACCGCCCGATGCCCATCCGACTGGACCCGCGTTGATCCCCGAACTCACCCTCACCGGCACTCCCCGCGATCGGGGACGAGCCCACGGCGAGCAGCTGCGCGGCCTCATCGAGGAGACGATCGACGCCTGGTTCGAGGTCCTCGGCGCCCGCACGAACCCGCACGACTTCGTCGCCGAGATCCTCCACGTCAGCGGCTTCCGCGACCCCGTCGAGACCCACACACCCGAGCTCATGGAGGAGGTCGTGGGGCTCTCCGAGGGTGCGGCGCAGAGCGTGGAGGCCATGTTCGCATGGCAGCTGATCGACGAGTGCTGGTGGTACCTCGACGAGGTGACCGGTGGGGCCGGCGCCCACGAGGCATGCTCCGCCATGGCGATCACCGACGGCCGTCGCGGCATCGTGGCCCAGACCCAGGACCTCTACCGCCACTTCGACGGCAGCCAGGTCATGCTGCGCTACGTGGACGACGACGGGCTGGAGATCCTCGCGCCATCGGCCGCTGGCCTCCTGGCGTACAACGGCGTGAACAACGCGGGGTTGGCGGTGTGCATCACGACCCTCAGCCAGCTCGCCCATCAGACCGCCGGCGTCTCGTCTGGCTTCATCGTGCCCAAGCTGCTGCGGTGCCGGTCGGTCGACGACGCACTCGACTGGCTGCAGACGGTCCCACTCGCGAGCGGCAACAGCTGGACGCTGGGCTCCCGCGACCGCTCGGTGGTCGTGGAGGTCTCCGCCGACGGTGCCACGGTGGCCCACGACGGCGACCGAGCGCTGCACACCAACCACGCCCTGGCCCAGGCAACCGCCGACGACTACGTGCGCTTCGAGAGCTCGGCGGAGCGCCTCGACCAGCTGCAGGCGACCGTCACCCCGACGATGACGGTGGACGACGTGGCTGCCATGTACGCCACCGGAGCGATCTGCCAGTCGCGCACCGGCGACGCCGATGTGATGAGCGTGATCACGGTCATCTTCGAACTCGACGACACCCAGCGCTGCCACCTGGCACCCGGCCCGCTGGACACCGACAGCCTCACGACCTACGAAATGATGCGATGACCAACGACGAGATGCTCGAACCCCGGTACCAGGAGCTCGCGACCTTCATGCGAGCGCCCTACCGGCCCGACCTCGAGGGCGTCGACATCGCGCTCTACGGCGTGCCCTACGACGGTGGCGTCACCAACCGACCCGGCGCCCGCCACGGCCCCAGGGAGATCCGCAACCAGTCGTCGCTGATGCGGACCATCAACCATGCCACCCAGGTCAACCCCTATGACCTCTGTTCGATCGCCGACGTGGGCGACGTCCGGTTCGACCGGGTCTACGACAACGCAGCGGTGACCGCTGACATCGAGGCCTTCGTCCAGCGGATCACCGATGCAGGTGCCATGCCTCTCGCCGCGGGCGGCGACCACTCGATCACCTACCCGGTGTTCCGGGCCCTGGCGTCGGTCGATGCGCCGATCGGCATGATCCACATCGACGCCCACACCGACACCTGGGGCGATTTCAAGGGTGAGAAGTTCCACCACGGCTCGCCGTTTCGGCTCGCCTGCGACGAAGGTCTCCTGGACCCCCAGCGGACCATCCAGATCGGCATCCGAGGCGCCCAGAACTGGGCGGACGGCTGGGAGTACTCCGAGGCCCAGGGCATGCGCGTCGTCTTCATCGAGGAGTTCGAGTCCCTCGGCGTCGAGGGCGTGATCGCCGAGGCTCGGCGGGTCGTCGGCGACGGCCCCACCTACATCAGCTTCGACGTCGACGGCCTCGACCCGGTGTACGCCCCCGGGACGGGCACACCCGAGGTCGGCGGCATCACGACCCGCGAGGCGCTGACGATGCTGCGGGGCTTTCGAGGCCTCGAACCTCATCGGCGGCGACGTGGTCGAAGTGTCTCCCCCGTTCGACCCGTCGGGCAACACCGCACTGGTCGGCGCCACCCTCATGTACGAGATCCTCTGCCTCCTGGCCGAGGTTCGAGCCGGCTGAAGCTCAGTCGCCCGCCAACGGGCTCGTCTCGGGGTCGCGCAGCGGGAGTAGGGCGTCGTACAGGTTCTCGGGCCGCGAGATCCCGACGATGTAGACCATCTTCTCGGTGACCTCTCCCTCGGCGTGCACCGCGCCCGCCGGGAGCACCAGCTTGTCGCCAGGGCCGAGTTCGAGCCGCTCGCCGTGCTCGTTCAGCACGTAGCTGGAGCCCTCGAGCACGTAGCCGCAGTTGTCGACGTCGTGCCAATGCAACGGGAGCTCGTCCATCCGCTCCGAGACGTAGGTGGTCGGCCAGAGGTCGAGCCGGGCGATGTCGGCCAGCACCTCTTCCTTGGTGGTGAACGCGTTGTGGATCACCTGCATCGGGCCGGGTTCGAGGGCCATCGGCGTCTCCCTTCGTCGGCCGCAAAGTAGCGCAGCCGACGCGGCGGTCACGCGGCGACGGCGAACAGCAGGATCGACACGACGGCGAGGAGCGCTCCGAGCCACTGCCAGCGCCGGACCAGCTCGCCGTCGCGGCGCCACGCGATGGCGATGGTGATCGCCGGGGCAAAGCCCATGATCGCGGCCACCACCGCGACGTTGCCGCGCTGGAACGCGATCGTGCTGGCGATGATGGCGATGATGTCGACGATCCCCACGACGAGGGCGAACCAGCGCAGGTCCCGATTGCTCGGCGCCATCCCCCCGAACCGCACGGCGACCAGCGGGATCAACACGATCGACAGCGCCTGGGTGACCACTGCGGGGGCCGCCTCGGCCTCGGGGGCGACCTGTGCCAGGCACAGCGCCATGGCCCCGATGAGACCGCCTGCCGTTGCGGCCAGGCCGAACACCGGGCTGCCGGCAATCAGGCCGAGGCTGGGCAGGCGACCCTCGGAGACGATCAACACGACGGCCGGCAGGGCGACAAGCACGCCGACCACCTCGAGCCCCGCGAGCGACGACCCGGTCAAGGGCCCGATGACGGCCGGCACCACGAGCGAGACCACGCCGATCGTGGGGGCCGCCACCACGATCGGCCCTCGCTCCATGCTCATGTACAACAGCGGACGCGCACCCGATGAGAACACCCCGGCGCCGAGGCTCCACAGCAGATCCTCGCGGGTGAACGCCTCGGCCGGGAAGACGGCGATGTAGCCGGCCGCGACGACCAACCCCACGATCGACGCCATCCATGCGATGGACAGGGCGGCGCCAGGATGGGTGGTGCGACGGCTGCCGAGCCCGGCGATGTAGTCGGCGCAGCCGAGGAGCGAGGACGCCAGACCGGCGAGGAAGACGGGCATGATCGGGCGGCGTCAGCGACGGGCGCGTCGCGTCAGTCGTCGAGCGACTCGACGCCGAGGTAGCTGGCGTCGAGCAGCGCTCGGTCTGCCAGCAGATCTGCCGCGGTGCCTTGCATCACCAGGTCACCGTGGTTGAGCACGTAGCCACGGTCGGCGACCTCGAGGGCCAGGTCGACGTGCTGTTCGACGAGCAGGACCCCCGCGCCGGTCTCGTCGGCGATACGGCGAACCACCGGCATGAGGTCTTCGTAGATCACCGGCGCCAGACCCAGGCTCATCTCGTCGACCATCAACAGTTTGGGATCGGCCACGATCGCACGACCCAGCGCCAGCATCTGCTGCTCACCGCCGCTGAGCAAGCCTCCCCGACGGTTCATCAGCGGGCCCAGCGCCGGGAAGAAGTCGACGGCGCGATCGATGTCGACCTTGCCTCGGGTCTTGGCCATCTCGAGGTTCTCTCGGACGGTCAGCTGGAACAGGACCCCGCGGTTCTCGGGCACGTGAATCACGCCCCAACTGCGCCACCCGATGGGCCTGGCGCAACCGGGGCACCGGGCGACCCATGAGCTCGACCGAACCACGCCGAGCACCTGACCCATCCCCGAGATGGTCATGAGCGTGGTGGTCTTGCCCGCGCCGTTGGGCCCGAGCAGGGCCACGACCTCGCCGGCGTCGACGTGGAGCGTGAGGTCACGCACGACGGCGACGCCGTCGTAGCCGGTGTCGAGCCCGTCGATGGTCAACAGGCGACTCATCCGTCTGCTCCGCTCCGGCCCAGGTAGGCGGAGATCACCGCGGGGTCGTTGCGCATCTCGGTCGCCGTGCCCGACGCCGTGAGCTCCCCGAACACGAGCATGTGGATGTGGTCGCACACATTGAGGACGAGGCCCATGTCGTGGTCGATGAGCAGCATGGTGTAGCCCTGGTCGACGAGCGACCTCAGCTGCTCACCGAACCAAGCAGTCTCGGACTTGTCGAGGCCGGCGGCCGGCTCGTCGAGCAGGAGGATGCGGGTCGACGAGGATGCGAGCGCCCGGCCCACACCCACGAGCTTGCGCTGACCCTGCGACAGCTCGCGTGGCTTGCGGTCGGCGATGTCGGCGAGCCCGAGCAACTCGAGGATCTCGTCGACCCGCTCGTCGACCCGGCGAGGCCGGAAGTAGTCCCGGACCGCGCCGGCGAAGGTGAGCCGTTCGCTGGCCACGTCGAGGTTCGAGCGCACTGAGATGTCGTCGAAGAGCTCCAGGGTCTGCCAGGTACGGGTGAGGCCGTCGTGCGCGAGGCGATGGGCTGACCGACCGAACACCTCCGTGCCGTCGAGCCGCACCGAACCGCGAGCGTTCTGGGGCAGGAAGCCGGTGACGGCATCGATGAAGGTGGTCTTGCCGGCACCGTTCGGCCCGATGAGACCGGTGAGCTGACCGGAATGGCAGTCGAGGCTCACGTCATTGACCGCGAGCAGGCCGCCGAACTGGACGGTCAGGTGTTCGGTGCGAAGGATCGGCTCAGACACCGCCGACCTCCCCAGCCACCGCCGCAGGGTCGAGCGGACCGAGGCCCCGGCGGCGGCGCCACCAGTTGACGACGTTGTGGAACTGCTTGCGCTGGAACCCGTCGATGCCCTCGTTGTTGTACACGGCGGTCCCGATCAAGAAGAAGCCCGCGACGTACGCGGTGTACGGGCCGACGTCGATGAACCACTCGTTGGTGACCACGATCCCGATGCCCTCGGCGAACAGCGTGCCGGCGACCACGGCGCCGCCGACGGTGGAGATGCCGCCGAGGTACGCGAAGGCGAGCACAGAGAGCGACACGAAGATGCCGAACGAGTCCTGGCCGTAGGTGCCCAGCTTGTATGCGGTGAGCGCGCCCCCCAGGCCGGCGAGGCCGGCCGAGATGCCGAACGCCGCCAGCTTGATCGCGGCCACGTCCACGCCCGCCGCTGCGGCGGCTCGCTCGTTGGCTCGCACCGCCAGCATCTGCTCGCCCAGGCGGGATCGCCGCAGGCGCATCACACCGACGCAGCACGCGATCGTCAGGATCAGCACGAAGAGACCAAACCCACCGCTGGGGATCTTGTCGTCGCCCAGGAAGAAGTCGCTGCTGGGCCCGAATTCGAGGCCGAAGATCTCCGGGGGATCGGTCGTCTTGTTCGTTCGCGACAGCCCGAACCACCCGCTGCGCTGGAAGAAGATCTCCTCGATGGCGAGTCCGCTGGCGAGCGTGATGATCGCGAGGCTGGCGCCGCGAGTGCGCAGCGACGGCAGCGCCGCGACCAGGCCGAAGCCCACGCCGGCGAGCACCGCGAGCGGGAGTGCGATCAGCAGCGGCATCCCTGCCGACGTGCCGAAGGAGCCGACAGCGAAGGCTGACACGCCGGCGAGCGCCATCTGCATGAGCGAGATCTGCCCCACGTACCCGGTGACGACCACCAGCGACAGAGCCAAGATGACACCGACCATCGAGTTCGTCATGCCGGCTCGGTACTGGAACGGGGCGAAGATGGTGATCCACAGTGAGACCACGATCAGCAGGGCGTAGCCCACCTGACGCCAGCGGGTCAGCCGAGGCGCAAACGCCTCGGGAAGGCGCTCGGCCGTCACGGCCCCACGCGAGGGCAGCGTCTCGCCGCGCACGACCATCGCCAGCGCGATCACCACGAATGGGAGCGCCCGACGGATGCCGATGTCGGGGATCCAGTCGTACTCGAACTCCAGGCGGAACAGTTCCTGATCGAGCACACCGAGCATCAGCCCGGCTGCGGCCGCCACCACGAACGACGACATGCGGCCCAGCAGTGCAGCGCCCAGCGAGGAGATGAGCAGGACGGTGAACAGGTTGGGCGTGACGCCGGTGATGGGGGCGACGAGGATCCCGACCAGCCCCGCCATCACGCTCGCCAGCACCCAGCTCACGCCCGCCTGGAAGTCGGCGTTGAACCCCAGCAACGTCGAGAAGCGTTCGTTCTCGGCCGATGCCCGGGTGGCGATGCCGAATCGGGTGAACCGGAACAACATCCACAACAGCACCGTGCCAACGACCACGGTGCCGAGCAGCCAGAATCGATCCTGACCGACGCGCACGCCGAGGAAATCGACTGGCTCGCTGGGGAAGATCGGATCGGCGCTCTTGGCCCGGGACCCGAAGCGGAGCACCACGGCCGCCTGGAGGAACAACATGATGCCGACCGAGGCCACCACCTTGGCCAGGACCGGCGCGTAGCGGAGCGGCCGGAAGACGGCGTAGTGGGCCAGGAGACCGAGCACGGCTGCGGTGGCGAGCGCAATGAGCATCGCCGGCGCCTTGCCCATCGCTCCGCCGAGGTCGACCAACGTGGGGAAGTCGAAGATCTCGATGTCGAAGATGCCTTCGATGGGGGCGACCGGATTGGGCAGCGGCGGCACCGGGTACTCGCCGGTGTCGGTGAGCGACACGTACACGTAGGTGACGTAGGTGGCGATGGCACCGTGCCCGAAGTTGATGACCCCCGACGCCCGGTAGGCCACGACGAGACCGAGCGCCAACGCCGCGATGATCGAGCCGGTGCCGAAGCCGAAGAGCACCGGCTGGAAGAAGACGGCGTCGTCGATGAGCGCCGCGATCACCCAGGCGACGAGCAGGGAGCCGAGCGCGACCAGGCCGATGCGTTCAGCGATCGGCCGGTTGGTGAATGCGGCAAGCACTCGTCAGATCCCCCCTCGTGGCTTCTCCACCGCAGCAGCGGTGTCGGCGGGCCGCCAACTCGGCCCGCCGACACGCTGTGCGATCAGGGCGTCAGCCCTCGAGGAGGAAGTCGAGCTCGCTGAAGTCGAGCTGCACGAACCCGTCGGGGCTGGTGAGCTGACCATCGGTGATGGTGACCATCAGCGGCGCCATGTTGCAGGCACCTGTCCAGGCCGACGGGCCGGGGCAGGAGACGCTGTCGAGACCGGGCACGTCGCTGCTGGAGTAGGAGCCCAGCGCCTCGGCCACCGACTCGCGAGTGGCGTCAGGGCCACCGGCGGCGATCAGCACGTCGCGAGCGACCCAGGTGCTGGCCAGCGCCCAGCCGGAGAGACCGGCGTTCTGGGCATCGGCCGAGCCGTACTCGTCGAGGACACGGTTGATCAGGGCCACGTCGTCGCCGCCATCGACGGTAGGAGCCGCCGAGACGATCGGGCCGGCCCAGCCGTCCACGGCACCGGAGCTGACGACGTCCTCGGAAAGGCAGAGATCGTTGGCGAAGGTCCGACCCTCATAGCCCACCGTGTCGACACCGCTGGCCGCAGCGGTGCACTGCGCACCGTCGGCCAACACGAACAGCCACATCTCGTTGGCCGGGTCGGCAGCGCTGATCGGGCCGGTCAAGTCCGGCTCGAAGCCGAGCGGCACGACCTCGTTGATGGTGATGCCGTTCGCCGTCGGCGATGGCTTCCAGCGCCGGGATGAACGGCTCGAATGCAGGATCGTCGGCGATGAACAGGGTGGCGCTGGAAAGACCCTGACCAGCGGCGAAGACGAAGAACACCTGCGCCAGACCGGGGAGGCCGGGATCGACGGTGTACACGCCGGGGGTCAGGAAGTCGATGAAGTCGTTGCCGAGTGTGAGCACCGGCACGCCCTCGCCGACGAGGACGTCGTTGGCGGCTGCCGAGTTCGCAAGGAAGCCGGCGCTGATGACGAGGTTGATGTCGTCGGCGTTGGCGAACTCCTGTGCGCAGGCGACGTGGCCCTCGGGGGCATCGCCCGCACCGCAGATCTCGAGCTCGATGGTGGAGCCGTTGGCTCCGTCGAGCTCGGCGTTGAAGTAGTCGACGAAGGCCTGAGCGGCGGCGCGGACCTCAGGGAACGCGAGGAGCTCTTCGTCCTGGGCGATGAGGCCGATCTTGACCGGACCCATGTCCTCAGCAGGCTCGTCCGCAGGCTCCTCGGCCGGCTCGTCCGCAGGCTCCTCGGCCGGCTCGTCCGCAGGCTCGTCGGCGGGCTCGTCCGCAGGTTCGTCGGCGGGCTCGTCCGCCGGTTCCTGCGCGGCAGGCTCGTCGTCATCGTCGCCCCCGCAGGCGGCGGCCACGAGGGTGAATGCGAGCAGGATCGCCAACAGGCGAAGCAGGCTCTTGGTCGTTGCTCTCATGTGGTCTTCCCTCCATTGACTCCCGGGTTCACCCCGGGTGACCCCCGGCACACTAGTGAGCAGGCACCTGCTCGACAAGTGTTTCGTCAGTTTTCTGACGGCCTCGCTTGTGATTTCTGAGTCATGGTGATGATCGGTGCGGGATTCCGTCAGTCCATCACCGTTCTGACCATGGACCGCCACTCCACGAGCCCTGCACGGAACCGAACTGTTCTTTGGCGATCCGCAGATAGGGCACGGTCTCGAGCGCAGCGACTCCCGGCAGGGATCGAAGCCCGTCCAAGACGTCCATGAGGTGGTCGTTGTCGTCGAACCAGACCTCGGCGGCCACGTCGAAACGCCCGAGGGTGCGGGCCACCAGCGTGGTCTCGGCGAGCTCGCACATCGCCTCGACCACCGGCCGGACCGGACCGTCGGCCTTCAACGCGACGGCTGCGTACCCCTCGATCCCGATGGCCTCGGGGATGGGGTGCGCCTCGATGGCCACCACGTTCGTCGCGATCATGTCGAGGACCCGTTCACGAACCGCCGCCTGTGAAAGGCCGACGACCGGCGCGAGCGAGGCGTAGGTGGCCCGCCCATCGGCCATCAGCTCCGCCAACAGCTTCCGGTCGATCTCGTCGAGTTCCGTCGCGGCCGGGACCGCTCGTGGCGGACGCCGCACTGCGGAACGGTCGCCCACCCCGCTCCAGTCCTGCTTGTCGTAGTGGACCGCCCACGCCGCCTGGAGACGCCCGACGCCAGCGGTGGTGCGGAGCGAGTCGAAGACGTCGAGCATGCCGTCGGTGTCGGCGCTGCGGAACTCGACCATCAGGTCGTACCGCCCGGCTGTCACGGCCACGAACACCGCGTCATCGATGTCGGCCACGCCGGCGGCAACCTTCTCGACGGCTTCGTCGACCTCGAGGAAGGCGAAACCGAACGTTCCGAGGCCGAGGCTGGCCGGGTCAACCCGGCCGGTGACGATGATGTAGTGCTCATCGATCAGTCGCTGCACTCTGGTGCGGACCGCGGCCTGTGACAGCCCGACCGTCGGGGCGAGCTTCGCGTACGTTGCGCGACCATCGGCAATGAGCTCTCTGATGAGCGCACGATCGACGTCGTCCAGCTGGACCGGCCGGTTCACGGCAGCATGCCTCCATCGATGGGAACGAGCGCACCGAAGATGTAGGCGGCCGCCGGGGAGCAGAGGAACGTCACCAACTGCGCCACCTCATCGGCGTCCGCCCCACGTCCCAGCGGCACCTCAGCCAGGATCAGCTCCCTGGCCTCGTCTTCGCTGACCCCTTCGAGGTCGGCGACCAACCTGCGATTCGCTGTCGTCATCCCGGTCTCGATGATGCCCGGGCAGATCCCGACACGCACTGCCGTGTCGAACTGGCTGCTGATCGCGGCAGCGTAGGTCTGCATCGCGGCGAGATCGTCTCGTTCGCGCCCCGCGCCCGTGATCAGCGCCACCTGGCCCGCCAGCGGACGCCCGGAGCTCACGACGACAGCCTCATCCCTCGACCCCGGCGGAGAGATGATCCATCACCTCGGCGCTGTAGCCGACCGAGATGCCGTCGTGGGCGCCGACGAGCGAACCCGTCAGCGTGGCGCTGGCCGGGCTGGCCAGAAACTGGAAGACCGGCCCCATGTCGGCGGCCTTGCGGTAGATCCCATTGGCCGTCATGCGCCGGATGATCTCGAGCTCGGCGGTCGACGCGGAGGCCATCTCGCTCTCGACGATCCCGGGCAGCACCGCATTGACTCGGATGTTCTGTGGGCCGAGCTCGAGGGACCACGTGCGCACCAACATGTCCAGCGCCGCCTTCGACGCCGAGTACGCCGCCATCCCCGGTGTCGTGATCGAGCCAGCGGGCGAGCTGGTGACGATGACCGATCCCCCGCTCGGCACCAGATCGATGCCGGCAGCGAGCGAACGGACGACGCCCATCGTGTTGATGTCGATCACACGAGCGAAGACCGAGAGGTCGACCTCGCCGATCTCACCGTGGAAGAGGTCGACCCCGGCGTTCAGGATCAGGGTGTCGACCCGCGGCATCGAGGCACCGATCGCGTCGAATCCAGCGGCCACCGATGCCTCGTCGGCCACGTCCATCGCAATGAACCTGGCACCGATGCCCGATGCGATCGCGTCGCCGTCCCGGCGACCGGTGATGACGACCGTGGCACCGGCGTGGACCAGGTGCTCGGCGACGGCCAGGCCGATGCCCGCCGTCCCCCCGGTGATGACGATGTGCTGTCCTGCGACCGAGAACGGTCCGTCTCCCCCAGCCATGCGGCGGACCCTAACAGTTGATTTCTTTGTTGTGAAGCGCCATCATCACAGAAATCACAAGTAGACGGCGCCCCATTCCGACGAATCGTTGATGACCGGGGCGGCCTGTCCCAACCTGCAAACAGGGGAACACCGGTGCGCCAGATTCTGGATCCCAGTGGCGAGTTGGTCGACGTCATGCCCGACCTCGATGACGACGCCCTGGTCACCATTCACCGGCGGCTGTTGACGGCCCGCATCGTCGACGAGAAGCTGCTGAGCCTGCAGCGCCAGGGGCGCATGCCGGCCTACTACCAGTCGAGCGGTCAGGAAGCCGCCGTCGGTGCAGCCATGGCGCTGCGACCCACCGACTGGATCTTCACCGCGTACCGCGAGCTGCCATTCTGGATCGCGCGGGACATGCCGCTGAAGACCGCAGCCGGATTCTGGCTCGGCATCCCCGACGACGACGATCTCTGGGACGTCCACGGCTACCGGATCACCCGACTGAACGCCACGATCGGGACCCATCTCCCCCACGCCGTCGGGTTCGGCTATGCGAGCCGCCTGCGTGCCGAGGACACGGTGAACATGGTGATCTTCGGCGACGGCGCCACCTCGGAATCAGACTTCCACGCCGCCATGAACTTCGCCGGTGTCTGGAAGACCCCCACGATCTTCCTGTGCCAGAACAACCAGGTGGCCCAGTCGACCACGGTCGACCGCCAGACCGCGGCCGAGACCCTCGCCCACAAGGCTCAGGCCTACGGCTTCCCCGGCGAGCGTGTCGACGGCATGGACCCGTTCGCGATGTACGGCGCAACCGCCGACGCCGCCGAGCGTGCTCGACGCGGCGATGGGCCCACCTTCATCGAGATGTACACCTACCGGTACGCACCACACTCGACCTACGACGGCACACCCGTGTACCGCACCGACGAGGAAGAGGCGGCATGGCGAGCGAAGGACCCGATCCTGCGCATGCGCACGTTCCTCCAGAACAAGGGCCTCTGGGATCCCGCCGATGAAGAGGAGATGCGCGCCGATCTGTCGGCAGAGCTCGAGCGCCTCATCGACGAGCTGGAGGCGCGGCCTGGGGTGAGCCGGGACTACTCCCCTCGCCACCTCTTCGATCGCGTGCCGGCGGCGTTGCTCGACCAGCTCCACCGCGAGCAGGACGACATGGGTGAGTCCCGCACCGAATTGCCTCCCGGCGAGATCTGGGAAGTCGGACCCGAACCCGAGCCGACGGGAGACACCAAGCGGGTCGATCTCACCGAGGCGCTCAACATGACGTTGACCGACGCGTTCGAGCGAGACGACACACTGGTGGCCCTGGGCGAGGACGTCGGCCTCGAGGGTGGTGTCTTCCGGGTCACCGAGCACATGTACGAGCGCTTCGGCGGCGACCGCGTGATCGACACCCCGCTGTGTGAGACCGGAATCGTCGGCACCTCGGTGGGCATGGCGATGAACGGGCTGCGCCCCGTGGCCGAGATGGAGTTCGCCGGCTTCGTCTACCCCGCCTTCGATCAGATCATCGGCCACGTCGGCCGCATCCGGTGGCGGTATCGCGGTCATCTGACCTCGCCTGTGGTCGTGCGCATGCCGGTGGGTACCAACACCGGCGCGTACGAGTTCCACACCGACTCGCCCGAGAGCTACTTCCTGCACACCCCGGGGCTGGTCGTAGTGTTCCCCTCGACCCCGTGGGACGCCAAGGGCCTGCTGGAGACCGCGCTGGCCTCCCCCGATCCGGTCATGTTCTTCGAGCCGATCGCCCTGTACCGAGGCCTCAAGGAGGAGGTCCCCGTCGAGCCGTACTCGATCCCGTTCGGCCGAGCCGCCGTGCGCCGCGAGGGGACCGACGTGACCGTCGTGAGCTGGGGCCTGCCCCAGCACGAAGCGCAGAAGGCCGCTGATGCCCTGGCCGCTGACGGGGTGTCGGTCGAGGTCATCGACCTCCGGACGATCTATCCGTGGGACGTGGACACGGTGCTGGCCAGCGTGGAGAAGACCGGACGCCTGGTGGTGGCTCACGAGGACCACCTCAGCGGAGGGGTGGGTGCCGAGATCGTGGCCACCGTCACCGAACGGGGGGCCTACTTCCTGGAGACGCCGCCGGTCCGGGTGGCCCACATGGACGTGTTCTGGGGCCCCACCCAGCTCGAGCCGTACTCCACGATCTCCGCCGACCGCATCACCGCCGGTATCCGCCGCGCGCTGAAGGGCTGAAGGACTGAAGGGCTGAAGGACTGAAGGGCTGACGATGAGCTGCGCTTTCGGGAGGACCCATGGCTGACACCTTCGACCTGCCGCGCATCGGCGACGCGATGACCGAAGCCGAGATCGTCGAGTGGTTCGTTGCCGTCGGTGACGCGGTCGAGCTCGACCAGGTGATCTGCTCGGTCGAGACCGACAAGTCGGTGGTGGAGCTGACCACGCCTCACCGCGGCACCGTCCTCGCACTCGGGGGCGAACCGGGCGATGTCATCCAGGTGGGCCAGCAGCTGCTGGTGGTCGGCGAACCGGGCGAGGCCCCGCCACCACCGTCGGCCCCAGCCGATCCTGGGTCCGCACCGACAACGGCCCCTTCCGAGCCGACCGCTTCGCCTACCTCAGCAGCCGCTGCGCCCTCGATGGACTGGGGACCCGCAGTGTCGTCGCCCGTCGTGCGCCGGCTCGCCGATCAACACGACGTCGATGTCGCGGCCCTCGCCGGATCGGGCGTTGGCGGGAGGGTCACACGCTCCGACGTCGTTGCCGCGGCCGCGGATGCGCCAACGGCGCCGCTCCCTGCCGACGGGCCTGTCCGGGCCATGCCGAAGGTCCGCAAGCTCGCGCGCGAACGATCGATCGACCTCACCCGCCTCCACGGATCGGGGCCTGGCGGGAGCATCACCGTCGCCGACCTCGAAGCGATCGTCGACGGACCTCCGGCCAGAGCCGAGCGCCGCGAACGACTGTCCGCCATGCGACGCTCGATCGCAGCCCATCTCACCGAGTCGGCCCAGACGATCCCGCAGTTCACCTCCACCATCGACGTGGACGCCACGGCCGTCCTCGCAACCCGACAGGCGCTGCGCGAACGTCTCGACGCACCCGTCCCGGTCGACGCCGTCCTGATGGCGCTGCTGATCCCCGTACTGGCCGACCACCCCCGCATGAACGCGCGCCTCGACGGAGACGAGGTGGTGTACCACGGCCGGTTCGACATCGGCGTCGCCGTCGACACCCCGGACGGTCTGATGGTCCCGGTCGTCGCCGGGGCGGATGCCCGGCCGATGGCGAACCTCGCCGCTGAGATCGTCCGGCTGGCCACCGCCGCCCGGGACCGCCGGATCCAGCCCGCCGAGCTCACCGGCGCAACGTGCACGGTCAACAACGTCGGCGCGGTCGGCATCGAGTCCGGCACCCCGATCCTGCCGCTCGGAACCAGCACCATCGTGGCCTTCGGCCGGACGCGCCAGGTCGTCCAGCTGCGCAACGGCAACGCGGTCGAGATCCCGACGATCACCGTCTGCGCCACGTTCGACCATCGCCTGATCGACGGCGGCGACGCCGGGCGGTTCCTCGCCCAGCTCAAGCAGCACCTCGAAGTGCCCGCGCTCGGCCTCCTGTAGAGGGATCTGGCAGGAAACACGCGCGCCGGCCCACACCGCCGCTGCCAAAGCCCTCGCGCGCCGAACTGGCAGCGCCCACGCGCGCCACCCGACATCGGCGCTGCCAGACCCGAGGGCTTGTGTTCAGTCACCCGACTGAGTACCGTCCGTCAAGTGACTGAATCAGCGACTGAAAACGGCGCTGCTGGACGCGGCCGAAGGGCGCTTCGCCTCCGAAGGGATCGAGGGCGCCTCGCTACGCGCCGTCATGCGCGACGCGGGCACCGACCCGGGCGCGGTGCACTATCACTTCAAGGGGCGACAGGCGCTGGCCGAAGCCGTGCTCGATCGGGTGCTGGTGCCACTGAACGATCGCCGACTCGAGCTTCTCGACGGACTCCTCGACCAGGGACCGGCCGACCTGCATGGGCTCGTCGAGGCCCTCGTCCGGCCCGACATCGAGGTGGCCCACAGCCTCGAGGAGCGGGGCCCTGGACGTGCCCGACTGATCGGCGCGATCTACCTGTCCCCCGCCGACTTCGTGACCGCAAGGGTCGAGGACCGGTTCCGACCCGTCGCCATGGCGTTCCTCCCCCACATGACCGAGGCGGCCCCTGCAGTACCCCCCGACGTCCTGGCCTGGCGGGTGCGCTGGTGCGTCTTCGGCACGCTCGGCGCCCTGCTGGCCGATCCCGAGGAGCTCCTCGCCCGGCCGACGGACGACCTCGTCACCAAGCTCGTCGACAGCCTCACGGCTGCACTCGGCGCACCTACCCACGAACGGAGTAGCCAGTGACCGACATCACGACCAGCGCGGAGATCGCGCGCCCGGCGGACGAGGTGTTCGCCTACGTCGCCGACATGGCCAACAATCCGAGATGGCAGCAGGGGCAACAACGGTGCGAATGGACGAGCGAGCCGCCACACGGACTGCGATCGACGTACGACCAAGAGGCCCGGTTCATGGGGCGCACCATCCGGTCCTCGTTCGAAGTGACCGAGTTCGAGCCCGGCCGGGTTGATCCGGATCGTCTCCACGGCGGGAACCATGCCGATCGACGTCACCAGGACCGTCGAGCCGATCGGCGACACGAGCTGCCGAGTGAGCGCTCGAGTCCAAGGTGACCCGCCGGGGTTCTTCAAGATCTTCGGGCCGCTGCTCGACCGCATGGTCAAGCGCAACGTGACGAAGGACTACGAACGCCTCAAGGCGCTCCTCGAAGCCGAATGACCGGTCAGGCGCCGGCCCCGTCGAGGAAGTAGTCCGACGACCAGCTCGGGTATGTCTGCAAGTTCGATCTTGGAACCGGGCAACCAGTGCTCGAGCAGCAGACCGGTGGTCATGGTGGCGAACACCCTGGCCAACTCCTCGGCCGCACGATCGCGACGGACCTCCCCCGCCGCCTGACCGGCTTCCATGATCTTGACCACGGCCTCGTCGACGGGGTCCCATGACGGCATCAGCTCGGCGGCTTCGGCCGGGTCGGCGCGCAGCACCTCGCGAAACGCCACCCGTGCGAACTCCTCCAGCTCACCGGTGACCTGCATGTCGGCTTCGACGACGGCGAGGAGCTGCTGGCGGATCGAGGCGTCGGGCGAGACGTCGGCTCGCGTCTCGTTGATGCGCTCGAACCAGGCCTCGATCACCTCACGGAAGACGTGGTGCTTCGAGTCGAAGTAGTTGTAGATCGTCCCCTTGGCGAGACCCGCCGCCAACGAGATGTCGTCGACGCGCGCACCATCGAGCCCCTTGGCCGAGAACT
>CBDHFJ010000077.1:0-30790 GCA_965262315.1 Acidimicrobiales bacterium
GGCCGCGGGCATCGGCAACATGGCGAAGCTCATGCAGTTCATCCCGCTGCTCGCGACCGTCGAGGACCAGATCGTCGACAAGTTCCACCACGGCGGCGGTGTGCCCTACAGCGAGTACGGGAGCTTCCACCGGATCATGTCCGAAGTCAGCGGTGCCCGCTTCGACGCGGCCCTGGTCAGCCACATGCTCCCGCTGGTGCCCGGCATGGTGGACGCCCTCGAGTCGGGCGCCGTGGTCGCCGACGTCGGAACCGGTTCAGGCCACGCGGTCAACGTGATGGCCAAGGCCTTTCCGAACAGCTCGTTCGTCGGCTTCGACTTCAGCGAAGAGGCCATTGGTGCGGCCCGCAACGAGGCCGAGGCCTGGGAGCTCGGGAACGCCACCTTCGAGGTCCAGGACGCCGCCGAACTCGACGGCTCGTCGCAGTTCGACTTCGTGACCACGTTCGACGCCGTGCACGACCAGGCTCGACCCCGAGACATGGTCAAGGGCATCCACACGATCCTGAAGGACGACGGCTACTGGCTCTGCGCCGACATCTGCGCCTCGAGCCACGTGGGCGAGAACAAGGACCTGCCGATCGGGATCTTCGGGTACACGGTGTCGTGCATGCACTGCATGAGCGTGTCCCTGGCCTACGACGGCGAAGGCCTGGGCGCGATGTGGGGCGTGCAGAAGGCCCGCGAGATCTTCAACGAGGCCGGCTTCGAGCAGATCACCGTCCGCAACATCGACATCGACCCGTCGAACAACTACTACGTCTGCCGCAAGTAGCCCACCGGTTCTGGCCCTGGTGCCCCAGGCCCAACGGCCTCGTCCGTGTTGATTGACACGGAACCGTCATCGCCGTGTCACCCCCTCTGCACATGAGCCGACTTCACTGAACCTCGGCGGAAGCAGGCGACCCCGGTCGGTCGCCCACGACGACGGAGTAGGGCAGACATGGAAGAGGGCGGCATCTTCTCGGAGGGCATCGAGCTCCCGGAGAACGACGACGACGGATTCGATGAGCAAGCGCTGGAGCAGGCGATCCGCGCCAACCGGCAGCGCGAGCTCGCGGCGCTCGCCCAGCTGAACAGCTGAGCGAGCCGGGCTGAACCGATTCGACTCGGGCAGTCGCCCGGGTTGGACGGGACGAGACGGCGAGGCCGCGCGGGCCCTCGCCGTCTTCGTCGTTTTGGAGCCGGTCGACCGCTGCCTCAGGCCGGCCAGTTGATGGCCTGCACCTCGCTGTACGCGTGCAAGCCCCACACGCCGCGGTCGCGCCCGACGCCCGACATCTTGAAACCGCCGAACGGGGCATACATGTGAGGGGCCACGCTGTTGAGCGCCACGTTGCCGGTCTCGAGCTTCCTGGCGATGTCGTACGCCCTGGTCGTGTTGCCCGAATAGACGTAGCTGAACAGGCCGTAGTCGCTGTCGTTCGCGAGTTCGACAGCGTGGTCGTCGCCTTCATGGGGCAGGATCACGACGACCGGCCCGAAGGCCTCCTCACGCACCACGTGCATGTCGGGTGCGCAGTCGGCGAGCAGCGTGGGGGCGACGAAGTAGCCGTCACGTTCCGGGCGCTCGCCGCCCAGCACGACCCGACAGCCCTCGTCGATGCCGGACTGCACGAATGCCTCGACGCGGTCGCGATGTGTCTCGGTGATCACCGGACCCAGCAAGGTGGCTTCGTCGCGTGCGTCGCCCGGCTGCATGAAACCGGCGACGCCTTCGAGCGCCTTGATGGTGTCCTCGTAGATGTCGCGGTGGCAGATGACCCTGGTCGGCGCGGTACAGATCTGGCCGGCGTGGAAGCCCCACACACTGGCGATTCCTCCCACGGCGGCGGAGACGTCGGCGTCCTCGGTCATGATCAACGCGCCCTTGCCGCCGAGCTCCATCAGCAGCCGCTTCATCGTCTTGCCGCCCTGCTCCATGATCCTGGCGCCGACGGGCGAGCTGCCGGTGAACGAGATCATGTTGACGTCGGGCGAGTCGACCAGCGCCGCGCCGACCTCGGGCGCTGATCCGACGAGCACGTTGACCACGCCCGGCGGGAACACCCCGTCGAGGACCTCACCCATCTTGATGATGGCCAGCGGATCCTGGGGCGCCGGCTTGATGACGACCGTGTTGCCCATCGCGAGCGCCGGCGCGATCTTGCCGGCCACGTTCACGAGCGGGAAGTTGTAGGGGGTGATGCAGGCGACGACGCCCACGGGCTGGTGGATGACGTTGCCACCGATGAGCGCAGCGGGGGCCAGCGCCGTGGCCGCCGACGGCATCGGGGCGAGCGGGACGTCCAGGTCACGGGGCTGCGAGTAGTAGCGGAATCGATCGATGAAGGCGCCCGCCACCTGCATGGTGCGGGCGACCTTGATGGTGGCGCCGGTCTCGGCCTGCACCAGATCGACCCAGTCGCCGGAGACGGCGGCCAGGGCGTCGGCCGCCTTGGCGAGGTACTCGCACCGCTCGGCCATCGACAACGCCTTCCACGCCGGCAGGGCCGCCTTGGCGGCGGCTGCGGCCTGTCGGGCCTGCTCGACCGTGGCTTCGGGGGCCTTGCCGATGACCTGGGTGGTGTTCGGGTCGACGATCTCGTAGGTCTCGTCGGCGCGGACGGCCTCACCACCGATCCGCAGCGTCCATTCGTGATCGACGTCGATCGTGCTCACGGTTCCTCCCAGTGCAGCGTCGCGCGAAGCGTACAGAAGTCGAATGCGACCTGACGGACCGTCAGTTTCTTCCCGCAATGCCGACGCTTGCCGGCCTCCCGGCGTGGTCCGCATCGCACCGAGCGCCGCTTTGCGGGAAGATGGAGCCAGGAACCACAGGGGGCTCTCAATGTTCGATCTCATCATCCGCGGAGGCGACGTCGTCGACGGAACGGGCGCCGCACGCCGCAGCGCCGACGTCGGCATCACCGGCGACCGCATCACCGCCATCGCCGACCTGGCCGACAGCGACGCGGCCCAGGTCATCGACGCCACGGGCAAAGCGGTCACCCCGGGCTTCGTGGACGTCCACACCCACCTCGACGCGCAGGTCTACTGGGACACGACCCTCTCCCCCTCGCCGCTCCACGGCGTGACGACCGTCATCGGCGGCAACTGCGGCTTCACCATCGCACCCCTGTCCGACGACCCCGCCGACGGGGAGTACCTCATGCAGATGCTCTCCCGGGTGGAGGGCATGCCGCTCGAGTCGCTCCAGCAGGGGGTGCCCTGGAACTGGACCTCCACCGAGGAGTACCTGGCGTCGTTCGAGAACACGCTGTCGATCAACGCCGGCTTCAAGGTCGGCCACTCGGCGCTGCGCCGGGTCGTGATGAAGGAGGCCGCCACGGAGCGCCCCTGCACCCCCGAGGAGCTCGCGCAGATGCAGGACCTGCTGCGTGCCGGTCTGGAGGCAGGCGGCATCGGCTTCTCGTCGTCGTGGGCCCGCACCCACAACGACCCCTTCGGTCGTATGGTCCCGAGCCGCTACGCCGAGGCCGACGAGCTGATCGGTCTGTGCTCGGTGCTGGCCGACTACGAGGGGACGTCGGTCGAGTTCATCCCGATGCTCGGCCCGTTCTCGATGGAAGCCATGGAGCTGATGGCCGACATGTCGGCGGCGGCGCAGAGCCCGCTGAACTGGAACGTGATGAACGTCAACGCCCGCACCCTCGACGAGGGCAAGGCGAAGCTCGAAGCCGGCGACGTCGCCGCATCCCGCGGCGGCAAGGTCGTGGCCCTCACCGTGCCCATGACGCTGGCCCTGCACATGAACTTCGTCAGCGGCTTCCTGCTCGACACCCTTCCCGGCTGGGAGCAGTTCATCGCGATGCCGGTCGACGAGAAGAAGGCGATGTTGTCTGATCCGGCGACCCGCCGCGAGCTCAACGAGACCGCGCAGCAGGACGGGCCCACGAAGGCGATCGCCCACTGGGGCGCCAAGACCGTCCTCAACACCGACGCGCCGCAGAACCAGCAGTACATCGGCAGGACGATCTACGAGATCGCCGACGAGGTGGGCAAGAGCCCCTGGGACACGCTGGTCGATCTGGCGCTGGACGACGAGTTGGAGCTGTCCTTCGGCAACCCGCCCCCCGACGAGCCCGACGCCGACTGGGAGGCTCGCATGGAGATCTGGCGCGACCCCCGTGCGGTCGTGGGCGCCTCCGACGCCGGCGCCCACCTCGACCTGTTCCTGTCGTCGAACTACTCGACCCACATGATCGGCCAGGTGGTCCGCCGCCGCGGCCTCATGGAGCTCGAGGAGGCCGTCAAGCTGCTCACGTCGGTGCAGGCCGACCTGTACGGCCTCACGGACCGTGGCCGTCTCCAGGAGGGCGCGTACGCCGACGTGGTGGTGCTCGACGAGGACACGATCGACGCCAACCCGCTCACGTTCAAGCCCGATCTGCCAGCCGGAGCGACCCGGCTCTACAGCGATGCCACCGGCATCTCGAACGTGGTCTGCAACGGTCAGGAGATCGTGCGCGACGGCGACTTCACCGACGCCCGGCCCGGCACCGTCATCCGCAGCGGCCAGGACACAGTCAGCCCGGAGCTCGCGTGAGCTGATAGGCGTCGCTTCGCTCCATTTTGCCCCATCAGCTTCACGCATCACCGTCCTCCGGACAGGGCGTTCAAACGCCACGCAGGCTTCTCCCCCGTTGACCGAATCGGCATGCGGCCGGAGCCGGGAGCGCCTATCCGCTCAGGCCCCGACCACCATCCACAACTCCCCACTCACCAATCGGAAGTGGCGGTGACCGCGCGGTAGCCTGGCGCGCAGTTGGCTCAACGAGGAGAACCCCCCATGCCGGACGCCGTGATCGTCGAAACCGCACGCACCCCCATCGGTCGCGCTGCCAAGGGCAGCCTGGTGGAGGCCCGCCCGGACGACATGTCCGCCTTCATCGTCAAGGACCTGCTCGGCAAGGTTCCCGGTCTGGACCCCAACGAGGTCGAGGACATCTGCTGGGGCATCGGTCAGCCCGGTGGTGAAGGTGGCTACAACATCGCCCGCGTCATCGCCGTGATGAACGAGATGAACGTGCCCGGCGTGACGGTCAACCGCTACTGCTCCTCGTCGCTGCAGACGATCCGCATGGCCGCCCACGCCATCATGGCCGGCGAGGGTGACTGCTTCGTCGCCGGCGGTGTGGAGACTGTCAGCCGCTACGGCAACGGCGCCGCCGACACCGGCCCCCACAACGAGGCCTTCGCCGGCGCCGAGGCGCGCACCGCCGAACGCACCGCCGAAGGGGCCCCGGTCTGGGAAGAGCAGGCCGGCATGCCCGACATCTACATCGCCATGGGCCAGACCGCCGAGAACGTACAGCAGGCCACCGGCATCTCCCGCGAGCGCCAGGACGAGTTCGGCGTGCGGTCGCAGAACCTCGCCGAGGACGCCCTCAACCGTGGCTTCTTCGAGCGTGAGATCACGCCGTACACCCTCCCCGACGGCACCGTGGTGTCCACCGACGACGGCATCCGTGCCGGCACCACGCTGGAGAAGGTGTCCACCCTGAACCCCGTGTTCCGCCCCGACGGCACCATCACCGCCGGCAACGCCTGCCCGCTCAACGACGGCGCCGCCGCCGTGCTGGTCATGAGCGAGCAGCGGGCGAAGGACCTCGGTCTGACCCCGAAGGCCAAGATCGTCGCCAGCGGCGTGTCGGCCCTCAACCCCGAGATCATGGGCCTGGGCCCCATCGAGGCGATCAAGCAGGCGCTTGGCCGCGCCGACATGAGCATCGGCGACATCGACATGGTCGAGATCAACGAGGCCTTCGCCGTGCAGGTCCTGGGTTCGGCCGACGAGCTCGGCATCGACATCGACAGCCAGCTCAACCTCAACGGCGGCTCGATCGCCCTGGGTCACCCCTTCGGCATGACGGGCGCCCGCATCATGACCACCCTGCTCAACGGCCTCGAAGACGCCGACAAGGAGTTCGGCCTCGAGTCCATGTGCGTCGGCGGCGGCCAAGGCATGGCCATGATTGTGCAACGCATGAGCTGAGCTTCGCAGCCCACAGCGCACAATCCGACTTCGACGCCTTGGCCGCCCCCAACGCGGCCCGCCGATGCTCGACGTTTGCGAGCCTTCGCGAGCAAACTCGGTCAGCGAGCGTCAGCGACGGCATGATTGTGCAGCGGCTGAGCTGATCGCGCCCACAGCGCTCGACTTCCGCCAACTGGCCGCCGCCGACGCGGCCCACGCTGGCCCGACGTTGCGAGCCTTCGCGAGCAACTCGGTCAGCGAGCGCCAGCGAGCGGCATGATCGTGCAGCGGCTGAGCTGAGGGTTTCCCTCAACGCTCGATCCCGGAATCTGCGAACCAGAGGTCGGCCGCATTCGTGCGGCCGACCTCGTCGCGTTCGGGACCGTTCAGCCCGCTCAGCGCCCGACGCCCGAAGTCGACCAACTCGCGATAGGCGCGGTCGTGGGTCTGGGCGTAGTCGCTCCCCCACACCAGTCGATCCGAGCCGGCGACCTCCACGAGTCTCGGCAGCAGCTCGTCGACCGGCCGGCCGGCGCCGACCCAGGAGTCGAGGACGTGGGTCGTGACCTTCAGCGTGACGTTCCCCGTGACGAGGGTGTCCACCAGCTGCCCGAAGCTCTCGGAGGTCTCGTCGGCGAGGTCCGCGAACCCGCAGTGGTCGAGGACCAGCCGGTGCTCTGGATGCCTGCGGGCCGCCGTGGCCACCGCCGGCAGCTCGACCGGGAGGACACAGACGCCCATGACGAGCTCGTGCTCGGCGGCGATGTCCCAGACGGGATCGATGGCGGGGTCATCGAGCCACGACCGCGACGGCGTTGGGATCGAGAACAGTCGCAGACCGCTGATCCCTCGGTCGACCCAGTATCGGACCCGCTGGACGCGGTCGTCGCGCCCCATGTCGACGATCGCAACCGACGCCAGGCGATCGTCCGAAGCCGCCCCATCGCATGTGTAGGCGTTGTCGTCCCCGTACGCGCCGTGCGGCTGCACGAGAACCGCAGCATCGACATCGGCGGCCGCCATCGAGTCCACGTACGCCTCGACGTCGGGAGCGACGTCGACCCATTCGTGTCCCGGGTGGTCGTGGCGCTGGAGCGGATACCGCACCCGGTCGCCCGAGACCACGTGCACGTGGGTGTCGATCACGGCCGGACGGTACCGGAAAACGCAACGTGACCCGGCCGGAGCCGGGCCACGTCCATCAGTACCGGAGGCGAGCTACTCGTCGTCGTTGCGGAGCTTGTCGGCCATGTCGTCGACCTTGTCGAGCTGATCGGTGAACTTGCCACCGGTCTTGTCGTCGACCACATCGGTGGCCTTGTCGACGCCGTCGGCGATCTTGTCGCCGTGCTCGCCGGCCATGTCGGTGGCCTGATCCTTGACCTTCTTGAATCGGTCCATGATTCCCATGGGGTTGTTCCTCTCTCTGGCCCGAAGGCCCTCGGTGCACCGGCCGGGTGGAGCCGGTGGCGCCGAACCCGCCTGTGACGGAGCTCCGTCACCTCAGGAAATCGGCTGCCTAGTTTGTACAGCGCTCGCGGGCCCTCGACAACGGGGGGACATCGGCGAGACTGCCCGCAAGCGCTTGACTACCCTCATGACGCCGCGAGCGGGGAAAAGTCGCGGCAATCTCTCGATTTCTCAGGAGCAACTCATGACGGACGTGCCCGCGGGCCATCTGTTCATCGGCGGTGAGGTCGACCCCGCCACCCACGACCGGATCGACGCTGCCGACATCCACTACGAGGCGTCCAACTTCACCACCCACGGCGTCATCGTCGGCATGACGGGTTCGGGCAAGACCGGCTTGGGCGTGATCCTGCTCGAAGAAGCACTCCTGCAGGGCGTCCCCACCCTCGTGATCGACCCCAAGGGCGACATGGGCAACCTCCTGCTCACGTTCCCCGACCTGGCGCCTGCGGACTTCGAGCCCTGGATCGATGCCGCCGCGGCCGAACGCGACGGCAAGACGGTCGCCGAGGCGGCCGCCGGAACGGCGGATCTGTGGAAGAACGGTCTCGCCGGCTGGGGCATCGGCCCCGACCGCATCAAAGAGCTCCGAGACCGAGTGGACTTCACGATCTACACGCCCGGTTCCACGTCCGGCGTCCCCCTCAACGTGATCGGCTCGCTCCGCTCCCCCGGCGACGTCGATGCCGAGACGATGGCCGACGAGATCGAAGGCTTCGCCTCGTCGATCCTGGGCCTCGTCGGCATCGACGCCGACCCGCTGGCGAGCCGCGAGCACATCCTGATCTCGAACCTGGTGGCTCATGCGTGGAACAACGGCGCCGAGATCGACCTGGCCGGCCTGATCGGCCAGATCCAGCAGCCACCGATCCGCAAGCTCGGCGTCATCGACCTGGACACGTTCTTCCCGCCGGCCGACCGCATGCAGCTCGCGCTCAAGCTCAACGGGCTGATCGCCTCCCCGGCGTTCGCCAGCTGGGTACAAGGTGTCGACCTCGACATCGGGTCCCTGCTGTACACCCCCGAGGGTGCGCCCCGATGCGCCATCGTGTCCATCGCACACCTGAGCGACGAGGAGCGACAGTTCGTCGTCACCCTGCTGTTGTCCAAGATGGTCACCTGGATGCGCGCCCAGCCCGGCACCACCGACCTGCGGGCGATGGTCTACATGGACGAGGTCTTCGGCTTCGTGCCCCCCACCGCAGCGCCGCCGGCCAAGAAGCCGATCCTGACGATCCTCAAGCAGGCCCGGGCCTTCGGTGTCGGCATGGTCCTGTCGACGCAGAACCCGGTCGATCTCGACTACAAGGCCATCTCGAACGCCGGCACCTGGATGATCGGCCGCCTCCAGACCGAGCGGGACAAGGGTCGTCTGCTCGAGGGCATGACCTCGGCGTCGGGCGATGTCGACATCTCCCTGGTGGACGAGACGATCAGCGGCCTCGGCAAGCGCGAGTTCCTGCTGTCGTCGACCAAGTCGTCCGAGCCGGTCGTGTTCGGCACCCGCTGGGCGATGTCCTACCTGCCGGGTCCGCTGACCCGCGAGCAGATCTCGACCCTGATGGCCGACACACAGCCGGTGGAGACGGCGTCCACGATCGGCGCTCCCGCCGACGCTCCCGCGGCCCCCGCGGCCGAACCCGCGCCGACCCTCGCGGCCGACGAGACCACCGCGCCGCCCACCGTGGCCGACACGGCTCCGGTCGTGTGGCTCGACGCCGCCGCACCCTGGGCCGCCGACCTCGGCGCCGTGCCCGGCGGGCGCCGTCTCCGTCCAGGCCTGGCCGCTCGGGTGAAGCTCCTCTTCGACGAGACCAAGGCCGACCTCCGACACGAGGAGGAATGGGAGGCCGTCCTGTTCCCCCTCGATGGCGAGCAGGCCGACATGGACCGAGCGGTCGCCGTCGACTACGACGACCGCGACTTCCGCTCCGACGCTCCCGAGGACGCCGTCTACGTCCTCGGCGACGCCAAGATCCACACCAAGACCTTCTTCACCAACGCGACCCGCGACCTCAAGGACCGGCTGTACCGCTCCGAGGGTTTCACCCTCCTGCGGAACGAACCGTTGAAGGCCTACAGCCGACCGGACGAGTCCCGGGAGGACTTCGAAGCCCGCTGCCTGCGGCTCGCCGACGAGGCGGCCGACGCGGACCTCGACAAGGTGCGGCAGACACTCGAGAAGCGGATCGATCGAGTCCAGGACGCGATCGCCAAGGCCGAGGACAAGCTCCGGGAAGCCGAATCCAAGGCGGACAACAGCCGCAGCGACGAGATCATGTCGGGTGTCGGCGACGTGTTGGGGTCGTTGCTCGGCGGGCGGAAATCCGGGCGTTCGATCCTGGGCGGCCTCCGTCGGGCCGGCTCGAAGCGAAAGAGCCGACAAGCTGCGGCCGAACGGGTGCGGACTGCGGAGAATCGCCTGGTCGAGAAGATCGACGAGCTCGAGGACCTCGAGCTCGAGCTCGCCGAGACCGTCGAGGACATCGTGGACGACTGGGACGCCAGGGCGGCCGAGATCACAGAGTTCGAGGTCAGCCTCGAGAAGAGTGACATCTCCGTCGACTCCCTGAAGCTGGTCTGGATCCCGACCGAGTAGGGCGCGCGGGCGTGACCAGGGTGGCCGATCTCGCCGACCGAGACGGTTGGGTGTGTTGGCTCTGCGAGTCCCCGATCGACCCCGACGCCATCGAGGGGTCGCCCGATCGTGCCACCGTCGACCACGTCGTGCCGAAGTCCAGGGGCGGCCGGACCGAACCGGGCAACCTCCGTCTGGCGCACGCACGCTGCAACGGCCGGCGCGGCAACGACCTGCCCGAGCTGGTCTGGCCGGATCGGTTCATGCTGATCGACGCCGCACCGCTGTGGCAGTCCCTGGCCCGCATTCTGAAGCGGCGGTCGCCCGAGATCATCGCGGTCGCTCCCACCCGGGACCTCGCCGACGAGGCCGCGGCCTGGGCGGCGTTCAGAGTCCAGCGGTTCGTGGGTGGCACCTGGCGCACGGACCTGGAACAGGTCGGTGCCGGCGACGGCTGCCTGATCCGTCTGACGTTGACCGGCGAGCCCGACATCACCGACGTCGGCAGGCCGATCAGCCGCTGACCGCCCTCAGCCCCCGGACTCCTCGTCGGGAACCGGGGTGGGTTCGGCCTCGGGGTCGGGGGTCGGGGTCGGCGCCTCGGTGCCGAGCGTGGACGTGATCGTCAGGTTCACCAGGTTCTCGTCGTTGCAGTTGAACCCCCCTCGACGGTCCGGGAACGTCCGCTCCCACTCGCCGTTGTTGAGCGTCATGATGACGATGCACGGCGACGGCTCGCCCCCACCCGGGTTCGAGGTCCCGTGGAGTCCGCCGGCGTCCCACGCGGTGATCGATCGCGCCGCGGCGATCACACCGGATCGGGTGAGCGAGTTGGGGTCGAAGGTCGCCGTACCGGTCCCGACTGCCCGGTCGACCGCCTCTTCGAACAAGAGCGCCGACGCCCAGGCGGAGATGCCCGTGGAGGTGGGCACGGCGTCCGGGACATGCGACGCGAGCAGGAATCGGTAGCGGGTCAGCTCGCTGCTGGTGTCCTGCTCCTCCAGCGGAACGGTGTGGAGCCACACCGACACCCCGTCGGCGTCGGGGCCGGCGGCGTCGACCCAGGTCTGGGAGTAGCACGCCTGCCCGCAGTCGATGACCGCCGGGCGGTCGATGCCCTGTGCGGACAGCTGACCCAGCAGGTCGATGAGACGGCCGCCGTCGTTGCGCCACGCCAGGAGCTGGGCGTCCGATGCACCCAGCGCCGCGGCCTCGGCCGCGAAGTCGGTGTCGAAGGGGATCTGCGGCCGGTGGACGAACTCGTAACCCTGCGCCTGCGCGGCCTCGATCATGCGTTCGCCGTTGGCGAGGGTGACGGGGAACTCGAGTGTCAGGGTGGCCGCAGCGGACGCGGCGAGGGGTTGGGTGCGCGCCAGCCGCCGCTCGGCGCCGGCGACCCACAAGTCGCTCGTGATGGGATTGGAGACCGTGGTCACCGCGGACTCGAGTCGTTCTTGGCTGTTCACGACCGCGGGGAAGTCGGGAATGCCGCACGAGGCCGATTCGAGCTGCTCCAAGCCGTCGCCGTCGAACAGCGCGGTCGACCCCACCAACGCGAAGTAGTCGCGGTTGCACGCGATGTTGATGGCCGAGGCGTGGTCGGCGAGCAGCGGGTTGGTCGGGATGGCTTCGACCACGATCTGGCGTCCCACCAGCGGGCTGTTGGTGTTCCGGTCCTCAGCCCACGCCTGGATCGCATCGAAGGCGCTCTGCGACATCTGGTCGCTGACCGGGTCACCGCTGCGATCGATGATGACGCCGATGCGGAGCTCGGTGGCCGACAAGCCGGGCTCTCCCTCGAACGGCGCCGGCGTGGGCGTGGGCACGTTGGGGACCGTTGGCGCCGGGGTGGGCGTGGGTTCCGGCGTGGGGGTCACCGTGGCCGGCGGCTGCACCAGAGGGACGACGGGTTCGCCGCAGGCGCCGGCGACCAGGCCCAAGGGCACGAGGATCGCCGTCAGGAGCAACAGCAGCGACGGACGCATGATCCGTCAAGGCTAGTGGCGGGCCTGGGCGATGGCGGACCGCCCACCGCCGAGGCCGACATCGCCACGGGGCCGGGGCACTCGCCCCAGGCGGCACTACGGTGGCCCGAATGCCCGTTGACGCTCCCACCGCCGACGCAGCGTCGCCGGGGCGCCGCCGTCTGACCGCACTCCGAGCGTTGGGCAACGACCAATTCCGGCGCTTCTACGCGGGCTCGCTCGTGGCCCAGTTGGGATTCTGGATCTCCCACATCTCCTTCCAGGACCTGATGTCGGACCTCACCGAGGACGAGCTGTGGGTGGCACTGTTGTTCACCACGACGTTCGGGCCGGTCATCTTCATCGGCCCCATCGGCGGGAGCATCGTGGACCGCTTCGACCGCAAGCGGGTGCTCATGGCCAGCTATCTGGCCCTGGCCGGTGCCGCGGGATTCCAGCTCACCCTGGTGGCAACCGACATCGTGACACCGCTGTGGCTGCTGCTCAGCGGCGGCATCGTCGGCATGACCATGGCGGTGCTCGGCCCGACGCTCCAGACGGTCACGGCGAACCTCGTGGAACCGGCCGACCTCCCCAGCGCGATCTCGCTCCAGGCGATGAGCGCGAACCTGAGCCGGGTGATCGGTCCGGCGCTGGCGGCGCCGGTGATCGCGGCCGATCTGTTCGAGGTCTCGTGGGGCACGTACCTCGGGACCGCGTTGTTCGCCATGGCTGTGGCGTCGACGCTCACGTTGCGACCGTACGAGCGCGACTCCCAGGAGATGAGCCTCGGCCGGCGTATCCGGTCCGGCCTCGCTCATGCCCAGAGCCGACCGCCGGCCATGGCGTGTCTGCTGCTGGTGGCCGCCGTGTCCGCCCTGGTAGTTGCCCACATCTCGCTCATGCCCGCGTTCACCGAGGACCAGCTCGGCCGCCCCAAGGGCGACTTCGTGTGGATCGGTGTGGCCACCGGCCTGGGCGCGTTGTTCGGGGCGTTCACCGCGGGCTCGTTCAAGCGAGCGGCCACCCTGCGGCGGGGCGCCCTGCTCGCGCTCCCCTACTGCGTGCTGCTGGTCGTGTTCTCCCGCACCACCAACTTCGGGCTCGCGATCGCAATCCAGGTGGCGATGGGGTTCTGCTACATCGCGGCGTTCACCACCATGCAGGTCCGGATCCAGGAACTGGTCGACGAGGAGTTCCGCGGCCGGGTGATGAGCCTGTTCCAGATCGCGTGGGGCGGCGTCGTGCCGATCGGGACGCTGGTGATGGGACTGATGGCCGGCGAAGCCGGACTCGACCTCGGCTCGGCCGACACGATGCTCGTCACCGGCGCGGTCGCGACGGTCTACACCGCCGTCGTCGCGGCCCGGGCGCCGCGACGCCTGCGACCGACGGGCACCTGACCGCCGCGCCGCAGCCTCCCGGGCCCCGGGAATCTCCGTTCGATCACGAGCGCTGCTCGCGTAGCGTGGATTCATGTCGATCCCCCGCCAACCAGCCAACGTCCGACAGCTTCGCCTGGTCGTCGAGGCGGACGACTTCGACGAAGCCGTCCGCTTCTACCGCGATGCGCTCGGGTTGCCCGAGCAGGCGGCCTTCGAGGGCGACGGCGACGCCCGGGTCGTGATCTTCGAAGCGGGCCGTGCGACGCTCGAGATCGCCAACCCGGCCCAGAAGCGGATGATCGACGACGTCGAGGCGGACGGCCATGTGAGCGACCGGATCAGGGTGGCCTTCGAGGTCTCCGACACCGCTGCCACCACGGATGCGCTCCGAGCTGCCGGTGCAACGGTGCTCGCACCGCCGACGGAGACGCCTTGGCGGTCACTCAACGCTCGCCTGGACGGGCCGGCGGGCCTCCAGCTCACCCTCTTCCAGGAGTTGGAGACCGAGGCGACCCGCTCCGAAGCCGGCGGTTTCGGCACCAGTACCGACCGCTGAGCTTCGCTCAGTCCAACTCCACCGCGGTCTCGCGCACCGAGGCCAGGATCTTCGCGTAGCCCGTGCAGCGGCAGAGGTTGCCCGACAGGCCGATGCGGATGTCGTCCATCGTGGGGTCGGGGTTGCGCGCCAGCAGGGCGTGGGCCGACATGAGCATGCCGGGGGTGCAGAACCCACACTGCACGCCGCCGTGGTCGAGGATGTTGCGCTGCAACGGGTGCAGTTGGTCACCGTCGGCCAGGCCCTCGACGGTGGTGATCTCCCGGCCCTGCGCCTGGACGGCCAGGTACGAGCAGGAGTTGACCGGCTGACCGTCGACCAGGACCATGCAGGCGCCGCACTCGCAGTCGTCGCAGCCCTCCTTGGTCCCGGTGAGACCGACGTCCTCACGAATCGCGGTCACCAGGTTGCGGTCGACCGGAGCGGTGACCGGGTACGTGATGCCGTTCACCGTGAGCGGGTAGCTCTCCATCGCAGCGTGCTCCTTCACAGGGCCTCCCCGACGCCGAGTGCTCGGTTGACCGGGACGGCGATCTCCTCACCCGCAGCCCGCCGGGCTGCGGCGTCGAATGCTCGACGTGCCATCACCCCGACCGTGTGGCGGCGGTACGCGTCGCTGGCGCGCAGGTCGGAGATGGGCGTGGCTGCGGCCGACGCGACCTCGGCCACTGCGTCGCCGCAATCAGCGGGAGCGCGACCGTCGCACAGGTCGCTGATGCCCTCCACGTGGACGATGGTCGGCGCAACGGCCGTCAGCGCCACGCTGGCCATGGCCACGGTGCCATCGTCTGCGAGTACCACCGTCGCAGCTGCGCCGACGACGGCGATCTCCATGGCTCGGCGGTACTCCAGGCGAACGTAGGCCGACCCGCTGGCAGGAGGCGCCGGAGGGAGGTCGATGCCGACACACAGCTCGTCGGCCGTGGCGGTCGTCGTTCCCGGACCGGACCAGAGGTCGGCGATCGGGATCGTCCGCGAGCCCGATGCGGACCGGAGCTCCACGTCAGCACCGAGGACCATCAGCGGCGCGCCGGTGTCCATCGCCGGCGACCCGTTCATGATGTTGCCGCCGACGGTGCCGACGTTGCGGGTCGCGGGCGAGCCCACCAACGCCGCAGCGTCGGCGACGCCGGTGGCCTCGGCGAGCACGATGCCGTCGGTCATCAAGGCCGCGTGGGTGACGAGCGCCCCGATGCGAACCCCGCCGGCGGTGCGCTCGACGGTGGACAGCTCGGCCAGGCGGTCGATGGCCACCAGATGCTCGGGCATGGCCTCCTTGCCCTGACGAGCCCCGACGACGAGGTCGCTGCCGCCGGCGATCGGCCGGGCGCCGGCGGCCATGGCGTCGACGGCCTCGTCGACGGTGCGGGCGATGGTGAAGCTCACTCGTCGACCTCCTGTCCGGCGAGCCAGACCCGTTCGGCGGTCATCGGCAGCTGGCGAACCGGTGTCCCGATCACGTTCTTGATCGCATTCGAGATCGCCGCAGCAGTGGGCACGTTGGGAGCTTCGGCCAGCCCCTTGGCCCCGTGCGGCCCGGCATCCGGGTCGGGGATCTCGATGAAGTCGGTGTCGATGGTCGGGGCATCGGCGGCGGTCTGCAGCTTGTACTCCAGCAGGCCGGCGTTGCGCTGGCGTGCCTGGTCGTCGTAGCGGGTGCCCTCGGTCAGCGCTTGGCCGATGCCCATCAGGATCCCGCCCTCGACCTGGCCATGGGCCCCGATCGGGTTGATGATCGTGCCGGAGTCGTGGGCTGCGGCGACGTCGATCACCCGTGCCACCCCGGTGTCGCGGTCGACTCGAACGCGAACGGCATGACAGCTGAACTGCGGGCCGGCCCAACCAGCGACACCCTGGTCGCCGACGCAGGTGGCCGGCACGCTGGGATACTCCGGCGGGGTTCCGGAGCCGGCTGCCAGGAGCAGCTCGCCGCCTGCGGCCGTGGCTGCGAGCTCGGCGATGGTGACGGTGCGATCGGGCGAGCCGGCGACGTGGGCCTTGCCCTCGGCGAGCACGATGTCGGCGGCCGCGGCCTCGAGCGCGTCGGCGGCCAGGTCCTTGAGCTGTCGCCCGATCTCCTGCGCTCCCTCCAGCACTGCACGGCCGTTGTTGAGCAGGGTCTGCGACCCGGTGGCGCCCATGTCGAAGGGGCCGGCGCCGGTGTCCTGGTAGACGAGTTGGAAGTCCTCGGGCTGCATGCCGAGTTCGTCGGCGGCGAGCTGACGCAGGGTCATGACGGCGCCGGTGCCGCACTCCTGCGCGCCGGTGATGATTCGGCCCGAACCGTCGGCGTTGAGCTTCAGGTATGCGCCGGATGCCGACGGGAAGCTCGGCCACCAACCGAGCGCGACGCCGATCGCCTCGTCCTCGCCGAGCGGACCGCGTTCGGTCGCGCGAGCCACCGCGCTCTCCAGGCAGCGCTGCAGACCGATCTCGCCGTAGACCTGACCGGCCGCACCCTCGTCGCCGTCGCGCAGCGCGTTCTGGCGGCGGAAGTCGACGGGGTCGATGCCCGCGGCAGCGGCGAGCTCGTCGGTATGGGTCTCGAGCGCCCAGCACGCCTGCGGGGCGGTGGGGGCACGGACCGAGCCGGAGGGCTGCGTGTTGGTGTAGACGAGGTGGGCCTTCACCTCGAGGTCGGGGATCCGGTACGGGCCCGCGACGTGCATGGCCGCCAACTGCGGAAAGAAGAAGGCGTCGGCGGTGTAGGCGCCGTTGTCGATCCAGATCTCGGCTCGGCGAGCGACGATCGAGCCGTCGGCGGCGAGGCCGGTTTCGAGGTCGACGATCATGCCTTCGCGACGACGGTCGGGGGCGAGAAACTCCTCCTCCCGGCTGAACACGAGCTTGACCGGGCGGCCGCATGCCTTCGCCAGCGCGGCGACGTGGGCCTCGAAGTGGAAGCCACACTTGCCGCCGAAGCCCCCGCCGAGGTGGGGCACGATGATGCGAACGTGGGACTCGGGCAAGCCGAGCGTCGTGCAGACACCGTTGTGGGCGGCGAAGGGCACCTGGGTGGCGCTCCAGATCGTGACCTTGTCGCCCTCCCACTGGGCCACGACGGCGCGGGGCTCGATGGGAACGGCGTGACACGCGTCGGCCACGTAGCGGCGCTTGACCACGAGGTCGGCAGTCGCCATCGCGGCGCCGGCGTCGCCCTTGGCGATCGACGAGAACGACGCCACGTTGTGGCCGGCCACCATGCCCTCGGTCTCGTAGGTTTCCCACTCGGGGTGTACGAGCGGCGACGACGGGTCCATCGCCGCCTCGACGTCGCGCACCACCGGGAGCGGTTCGTAGTCGACCTCGATCGCGTCCACCCCGGCCTGGGCGGCCTCGGGGGTCATGGCGGCCACCGCGGCCACGACTTCACCTTCGAAACGCACGACATCGTCGGCGAAGAGGGTGCGGTCGGCGAGCGGCGCCTCGAACCGCACGTCGGGGACGTCAGCGGCGGTGATGACCGCCAGCACGCCGGGGATCTTCCGGGCCGCCTCGGTGTCGAGCCGGGTGATCCGCGCGTGGGGCACGCCGGCATAGCGGAACTTGGCGTGGGCCATTCCGGTGAACGTGAGGTCGGCGGCGTACCGACCCGACCCGGTGACCTTGTCGGGCCCGTCGGCCCGGGCGAAGCGTGGCGATTCGACGACGGTCATGGTCCCCCTCGGGTGGCGTGGCGATCGACACGTGAAGCGTCGTGCCGGCTGCCAAATATCCCACGCCGGGGACCGTGTGGACCACCATTCCAGCGGCAGTCGGTGCGGGTCCTGTCATCACCCCTGGCCCTGTGGGTCGAGTGTCGGACCTGTCGCGGTCCCAGGGACCGCGACTGCCGTCAATTTGTATTTCACTTGTTTACATCAGGTTGAAGTCAGGTATGGTGCGGGGGTGGAGTTGGTGATCATCACCGTGGCTGCACTGGTCACGGCCGTACTGTCGGCGGTGGCCGGTCTCGGCGGCGGCATCGTGCTGCTGGCGGTGATCGCTCAGTTCCACGCACCCGTGGTGGCGATCCCCATCCACGGCGGCATCCAACTGGTGTCGAACGGGTCGCGGGCCACGATCCTGCGTTCGCACATCAACTGGGGCGCGGTCGCCCGCTCGTCGATCCTGCTCTTCCCCGCCGCCCTGCTCGGCGTGGTGGTTGCGACCAACGTGCCCGAGGACACCACACGAGTTGTTCTCGGCCTGTTCGTCCTCGTCGTCACCTGGCGCCCGAGCCTGCTCAAGTGGCGCGGCGAGCAGCGACCACCGGACAACGTGTTGATCGGGGTCGGCGCGCTCTCGGGCTTCCTGAGCGCCACGGTGGGCGCGAGCGGGCCATTCACGTCGCCGTTCTTCCGGTTGTTCACGGCCAGCCACACCGCCTTCGTGGCAACAGCAGCGGCGTCACAGGTGATCGGTCACGCGTCCAAGCTCGGCGCGTTCGTCACCGAAGGGTTCTCGCTGTCCGACCATCTCGGCGTGATGGCGCTCGGCGCCGCAGCCGTCAGCGCGGGCAGCCTGGTCGGGACTCGCCTGCTCGGTCGGCTCGACGAGTCCCAACTGGCCACGATCCTCAAGGCCGTCCTGACGATCCTCGCGATCAGACTTCTGTACCAGGGCGTGACCTAGGTCCGAACCCCGACCAGGGAGCGCTGAGGGACCGAGGCGCGGCTCGGCGCCTCCGGCGCAGCCGCAGGCCGACAAGCGTCGGCCTGTCGGGACTACACGGCCGCGAAGCCCTTGTCGAGGTCGGCGATGATGTCGTCGATGCTCTCGATGCCGACCGACAGGCGGATCAGGCCGGGGAAGACGCCCGTGGTGGCCTGCTCCTCCTCGGTGAGCTGCGAGTGGGTGGTCGACGCCGGGTGGATGACGAGGCTGCGGACGTCGCCGATGTTGGCGACGTGACTGTGCAGCTCCAGCGCCTCGACGAACTTCTTGCCGGCCTCGAGGCCGCCCTTGATCTCGAAGCTGGGGATGGCGCCGTAGCCCTTGCCACCGGTGAGCTCCTTGGCGCGCTCGTGCCACTGGCTCGACGGCAGGCCCGCGTAGTGGACGCGCTCGACCTGATCGTGGCCGTCGAGGTACTCGGCGACCGCCTGCGCATTGGCGCAGTGGCGCTCCATGCGCAGGCTCAACGTCTCGAGGCCCTGGAGGAACAGGAACGAGTTGAACGGCGTGGTGGCTGCGCCGAGGTCGCGCAACATCTGCACCCGGGCCTTGATGATGTACGAACCGTGGCCCAGCGCCGGGAAGTACGCGAGGCCGTGGTAGCTGGGATCGGGCTCGGTCATGTTCGGGAACTTGCCGCTGGCCGCGTAGTCGAACGTGCCGCCGTCGACCAGCACGCCGCCGATCGAGGTGCCGTGGCCACCGATGTACTTGGTGGCGGAGTGGACGACGATGTCCGCGCCGAGCGACAGGGGCTGCACGAGGTACGGCGTGGCAGCCGTGTTGTCGACCATCAGGGGCACGTTGTTCGCGTGGGCAACGCCCGCGACGCCGCTGACGTCGAGCCAGTTGTTCTTGGGGTTCGGATTCATCTCGCCGAAGAACAGCTTGGTGTTGTCCTTGACGGCGGCCTGCCAGGCGTCGAGGTCGTCGGGGTCCTCGACGAAGGACACCTCGACACCGAGCTTGGGCAGCGTGTAGTGGAACAGGTTGTACGTGCCGCCGTAGAGCGACGAGCCGGACACCATGTGGTCACCGGATTCGAGCAGGGTGAGGATGCCGAGCATCTCGGCCGCCTGACCCGACGCGAGGGCCAGCGCACCAGGGATGCCGACGGCGGTGTCGGTGCCGCCTTCGAGCGCCTGCATACGGGCCTCGAACACCCCCTGCGTGGGGTTCATGATGCGCGTGTAGATGTTGCCGATCTCGGCCAACGCGAACAGGTTGGCGGCGTGCTCGGTGCTGTCGAAGGTGAACGAGGTGGTCTGATAGATCGGCACGGCCCGGGCGTTGGTGGCCGCATCGGGCTCCTGCCCGGCGTGGATCTGCTTGGTCTCGAATCCCCAGTCAGCGCTCATGGTCCATTCCGTCCTTGCTGTCGCGTCGATGTGCAGCGGGCAGGCTAATGCACAAAAGCCGATCGGAACAGTCAAGATTCAGCGCGACCACGATGGACGGATGGAGCAACTCACGAGCTGACACCTGGCGGCAGCACTCGATGAGCTGACGCCTCAGTCGTCGCCGAGGAGGAACCTGGGGCCGGTGCCGTTGATGGCAACGTGGTCTTCGGCGTTGTAGAGCTGGCAGCGATCGAGCGAGAGGCAGCCGCAGCCGATACACCCGTCGAGCTTGTCGCGCAGGAGCTCGAGGCCCGCGATCCGCTCGTTCAGCTCGGTCCGGAATCGTCGCGCCAACTCTTCCCACTGCGCATCGGTCGGCGCCGAGTCGCTGGGCAACCAGTCGAGCTGGGCCTTGATCTCGTCGAGGCGGTACCCCAGCTTCTGGGCGATGAGGATGAACGACAGCCTCCGCACCGTCGAACGACGGAATCGCCGGTGCCCGGCGCTGTTGCGTTCGGCCCGAACGAGCCCCTGCTCCTCATAGAACCGGATGGCGGACGTCGCGAGACCCGTGCGGTTGGCGACGGCGCCGATGGCGAGCAGTTCGTTGCGGCGGTCTGGCGCAGCCACGAGGAATCTCCCTTGGATCGCTTGACTTCAAGATTACTTGAAGCATTACACGTGGGCCCATGACGACACTCGAGGAACCCACCAGGACTGCGACCACGGAGGTCGTGGGCACCACCGACGACCTCGCCGAGGGCGAGATGAAGCTGGCCAAGGTCGGGGAGCGGCGAATCGCCGTGATCCGCACGGCATCGGGGATTCACGCGCTCGACAACGCCTGCCCCCACCAGGGCTACGGCCTGGTGACAGGCAGCCTGGACGGCGAGCTCCTCACCTGCCAGTGGCACAACTGGAAGTTCCGGGCGAGCGACGGCCGCTGCCTGCTCGGCGAGGAGGACGTCCCGTGCCACCACGTCGACATCGGTGACGACGGCGCGATCTCGGTCACGGTCGTGGAACCGACCGACGAGGAGGCTCGGGCCCAGCTGTGGCCGAGCCTGGCCCGCGGCTTCGACCGCCACTACGTGGGCCAGATGGCGCGCGACACGGCTCGCCTCCTACGCGCCGGGGCGAGCCCTGAGGAGATCGTGGCGGTCGGCGTGGCCCGCAGCCAGCCCCGCGAGGAGTACGGCGTCGGCCACGGGCTCGCGATGGCCACCGACTGCCTGACCCTGGCCGGGCTCTACGAGGGCGACGAGCGCACCCTGCCCGTGGTGCAGGCGCTCGCAGGACTGGCCGAGCCCACCCGCTCCCGCGACGAGTGGACCCTGCCGGCGGGCGATGCCTCGATCGATCTCGGACATGCCGTCGAGACCGAGGACCTCGACGGCGCCCTCGCCTCCGTGCTGGGACAGCTCGAGGCGGGTGCCGACGCGGACGCGATGCGACGCCAGTTCATCGAGGCCGCGTCGCAGCACCACATCTCCTATGGGCACGGCGCCATCTACGTGCAGAAGTCGTTCGAGATGCTCGAGATGATCGGGTGGGACAAGGCGCCCGCTGTCCTGCCCTATCTGACGACGTCGGTCACCTACGGCACTCGGGAGGACACCCTCCCCTACATGCGCAAGGCGATGCGCCTCATCCAGGCGGCCGACCTCGACGCGATGGCCGCCGCGCCCGACCGACGCAGCACTGGCTGGACCGACGAACAGGATGCGCTCCGCTCCAGCCTGCTGGGCTCATCCGAGGCCGCGATCGAGGCCGCCGTCGCCGCCGTCGTCGGCGGTGCAGGAGTCGAGGGTCTGCTCGACGTGGTGACCCTCGCGGTCAGCGAGCGGCTACTGCGCTACGACCTGCGCACCGACTTCGACAACGGCAAGGACTTCGGCTGGCTCGACATCACCCATGGCCTGACCTACGCCAACGCGGCTCGATGGGCCTGGCGCCATCATCCCGGTGTCGACACGGCCCGCCTCGCCCTGTTCACGGTCTTCCTGTGCCACGACACCGGCCGTGCCGAGCGGTGGGGTTGGCAGGACCCCACGACCCCGCCGCTCGTCGCCCGGCCCGGCGACGTGGCCCGAGCGGTCCTCGACGAGCGACCCGAGGACGCGGTGGCCCACGCTTTGGCCGGGGACCGCGACGAGGTCGGTGACGCCCTCGTGCGGGCGAGCCTGGCCGACCGGGCCGCTGCCTGGATCGTCGTGGCCCACGTGATCAAGCTCAGCCAGGCCGCACGCGAGGAGGCCGAGGCCACCGGCTCGAACGTGCCACTGGCAGCGGCGGCCCGATTCGCCGCGGCGCCGCGACTGGAGCGCTTCGTCGCCCGCAACGTCGCCGAGGCCATCGACTTCGTCCAAACCGGCACACCACCCAAGCGGTGACCCACCCGCCCGTGCCCGAAACACCTTCGGGACTGTCACCGCGCACGGGTAGCGTGGCGGACATGCACGCGATCGAAACGGTGGGACTTGCGAAGCACTACGGGGAGACCAAGGCGCTCGACGGGCTCGACCTCGTCATGCCGGAGGGCTCGATCCTGGGTGTGCTGGGTCCCAACGGCGCCGGAAAGACCACGACCGTCAAGGTCCTCACCACCCTCACCACACCCACCGCCGGCAAGGCCTTCGTCCAGGGCATCGACGTCGTGGCCGAGCCCGCCCGGGTGCGGGCGCGCATCGGCCTGACCGGGCAGTACGCCGCGGTCGAAGAACGGATGACTGCCCGCGAGAACCTCCAGTACGTCGGCAAGCTCTTCCACATGTCCACGCCCGAATCCACGGGCCGGGCCACCGAACTGCTCGAACGGTTCGATCTCGTGGAAGCCGGTGACCGCGTGGTCAGCGGCTACTCCGGCGGCATGCGCCGGCGGCTGGACATCGCGATGAGCCTGATCGCCCGGCCCTCGCTGCTGTTCCTCGACGAACCCACCACCGGGCTCGACCCCCGGAGCCGCCTGGCCATGTGGGGACTGATCGAGGAGCTCGGCAACGAGGGCACCACCACCTTCCTCACCACCCAGTACCTCGACGAAGCCGAGGCGCTGGCCGACTCGATCGTGGTGATCGACCGCGGCAAGGTGATCGCCGAGGGGACGGCCGACGAGCTGAAGGACCTGATCGGCGGCGACCGCCTGATCGTCACCATCGCGTCGATGGCCAACCTCGAGCGGGCCAAGGGCGCGCTGGCGCCGCAGGCCACCGGCTCCATCGAGCTGTCCATCGACCGCCCCGAGCTCGTGGTGCCCATTCGCGCCGGCGCTCATGTCGTGCCCAACGCCATCCGGGCCCTCGACGACTGCGACTGCGACGTGGTGGACGTCGAGCTCCGTCGCCCCAGCCTGGACGACGTGTTTCTCGCGATCACGGGTTCGTCGCCCGACGAGATGGGCGCCACCGAGGAGGTTGCCTCATGACCGCCGTCGCCCCCCGCCCCGCCGCCACGGCCGAGCGTCCTGAACCGGACTCGGGTGTCCTCTGGACGCTGCGCGACTCCTGGACCGAGGCCCGGCGCCACCTGACGGTCATCCCGCGCAGCCCCGAGCTCATCGCGTTCGCGATCGCGCAGCCGATCATGTTCACCCTGCTCTTCGTGTACGTCTTCGGCGGGGCCATCGAGGTCCCGGGGTTCGACGAGTACAACCAGTTCCTGCTCCCGGGGATCTTCGCCCAGACGATCGTGTTCGGTTCCGCCGGCACCAGCATCGGTCTCGCCGATGATCTCCAGAAGGGTCTGGTGGACCGGCTTCGGTCGCTGCCCATGTCGCAGTCCGCGGTGGTGATCGGGCGCACGATCGCCGACCTGTGCAAGAACCTCCTGAGCTTCGTCATCATGTTGATCATCGCCTTCGCCGTCGGGTTCCGCTTCGAGGGGTCGCTGGCCGAGGCGGTGCTCGCGAGCCTGTTGCTCCTGCTCTTCGCCTATGCGCTCAGCTGGGTGCACGCCCTGATCGGCATGAGCGTCAAGTCCGTCGAGGCCGCCAACAGCGGCGGGTTCATGTGGATGTTCCCCCTCACGTTCGTGTCGTCGGCCTTCGTCGATCCGGCGTCGATGCCGGACTGGCTCGAGCCGGTTGCCGACGCCAACCCGTTCACGGTGGTGACCGACGCCAGCCGGGCGCTGTACAACGGTCTCCCGGTGGGGAACCTGGCCTGGCAGTCGCTCGCCTGGTCGATCGGCATCATCGTGGTCTTCTCGTTCCTGAGCATGCGGAAATTCGCCAACGCGACCCGATGACGGGACCGGGCTGGCGCCGTGCCCCATCTGGTCGCGAGACTTGACCCATGTCGGACCCCAGTGCCAAGCCCACCGTCACCCAGGCCAAGCTCGCCACCTACGACCGGTACACGGACGCGCAGAAGGCGGTCGACACCCTGTCCGACGAGGGCTTCCCCGTGGCGAGTGTGTCCATCGTGTGGAGTCGCCTCCGTCAGATCGAGTACGTCACCGGACGACGGACGATCCTGACCGCGGCGCGCGACGGCATCTTGTCGGGCCTGTGGTTCGGCGGTTTCCTCGGCCTGCTGTTGACCATGTTCGTCGAGCTCGACGAGGGCACGAGCGCCTGGAGCCTGATCTTGAGCTATGCGCTGTTCGGTGCCGTCCTGAACTCGATCTTCATGGCGTTCCGCCACTGGTCGACCCGGGGCGAGCGCGACTTCTCGACCCGCGGGAAGCTCGACGCAGAGGCGTTCGAGGTCTGGGTCGATGCCGCGAAGGTCGCAGAGGCCGCGGGTCTCGTGGGGGTCCCGGTGCCGGCCCCCGAGCGCACCCAGGACTGAACCTCACCAGCAGACACCCGTCGCGCGTCAGGGTGCGACGGCGAGGGCGGTGACCGTGACCGGAATCCCGGTCATGTGGGCCTGGCTGGACAGCGGCTCGAACGAACCGGGGCCGCTGGGCAGCAACGCGTTGGGGTTGACGCCCGGGTTGGCGTGGGCCACCCGCAGGCGTGGGCTCACCCCATGCCCCCAGCCGTGCACCATCGACACCACGCCCGGCATGAGGGTGTCGTCCACCTCGACGACGGCCGTGACCTCTCCGTGAGCGCTGCGCACGACGACCTCGTCGCCGTCGGTGACACCCAGGCGCTGCGCATCCGCCGCATGCACGCCGAGCGGATTGGTCACCCGGCCACCGCGGTGCATGCGTTCGAGGTTGACCATCCAGGAGTTGTGCATCCAGCCGTCGCGCTTGTGGATCAGCCGAAGCTCGCCGGTAGCAGCAGCCGACTCGGTCTCGACGAACAGCTCGCCGCAGCGCTCGATGGCCGCGGCGAACGCAGGAGGGCAGCAGTCGATGCGGCCGTCGACCGTCTGCACCTGGCGGTCGTAGAACTCTCCGGGCGTCGGCGGGTCGAGCACGACCACCTCGCCAGTGGCGCGAAGGTCGGCGAGCTCCACCCCGCTCCCCTTCCGCAGCAGGTGGGCCCACTTGCCCCACGGATCGGGCTCGTCGTCGTCGAGCAACGACGGCAACTCGAGTTCCTGGAGCAACCGGTGCGCGATCCACCACTCGGGCTTGCGCTCGGCCTTCGGGGTGGCCACGGCGGGCGTGAACTGCGCGAACGGCTGGTGGCTGGTCCCGATGTTGACGATGTTGATGTCCTCGCGCTCGTACATGTCGGTGCACGGCAGGGCGACGTGCGCGTACTCGGAAGTGGCCGACGGGTAGATGTCGACCACCACCAGCAGCTCGAGCTGCTCGAACGCCTTGGCCAACCGGTCCTGGCCGGCGATGGACAGCAGCGGGTTGCCGGCGAACACGAACATCGCCCGGATGGGATCGTCACTGTCCAGGATGGCATCGGCCATCAGCGTGCCGGGCAGGTTGCCCACGCGGAGGCGACCGAACTCGGTGTCGGCGTACATGCCATCGGTGACGCCCTGGCCCGAGACCGCGTTGGGGAAGAAGCCGTCGGACTTGAGGTTGCCGCCCTCCACGTCGAGGCGGCCGGTCGCGAAGGCGAGCATGTGGACGAGCCAGTACGCCAGCGTCCCCTGGCGACCCATGTTGAGACCGGTCGATGCGTGCACCGACGCTCGGGGCGTCGCCACCCACGCAGCGGCGAGCTCACGCACCACCTCGGCGTCGACGCCGGTCACGGTCGCGGTCCGCGCGGCCGGGTGGTCACCGATGAACGCCCGGAGCTCGGCGACGTTGGCGCCGTGCCGGTCGAGCACATGGTCGGCGAAGCCGCCGAGGCGGTCGATCTCGTGGAGGAGCGAGGCCAGGAACCACACGTCGGTGTCGGGACGCAGCTGCACGGTGTCGCCGACCCCCTGCTCGGGGCTCTCGATCCGGCGAGGATTCACGAAGACCAGCCGGGCGCCCCGAGCCGCCGCACGGCGCATCTTCCCGAGCACGTTGGGCACCGAATAGAACGATGCTTGTGAGGCCCGCGGGTTCTCGCCGATGATCAGGCACAGGTCGGTGTTGTCGAGGTCGGGCACCGGGTGGACGAGCCGGGTACCGAAGACCGCCTCGCTGGCCACGAACTTGTTGGCGCAGTCCTGGGTGCCCGAACTGAAGGTGCGGCGGATCCCAGCGGTGGCCAGGAACTGGCCGATGTGCTGCTGGCCCAGTGCGTTGAAGGCCGTCGGGTTGCCGACGTAGGCCGCGACGCTCTTGGGGCCATGCTCGGCCCGGATCGTCTGCATGCGCTGGGCGATGGTGGCCATCGCTTCGTCCCAGCCGACGTCGGTCCACGTGCCGTCGGCGGCTCGGACCGCGGGATGGTCGAGCCGGTCGGGGTCGTGGTGGAGGTCGACCATCGCCAGCCCCTTGTGGCAGGCGAACCCTTCGGTGACAGGGTGGTCGCGGTCGGGACTCAGCTTGACGAGCTGCTCGCCCTCCACGTGGGCGACGAGCCCGCACGACGGTTCGCAGATCCGGCAGAACGTCCGGACGGTGGTGGTCTCTTCGGTGCTCACGATCGTCGAGAGTAGTTGGCATCGCCGTCGGACCAGAGGGGTCGCCACGCACGGCGTGCACGGGCGCAAGGTGGCCGACTACCGTCCGGCCTCGTGGACTGGAGGGTCGGCGTCCTCGGGCCAATCGAGTCGAGAAACGCAGACGGCGATCCCATTCCGATCGCCCGCGCCAGCCAACGACGGCTGATCGCCTTGCTCGCCGTCCGCGGTGGCAACGTGGCGCCATCCGAGTGGTTGATGGAGCACCTCGACGTCAAGCACGGTGCTCTGCGGACGGCGGTCAGCCGACTGCGAGCGAGCCTCGGCGACGACGTGATCGAGACCCGCTCGCCCGGGTACCGGCTCGCCGGCGATCTCGTCGATGCGATGCGCTTCCAGGCCGAGCTCGACGCTCCACGTGGATTCGTCGACGCGTCGTCGGCTGCCCGAGCGCTCCGTGCGTCACTCGAGCGATGGCGCGGCGACGCGTACCAGGAGTTCGCCGATGAGCCGTGGGCCCAGGCCGAGGCCGCCCGGCTCAACGAGCTGCGCCTCAGCGCGCAGGAGGACCTCGTCGAGCGCCTGACCGACGCAGGCGAGATTTCTGAAGCGATCGCCCGAGCCACCGCGCTCGCCGCGGAGCATCCGTATCGAGATCGCCCCTGCGCCGGCCTGATGCGCGCCCTGAGCAGTGATGGTCGGCAGACCGAAGCGCTCCGTGCCTACCACGACCACCGCCGACGACTCATCGACGACGTGGGCACCGAGCCCGGACCGGAGCTCGTCGCGCTCGAACGGGCCATCGCCAGCGGGGCCACCCAGCCGGCGCCGACGTCCGCCGGTCGGCCGATGATCCCCTCGGGGACGGCCACGCTCCTGCTCACCGACATCGAAGGATCGACCGACCTCTGGCACAACGACCCCGATGCGATGGCCCTCGCTGCGGCAAGGAGCTACGAGATCCTCGACGAGGCGATCGCCGCCAACGACGGCGTGCGACCCGAGGAGCAGGGCGAGGGCGACAGCATTGTCGCCGCCTTCGCACGAGCGAGCGACGCGGTTGCGGCCGCCCTCGACGCCCAACGGCGGTTGACCGAAGAGCGATGGCCCACCGCCACGCCGGTCCGCGTCCGGATGGGTCTCCACACCGGCGAGGTCCGATTGCGTGGGACCAAGAACTACGTCGGCCCAACGATCATCACGGCGGCCCGCATTCGCGACCTGGGAGCGGGAGGCCAGGTCCTGGCGACACCGGAGGTGATCGCCCTCGCCTCCAACCTGCCAGCAGGGGCTTCGTTCATCTCGCTCGGCCGCCATCACCTCAAGGGCCTCCCCGAACCGGTCGAGATCGCCCAGCTCACGCACCCCGATCTCGACGCGGACTTCCCCCAAATCGGCGAACACCAACGCGGGAATCTGCCGTCGCGGCTCGCGTCGTTCATCGGTCGTGCCGACGAGGCGGACGAGCTGACGGCGCTGCTCGACGCCCATCGCCTCGTCACCGTCACCGGCTCGGGTGGCGCCGGGAAGACGAGCCTCGCGCATCGAGTCGCCTCGGCCCGGCCCGAACGGTCCGGCGACGGCGTCTGGTGGTTCGAACTCGCCGCGCTGACCGACGACGACGAGATGCTTCGGACGGTGGTCGATGTGCTGGGGGCCAGAGCGAGCGCGACCGAAACGCCGATCGATGCGATCGTCCGACGGTTGGGTGACGACACAGCGGTGATCGTGCTCGACAACTGCGAGCACCTCGTGACCGGTGCCGCCACGCTCGCCGGCGAACTCCTGGCGCAGTGCCCCAACCTGCGGATTCTGGCGACCAGCCGAATGTCACTCGGACTGTCGGGCGAGACCGCATGGCGGCTGCCGTCGATGGAGGTCGGTCCCGAATCAGATGCCGTCGCCCTCTTCGGCGAGCGCGCCGCCGCAGTTGGCTTTCGAGCGCGTCCCGACGACAGCGAGACCATCATCGAGATCTGTGCCGCCCTCGACGGCATCCCGCTGGCGATCGAGCTGGCCGCAGCCCGCAGTCGCGTGCTCACCCCAGCGGAGATCCTCGACGGCGTGAGCGATGCCCTCCGGCTGTTGCGCGGCGATGGGGCGGGGACCACCGAACGACAGCGAACCATCCATGCGTCGATCGAGTGGAGCATCGCACTGCTCGACGCGGACCTGGCTCGTTTCCTCACCCGACTCAGTGTCTGTCGTGGGCCCTTCGACCTCGAAGCGGCGGTGGCGCTGGCTGCGGGTCAACCGAAGCTCGAGGTCGTCGACGACCTCGACCGGCTACTCGATCACTCGCTGGTACGTTCCGGCGGACGGCGACGCGCCGACGCCACGGTTCATGCTGCTCGAGACGATCCGTCAGTTCGGCGCCAGCGCACTCGCGGACGACGGTGCCGCCGAAGCGACCCTCGAGGCCCATGCCCATCACTTCGCGGCCGTCGCCGAACGCAACGGGGTCCTGGTCGAGACCGCCGACGAGCTCCGTGCCGTCCACCAACTCGATCTCGACATCGCCAACATCCGGGCCTCGCTGAGTTGGCTCAGGGAGCACGAGGCCGATCGCTTCGTCCGGACCGTGGCGGCGGTGGCTCCGTATTGGACCATGGCGGGGTTGACCCCCGAAGGCGTCGACTGGGTCGCCGACGCGCTCGACCACCTGCGGGACGACACCGAATCGCTTCGCGCCCGATTGGTCGCCCTCGAAGCCCACATGCTCGGCAACGTCGGCGACACGAAGGCGGCCATCGCCGCCTGCCACGATGCGATCGAGCTGGGTGAGTCATCCGGCGACATGTGGGCCGTCGGGCGCGCCTACTGGCGGCTCTCCGATGGCATGAGCTACGGCGACCTCGACGCGTGGGCCCCGGTGGTCGAAGCGGCCCGGGCTGCCTGCGAGGCCGCTGGCGACCGGTTCGCGTCGGCGTACGTGGCGATCTGGCTGGGCGTACCACCGCTCAATCAAGGCGACATCCGAACCGGGTCGGCGGCGATCGAACAGGCGATCCCTGTCGTGGAGGCTGCCGGCAACCCGACCGTCGGATCGAGCCTGATGGCCTGGCAGGCCTTCGCCGCATACCACCAGGGCCGGTTCGAGGTGGCCCTCGAGCTCGCCGATCGGGCGCTGTCCGGGGGCGGCTTTCGGCTTCCGCTCCAACGGATCTTCGTCGAGCGGCTGCGGTCGGGGGCGTCCTTGCATCTCGGTCGACCTGACCCGGCACCATCGTTCCCCCTCCTCGCAGCCGAACAGTTCCGCCGCGGCGAGATCATCAGCGCGATGGTGGCGCTCGACTGGGAAGCTCAGCGGCTGCTGCTCGTCGACCCCGAACAGGTCTTCGCAGCCGGCGAGCGTGTCCTCGCGGGCTTCCCCGGCGGGATGACCGCCGCCCATGCCGGGATCGCGATGGCATGGGCGGCCCTCGCCCTCGGGGACGACGCTGCTGCTCGCCATCACCTCAAGCTGGCAGCCGACAGCGGCACGGCGAGCCGGTGGCCCCTCAACTCAGTGCAGCTCGAGCTGGTGCGCGCTGCTACCAACCTCGCCGACGACCCGCGGGCCGCGGCCGCCGAGTCGGCGACCGCCATCGAATCGGCGGACCGCTACGGCCAGGTCGTTCGCGGGATCGATGCGCGACGAATCGCGGTTCTTGCGAGTCGACTGCTCGGAAACGACGAGGCAGCGAACCGCCAGTGGGAGCAGGTGCAGGCCGCCCGGCGCGCACTGACACCGGCTGATGCGTTCATCCCCCTCGTCCGGCTGGAAGAGCGCTACGCCTGAGCTGATCGTTCTCGATCGGCGACGATCTCGCAGAGCCGCTCGACGACCTCCTCGCGCGTCGATGCCTCCGCACATGCCAGCCGCATGTCGTGGGGCGTGAACACGACGTCGACGTCGTCGGGAAACAGATGGAGGCCGAGCGGCGCCTGCTCGAGGTACG
>CBDHFJ010000078.1:0-8751 GCA_965262315.1 Acidimicrobiales bacterium
CAGGCCTTCAAGAAGATCGCCCAGGAGATCCGTCTCCCGGGCTTTCGACCCGGCAAGGCACCGCGCAAGGTGCTCGAGGCCCGGATCGGCAAGGAGTACGCCAGGGGAGAGGCGCTGCGCGAGGCGCTCCCCGAGTACTACCGGCAGGCGATCATCGAGCACGACGTCGATGTCATCGCCCCGCCGGACCTGGACATCACCAGCGGCGAAGAGGAAGGTGACGTCGCATTCGAGGCCGTCGTCGAGATCCGGCCCGAGGTGACCGTCGCCGGCTACGACGGGTTGCGCGTCGAGATCCCCGCACCCGTCGCCAGCGACGAGGAGATCGACAACCAGATCGAATCGCTCCGCAACCAGTTCGCCGAGCGCGAAGAAGTCGACCGGCCCGCCGTCGACGCCGACTACGTCACCATGGACATCTCGGCCACCCACGACGACGAGCCGGTCGAAGGCCTCACCGCCGAGGACTACACCTACGAGGTCGGCGCCGGCTTCGTGGTCGACGAGCTCGACGGCGAGCTCCAGGGTGCCTCGGTCGGCGACGTCCTCGAGTTCGACGCCGATCACCCGGACCCCGACGAAGAAGGCCAGTTGACCTTCAAGGTCCTGGTCAAGAAGATCGAGGCCAAGAAGCTCCCCGAGGTCGACGACGACTTCGCCAAGGAGGCCACCGAGTTCGAGACAGCCGAGGAGCTGCTGGCCGACACCCGCGAGCGCATCGAGAACATGAAGCGCACGCAGGCACCGATGATCATCGCCGAGAAGACCGGCGAGGCCCTGGCCGAACTCGTCACCGAGGACATCCCCGACGCGCTCGTCGAGGACCAGCTGCAACGCCAGACTCCAGGACATGGCCATGCGGCTGGCCCAGCAGGGCATCCAGCTCGACCAGTTCATGCAGATGACCGGGCAGGACCCCGAGGGGCTCCGCGAGAACATGCGCGAGCCTGCCGAGCAGGCCGCCCGCGTCGACCTGGCACTGCGCGCCGTGGTCATCGCCGAAGGCATGGAGCTCTCCGACGACGAGCTACAGGCCGAGATCGACCAGACCGCCGACCAGCTCGGCCAGACCGGCGCCGAGCTCCGCCAGGCCTTCGAGGACAACGGGCAGCTCTCGTCGCTGAAGGCCGACCTGCTCAAGCAGCGGGCCATGGACATGCTGATCGAATCCGTCGAGCTCGTCGACGAAGACGGCAACGCGGTGGACCGGGCCGACCTCGAGCTGCCCGCCGACGACAACGCCGAGGACGACGAGACGGAAAGCGCACCGGTGGCCGCCGAAGTGGGCGATACTGACTCCGACGGTCAAGCCCAGGCCGATGCCGTCGATGACTCCGACACGGACGGGAACACCGAGGGAGCCGACGAGGTTGGCTCCGATCCCACTGACGACGGCGAAGGAGCCGACTGATGGACGCCTACAACGCCCGCAACTACGTGATCCCCAACGTCATCGAGAAGACCAACGGCGTCGAGCGCGCCTACGACCTCTACTCGAAGATGCTCAAGGACAACATCATCTTCGTGGGGACCCCCATCGACGACGGCGTCGCCAACGTGGTGTGTGCGCAGCTGCTGCACCTCGAGTCGGAGAACCCCGACAAGGACATCAACCTCTACATCAACTCGCCCGGCGGCGACATCAACGCCCTGTTCGCCATCTACGACACGATGACGTACATCAAGCCGGACATCACCACCATCTGCTACGGCCAGGCGGCGTCTGCCGCTGCGGTGCTGCTGGCGGCGGGTACACCGGGGAAGCGCCTGGCTCTGCCACACTCTCGGATACTCATCCACCAGCCCTACGCCGGGGCCCAGGGCCAGGTCTCGGACCTCGAGATCGCGTCCCGGGAGATCCAGCGTCTCAAGGAGTCCCTCGAGGAACTCCTGTCACGGCACACGGGCCAGCCGGTTGAGAAGATCCGCCAAGACACCGACCGGGACTACGTGATGACCGCTGCCGAGGCCAAGGACTACGGCATCATCGACGAGGTCATCGAAAGTCGCGGCGAGGTCGACAACAGCGGGCCGATCACGGCCGTCAGCTGACACTCACGGAGGCATTGGAGCGTGGCCAAGTTCGGCGAGGGGGGCGAGCTCCTCAAGTGCTCGTTCTGCGGGAAGTCGCAGAAGCAGGTCAAGAAACTGATCGCCGGTCCCGGCGTCTACATCTGTGACGAATGCATCGATCTCTGCAACGAGATCATCGAAGAGGAACTGGCCGAGCCGGCCGAGGTCGGGCTCGACGAGCTGCCCAAGCCCGTCGAGATCCACGACTTCCTCAACGAGTACATCGTCGGGCAGGAACGCGCGAAACGCATCCTCGCGGTCGCGGTCTACAACCACTACAAGCGCGTCCAGGTGGGCGACGCCAGCGACGACAACGTCGAGCTGGCCAAGTCCAACATCCTCCTGATCGGGCCCACCGGTTGCGGCAAGACCTACATGGCCCAGACGTTGGCCAGGATGCTCAACGTCCCGTTCGCCATCGCCGACGCCACCGCGCTGACCGAGGCGGGCTATGTCGGCGAGGACGTCGAGAACATCCTCCTCAAGCTGATCCAGGCCGCGGACTACGACGTCAAGAAGGCCGAGCAGGGCATCGTCTACATCGACGAGATCGACAAGGTGGCCCGCAAGGCGGAGAACCCGTCGATCACCCGTGACGTGTCGGGCGAGGGTGTGCAGCAGGCGCTGCTGAAGATCCTCGAGGGCACGGTCGGCCAACGGTGCCGCCGCAGGGCGGCCGCAAGCACCCGCATCAGGAGTTCATCCAGATCGACACCACCAACGTGTTGTTCATCTGCGGTGGCGCCTTCGCCGGCATCGACGAGATCATCGAGAATCGTGTCGGCGCCAAGGGCATCGGGTTCGGCGCGGACATCCGCCGACGCAACGAGAAGGACCTCGGGGTGTTGTACGCACAGGTCCAGCCCGAGGACCTGATGCAGTTCGGGCTCATCCCCGAGTTCATCGGCCGCCTGCCCGTCGTGGGCGCCGTCGGCAACCTCGAGAAGGACGCGCTGGTCCAGATCCTCACCGAGCCGCGCAACGCGCTGGTGAAGCAGTACCGCAAGTACTTCGGCTTCGAGGACGTCGACCTGGAGTTCACCGAGGAAGCGCTGGCCGCCATCGCCGAGCTCGCGCTGGCTCGACAGACCGGTGCTCGCGGCCTGCGCTCCATCCTCGAGGAAGTCCTCCTCGAGGTGATGTACGACCTGCCGAGCCGCGACGACGTCACCCGCTGCGTGGTCGATGAAGCGGTGGTCCGCGAGCGGTCCGAGCCCCGACTCGTCCTTCGGGGCGAGAGCGGCCGCGCCGCCTCCTGAGCCCGGGCGCCCGCGCGCGCCCATCGAGGAGACCAGATGCATCTGACGGAGGCCCTGGCGTGGCTGGACCGTCACATCAACCGCGGCGTGACCCTCGACAGGGTCGACGACGCAGCCTTGGACGACATGCGCCGGCTGATGACCGCGCTCGGCGAGCCCCAGCTCGACGTGCCGGTGATCCAGGTGACCGGCACCAACGGCAAGGGCTCGAGCTCGGCGATGATCAGCGGCCTGCTGTCCGCCATGGGGCTGACCGTCGGGCTCTACGGATCACCGCACGTGAGCTCGATCACCGAGCGGTTCCAACTCAACGGCGAGCCCATTGCCGAGGACGAGCTGGCCGGTGTGCTGACCGATCTCCGGACCGTGGTGTCGACGCTCGACTTCCAGCCTGCCTGGTTCGAGCTGGTCACCGCGGCGGCCTACCGGTGGTTCGCCGACCAGGCGGTCGACGTGGCGGTGATCGAGGTCGGCATGCTCGGCCGCTTCGACGCCACGAGCGTGGTGGCACCGGTCGTCTCGGTCGTCACCAACGTGGGGTTCGACCACACCGATGGCCGCGAAGGCTGGCGACGCGACATCGCCTGGGAGAAGGCCGGCGTGATCAAGCCTTCGTCCATCCTGTGTCTGGGTGAGACCGACGAGGAGCTCGAGGACATCTTCATCGCCGAGCATCCGACCCAGATCCTGCGCCGCTACGCCGACTTCGACTGCGTCGACAACCAGCTGGCCGTGGGCGGTCGCCTGGTCAGCCTGCGCTCACCCGCCGGCCTGTACGAGGACGTGTTCGTCTCGTTGCACGGCGCGCACCAGGGCGACAACGCGGCGATCGCCCTCGCTGCCGCCGAGGCGTTCATCGGCACCCCACTGCCCGACGATGTCCTGGCCGAGGGTTTCGGCTCGCTGGTGCTCCCGGGCCGATTCGAGGTGCTCCAGCACGAGCCGCTGATCGTCCTCGACGGGGCACACAACCCCGACGGCGCCGAAGCGGCCGTCGACACCCTGGAGTCGGGGTTCTCGGTCGGCGGACGACGCATCCTGGTCACCGGCATGATGGGGGAGAAGGACGCCGGCTGGATGCTCGAGTCGCTCGGGGCGGGCGACGCCGACCTCGTCATCGCCACCCAGGCCGACACGCCCCGCGCCATGACCGCGCAGGCGCTCGGCGAGGTCGCCGAGGACGAGGGCTACGAGGTCGAGGTCGTCCCGGACCCCGCCGACGCGATGTCTCGCGCTCTGGCCGTCGCCGACCAGGAGGACGTCATCTTCGGCGCTGGGTCGCTCTATGTCGTCGGCAACCTCCGCGACGCCTGGCTCGCGTTGCAGGACCCGGCCTGACCCACCGGTCGTTGGGCGGTTCGCCACGTCGAGACCGCGGCAACGACCGCCTCCAGCAGCGACGGGTCGGCTCCCCCGAGATCCGGCGGAGGAGACCAATGGGTCCGGCACAGAGGGCCGTACACCTTCCGCGCATGAGCAACCAGACTCTCGTTCTCTGCAAGCCCGACGCCGTCGAGCGCGGCCTCGTGGGCCAGATCATCTCCCGGTTCGAGGCCAAGGGCCTCAAGATCGCGGCGATGCGCATGCTGACCATCGACGAAGCACTGGCGTCCCAGCACTACGCCGAGCACGTCGGCAAGCCCTTCTATCCGGACCTGGTCGAGTTCATCGGACGATCCCCGGCTGTTGCCATGATCGTCGAGGGCCCCGACGACACCTGGGCCATCGTCCGCAAGATGATGGGCGCGACCAACAGCGCCGAGGCCGAGCCCGGCACCATCCGTGGCGACCTCTCCGCGCAGTTCACCGAGAACCTCGTGCACGGCTCCGACTCCGCCGAGTCGGCGGCCCGCGAGATCGGCATCTTCTTCTAGCCACGACCGCCGCGTCCGGGCGTCGTCCGTGCGCCCCTCGGGTCGCGGCGCGGCGAGCACGCGCCGGACCGGGGCGGCCGCCCGCGCGCCGGGCAGTGCGTTCGACCGCCTCGCGCCGCGACTTTCGGCCACGCAGGGTGAGTCTCGTGGGGCGCGTGAGCCTCATGTTGCTCACCTGCACCATGAGAACCATGTCCCGCGGCATGAACATTGCGAACGCATGACGCGCGCGTAGACTCGTCGTCGGAGTAGGTGGCCACCGGCGCTTTTGTTGCTTGTCAACGGCGTGTCGTAGGCTGCGGCAACCGATGCGACGAGTAGGGGCGCTGACGTGAGCAGATTCTTGGGCAGCATCCTGGGCGCGATGGGCCGTGACATGGCCGTCGACCTCGGGACCGCCAACACGCTGGTGTACGTGCGAGGCGAGGGCATCGTGTTGAACGAGCCATCGGTCGTCGCCATCAACACCCTCGACGGCCGGCCGCTCGCCGTCGGTGTCGAAGCCAAGCGGATGATCGGCCGCACGCCCAGCCACATCCAGGCCATCCGGCCGCTCCGCGACGGCGTGATCGCCGACTTCGACATCTGCGAGAAGATGCTGCGCTACTTCATCGAGAAGGTGCACCAGAGCCGGCTCGCCAAGCCCACCATGGTCATCTGTGTGCCGTCGGGGATCACCGGCGTCGAACAGCGCGCCGTGCAGGAAGCCGCGGAGTTCGCCGGCGCTCGCAAGCCCGCCTACATCATCGAGGAGCCCATGGCCGCGGCGATCGGTGCCGGTCTGCCCGTCCAGGACCCCACCGGCAACATGATCGTCGACATCGGCGGCGGAACCACCGAGGTCGCCGTGATCTCGCTCGGTGGCGTCGTGGCTTCGAAGTCCGTCCGCGTGGGCGGCGACGAGCTGGACAACGCGATCCTCCAGCACATCAAGAAGGAGTACAACCTCGCCCTCGGTGAACGAACCGCGGAAGAGGTCAAGATCACGCTCGGGTCCGCTTCCGAGACCGAGGAGCACTACGCGGAGATCCGCGGCCGCGACCTCGTGTCGGGTCTCCCCAAGACCATCGTGACCTCGACCTCCGAGGTGCGCGAGGCCTTGGCCGAGCCCGTGGCAGCCATCGTCGACGCGGTCAAGTCCACGCTGGACACGACCCCACCCGAACTCGCCGCGGACATCATGGAGCAGGGCATCATGCTCGCCGGCGGCGGCGCGCTGCTCACCGGTCTTCCCGAGCGTCTCGCGAACGAGACCGGCATGCCGATCCGCATCGCAGCCGACCCGCTGTATGCCGTCGCGCTCGGCTCGGGCCAGGCGCTCGAGGAGCTCGACGCGCTCAAGGGCGTGCTGCTCTCGACCCACATGGAGTAGTGCCGGGGCGTCCCCGCCCCGCACCTGATCATCATGGCCGCACCCCGTCGCACCGGTCGGTCCAGGTTCCCGCTCTTCGTGCTGTTCCTGACGTCGGTGACTCTCCTCACGTTGGACGCGCGCGACTTCGCGCCCGTCGAACGCCTCAAGGACGGGATCGCCGCGGTCGTGAGTCCGTTCCGCAGCCTCGGTGATCGAGCGTTCAGCCCCATCGGCGACGCGTGGACCGCCATCGGCGAGAACGACGAGCTGGAGAGCGAGCTGGAGCGCCTCCGCGAGGAGGTCGAGGTCCTGACGGCCGACCGCATCGCCGACACGGGTGCCGCCGAGGAGCTCGAGGACCTCAAGCGTGAGCTCGACCTCCCCGTCTCCGACGACTACGACACCGTGGTCGCCGAGGTGGTGGCCGGGTCGATCTCCAACTTCGACGAGTTCGTCGTCGAGATCAACCAGGGGTCCTTCGACGGCATCCGTGACGGGATGCCCGTGGTCACCGCCGGCGGCCTGGTGGGACGTGTCGAGGACACCGGCGCGCAGAACGCGCGCGTCCGCCTCATCACCGACCCCACCGTGTCGGTCGCCATCCAGGTGCTGGGCACCGAGACCGTCGGTCTCATGACCGGCCGGGGCGACAACCAACGGCTCCGCGTCGGCAACGGCAGCGTGCGCGTCGACGAGGAAGCCGAGATCGGTGACTTCGTGGTCACCTCCGGCAGTCCGGGGAGCCTCTATCCCTTCGGTCTGGCCGTGGGCACCGTGGCCGAGGTCGAGATCGACCAGGGCACGCTCGAGAAGCGACTGTTCATCGAGCCATCGTCCTCGTTGACGCGCCTGCGCTTCGTCACCGTCGTGCTGTTCGACCCCGAAGCGCCCACCGAGGAGACGGAGCCCACCCCGACGACGCCGAGCCCACCACCGACGATGGCGCCCAGGCGACCGAGACCGGCGAGGGCGGCGGATGATCGCGAGCACGATCAAGACGGCCGTCATCCTGGTCATCGTCCTGGTGTTCCAGGTCGAACTGTTCAGCGACCTCCGCTTCTTCGGGGTCATGCCAGAACTGCTGCTGGGAGCGGCAATCGCCGGCGGCTGGAACGCCGGCCCGAACGCGGCGCCACGGTCGGATTCTGTGCCGGCATGTTGTACGACCTCTACCTGCCCACCCCGTTGGCGCTGTCGGCGTTGTCCTACATGCTCGTCGCCTTCGCCGTCGGGGTCATCTCCGCCGGAATCGCCGAGGCGGGCGAGACCCCCATCCGCCGAGCCGTGTCGTTCGTGGCGCTGCCGATCGGCATCACACTGTTCATCGTGCTGGGCGAGCTGTTGGGCCAGGACCTCTACACCGACACCTATGCGAAGCTCGTGATCATCGCCACGATCTACACGGGGCTCCTCATGCCACCCATCCACGCCGGCATGCGATGGGCGTTCGGGGTCGGCGGTCGCGGCGCGCCCACACCAATGCGCTTCGAGATGGTGGAATGAAGGGCGTCATGGCATCTCTCCGTCCGGCCCAGGGGGCGTGCTGATGGTGGTCGACACCCGCGCCGGCCGCCTGCGCATGAGCCTGCTCGGCGGCGTCGCGCTCGCGCTGTTCGCCGCGTTGTTCGCGCGCGTGTGGTTCCTCCAGATCATGAGCGAGCAGGAGTTCGTGCAGCTCGCCGAGGGCAACACCGAACGGGTCATCGAGGAGCTGGCGCCCCGGGGCCGGATCCTCGACGCGAGCGGCCGGGTGCTGGTGGACAACCGTCCCTCCATCGTGATCACCATCGATCGCGAGACGGTGGCCAAGAGCATCCCCGAGGACGAGCTCCAGGACATGTTCCTGCGGCTCGCGCAGGAGATCTCCCAGACGGGCAAGCTGACCAAGGTTCGCGAGATCGACGCCGCCTTCGCGTCGGACCGCTTCGGGCCGTTCGCGGAAGTGCCGGTGGTGCGCGACGTGTCCGAAGAGCTGCAGCTCTACCTCGCCGAGCGCTCCCACGAGTTCCCCGGCGTCAACTCCCAGGTGGTGCTGGTGCGGACCTATCCGTACGGCAACCTGGCGGCACACATCCTGGGCTACGTCGGAGCGCTCAACGAGGAGGAGGCCGAGCGCCTCGAGGGCGACGGCTACCTGGCCAACGACGAGATCGGCAAGAGCGGCATCGAGCTGTTCTACGAGGACGCACTG
>CBDHFJ010000079.1:0-14633 GCA_965262315.1 Acidimicrobiales bacterium
GAAGCTGACCCGGGACCGTTTCCCCGACACCGAACGAATCGTGCTGACCGGCCATGCATCCCTCGAAGCGACGATGTCGGCGATCAACGAGTCGAAGGTGGTGGCGTTCCTCACCAAACCGTGCAGCGGCGCCGACCTCGTGGAAGCGATCGAGGCCGCGCTCGACGCCAAGGCGCAGCGTGAGGCCGCCGGACCCACCGCCACCCAGCTGTCGACCGCGCGAGCGAACCTCGACGACGCGCTCGCCGGGGCCGAGGTCTGGTATCAGCCGATCCTCGACCGCGACGGGGCCCTCGCTGCCCACGAGGCACTCATGCGGCCGCAGTCCGAGGCGCTCCCGAACCCCGTCGCCGTCATCGAGGCCGCATCGCTGCAAGCTCGACATGTGGACGTCGATCGTCGTGTGCGTGCCCTGGTGGCGGCCCACCTCGAACGTGGCCTGCTGGAGGGGCTCGTCTTCATCAACGTGCTCCCGGAGTCGCTGGCTCAGCCCGCGGCCTTCGTCGACGACGACCCCCTGGGGGACCACAGCACGCGGGTCGTCATCGAGATCACCGAACGGGCCCACTTGGGCTCCCTCGGTGACATCGACCCGACGATCGAAGCCCTCCGTGGGCAGGGCTACCGCATCGCGGTCGATGACCTCGGTGCCGGCTACGCAGGGCTGACCAGCGTGGCGATGCTTCGCCCCGAGATCGTGAAGTTCGACCTCGAGCTGATCCAGGACATCGACTCGGACCCGTCGCGCGCGCATCTGGTCGAGTCCATGGTCGGGACCTGCCACGAGCTCGGGATCACCACGCTCGCGGAGGGGATCGAGACTCCCGCCGAGCTGTCAGCACTCAAAGGGATGAGCTTCGATCTCTACCAGGGCTACCTGCTCGGCAAGCCGGCACCGTTGGAACCACGCGAGGCCCGCTCGGCGGGTCGCACCTGAGGTCCCGGGCGACACCTAGGCCCAGGTGGCCCAGTCGTCGAGGGGCATGCGCTCGGATTCCAGGCTGTTGACCGGCGAATCCCAGTCGGCGTGGCCGACGGCGATGCCGCAGAACAGCATCTCGTTCTCCGGTGCGCCGACGAACTCCTGCACCGACGCGCCGAAGCTCGACCAGGCCTCCTGGGCGCAGGTCTCGAGGCCGGCCTCGACGGCCAGCAACATGAACGTCTGCAGGAACATGCCGAGGTCGGACCACTGGGGCGGGCCCATGCCTCGGTCGACGAAGCAGAACAACCCGCACGGGGCTCCGAAGAACCGGTAGTTGCGCGCCAGGTGTGCCAGCCGGGCGGCCTTGTCCTCGCGCGGGATGTCCATCGTGGCGTACATCGCCTCGCCCAACGCGAAGCGGTTCGTCCGATAGGGCTCCCACAGGTTGGCCGGGTACACCTCGTACTCGGGGGTGTCGAAGTCCCGGCCCTCCATGAAGGCCAGGAAGTCGACCATCCGATCGCCGTTCACCACGTACATCCGCCAGGGCTGGACGTTGCCGCCCGACGGGGCCCGAGCCGCTGCGGTGAGCAGCGCCCGGACCGTGTCGTCGGGAACCGGTGTGTCCAGGAAGGCCCGGACGGACTTCCGGTGGTGAACGGCGTCGGAGACGTCCATCAGGGCGTGGTGTCGGCCAGCTCGGTCAGCCCCACGATGCGACCGCGGTCGCCGAGCGTCGAGTCGTAGACGCCCAGTCGGGCCGAGTCGTTGGCGTCGAGCTTCTCCGGGGTCAGCGAGTTGAACGGCTGCGCGGCGAGCGGGAAGTCGCCGAGACGAAACGCCGCTTCGCGGAAGGTGTCGTGATTGAGATCGGGGCCGGCCTCGGTGGCGATGAGGCGGAACAGCTCGAGGTAGCGGCAGTACGCCATGATCGCCGTGTACCAGCGCTCGTCGCCCTCGACCGTGTCGTCCGGCTCGACGATCTCGACGTCGGGGTTGGCGGTCTCGAACGTCGACCGGCACTCGGCAACCGTCTCGTCGTCCCAGGCCTCCTGGTCGCTGAGCGGCTGGACGGTGAGCACGCCCTCGGCCCACTCCGGCTCGACGGACTCACCGAGGTTGGCCAGCGAGTCGTTGTCGACCGTCCAGATGTCGATGTCCAGACCGTTGTTGCGGATCCCGCGGATGTTGCCGCTGACGGTGGTGATGATCAGGGCGGTGTCGGCCCCGGAGACGTCCACCCGCTCGGCCAAGGCCTCCCACACCGCGTCGATGGCGGGGATGTCGCCGTCGGGAGCCTCGACCAGGACGTCCACGGCGACGTCGACGCCCAGCTCGTCGAGCAGGTCCTTGGCCTGGTTGAACTCCTCCTCGGCCTGGATGCCGCCGACCAGGGCGATGCTGCGACCCTCGAGCAGCCCCTCCTGCTCGACCAGGCTCATGAAGATCTCGAGGCGGCGCGACCGGTTGGTGGCGGTCTCGAACCACGGGGCGGTGGACTCGGCCAGGCGCTCGGGGCTCTGGCGGCCGCCGACCACGATGGTGTTGCCCCGGCCGGTGACACAGGTGTTGGCCGGCTCGGCCGGCCCCACGAAGCCCGCGAGCACGGCGAAGGTCTCGTTGTCCTCGGTGAGCTCGAGACACGCCGCCTCGGCCTCGGTGGTGCCGAGCGGACTGTAGAAGCGATAGATGGGCTCGATCATGCGACCGTTGATGCCGCCGTCGGCGTTGACCTTGTCGATCAGCGTCTGCCAGACCAGCTCCTGGTCACCCCAGCCCTGCGGCGAGAGCTGGAGCTCCTTCAGCAGGTCGAAGTCGAGCATCGCGACGCCGACGGTGATGGTGTCCTCGGTGACGCCCCGGAAGCTGGCGGTGAGCTCCATGGGCTCGTCGGCCGGTTCCTCGTCGGCCGGTTCCTCGTCGGCCGGCTCCTCCGTGCCGGTTCCTCGTCGGCCGGCTCCTCGTCAGCCGGTTCCTCGCTGGGTTCCTCAGCGGGTTCTTCTGCCGGCTCCTCGGCCGACACGCCGTCGTCATCGGTCGATTCGGCGTCGTCGTCGCCGCCACAGGCCGCCGCGATCAACGCGAAGACGAAGAGCAGTGCGATCAGTCGTCGCAGATTCATGGTCCCCCTCCGGTCCAGGATTCGGCGCGCAGATTAGCACCGCGGAACGAATCTGACACCGCGTCAGATTTTGGGGGACGTGTGACTTCCCCGGTTCCCTCAGGCGTCGCTGCGGGCGATCGCGCGATCGTCGGTCCCCAGGTAGCTGGCAACCACCGCGGGGTCGTGGCGAACGTCGTCGGGGAGGCCTTCGGCGATGACGGTGCCGGCCTCGAGGCAGTACACCCGATCGCTCATGCTCATGATCAGCGGCATGTCGTGCTCGATGATCAGCATCGAGCTCCCGAGCTCTTTGTTGATACTGACGAGCAGGGGCCCGAACGCCTCGGTCTCGCGCTGGGCGACCCCGGCCGTGGGTTCGTCGAGACACAGCACGTGCGCGTCGAGCGCGAGCAGTCCGGCGAGCTCGACGATCCGCCGGGTGCCCGTGGACAGGTCGGAGATGAAGCTGTCGGCGTAGCGCCCCAGCCCCAGGAACGAGATCAGCTCGTCGGCCTCGGCGCGCCGACGACGCTCGATCGAACCGGACGGCGGCAGGAACAGGGCCGTCGCCACGAAGGGCGTGCGCCCCCGGGCCTCGAGCGCGACCTGCACGGTCTCACGCACGGTCAGCTCGGGGAACAGGGTGGCGGCCTGGAACGTCCGGCCGAGCCCCTGGCGGGCCCGCGAGGCGGCGCTCGCGCCCGAGATCTCCCTCCCCATGAGCCGCACGTGTCCCGTGCTCGGCACGTACCCCCCGATGGCGTTCATGAAGGTCGACTTGCCGGCCCCGTTGGTGCCGATGAGGCCCACGATCTCGTTCGATCGCACGTCGAGCGACATGTCAGCGAGGGCGACGTTGCCACCGAATCGGACCGACACGCCCTCGGTGGCCAGCACCACCTCGGGTGCCGGAGCGCCACCGGAACGACTGAGCACCGGCGGTGCCGTGGTCGTGCTCACGGTCGCGGGCTCGATCCCTCGACGGGCCGCATACCAGTCGAGCAGCGCCGTCCGAGCCGAGTAGCCGATCTGCACCAGGCCACCCGGGAAGTACATCACGATGATCAACAGACCGATGCTGGAACCGAACAGCGGCACCACGTCGTTGTCGGGGAAGAAGGCGGGCAGACCGATCACCCACAGCGCACCGAGGACGGGGCCGATGACCGACCCCACGCCACCGATCACCACCATGCCGACCAACTGGAGCGAGTCGCCGACCAGGAAGAATCGCTCGGTGTAGGGGACGTTCTGCACCAGCCCGGCAAGGAGGCCGCCGCCCAGGCCCGCGATGCCGCCGGCGAGCGCGAAGGCCGACACCTTCATGCGAGTGGGGCTGACCGTGTACGCGGACGCGGTGTCCGGGTTGTCGCGCACGGCGATCGTCGAGCGTCCCACCCCACTGCGACGCAGGCGGGTCAGGATCACGATGACCAGAACCAGCGCCGTCAGACAGACGAAGTAGTACCGCCGCTCGGTCGCCAGCGACATGCCGAAGAGATCACCGCGCTCGAAGGGCACTCTCGAGGTCGCGTCTCCGCTGAAGAAGGGTCGCCGATACAGATACGACTGCGCGCCGAGCGCGAAGACGAAGGTGGCGACGGCCAGCAACAGGCCCTTCACCCGGAGCGCGCCGGCGCCGACCACCGCGGCGATCGCTGCAGCCATCAGCGCGCCGAGCAGGATCGCCACCAGCCACGGCACCTCGGGCGCCTCGAAGTCGACGAACCACACGTCCATCTGCAGACCCCGGTCGAAGGCCGATGCACTCAGGGCGCCCAGACCGGCGAACGTCATCTGCGACAGGGAGAGCTGGCCGGACCAGCCCGTGATCACGGTCAGCGACGCCGCACAGATCGCGAAGCACACGATGCTCGTGTACAGCAGTTGGCGCGACGCCGGGATGTCGATCAGGGGCAGCCACTGGTGGGTCGCGGGAACGGCGATCGCAAACGCCAGACCGGCTCCGATCACGATGCGGGAGAGGTTCCGGACCCACCAGAGCTCGCGGAGCTCGTCGGGGACGGGTCGAACCTTCGGCACGAAGGCGAAGACACCATCGTCGCTCGCTCCTCGGCTCTGGAAGAGGACCGCGACCACCACGAACAGGAAGATGACGAAGTCGATCAGGCCCGGATCGTTGAAGAAGTTGAACCGTAGGACGGCCTCGGCGACACCGATGTAGACGCCGGCGAGCACCGCTCGCGGGAACGACGCCATGCCGGCCAACACCGCAGCGACCATCGCTCGACTGAGCGTGATGGGTCCGAGGTTCTCGAGCCCGGCCACGCTGGTGCCACCCGACAACAGGATGATGGAGAGCGTGGACAGCACCCCCGCCACCGTCCACACGAAGGTGGACACGATCTTGGGGTTCACCCCGGAGAGACGGGCGAGATCGGGGTTGTTGGCCGACGCGGCCACCGCCTTGCCGAACGTGGTGCGATTGAGCAGCAACCCCAGGCCGGCCGCGATGAGCGGGACCACGACCAGCACCGACAGATCGGTACCGGCGATGTCGATCCCGCCACCACGGGTGGTCTCGGCGTCGGAGAACGCGAACAGCAACGGCGTGGCGACGACGGCGACACCACCCGTCACCGCCGTCCACACCCGGGTGCGCGTCAGGCCCGCGACCAACTCGGTGCCCCGCCGGGTGTCGGTCAGCAGGACACCGATGACCGCGATCGCCAACGGCACGGCGCCCACGACCGCCACCTGGTTCTGAGACAGGCTGACCGAGCTGAGGACGCCTTCCCACTCGGTGCCGACCGCGACGGGGTAGCGCTCGCCCTCCGCGTCGATCTCGGGCAGGGCCCGGATCACCGCCTGGGCCAGCTGGGCGATGCCCACCGTGGCCACCACGAGAATGACCCGGGGCGCGGCGAACAAGCGCCGCACCACGGTGAGCTCCAGAAAGGCACCGACGACCGCCCCGATCAAGATCGCGAGCGCGAAGGCCACCCAGAACGGGAAGTCGTGGTTGATGACCATCAGCGCGAACGTCACGCTTCCGATCAGGCCCATGTTGCCCACCGCGAAGTTGATCACTCGGGTGGACCGATAGATGAGCACGATGCCCATCGCCACCAGCCCGTAGACCAGCCCCTGGACGACGCCGTTGAACAACAGCTGAGGCGTGATCCAGATGCCGAGCATCAGCCGCCCTCGGTGCCGAGGAAGACGGCGCGCGCCAGATCGTCGCGCTCGGCGAGCTCCTGTGCGTCGCCCTCGAACCGGACCTCGCCCTTCTCGAGGAACACCGCCCGGTCCGCCACCGCGAGCGCCACGTTCAGCGACTGCTCGACGATGATCATGGTCTGGCCCGCCTCCTTGAGGCGGTCGATGGTGGCCAGCAGGTCCTGCACGACCGCGGGCGCCAACCCGAGCGACAGCTCGTCGATGACCAGGATCTCCGGCTCGTGGAGCATCACTCGAGCGAGCGCCAGCATCTGCTGCTGGCCGCCCGACAGGTCACCGGCGCGTGTGTCCTCGCGCTCGGAGAGCGTCGGGAAGAGCTCGTAGACGCGCTCGATCCGGCGCCGCACGTCATCGGGGTCCGAGCGGTACTGGTACGCGCCGATCACCAGGTTGTCCCGAATGCTCAGATCCGAGAACACCCCCTTGCCACCCGGCAGCATCTGGATGCCCATGGCCGCCCGCTGCTCGGGCGTGGCGAAGGTGATGGTGCGGCCGTGCATGCGGACGACCCCGCGCTCGGGGGTGTTGAGTCCGGTGATGACCCGGAGGATGGTCGACTTGCCGGCGCCGTTCGTGCCGAGCAGCGCCAGGGTCTCGCCCTGCTTCACCTCGAACGCCAGGTCGAACAGCACCTGCACCCGGCCGTAGCTGAAGTCGATGTCGTTGACCTGGAGCGCCGGGATCGAGTCGGGGTCGGCCGACCGACGTCGTTGTTCGGCCTGCTCCTCCTGGAGCTCGGCCACGACCAATGAGAGGTCGCGCCGCATCCGGCCGGCACCCCGGATGATGAACCAGCCACCGATGGGCATCGAGATCAGGGTCAGGAAGATGATCGCCGGCCGCTCGCCGAGCTCGTTCTGGAGGAACGCGGACAAGAAGCCGCCGCCCACGCCGCCGACGGCGAACATGAAGAACGTGATGATGGCGGTGCCCATCCCTCGCAGCCGGTAGGGCACCACGGCCTGGATCGACGGCCCGATCATCGAGAAGGCGGCGCCCAGCAACGTGCCGTTGATCGTGCCGAAGATCACGAACAGCACGACGTTGGGCATGAAGTACTGGATGGGCACCAGCGCGGCCAGGGGGAGCAGTAGCGAGCCCATGATCCGCAACGCCCGGTCCGGCGCCCGGCGGAACGTGGCGTCGAAACGCTTGCCGATGAAGGGCAACACGATCAGGAGCCCGATACCGGTCGGCGCGAGCGCGAACCCGCGCTCGAGGGCGTCGAGGCCGAACTCCTCGTCGAGGAAGAAGCTCTGGATCGCCTGGGCCGGGAACAGCGCGAAGCCCATCGCCGCCAGCGCGATCGTCATGTAGCGGATGGTGTCGATTCGCCAGATCCGAGCGAAGGCGGCCTCGACGGAGATCGGGATCTCGTCGGTGTTCTCGAGACCCTCGCCGAGCACCTCGTCCTTCTCCCACCGACCCCGCTCGGGCTCGGGGATGCGGAAGGCGAAGAATGCGAGCACCGCAACGGGGATCGAGAGCAGGAAGTACGACCAGCGCCAACCGTCGTCGCCGCCGGCGACGGCCGCGATGGCGCCGACGAGGATGGGGCTGAGCGCACCGCAGGTGCGCGCCAATCCCGTGTTGGCGGCATACATCCGGCCGCGCACACCGATCGGGTAGGTGTCGGCCAACAGCGTCGAGTGCACCGTGATGGTGTTGGCCTTGGAGATGCCCGCACCGAAGCGCATCCAGAACAGCATGAAGGCGTTCACCGCGGCCCCGGTGAGGATCGAGAACATCGAGAACGTCAGGCTGGCGACGCCCACGATGGGGCCGCGTCGGGTCCGGTCGGCGAGCCAGCCCAGCGGCCCTGCGCCCAGCACGAAGAACGCGACCGAGGCCACCGAGATGAACGTGATCGTGCCGTCGGAGACCCCGAAGGTCTCCGCGATGTCGGGACCGAGGACGTTGATGGCTGCGGCCTCGAGTTCGTCGAGGGACGCCAGTGCCGTCAGCAGGACGAACGTGAAGAACCCGCCCTTCCGGAGGCCCTCTTTGAGCTCGAGCTCCTCGGAGCCCACGCCGGGCAGCAGGTCGTCGGCGAAGATGACGTCACGCCGCGCTTCGGCCTGCGCGGCCTGGCGGGCGGCTTCCTCCTCGAGGACGGTGGCCGACAGTGCCGCCGCGTTCGCGACGTCCTCCGATGCCTCGACCTCGTCGGCCACCCTCACCTCCCCCTCTGGCCCCCTGGTGCGGCAGGAAGAGTATCTGACACCGCGTCAGATGTGGAACTGATCAGCCGGCACCGGCAACGGACCGGGGGCCGCCGACATGGGTCCAGCACGCGCAGTCGGCGTTCCACTCGAGGGTCATCACCTGGCGCGGTGCCAACCACGGCTGGCCGTTCGAGGCCTGCGGCTGCCCCTGGGGCAGGACGACCCCGTCCACGTCGGCCACGGAGGCCGCGACGGCTTGGGCGTCGGGCTGCTCGCCCGCGTCGTGCAGTGCGGCCACGAGGCCAGCGACCGTGGCGCAGAGACGGGCGTGGGCCGAGAAGGCCGCACTCGGGTGGACCGTCTCGTTGCCCGTGAACCCGTCCAGCCACGCCACGCAGGCGCGGTCGCGCGCGACGGGCGACCGATCCCTCGTCAGACCGAGGACGGGTGTCGACGTGAACTCGTACGCCAGGGCCGTGTCGAAGGCGTCGGGATCGAACGTCAGCTCGGGGTCGGGAGCGAGCGAGAGCCGGTCCTCGAGGACGAGCCAGCGGACATCGGGCCCGACCTCGGTCGTGAGGTCGGCAAGGCACGCCGCCGGAAGGACCGTAACGACGAACACGGCGCTCAGGTCACGGCCGAGCGAGTCGCCACCACAGGGTGCGACCAGGGAATCGAGCGGTTCGATGCCCACGGCCTGGAGCGCGGGGAGCACGCCGCTGTCAACCGCCTCGAGGGCCCGACCCGAACCGTCGTGCACGACGACCACCGGGCGTTCTCCGATCACACCTTCGGTCACCGCAGCGGTGATCGAGGCCGCGGCCCGCTCGCCGGGTGGCGCCTCGGTACCCACGACCGGTCCGGCCGCGGAATCGGGACTGGCACCGTCCTCGTGCCAGACCACCCGCCCGGCACCGGAGAGGCACTCGACGGTGGCGCTGTCCGCGGCATCGGTCACCACGACCAACGCGTCCAGGATCGCCCCGGAGCAACCATCGGCGCCATCGGCGTAGCCGACCGACACGCGCAGCTGACCGCCCGCGACCCCGCCGCACCGAGCGTTGTAGTCGGCCAGCGCGCCGCGGAAGGCATCGGCGAGCGGTCCCACCCGGGCCGGGTCGGCGACCTGGAGGTAGGCCACGTCGACCGTGCCCTGCCCGGCGACGCCGACACAGGGCAGCAGTGCGGCGCCGTCGGCGGCGACGTCGTCGACCAGCACGGTCGCGGCAGCGCCGTCGCCTGCCTCGACGCCACCGTCGCCAGACCCGTCCGTGCCGGCATCGCCACCCGCGTCATCGGCCGCATCGGGCGAGTCGGAGTCGGCGGCGCCGTCGTCACCGCTGCATGCACTCACCAGCAGCGCCAACCCGAACGCCGCTGCCATCATCGTCAACCACGGCCGCGACCGCCTGCCCGCACTCACGGACCGCAGCCTACTGGCGTGCCCCCACCACGCCGGACCGCCCGGACATGGAACAGCCCTCCCGGGCACAGACTGGTAGCGTCGCGTCGTGTCCGTCTCCGGTCACGATCCCACGCATGACGACGAGCGCTGCTGGGTCATGGAACTCAGCACCTCGGCTGACTTCGGCGCGGACGAGTGGTCCGATCCCGACGTCGTCTTCCACGGCGAGGTCGTCGAGCGGCGCGACGGATCGAACCAGGGCTGGCGGACCGTCACCATTCGAGACGCCGATCTCACGCGGCCGCTGATGCTGACCAACGACCGTGTCGACCTTCGGGTGGCCCCGACACCGTTGCCGAGCTCGCTCACCGCGCACCCCACGTGGGCGCTCGACCACATCGTCCACATGTGGTGCGGTGGCGGTCAGGACCCGGAGGCGATCGAGGAGTTCCTCGAGGCGACGCGTGGCGTGGCCGCTCGGTACACGATCGGCCGCGAAGCCTGGCTCGAGGTGCTCGCGCATCCGACCGACCGAGACGGGGCCGAGACGGATCAACCACTCTTCGACGACATCTTCCTGGGGCGCTACCGCGACCTGGCGTCGCTCGAACAGCTCGATCGGGACCCGGCCTGGTCCGGGCACTACGAGCGACTGCGTCAGCGCACCACGACGGTGTTGGACGTGGCGCTCGTACCGAAGGTCAACCGCATCGCCGAGCATCGCTGATGCCCTCGGTCGCCGTGGTCGGTGCCGGGATCGCCGGCCTGTCCGCCGCTGCCCGCCTGGCCGCGCACACCGACGTGGTGGTCCTCGAGATGGAGGCCACACCGGCGCACCACGCCAGCGGACGCTCGGCCGCCCTCTACATCCCGACGTACGGCCCACCGCCGATCCGCCGGCTCACCCGGGCCGGCTTCGACTGGTTCCACAGTCGCGGCCACGGCGCGGCGGACGTCGACCTCATCTCGCCGCGGACGGTCATGTTCGCCGCCGACGAGGACCACGTGTCCCACCTGGCCGACACCGCCCGCAGCATGGGCGATGCGGGCGGAACGCTCGAGCTGATCGACGCCGACGCAGCACGGGCCATCTGCCCCGGACTCCGCCCCGACTGGGTGGTCGCCGGAGGGGTGGACCGCGACGCGTACGACATGGACGTGGCGGCGATCGTCGACACCTTCCGGCGCGAGCTGCGCAGCCATGGCGGGCGTATCGATCTCGCTCACCGCGTGACGGCGCTGACCCGGCTGGCCACCGGCTGGCGGCTGGAGACCACCGGCGGACCCATCGAGTGCGACGTTGTCGTGAACGCGGCCGGCGCCTGGGTGGACGACGTCGCCCGTTCGGCCGGGCTGACACCGCTGGGCTTCGTCCCCAAGCGTCGGACGATCGGCATCGGCCGGCTGGACCCCATGAACGCGTCGCTGGTGGGCCCGGCCTTCGTGGCCCATGCTGCCGAGCAGTGGTACTTCGGCGCGGAACCCGGCGGCGTCCTGTTCTCCCCAGCCGACGAGACACCCTCGGAGCCCTGCGATGCCCGACCGGAGGAGATCGACCTGGCGCGAGCCCTCGATGGGATCGATCAGGCCACCACGCTCGGTATCCGGTCCGTCTCGTCGTCGTGGGCCGGGCTGCGCACCTTCTCGCCGGACGGCTCGATCGTCATCGGACCGGACCCCGACGAGGAGACCTTCGTCTGGTGTGGCGGACAGGGCGGCTACGGCATCCACACCAGCGTCGCCGCCGCGTCGGCCACCACCGCAGCCGTGCTGGGCGAGCCCCTCCCGCCCGACCTCCTCGCCGCCGGCCTGACGTTCACCGACCTCGCTCCCGGCCGACTCCGCTGATGCCGGTCGGACTGGCAGTATCCTTGCCGCACTCACCTCCCGGGTGAGCCCTCGCAAGGGCGGCGAACAAGGCAACACACCATGACCAGACCGGGCGATGCGGCGCCTGATCGGTCGCAGCCGGACTGGATCGTCCGCCTGCACCGGGACACCACGGCGATCAGCGTTCCACCGGCGAGCCCGGACGGCGACGCGCTCCTGGCAGGGTCCGGTCGTCGCCCGACGGGGCCGAGTGGCGGATGGCTTCGGCGCGGTGTCGATGCTCCGGCGACCGACCGGCACCCCGCTGACGCTCACGCGAGATGTCATGGATCTCCGCTGCGCCCCTCGGGACCTGCCCGATGCCAAGAGCGCCGAGCCCACGACCGATCTGGATCACGTGGTCCACATCCTGTGCTCGCGGTTCGACGATCCGCAGGCCATCGAGGACTTCTTGGACACCACTCACGGCCTGGTCGACGAGTTCTTCACCGGCCGCGAGGGATTCATCGGCCGTGAGGTCGTGGTTCGAGGTGCTGGCGCATCGCGACCGACTCCGTCGGCGGGACCAGCGAGCACCCGCTGGTCGACGACGTGTACGTGGCGCGCTATCCGACGGCGGACGCCTGGCTGGAGCTGCACGAGTGGGCGCCGTGGAAGCACGCGGTCGAGGCGCTGGAAGCCGAGGCCACGACCATGTTCCACCTGATCGTCCGACCCACCCTCAACCGGCTCGCCGCCCAGCGTTGACCCAGGCGGCTCGCCTACCAGGAGCCGCCGCCACCACCACCGCCACCGCCGCCGACGCCACCACCACCGCCGCCGCCGCTGCTCGACGGCGCCGTGAACGTCTGCGCGGTGGCGGTCGAGATCGCGGGGGCCATGGCGACGAACCGGAAGTCCGGCGTGGTCGTGCCGATCGACGAGCCCGGCTCGGCGGCCGCGGCCTCGACGGTCTTGCGCCAGTGGTCGAGCTCGCCCAGGGCCACCGCCCACGCGGTGTACTGCCGGAGGATGCCCATACGCGCCGCGGCCTCGGCATGACGCGCCTCGGAGTTCTCGATGAAGCGTCGGAACGATTCGATCTGCAGCCACCGACCCGACCCCTCGGGGGTGCGAACGGGCAGCTCCCATGCGCGGATGGCGGCGGCCCATCCGGCCCCGGCGACGATGCCACCGGCGGCAACGATGACGAGCCACGGGACGCCGGCGCGGTTGGCGATCACGCCACCGAGGAACGCCAACCCCATGCCGACCAGACCGGCGATCCACCCCAGGGCAACGGCGCGCTTGCGGCGTTGCGCACCAGCCGGATCCCAGAGTCCGCTGGCCTTGCGCCAGCCGTCGAGCTCGGTCCCGACCGACTTCCAGGCCGTGGCGAAGTTCTTGTCGTACGTCCCGAGCTCGATCTCGGTCTTGCCGCCGAACAGGTCGTCGAGATGGTGGGCCACGGCGGGATGAGGATCGGCCGTCCCCCGACGCAGCGTCATCTTCTTGTCGTCGCCGTCCTCGAGCTCGACCTCTTCGCGGATGGCACACTCGATCAGCCACGCGATCTGATGGTTCGGCTTGACCGCCTCGTCGTGAATGATGCCACCGGCGGCTGCGGACAGGCCGCGCGGTGACTCGAACTCGATGGTGGCCATCTCGGCGAGCTTCGCGTGGTCCACCAGCTCGACGCCGGCGATCTCCCCCGACGGCGGTCCGAACGCCGCGTCGGCAGCGCCGCCCTGCCACACCTGCTCCCGTCCCATCGAGCGGATCCAGCGCGAGACCGGACCGCTCGCCACCAGCGCGCCGAGGGCGGCCGCGACACCTGGAAGCCACCAGCCGGCGCCCGGGTCGTCGGCCGGACCGGTGGGCAGAGCGGGGAACGCGGGGACAGTGGCCACGGGTGCCCCGAGCGTGGCCAGCACGGTCACGCCGTGGCCTGTCGAGAGTCCGCTCACCGAGACTCGCACGTGGCCGGGCGCGACCTCCTCGAGGGTGCACCCACCGACGTCGCCGGTGGTGCCACGGGCGCATCGCAGATCGCCGAGCTCACGGTCGGCGACGATGTGGATGTGTGCGTTGTTGATCGGCACGTCCCAGTCGGTGCCGACGGCGTCCCACGCGACCTGATCGCCGGTCACGATCGCGTCGATGGCGTACTCGATCCGGTAGCGGTGGCGGTTGGAGATGGTGATCGACGGGTTGCCGATCCGGAGTCGGGCCTCGTTGAACCCCGGGGTCACCTCGAGGTCCGCCGGGGCGTCGGGCGAGGTGACGACGAACTGCGTGGTGTCGGGGTCGACATCGGGGATGTTTCGCAGCACGCCCCGCCGTGAGCGAGGGCCGAAGTCGTAGTCGATCACCTCGACGATCTCCGACGGCGTCTCGCTGACGTCTGCCACGAGCCAGTAGTTGCCGATGCGTTCGGTGTCACCGGCGAGGGCACCACCGATGCCCGCACCGCCGACGAGCGCCGCGGCGCCGATCATCCACACCACGTCCCACTTGCGCCTGGTCGTGTGCCGCACCTGGCCACTGTGCCACAGGCGCCCCTCAGGTGCGCGTGGCCACCATCCGGGTGAACCCCAGGAGCGCGCCCTGATCGGCGCGGAGCATCGCGGCCTCTCCGACCGCGGCCTCGGCCCGCCACCCCTCGAGAAACGGCGCGGACGCCTCGGTGAATCGCAGCCAGTCCCGCCACCCGTCCTCGAGCCAGTCGGCGCGGTCGACCGTGACCAGCCCGGTCTTCTCCCAGTGGCTGCGCCACCACGCGGGCGAGTGGAAGCAGCAGAACTCCCATTCCCACCATGGAGCCAGCTCCGGTGGGATCTCCGCACCGACCTCCCGGGACAGCGACGGCACCACGATCCCGAGGCGGCCGGCGGGACGCAGGTACGACGACAGCGAGCCGAGGTACAGGTCGTCGGTCCCGAAGTACTGGTAGGCGTCGATGCTGACCACGACGTCGAACGACTCGGGCTCGAACGGCAGCGTGTGGGCCTCGGCGTGCACCGC
>CBDHFJ010000080.1:0-15648 GCA_965262315.1 Acidimicrobiales bacterium
TGCGAGGTCGGGGCGGACAACGGTCGCGGCGACCAGGCGGTCGGCGTGGGAGCCGAGTCGGGCCGACAGCGCGGCGAGGTCGGTGGTGCCCGACAGCCGCCAGGTGCGGCTCCCGGTGCGCGTGGGTCCGAAGCGCTCGAGCTCGGGGACCGCGGTGAGGTCGACGTCGCCGGACAGCTCCACGTCGAGCCCGACCTCGGAGTAGCGGTCGACGAGCTCGGCCTGGGTCCCCTCGGCCAGGGCCCGGCCCTCGTCGATCACCACGACGCGGGCGTCGAGGGCCTCGACCTCGGGCAGGTAGTGGGTGGTGTAGACCACCGCGGCGCCCTCGGCCGCGAGGGCGCGCACGCTGTCGATGAGCTGGTTGCGGGTTCCGACGTCGGCGCCGACGGTTGGCTCGTCGAGCAACAGCAGTGGTGGCGCGTGGACGAGCGCACAGGCGGTGTGGAGCCGGCGGGCCTCGCCACCGGAAAGGGCGGTGGCCACCCGGTCGAGCAGGTGGGTGAGGCCCAACTGCTCGGCGACCTCCTCGGCTCGCCGGCGGCGGGTCTGGCGGCCCATGCCGGCCAGCTCGCCGAAGAACTCGAGGTTCTCGCGCACCGACAGCACCCGGTAGATGCCGGTCTCCTGGGGTGCGATGCCGATGCGGCGCGACGCCGCGCCGGGGTCGCGCAACACGTCGACTCCGTCGACCCGGACGCTCCCGCCGTCGGGTCGGAGCAGACCGGCGATCACCGAGATCAGCGTGGTCTTTCCCGCGCCGTTGCGGCCGAGCAGGGCGACGACCTCGCCCCCCTCGACGTGGAGGTCCACGCCACGCAGCGCCACCACCTCGCCGTAGCGCTTCTCCACTGCGGTCGCCGCCAACATCGTCCGCCCCCTCCGGTCGGTACCGCCACTGTCCCCGACGCGGCCCGGTCGTTCAATCGGATTTGCCGGTTCGCGCCGGTGCGAACCCGAGGTGAACGCGGGTTGTCGCGGCTCCGACGCGCCGCTACCGTCCCACCTGCGGGGTGGAGCAGTTTGGTAGCTCGTTGGGCTCATAACCCAAAGGTCGCGGGTTCAAATCCCGCCCCCGCCACCAAGACCGCAGGTCAGAAGGGTCGCACCCCGGTGCGGCCCTTCGCCGCGTGCGGGGATCTCACCCCCGGCCTCTGAGATCAGCCGTCGCCCGGGTCCCGCAAGGTCGAGAGCACCACGCCCGCCTGCGCGTCAGCGCACCCGGATTCGGGGGTCCGGCGCGCCACGTCGCATGGCCGTCAAGAAGTGTTCCACGGGTGCGGGAGCCGCAACCTGTGGCTCTTCGTCGTCGGGTGGCGCAGCCCAGAACTCCTCCCAGGAGGGGAAGAGGTCGTGGAAGGCGCCGTCGTACTGGTCTCGGTCGGGCCATCGCATCTTGTTGTCGCCGATCGGTGGCCTGTTCAGATCGGTGGCGTACCAGTAGCACGGCAGCCGTCGCCGGAACATCCATCGCCCTTCGATCCGCTCGTAGTCGTCCCAGTAGAGCATCTGCATGATGACCCACTGGTCGCCGGTCTCGTGTTCGTTCTTGGAGTAGACGACCCCGTGGGCGTGATCCGCGTCGTCGAACTCGATGATGTGGTTGCCGACGTGGTGAGCAGTGCCGGTGAACTGGAGACGCAGCGTGTCGTCGAGCCAGCGCTTCAGATGGGCTCGCCCCACCTTGTCCCGGCTGACGCGGATGTCGGGCGCGAACAGGTTGACGTGCGCGTCGAGGTCGCGCATGTCGAGCGACACGGCGTACTTGGCGACGAGTTGGCGGATCTCGTCGATCGCCTCGAGGCGTTCGATGCGTGCTGCGAGGTCGTCACTCATGGTTGGGCAGTCCCTCATCAAGTTGGCCAGCGAGGATCACGAGGCTGTCGACGACGTGCGCACCGTGTGGGGTGACCACGACAGGATTGCAGTCGAGCTCCTCGAGTCGGTCACCGAGGGCGGCGGCCAGGCGGCCGACACCGACCACCAGGTCGACCAGCGCGTCGATGTCGCCGCCGGGTCGCCCGCGTGCACCTGCGAGGATCGGGTAGCCGCGGATCGCCTCGATCATCTCGCGGGCGTCGTGCTCGTCGATGGGGAGCGGACGAACGATGGTGTCGTCGAGCACCTCCGCGTACACGCCGCCGGTGCCCACAGCGATCGCGTGTCCGAGGTTCGGATCGGTGACGACCCCGACGAGCACCTCGAAACCGCCGGTGAGCATCGGCTGGACCACAACGGCATCGATCGTGGCCCCGGTGCATTGCCTCGCGGCCTCGACCAGAGCGTCGAACACGGTTGCGGCGCTGTCGGGTTCGACACCAAGTCGAACCAGTCCGAGGTCGGACTTGTGGGCGATGTCGGGTGAGGCGACCTTCATGGCCACTGGTACGTCGAGCGCGGTCGCGACTCGCTGTGCCTCCGCGGCCGTGTCCACGACGAACTGTTCGACGACGGGCACTCCGGCATGGGTCAGCAGTTCGTGACCGTGGCGGGCGTCAAGGACCCGTGGTTGCGGTCGGGCGACCGACCAGGGTCCGTCCGGCAGCTCGGTGGGGGCGACGCGGCGGCGCCGGTGGCCCGCTCGCCGGGTGCGCTGCGCCTCGAACGCGGCGAGGGCGGCGAAGCAGTTCCGAAACGATCGGAAGAGAGGCACGCCGCTCCGGACGAGGATCTCGAAGCCGGCATCGTCGATGCGCGGTGAGTTCCACGTGGCGATGATCGGCTTGTCCAGGCGGTCGGCCACTTCGAGGATGTCGGTGGCCAGAAGGTCGGTGATCGGTGGCACCGCGCCGGTGATGCCGACGACGATGGCGTCCACGCCGGGGTCATCGGCGATGTGGCGGAGGACCTCCTGGCGCACCTCGGGTGGTTGGGCGAGAACGAAGGTGCCGCCGTTGTCGACCGGGTTGTCGACGGTGAGGTGCTCGCCGATGTGGACGTGCAGCCGCTGCTTGGTCTTCTCGCTCAGCGTCGCAAGTGGCACGCCGTGGAGCTCGGCGAGCTCGGCCATGAGCGTTCCTGATCCGCCCGATATGGAGTACATCGCCATCCGAGGCCCGGTATCGGCTGGCAACTTCGCGAAGAGAGCCGAGGTCTCCAGCAGCTCGTCGAGGTCGCGGACGCGCGTCACGGCGTGGCGTTCGAAGATGGCATCGACGATCGCGTCAGAGCCGGCCAGGTGCCCTGTGTGTGTCTGTGCCGTACGGGCCCCGGCGACGGAGCTGCCGATCTTCATGGCCACGATCGGCTTGGATGCCGCCAGTGCGGCTCGGAGGGCACGCTCGAGCCGCTTGCCGTCGCGGAAGCCCTCGACGTAGGCGGCGATCACTGCGGTGCGGTCGTCGTTGCAGAGGTGCTCGATGAAGTCACAGATGTCCACGTCGGCTTCGTTGCCGGTGGGGATCAGCCGTGAGAAGCCGATGCCGAAGTCGGCGCCTTGCACGATCGGTCTGCCATTGTGACCGGACTGTGTGATGACTCCGATACGCCCTCCTCGCATGTCCGGTGGATCCGGCAGGCGTTCGAAGGCGTTCGTGTTCGTGTTCGGTCCGATGAGGCGGATCGCCGACTCGGTCGCGGCGGCCGCCAGTTCCCGCTCGAGGTCGGCGCCGGCTGGCCCGACCTCGGAGAAGCCTGCGCTGAAGACCAGCGCGAAACGCACGCCTGCCCGGCCGCACTCGCGCACGATGCCTGGACATGCGGCTGCCGGAACGCTCAGCACGGCGAGGGTGACCGGGGCCCCGATCTCGGTGATCGTCGTGTGGATGGGGACCGTGCCGAGGCTCCCGCCTCTGGGATTGACGAGGTGCCAGTTGCCCGGACCCCAGCGATCATCGTTGACGGCGCGCAGCGTTTCCTCTGAGGTGCTTCTGTCGATCGAGCCGATCAGCGCAACGCCATCGGGGAGGAAGAAGTCCTCGAGATCGACGGCTTCCCTCATCGCCCGGTCCCCGCTGACTTCGCTGCTCTACGATGCTCCGTGCGCCGACGAGCGAGGGGCGAGAACGCGTGACCGAAATGACCACGCTGCGGGTAGCGGTGCTCGACGACTACCAGCAGGTCGCCGCCAGTCTGGGCGACTGGTCGCAGATCTCGCCGGCGGTCACCCTCGACCCCATCGCGGATCACATCGACGGGCTCGACGTATTGGCTGAGCGGCTTCGTCACGCTCAGGTGGTCGTGGCCATGCGGGAGCGCACGCCGCTGACCGCGGAGCTGTTCGATCGCCTCCCCGACGTGAAGCTCATCGTCACGACAGGCCCGTCCAATGCCGTCATCGATGTGTCGGCCGCAAACGATCGAGGCATCGAAGTTCGTGGCACCGGCGGCTACCTGAGCCCCACCTCCGAACTCACCTGGGCGTTGATCCTCGCGTTGCTGCGCCACATCCCCGCGGAAGACCGTTCGATACGCGACGGCGGCTGGCAGCACACGATGGGAACCGAACTGGCGGGCAAGGTGCTGGGCATCGTGGGCTTGGGCCGCCTGGGAACCGCCGTGGCCCGTGTCGGCCGAGCATTCGACATGCACACCATCGCCTGGAGCCCGAACCTCGATCCCGACCACGCGGCCGCCCACGATGTCCGCGCCGTCTCCAAGACCGACCTGTTCTCCAGCGCCGATGTCGTGTCGGTCCACATGGTGTTGTCGGCGCGCAGCCGAGGTCTCGTCGGAGTCGACGAGCTCGCGCTCATGAAGCCCACCGCAGTGCTCGTCAACACGTCGCGGGGCCCCATCGTCGATGAGGACGCGCTCATCGCAGCTCTCGAGTCCCGCTCGATCGCCGGCGCCGCTCTCGATGTCTTCGACACCGAGCCCCTCCCGGCAGGTCACACGCTGCGCCGCCTCGACAACACGGTGCTGACTCCGCACATCGGCTACGTCACCGACGGCCTCTACCGGCAGTTCTTCGCCGAGATCGTCGAAGACATCGTTGCCTGGCAGCGCGGCGAAGCCCTTCGGATCGTGGGTCCCTGACCACATCTCAATGGGTCGGGACGATGCCGGCGTGGACCCTTCCGGTGTCGTCACTGCCCAACAGGCCGACCGCCGCGTCACGCGACGGCCTCGCTGGCCGGCTTGGCGGCACCTGCGCTGGTGTCGGCGGACAGTTCGGCGCCCGCACCTCGACTGTGTGGGGCGCGACGACGGTCGCCGCCCGGGCCATCAGTAGCTCTCGGGGTCGGCGATGACCGCGGCAGGGACCTCGTGGCGGTAGAGCTCGGCAGCGTTCTGCCAGGCGATGCGACGACGGTCGGCCTCGGGCAGCCACCCGATCTCGCGTTCGACGATCTCCTGGGTGTCGGGCCAGGTGCTGTCGCAGTGTGGGTAGTCCGACTCCAACAGGATGTGCTCCACGCCGATGCGTTCGCGTTGCACGAACGCCGAGGGATCCTCGACGGCGCAGAACCAGAAGTTCCGCCGGAACACCTCCGATGGCGTGAGCTCCGATGTCCAGGTGCCGTACATCTCGTGGTAGCCGAGCATGTGGTCGAGGCGATCGATGAGGCCGGCAACCCACCCGATCCCGCCCTCGGAGAGGCAGATCTTGATGTCGGGGTAGCGGACGGGCGCCAGCGAGTACAGCCAGTCGACCGCTGCATGAATGGCGTAGGCGAAGAACAACACGCCGACGACATCGGGAGGCGCGTCGTCGGCGGTCGACGGTGAGGCACCCGCAGAGCCGATGTGCAGGTTGATGACCGTGCCCGTCTCTGCGCAGGCAGCGAGGAACGGATCCCAATGACCGGAGTGCATCGAGGGCAGGCCGAGCTTGTCGGGTGCCTCTGAGAAGGTCACCGCCTTGAACCCTCGTTCCGCGTTCTCGCGGATCATGTCCGCGGCGATGGCGGGATCGAGCAGCCAAGGGATCTGGCAGGGAATGATCCGATCGGGATACGGGCCGGCCCACGCCTCGAGATGCCAGTCGTTCCAGGCACGGACCGCCGCCATGGCCAGATCCCGGTCCTTGGTCACGGTCTGGAGGCGTTGGCCGGCGAACCCGGGAAGGAACGACGGGAAGTTGACCGACGCGTAGACCCCGTTGAGGTCCATGTCGGCGATCCGATGATCGATGTCCCACGCGCCGCGGCGCATCTCGTCGAAACGGGCCGGCTCGAACCCGTACTCGCTCACCGGGCGACCGACGACCGCGTTGAACCCGACGTTCGGCAGCTCGTTGCCGTCATAGAGCCAGGTCTGCTGCCCGGAGTCCGTCTCCACGACTCGAGGTGCCCGATCGGCGAACCGAGCAGGCACCCGCCCTTCGAAGGTGTCGGGCGGCTCCACCACGTGGTCGTCCGCCGAGATGATCAGATGACGCCGGGGCGCCCGCTCGGGTTCGGGCAGGAACGTGACCGACCGAGCGGAGCCGGTCTTGGCGGTTGTGAAGGAGAGGTCGGAGGCCAGATCGTCGATGCTGCGCATGGGCGCTCCTGCTTCGTCGTGCCACCGGGAGGCGCCCGGTGGGTCAGTCGAGAACGTCGGGTTCGTCGCGGATGAGCTGACGGGCGACACCTTCGAAGAAGAAGTCGGATCCTCGTTCGAGCAGTGACGTCTTCATGCCGGCGACCAAGGCGGGGTCGAGGGGCAGTGGATCCACACCGAGGCGTCGGACGTCGAGTGACATGCGGCAGACCCGGTCGATGCTCGCGGCACGGTAGGTCGCCTGCTCGATGGTCTCGCCGGTGACGATCACCCCATGGCTGGCAAGGATCACGACGCTTGCATCGCCGATGTGCTCGGCGAGATCAGCGCCGAGCGCTGCGGAGTCGACCTCCCCGGTGTACTCGGCCACGAGCCCGAGATCGCCGTCGAACATGCTGGCCGTCTGATGGATCAGCGCCGGGAGCAGGCCGACTGCGGCGAGGACACAGACGTGGTACGGGTGGTTGTGGATGACCACTCGCGCGTCGGGTCGGACGCGGTGGAGCTCGGTGTGGATGTGGATCGCCGGGGTCACGTCCCACTTGCCCGCGACGACGTTGGCGTCACCGTCGACTTCGCAGATGTCCGATGCGGCCACCTCGCGCCACCAGAGGCCCCAGGGGTTCACGAGCATCGTGTCGGTACCGGGCCGCTGCCAGGTGATGTGTCCCGCGATGTTCTCGGCGAAGCCCTCGCGTGCGAGCCATCGGAACGCAATGGCGAGCCTCTGCTCGTCGGTGAGGTCTCGTCCGATGCCCGGATTGATGCGAGGCGACCACACTTCGTAGCCGCCTCGGCGAGGTACCGACGACGAAGACGGCGTCTGGGCCGTGACCTGCGTGCTCATCTTCTATATCATTTGCCCTCATGGCTGGTGTGTCAAGCGTCGCATGCCTGAGCAGGGGACTTACGCTGGTGCCGCGATGATCGACTCCTCTCGGGACGGCTCGGAGCCGTTGCTCGCGGTGCCGTCGGTGCGTGGCCAGCGGGGGCCGGAGAGCCGATATCGGCCTCCTCACGTCGCCGAGCTGGTTGCGGCGGAGTTGCGGCGCCGGATACTCGATGGCGAGCTCGCCGACGACGAGCTGCCACGCCAGGACAGCCTTCTCGAGGAGTTCGGGGTCTCGAAGCCGTCGATGCGTGAGGCCTTGCGCATCCTCGAGGCCGAGGGGCTGGTGTCGGTGCGGAGGGGCAAGGTCGGTGGCGCCATCGTGCATCGGCCGGGTGCCGGCAACGCTGCGCACACCTTGGGAATGGTCCTGCGGACGCAGAACGTGCCCGTGCACGACCTCTCGTTCGCGCTCAACACCTTGGAGCCGCAGTGTGTGGCGCTTTGTGCCGGGCGAGAGGACCGTCACGAGAACGTCGTGCCGAGGTTGCGCGCCGTACAGGAAGCCGCCGAAGCCTGTATCGACGATGTTCGTGCGTTCACCGTCGTGTCGCGGCGCTTTCACGAGGAGATCGTCGCCTGCTGTGGCAACGCGACCATGACCCTCGTCGTCGGAGCCTTGGAGTCGGTCTGGTCGGCGCACGCAGAGGCATGGGCCGACCAGCATGCTCAGGAGGACAGGTTCCCCGACCTCGCCTACCGCACCCAAGGCCTCGAGGACCATGCGATCCTGCTCCGTCTCATCGAGGCCGGCGATGTCGCGGGAGCCACCCTCGAGGCCAAGCGTCACCTCCGTTGGTCGCCGGTCTACACGATCGACGAGGAGCACTCGGTGTTCCCGGCGCTGGTGTCCGAACAACCGCCGGCACCGTGACCGTGGAGGCGCCGGCGACCCGGACGGCCGCTGCGGCGGTGGCCGAACACGGCTGGACGGTCATGCGTGACGCCGTCCCCGGGCAGCTGGTCGAGCAGCTCCGGGACGCAGTCGTCTCGACGACCGAGGAGACGGGTACACGCTTCGGAGGCAACACCTTTCTCGGCACGAACACCCAGCGCGTGTTCAACCTCCTGTCCCACCACGCAGATTTCGCCGAGGTGCCCACGTTCGAACCGGTGCTGTCGGTGGCGGAGGAGGTGCTGGACGACGATCTGTTGCTCTCCTCGCTCACGGCGGTGCGCTCCCACCCCGGCCAGGCGGCTCAGCCGTTGCACGCCGATGACGGTTCGATCCCCCTCGCCCGCCCCCATCAGCCCCTCGCCGTGGTCGCGATCTGGGCGCTCACGGACTTCACGGTCGAAAACGGTGCAACCCGCCTGGTACCCGGGTCGCATCGTTTCGATCGCCGACCCCGTACCGGCGAGCAGGCCGAGACCATCGCCGTCCAGATGCAGGCCGGGAGCGTACTGATCTACAACGGGTCGGTCTGGCACGGCGGCGGCAGCAACGCCAGCGACGAGGAACGCACGTTCATCGTGTGCAACTACTGCGCCGGCTGGCTGCGGCAGGAGGAGAGCCAACTCCTCGGTCTCGATCGAGCTGCTGTTGCGACCTTCGCCCCGCGGTTGCGGAGGTTGGTCGGGTACGGAACCTATCGGGGCCTGCAGGGCCACGTCGCCGGTGTGGATCCGGGCAGCTGGTTCGATGACGGGATCCAGCGCGACCTGGTCTGGAACCGGCTCCGCTGACCGGCTCGCACGGAGGTCAGCCGAACCGCTCGGCGACGTCCTCGGCGATGCTGCCCTTGGCGATCTTTCCGCCGCTCGAGCGGGGCAGCGATGCGACGACCACGAGTGCCTCCGGGCGGATCTCCTTCGACGTGCCGCGCGCTTCGAGGTGGGCGAGCAGGTCCTCCAGCGTCAGTTCCGCGTCGTCCTGACGAAGCTCGACGTAGATGCACACACGCTCGCCGAAGACCTCGTCGGGGATGGCGACGGCGGCTGACAGCCCCACTGCTGGATGCGTGTTCACCTCGTCTTCGACCTCGGTCGCCGAGATGTTCTTGCCGCCACGGATGATGAAGTCCGATATCCGGCCGGTCACGGTGAGGTAGCCGTCCGGGTCGATCCTGCACATGTCGCCCATCAGCATCCAGCCATCGGCGGTGAGCAGCCCGGTGTTCGCGTCCGGGTCGAGGTAGCCGAGGCAGGTTGCAGGCCCGCGGCACGCCGGCCTGCCCTCGCCCTCGGTCGGCGTCTCGCCCGCCGCGTCATACAGCCGCACCTGCATCTCCGGGACGACCTGACCGGCGGTCGTGAGGCGGCGTTCGTCGTCGTCGCCGAGCTTGGTGCCGGACAAGACGCCGGTCTCGTTGGATCCGTAGAACTGCAGCACGGAGCATCCCGTCAGATCCTCGAAGTCTCGGGCACGTGCCGTCGGCACGGCCTCGCCACCGGTGAACATCGTGCGCAGCGACGAGAGGTCGTGGCGAGCGAACGCGGGCTCGTTGAGCATCATCAGGAACTGAGTGCTGACGCAGCACAGCATGGTGACCCGATGTCGCTCGATCGCAGCGACGGCTGCTGCGGCGTCGAATCGCTCGGTCACCACGATGGGCGCACCGAGCAGGATCGGTGTGAAGTGCGATGTCCACAGTCCGAAGCCGAACGGCGCAGGCACCAGCGACATCAGCATCTCGTCTTCGGCGAGTTCGCCGTGGCGGACGGCGAGGGTGTGGAAATAGATCCAGCGGTTCTGGAAGTGAAGCACGCACTTGGGAAGCCCGGTCGTTCCCGACGTCGAGTTGATGAAGCTCAAGTCGTCGGGACCGATACGGCGGTCGTCGAACGTCGTGCCGAGAGGAGCGGGGGTTGCCATTCGTGCGTCGTCGACCATGATCGCTGCGTCGGGTTGTGCCTCCACGACCGGCAGGGCGATGTGACGGTCGAGCTCGATGCCAAGGTCCATCAGTGCCGTGCGGAGGTCAGCAGCGGCTCGTCCGCGGTGTTCGCGCAAGGTGATGAGCGTCGCTGCGCCAGTGGAACGGAGCAGGTGGGCGATCTCGCGGTCGCCGGCACGAGCGCCGATGCCGACGGTCACGACGCCGGCCTTCTCCAGCGCGAGATACGTGGCGTGGACCGTGGCGCCGTCGGGGAGCAGGACCGCGACACGCTGGCCCGGATCGATGCCGAGCGCACAGATCACCCCGGCGATGCGGTCGCTCTGCTCGTCGAGCGCTGACCACGACATCGTGCCCTGGTCGGCGATGTAGGCGGGGGCGTCCGGTTTGGCGCGAGCGTGACGCCGAAGGTGATCGACGAGGGTCTCCTCACCCCACCAGCCTGCGGCTCGATAGGCCACGGCATCGTCGGGGTCGACGGCATTGCGGAAGCGTTGTTGGAACACGGCCGCCGGATCGGCGGCAGGGGTGTCTGCTCGCATCTGCACGTCCTGCGGGGCTCCTCGCGCCGCAGCAACCCTCCCATCACCCGAATGATCAAATCTTCTAGAGGATACTTGCACATCGGGAGCTGGGCCGAAAGAATGACATCGCCGGCAGACGAGCCGGCCACCAGAACCAGGGGGGCTTCTCGGTGCAACAGTCTGGCCGCCCGGTCAAGATCTCTGCTCGAGCTGTCGAGCGCCACTTCGGCGGTGGCAAGGACCGAGACATCCACGCGCTCGGCCCGTTGGATCTCGACATCGTCGACGGCGAGTTCGTCTGCATCGTGGGCCCGTCGGGCTGCGGCAAGAGCACCTTCCTGCGCATGCTCGCCGGGTTGATCCGGCCGAGCGGCGGAGAGATCGAGATCGCCGTCCGCAGTACCGGTCACGCCACGGCCATGGTGTTCCAGGACTACTCGATCTTCCCCTGGAAGAAGGTCATCGACAACGTCCGCTACGGCCTCGATGTCGAGGGAGTGCCGAAGAAGCAGGGCAACGAGCGGGCCATGACCTACCTGCGCAAGCTGGGTCTGGGTGACCGGTCCAAGTCCTACCCCGACACCCTCTCCGGTGGCATGAAGCAGAGAGTCGCCATCGCCCGGGCCCTGGCCATCGAGCCCGAGATCCTGCTGATGGACGAGCCCTTCGCCGCCCTCGACGCCCAGATGCGCCAGATTCTCCAGAACGAACTGCTCGCGCTGTGGGAGGCCGACCGCCGCACGGTGGTGTTCATCACCCACAGCCTGGAGGAGGCCATCTTGCTCGGCGACCGGGTGCTGGTGATGTCATCGCGTCCCGGCCGCATCATCGCCGAGAAGCCCGTCCCGTTCGAGCGGCCTCGCCCACACGAGCTGCGTGGATCGATCGAGTTCGCCCAGCTCAGCGCCGAGCTGTGGGAGCTGTTGCGGGCCGAGGTCGAAACCGATCTGGCCACGACCGGGGGAGGGGAGGACGATCCCGAGCGTCGTGACGACTCCGGTCGGGGCGTTCGGGCCTCTCGGGCCAAGCTGGAGGAGGCGGCCGGGTGGTGACGACCGACGACCGGCCGGCGACGTCGGCCGCCACGAAGGTCATTCGCCATGTGCCCGCCAAGGCCGACCGCGACCCGGTGGGTCACCTGCGTCGCCGCCGGATCATCGAGACCTCGCTGGCCATCGGGTTTCCGGTTGCGCTGCTGGTGCTCTGGCAGGTGGCGTCGGTCCAGGGGTGGATCAACCGAACCTTCTACCCGGCGCCGACCGACATCTTCACCGAGATGCGCGAGACCTTCCAGGAGAACCCGAAGGGGAACTGGTGGGTCGACATCGGCATCAGCGTGCGGCGGATGCTCTGGGGCTACGTCTGGGGGGTGTTGGTCGGCTTGGCTTTCGGCGTGTCGATGGGCATGTCCCGCACCCTCCGGGTGATGCTCGAGCCCACGCTCAACGCCCTCTACACGGTGCCCAAGTTGGCCCTCATCGGGATCTTCCTCATCATCCTGGGGTTCGACGACACCCCGCTCATCGCGGTCATCGCCGTCACCGTCTTCTTCTTCGTCTGGATCCAGTCGATGGCCGCGGTCATGAGTGTCTCGACCCAGCTTCAGGAGGCGGCGCTCTCCTTCGGGTCGTCGCGCTGGCAGCTGTTCCGGCACGTGGTCTTCCCGGCCTCGTTGCCGCAGATCTTCGTCGGGCTTCGGGTCTCGGCCGGCGTGGGCGTGCTGGTGATGATCGGCGCTGAGTTCGTCTTCGCGCCCGGGGCACAGGGGGTGGGCTACCGCATCAACAACGCCCGCACGGTGTTCGACCCGCTCCAGGCCTACGTGGGGCTGGTGGTATCCGCCGTGCTGGGGGTCGTGTTCGTGAGCCTCATCAAGCTGTTGGCGTACGTCACGTTGCCCTGGTCCCGCAACAACCAAGGATCCTCATGAATCGACAATGGAGGGAAGACCCATGAGCAAACACTGGATGAAACTGGTAGCGAGCCTGCTCGCCCTGTCACTCATCGCTGCGGCCTGCGGCGACGATGACGACGGCGCCGACTCGACCGAGCCTGAGCCAACGACAGACGCTGCCGCCGACGGCGGTGAGGAAGGCGAGACCGACGGCGGTGAGGAAGGCGAGACCGACGGCGGTGAGGAAGGCGAGACCGACGGCGGTGAGGAAGGCGAGGCCGGCGAAACGACGGCGGGCTTCGTCGAGGGCTGTGACGAGGGATCGGTCACCGATCCGACGATCATCGACCCGTCCCGCGAGGTGGCCCGATGTGAGCCCGGCTTCCCGGCACCGCAGCCTCTCGACGAGACCGAGACCGTCGTCGTGTCGTCGGCCTTCCGGCTCGAGTTCAACTCGCCCTTGCTGCTCGCCATCTCCCAGGGTGAGTTCGAGAAGGAGAACCTGGAGATCGAGTTCGTCGACGTCGGGTACTCCGACGCCGTGCCCCAGATGGCCTCCGGAGACATCGACGTGGCCGTCGGTGGTATCGAGATCGCCCTGTTCAACGCCGGCAACCTCGACCTGCCGGTGAAGGTGATCATGGGCAACTACTACCCACCCGACGCCGGCAACTACGACGTGCCCCAGACTGGCCTGTGGTGCCGCCGCGACGCCTTCTCGGATCCCGAGAACCCCGATCTGGCAGAGATCCCCGGCCTGACCTGGTCCTCGTCGGTCGGCAAGGGCTCGGTCTCGGTGTACTACAGCGTGTCCGAGATCGAACGCCAGCTCGGCGAGGAGATCGACATCAGCGACACCGTCATCGAGGGCATTCGCAGTGCCGACGCTCTGACCGCGTTGCAGAACAACGGAGTGCAGTGTGCGGTGATCCTCGATCCCTTGTGGCTCGAGCTCGCCGACGATGATCAGTACTTCCTGGCCGCCAGCCAGACGCCCGGCGAGCCGCTGGGTCAGTACTCGTTCGGCTCCCGGATGTTCGAGAACCGTGAGGTTGGCCTGGCCTTCACCCGGGCGTTCCTGCGCACGATCAACACCTACTTCCAGGACGACTACCACGCCGACGACGAGGTGATGGCCCTGATCTCCGAGGAGATCGATCAGCCGGTCGACCAGCTGCGGCTCGTTCCCTCGTTGGTGATGGACTGGGAGATGCGCGAGGGCACCACGACCCGGGTGCAGGAGCTGTTCATCGACACGGGGACGATCACCGACTTCGCCGAGCCGGTGTCGGAGGATCAGTTGGTGGACCGCAGCTTCTACTACGAGGTGGTCACCGGCAGTCCCGACAGCCCGTTCGGCTGAACCCGGTCAGGCATCAGGGCCTCGGATCGGCCGATCCGCGAGGCCGCAGCAGGCGGCTGAGCAACCAGTCCCCCTCCGGGATCGACAGCCCTGGGGTGCGAGAGCGCCCCAGGGCTGTCGACTCAGCAGGAGCTCGACGTCCGGGCCGTTGATGTCGGTGCCGTAGAGGCGGTCGAGCGTGCTGGCTCCGAGACGCCGAGGGAGGGGACGAGGTGGATCGGTGGCGTCGGTGTGAGTGCGTGTCGGTTGCCGGGCGGGGTCGGCGGTAAGGACCGCGACTGGTCGCAACGACTACCTGACAGGTCGTCGTGGCGATCTGGGCGTCGAGGCCGCCGCCCGGCAGCTCGGTGGCGACGACCGCGCGGCCGCTCATCTTGCTGTGCGTTCGTGTGAGAAATTACACTTTCGGTCATGACGGTGACGAGGGGGTCGTTGGCGGCGGGTGAGCGCCTGGAGTGGTTGTCGGATCGGCTCGAACGCGACGGCGCGGTGACCATCGCGGAGGCGGCCGACGCGCTCGGGGTGAGCGAGATGACGATCCGGCGTGATCTCGACGAGCTGGAGGAGCGGGGGACGGCTCGTCGGGTGCGAGGTGGGGCCTGGGCCCTGGGTCCACGGACGTTCGCGGAGCGCCACGATGTGGCGTCGCCGGCGAAGTCGCGCATCGCGGCCAAGCTGGGCGAGCTGGTGCCGGTGGAGGGGGTGGTGGCGTTCGACGCGTCGTCGACGGTGTTGCGACTGACCACCCACCTCGGTGAGGCCCGGGATCTGCAGGTCTTGACGAACGGGCCCGACACGTTCTCGGCGCTGCAGGGCCGGTCGGGGGTGGATGCGCTGTTGACCGGGGGTCGCCTGGATGTGCGCACCGGGAGCCTGGTGGGGTTCCTCGCGTGTCGGGCGGCCGAAGCGCTGGCGGTCGACCGGTTCTTCTGCTCGGCCGCGGCGATCACCGTCGAGGGCGGGCCGCGGGAGGCGACCTTGCAGGACGCCGAGGTGAAGTTGGCGATGGCCCGCACCGCCGGCGAGGTGGTGTTGGCGGTCGACTCGTCCAAGCTCGGCGGGCGGGCGCCCGCGGCGAGCATCGAATGGGGACGGGTCGACGTGTTGGTGACGGATCTCGATCCCGAGGACGAACGGCTCGACGACTATCGCGAGCGGGTGGAGGTGCGCTGATCGTGGGATTCGACGACATTGGATTCGACGACATCGGATTCGACGAGGGCGCGGTGGCGGTGCTGGCCGATCAGGCGATCGAGGTGCCGTCGTGGGCGTATGGCAACTCGGGCACCCGGTTCAAGGTGTTCGCCCAGGCCGGGGTACCCCGCGACCCGTTCGAGAAGCTGGCCGACGCGGCCCAGGTGCACGGTCACACCGGGCTGGCGCCGACGGTGGCGCTGCACATCCCGTGGGACGAGGTCGACGACTTCGCCAAGCTGCGCGGGCACGCCGACTCCTTGGGGATCGGGTTGGGCACGATCAACTCCAACACGTTCCAGGACGACATCTTCAAGCTCGGCAGCCTGGCCCACCCCGACGCCGCGGTGCGCCGGGCGGCGATCGATCACCACTTCCGCTGCATCGACATCATGCACGAGACGGGCTCCCAGGATCTCAAGATCTGGCTGGCCGACGGCACCAACTACCCGGGCCAGGACGACATCCGTCGCCGCCAGGACCGTCTGGCCGAGTCGCTGGCCACGATCTACGAACGGCTC
>CBDHFJ010000081.1:0-12511 GCA_965262315.1 Acidimicrobiales bacterium
CCTCGTCGTAGCGGGCGTCGAGCGTGCCGGTGGCGTCCAGCCACCACTGCATGTCCCGGCCCCGATAGGAACGTGGCAGCCGGGTGTGCGCGCCAACGGCCAGGGTGACGTCCCGGCCTGCCCGACGGATCTCGTCCGCCAGCTGGAGCCCCGATGCCGAGGCGCCGACCACCAGCACTCCGCCGTCGGGCAGCGCATCGGCGTTCCGGTACTGCGTCGGTGCGATCTGGAGCACCCCACCCGGCACGCCGCTGGAAGCGGTGGGGATGTTCGGGGTCGAACATGCACCGGTCGCCACCACCAGGGCGCGGCCCCGCCAGGTGCCCTGGTCGGTGGCGACCGTGTACCCGCCATCGTGCTGATGTGCCGAGAGCACCGTGGTCTCCTCGTGCACCGGCGCCCGGAACGACGCTGCGTAGGTGTCGAAGAAGCCCGACACCTCCGGCATCGTCATGAAGCCGTCGGGGTCCGGACCGCCGTAGGCGAAGCCGGGGAGCCGGGTCATCCAGTTGGGGGTGAGGAGTCGGAGGGAGTCCCCACCGCTCGGTCTTCCAGCTGTTGGCGACCCGGCCCCGCTCGAGGAGGACGTGGTCGATGCCGCGATCGCTGAGGCAGCGGCTCGTGGCCAGGCCGGCGGCGCCGGCGCCGATGATGATGGTCGTGGTCTGCGGCATGGTGTCGGTTTCTGTGTGTGCGAGGGGACGTCCGCACCGGGACATGCGTCCCGGTGCGGGAACAAGAGGCCGTCAGCTGACGTCGACGGTGACGGCGTTGGTGAGGATGTCGTAGACCGCAGAGCGCTTCTGCGACTGGGCGACGAGTGCGTCGATCTCCTCCGGGGTGGCGTCGGCATCGATGTCGAAGCTGACCCGGACGTTGGAGTAGCCGTTGCGCACGTCTCGATCGATGCCGAGGATGCCGGCCATGTCCATGTCGCCTTCGATCGAGCTGGTGACGCTGCGGAGCTGAATGCCGCGGTTCTGGGCGACGCTGGCGATGCCTGCGGTGAGGCACGACGCCAGTCCGACGAGGATGTACTCGACGGGGGTGATGCCGTTGTCCTCGGCGGCGAACACCTGCGGGTGGTCCGCGTCGAAGGAGAACTGCTTCACGTGCGACTGTTCGGCGCCCACGCCGAAGAAGTCCTCGACGGTGGTGACACTGTGGGTGCCGTTGACCCAGGTGTTCTTGGCTCGCCAGGTGAACGCGCCCGCTTCGCGGGTGCCGCTGATGGCCTCGCGGGCGCCCAGGATGGCTTCCACGTTCACGCCGTTGTCGACAGGGTTCTCGGTGATGGTCATTGTCGGTTCCTTCCGTTGCCGACCCCCCGCCGTTCGATTCGGTGCGGGAGGTCCTTCCTGATGAACCACACGATGAAGGAACCGGCTCGTGGGGTCTTGGAGACGGCGTGGAGAGCTTCTGGAGAGGCCAGAAAGTGGCCCTGGCCAGGCGTTTCAGGCGCGATAGGGCACACTTCTCCACACTCTGGAGGAGTCCGGTGCCGCGTCGTCGGGTGCAGCGATCGCCCGACGAGCCGGGTCAGCGGGCGAGGAGCCGGTCCTTGATGGCGGCGAAGCGGTCCAGCTCGCGAAGGATCTCGTCGGAGTCCTCGGTCCAGATCGTCAGCACGGCGCGGTCGACCCCTTCCTCGCCCAGGTTGGCGAGCCCGGCCGGGTCCTCGACCGCCCCCATCACCGTGACGGTCAGGGTCGCCGGGTCGCGGCCGTGCTCCTCGGCGGCCCGATACATGACGTCGAGGCGCTCGCGCAGCGACGGTCGGGCTGAGATCGGCATCCAGCCGTCGGCCCAGCGGCACAGGTGGGCCATCAGCTTCGGGCCCCAACCGCCGCCGAGGATGATCGGTGGACCGCCCGCCTGGGCCGGCTTGGGCTGGGCCCAGCTGGGTTCGAGGGACCGCAGGCCGCCCGAGTAGGACGCCGTGTCCTGGGACCACAGCGCTCGCATCACCCCCACGTGGTCCTCGGTCAGCTCGCGCCGGGCCGCGAAGGGCACGCCGTGGGCCTCACACTGCTCGCGGTTCCACGCGAATCCGACGCCCAGCTCCACACGCCCGCCCGAGAGGTGATCCAGGGTGGCGACTTGCTTGGCCAACCAGATGGGATCGTGCTGCGGGATCAGCGTCACCGCGGTGCCGAGCCGCAGCGACGTCGTGACGGCCGCCGCCATCGACAGCGACACGATCTGGTCGTTGATGTGCCAGTAGTAGTCGGGCAGCTCTTCGGCGCCGGGGCGAGCGCCCGGCCAGGGACTCAGCCTGCTCGCCGGGATGTGGCTGTGCTCGGGCAGCCACAACGACTCGAAGCCGCGGTCCTCCACCTCGGACGCGATGCGCGCCGGAGCCATGGTGCGGCTTGTGGGGAAGAGGGTGATGCCGATCGCCGGGGGAGCCATGGGCCGAGCGTAGATCGCTCCGCGGGCAGGAGACGGCTGAGGCGTCAGCGGCGGCCGTCGAGGACCAGGCGACTCCACGCCTGGTCGGCGCCCGTGTGTTCCAGTTCGAACACGGCCGGGGAGAACAGGAACCCCTGCGCCAGGTCGCAACCCAGGTCGGTCAGCAGGTCCAGCTGCTGTTCGGTCTCGACCCCTTCGGCGACCACCTTCTTGCCGAGCGCCTGTGCCAGGCGAATGATGGCGGCGACGATGGCGTAGTCGTCGCCCGAGCGGTCGATGCCGGCCACGAACGTGCGGTCGATCTTCACCATGTCGATGGGGAGGCTGCGCAGGTAGGCGAGCGACGAGTAGCCCGTACCGAAGTCGTCGATGGCGATGGAGATGCCGCGCTCGCGAAGGGCGTGCAGGGTCCCGAGGGTGGCGCCGAGCTCGTTCATGAGGCTGCTCTCGGTCAGCTCGACCGTCAGCAACGACGGGTCGATGCCGTGTCGACGGACGGCGTCGTCGATCGTCTGGAGCAGCGTGGTGTCTCCCACCTGGCGCGGCGAGATGTTGATCGACACCGGCATGGCGGCGTCGTCATCGGTCCACGCGCGGGCCTGCCGGCACGTCTCGTTGATCACCCACGCGCCGATCTCCTCGATCAGACCGGTGGCCTCGGAGATGGGAATGAACTCGGCCGGGGTCACCAGGCCGCGGCCGGGGTGCACCCATCGGACAAGTGCTTCGACCGCAGCCGTCGCGCCGGTTCCCAGATCGACCAGGGGCTGATAGAAGACGCGAAGCTGGTCGTCGGCCAGGGCCTCTCGCAGTTCGCTCTCGGTTCGCAGCCGGGTGACGGTCTCCTCGAGCATCGAGGCCTCGAACAGCTCCACCCGCTCCCGGCCGCGTTCCTTTGCTCGGTTGAGCGCCATGTCGGCCTCTTGGAGCAGGGTCTCGGCCGACGTCGCGGGATCCGTGCAGTGCGCCACCCCGACGCTCGCCGTCACCTGGACCTGACGGTCGCCGAGCGCGAAACCCTCGGCCAGCGCAGCCTGCATCCGTCGCCCGGCCAGCGTGGCCTGGTCCACCGAGGCCAGCCCCCGAGCGAGGATCACGAACTCGTCTCCTCCGAAGCGCGCCAGGGTGTCGCCGGGGCGGAGCCCGACGTTGAGCCGCTCACTGACGGCTTCGAGCAGCGCGTCGCCTGCGGTGTGCCCGAGGGAGTCGTTGACGATCTTGAAGTGGTCCAGGTCGAGGAGCAGCACGGCCACGGCCTCGCCCTGCTCACCCGAGCGGCGAATCCAGGTCCGGAGTCGCTCCAGGAACACTTCCCTGTTGACCAGGCCGGTGAGTTCGTCGTGGCGCGAGCGCCGGAACGCGTCCTGTTCCGCCCCGCGCTGACGGCGGGCCAGCGTCACCACGTCCGTCACGCTGCGGACGAAGGCGATGTCGGCGTCGGTGAAGTCGCGGGGCGTCAGCGCCCGCAAGACCAGGACCCCGTCGGGCATCGGGATCCCCAGGGCGGTCGCATGGCTTCGACTGCCGAGTGGCTCGGCGACGATCTCGTCGCGCTCGTTCGTCTCGGCGACGAGCCGACCGCTCATGTCGAGCGCGGCGTCGCGGTCCATCGCCATGCCGCCAGGGGCCACGCCGGCGCTGAACTCCGGGCTGGCGCCGTGGCACCGATACAGCTCGACGCCGTCCACCTGCAGTGCTGACCGGATCGAGCTGACGGCGGTCTGGGCGAGGGTGCCGCCGTCAGCGGCGTTCAGCGCCTGGGTGGTGACCGTCGCCAATGCGAGCACCTGGGCATCGCGGGCTGCGGCCGTCACCTCGAGCACCCGCTCGCGGGTGACGTCCTCGAAGGTGGCCAAGACACCGGTGTGGCCGGCGACCGCTCCCGAGACGAGCGTGACCTCGGCATCGAGCCAGTCGGAAGCCGCGCGCACGCGTACGGGCACCGTGGCCATGACGCCTGGATGTTCGCTGACCGTGTGCAAGAGGTCACGGACGACGGCGGCGTCGTGGGGGCCGACGACGTCGTCGACACGCGTCAGCTCCGCGGCCCCATCGAGCCCGAGGGCCTGTCGTGCGCTGGGGTCGACGATCTCGAAGGCGCCGTCGGTGTCCAGCCACGTGCCGGTCCGGGCCGGTGCCGTCGTCGGTGTCGCAGCGGTGGTCACCAGGCGGAGCGCACCGGCACAGCCGGAGAGCAGCGCGGCGGTGACGAGCGCGACCCAGACGGGTGCGTAGGCCACCGAGAGCACGATCGACAGGGCCGCCGCGATCGTGAAGGGGAGAAGGGGCTTCACCGAGGGTCAATCGGCCTGACCGCCGGGGGCTTGAGGGCAACCGGCCTGTCCGGCACCGACGGGCGGGCCGGGCCGCCGGGTAGATTCAACGCGATGAGCGGCGCCGCAGACCCCTGCATCCTGACCGTCCACGCCCACCCTGACGACGAGTCCTCCAAGGGGGCGGGCACCATCGCGAAGTACTCCGATGCCGGAGTTCGGTCGGTGCTGGTGTGCTGCACCGGCGGTGAAGAGGGCGACATCCTCAACCCGGCGATGGACCGTCCCGAGGTCAAGGACAACATCGAGGCCGTGCGGCGTGAGGAGCTGGCGCTGGCAGCCAAGATCATCGGCTACCACGAGGTCCACTATCTGGGCTACCGGGACTCCGGGATGCCCGACAGCGAAGCCAATGCACGTCCGGACTGCTTCGCCAATGCGCCCGAAGACGAGGCCGTGGAGCGGTTGGTCCGGATCATTCGCACCGAGCGGCCCCAGGTCATCGTCACCTATCCCGACGATCAGCGGGGCTACCGCCACCCGGACCATCTGCGGGTGTACGACATCACCATCCCGGCATGGGAGGCGGCCGGCGATCCCGAGCGGTTCCCCGAGGCCGGCGATCCGTGGACGCCGCTGAAGCTCTACTTCACCACGTGGAGCAAGGCCCGGATCGAGGCGCTCCACGCCTTGTACGGCGAGCTCGAGCTGGAGTCGCCCTACAGCGAGGACTGGTTCAAACGTCCGTCGCAGGACCACCGGATCACCACCAAGGTCGACGTCGAGGCGTTCCATCGCCGGCGCTCCGACGCCTTGCTCGCGCACGCGACCCAGGTGGACCCGGAGTCGAAGTTCTGGTTCGGGCTACCGCAGGAACGAGCCGCAGCCGCGTATCCGTACGACGACTACATCCTTGCGCACGACCGGGTGAGCGCCGCCACGCCCGAGACCGACGTGTTCGCCGGGGTTCCCGGCTGGGCGGGTCTGTGATGGGTGCGGTCTTCCTGAGCGAGGAGTGGGTCGCAGAGCTCGCGCGGGCCGGCGCCGAACTGCCGCCGGTCGAGGGGGTGTCGATGACGATCCAACACGAGATCGCCGGCGCTCCCGATGGCAAGGTGCGGTTCCATCTCACATGGACCGACGGGGTCCTGACCGAGGCGGCCCTCGGCAAGGTCCCCGACCCCCAGATCCAGGTGCAGGCCAAGGCGCCCGAGGCGCTCGAGATCCTCCGCGGCGAGATGAGCCCGGATGTCGGATACATGCAGGGTCGGCTGAAGGTCGACGGCGAGCACCGCCGCCTGCTGATCGATCTCCGCGATTGGCGAGCCGGCGATCCCTACCGGGCGCTGTGGGCGCACATGGCCGACTTCACCGAAGACTGAGGAGTCGGTCGGTCGGCGCGCCGACCTCAACCCCGACAGCCGTCACCGGCGCGCTGGATGGCTCTGAGCTCGCGGTAGCCGATCAAGACGGCGCCGGAGCGCTCGACGAGGTTGCGGATCGCTGCGTCGTGGGTGGAGACCAGGTAGTCCTCGACTCGCCCCGACCAGTTCGGGTCCAGCCCGCGGATCTCGGGAGCATCGGTGGCGGGGCTGATGGTGAGGACCGTCACGCCCGGCTGGAGATCGAAGATGGCGTGTTCGACGACGGCGCGCGTTGATCGGCCCTTGGCGTCGACGACATGGTCGGCCATCAGGATGTGCTCTTCGCCAGCCAGTTCACGGGCGGGGAAACCGACCGTGCGCTCATCGACGTCGGCGGGGAGGCTCACCGGGAGGCCGAACTCGCAGGCGAGGTCCAGGTACACGTCGAAGAACTCGGGACGGCGCTGGAGGGCGCCGAGATGGGCATCGAGGTGGGTGATGTCGAAGCCCCAGAGGATGGCTCGCTCGATCTGGGATCGACATTCGCGTCGGACCTCGTCGAGATCTGCGTGGTCCCACAGGTCCTCGACGGTGCGCGGGAACCCGCCGTCGCCGTCGAGCAGCGACGGCGACATGGTGACCGGTCCCCATCGGTAGCGCTCGAGTTCGGCGTTGAGGGTGAGCTGGACGCCGATGTCCTCACCTCGGTAGCGCGATGCCGCATCGCGGGACCACGGGCAGGGAACCATCAGCGATCCGGTGGTCGCCAGGCCGCTGCGGATGGCCTCGAACACGGCCACGTTGGCGCCGTGGGCCTGGCCGAGGTTGCCGGCAGACACGATGAGCAGGCGAGCGTCGTCGCCGTGGCCCAGGGCGGTGGTGAGCGCAGTCACGGACTGCACGGTATCGGTGGCGGACCGCTTCGTGGGCGAAAGGCCGGTCGGCGCGGGCCGTCACTCGTCCGGGCACACGCCCCAGAGTCCCAGGCCGGCCCGGCGCGCCGCCGTTGCGGCGTCGGCGACCCGATCGGCGGTGGCGAGGTTGGGGGCGATCGCCAAGGGTCTGGCCATGCCATCGGCCGCCAGGCGAACGGCGACGTCGGGCTCGGTCGCAGTGGCGATGTGGGCGAGGAGGCGACCGTAGATGTCGCGAGCCTCCCGGCCCACCGAGAGTTCGACCACCGACCCCGGCGGGGCCAGCCGCGCGAGGTGGGCCGCAGCCTCCGGTCCGTGGCACTCGGCAGGGCGACCGTGATGAGCGATCTCTGGCGTGTCGATACCGATCAGCCGGATCGTCTCGGTCCGGGGGCCGCTACGGACCACGATGGTGTCGCCGTCGATCACGTCGACCACCAGCGCCTGGGGTGGGGTGACCGTCGCGCTCGGCTCAGCGCAGGCCACGGCCCACGCGAGCAGGATCACGAGCCTTGCCAGGAGGTGAAGTCCGGGCTTCATGACGCCCCTTCTCGTCAGCACGTCACAGCAGGACGTGTGCGGAATCGTGGGGGAAGGTCGTCATGCCGGGCCCGGAGAACCGGCGGTTGGGGCGCCTGGACGCCACCGGGCCGCCCGGGGGCGGCGCGAGGAGATCAGGCGGCTTTGGCCTCGGGCGCAGTGTACTGGGGACGGCTGTCCCGAAGGGCCCGACGAGCCTCGGCGAGGCCCTTGCGCCCGATCTCCTTGGTGTGCTCGTCGAGGCGCCAGCTGGCGGTGGTGTCGATCAGTCGGAGTTGGTTGCTCATGTCACCATCTTGAACAGGGGCAGTGACACTTTTCTTCCGCAGGCGGACCCGGCCTCCACCTCGCGGTCGCCGCTCGGCACCGGTTAGGGTCGGGCGGTCAACGGATGCGAGACGAGGAACGCGCAGACATGCAGAAGATGGGGGTCATCGGCGGTGGGACCATGGGGTCCGGTATTGCCGAGGTCGGGGCCAAGAACGGCATCGAGACCGTGGTCGTCGAGATCGACGCTGCGCTCGCCGAGGCTGCACAGAGTCGGCTCGAGAAGAGCGCGAACAAGGCGGTCGAACGCAACAAGATGAGCCAGGAGGAGTGCGATTCGCTCCTCGGGAACCTCACCTTCACCACGACGTTCGACGACTTGGCCGACGCGGACCTGGTGATCGAGGCGGTCATCGAGCTGCCCGAGGTCAAGTTCGAGGTGTTCCGCACCCTCGACTCGGTGGTCAAGCCCGAGGGCATTCTGGCGTCGAACACGTCGTCGATCCCGATCGTCGAGATCGGTGCGGTCACCGGGCGCCCGGAGCAGGTCCTCGGGATGCACTTCTTCAACCCGGCCACGGTGCAGCCGCTGGTCGAGCTGATCTACAGCCAGAAGACCTCCGAGCAGACCATGGAGAAGGTCCATGCGTTCTGTGTGGACGTCCTCCGGAAGACCCCGATCCGCACCGGCGACCGGGCCGGCTTCGTGGTCAACCGTCTCCTCGTCCCGTATCTGCTCCAGGCGATGGAGATGTACGACCGGGGCCAGGCCACCAAGGAGGACATCGACGCCGGCATGCGCGGCGGCTGTGCCCACCCCATGGGTCCCCTGGAGCTCTCGGACCTGATCGGGCTCGACACCATGCTGTTGGTGGCCGAGGTGCTCTACGACGAGTTCAAGGAGAAGCTCTACGCCCCGCCGCCGGTGCTCAAGCGCATGGTGGCGGCGGGAGAGCTCGGTCGGAAGACCGGGAAGGGGTTCTACGACTATGCGTAGCCCCGGGGTGACCGTCCCGCTGCCCGCGAAGCTCGGCGACCAGGGCCCTCTCCTCCAGGAGATCGAAGCCCTCGGCTACAAGGAGGCGTGGTCGTCGGAGGCCAACGGCGCCGACGCGTTCACCCCGCTGGTGCTGGCGTCGGTCCACGCCCCGTCCCTGCGTCTGGGCACGGCCATCGTGCCGGCCTACACCCGCGGGCCGGCGCTGATGGCTCAGTCCGTCGCGTCGATGGCGTCGGCCGCTCCTGGTCGGTTCGTGCTCGGCCTCGGGTCGTCGTCCAACGTGATCGTCGAGGCCTGGAACGACATCCCCTTCGAGGAGCCGTACAAGAAGACGCGCGACATGGTCCGGTTCCTGCGGCTGGCGCTCACCGGCGAGAAGGTGACGCACGACTTCGACACCTTCTCGGTGAAGGGGTTCCGCCTCGGCATGGAGACGCCGGAGCAGGAGGTCCCGATCCTGATCGCCGCGCTCCGTGAGGGCATGCTGCGGTTGGCAGGCCGCGAGGGCAACGGCGCCATCATCAACTGGCTGTCCGCCGATGACGTGAGCCGAGTGGCCGGCATCGTCAACGGCGAAGGCGACGGCAAGGAGATCGTCGCCCGCCTGTTCGTGTGCCCGAACCCGGACCGGGACACCGTGCTGCCGCAAGCCAAGCGGGCCATCGCGGCCTACGTGAACGTTCCGGTCTACCGGGCCTTTCACGAGTGGCTCGGCCGCACCGACACCCTGGGGAAGCACTGGGAGCTGTGGGACGCCGGCGATCGTGCCGGCTCGATCGACGCCATGCCCGACGAGGTGGTGGACGAGCTGGTGATCCACGGAACGCCCGAGGAGTGCCGGGCGCACATCGAGCGGTACTACGACAACGGCGTGACCACCTCGTCGCTGTCGGTCATGCCGTTCGGGGGCATCGACATGATGCAGGCGATCCGCGACCTCGCTCCCAACGCCTGAGCGTCACCCCGCCGCAGCAGCCGCCAGGTGTGCGGTCAGGTCGGCGAGCCCGCTCGATGCATTGAGCCCGCTGGTCGACGGCATCACGTAGACGCGAGCGCCGCCGAGACGCTCGGGTTGCCAGCCGGCGCCTGCGCGGCGGTCCCGCGCCGCGCGCCAGCCCGCGAGGCCGACGAAGCAGACGGTGTTCGGTGCCAGCCAGGTGACGAGTCGCTCGAGCCGGCCCAGACCCGCGACGTACTCCTCGGTGTGGAGTTCGTCCGCTCGTCGAGTCGTGCGCTTGACGATGTCGGTCATGCCGACCCCGTGGCCGGTCAGCGCGTGGTCCGGGTCACGGTCGCGGCTGACCAGCCCGGCAGCCAGGGCAGCCGGCCAGAATCGGTTGCCGGGGCGAGCGAACCCCACCCCGCCGTCGGCCGCGGCGGGGCTCGGGTTGAGTCCGCACACGAGGAGCGCCATCTCGGGTCCGACCGTGTCGGGAAGCGTCCACGCCCGCTCGAGGCGGGTGGGGCGTCCGTGCTCGCGGCGACGCAGCCGCAGGCCGGCACCGGTCAGGATGTCCACGAGACGCTGCCGATCCAGCCGGTCCTCACCCGGCAACACGACCCGGCGCACGGCACCTGCGTGCAGTGGGCGGCTCAGTCGCGCGAGGGCTGCAGGGAGGTGCGCAGGATCGACGCCACCGAGGTCCAGATCGCAGCCCACGAGCCGACCGTACCCAGCGAATCGCCAACTCTGCGAAAGGTGCGCGCGTTGTGTCGGCGGGCGTGGCTAAGGTGGCCCAAATTGCACAGGCTCGCCACTGTCGGCGAGGCTGACGGGCAACCCAACGGAAAGCGAGCGGAGATGACCGACACTGCGGAGACGGCCCTGACTCAGGCACTCGAACTGGTCGATCGCGGACTCTCCGAGCTGCAGAGCCGCGAGATCGTCTCGGCGGGTCAGGTCGCCGACATGTTGTTGGATCTGCGCTTGTTGCTGCTGGACCTCGACGAAGGCTCGGCCGACCCGGTCGAGGCGGCGCTCGCCACCTGAGCCAACGCCGAGCGCTGTTGCCGGCGTCGGTCCGCGATCTCAGCCCGCCGAGAGCAGGGTGGCTCGTCGGCTGTTGATCGCGGCGCGGACCCGATCGGTCGGAATGGCGAGATTCTCGGCCACACGTTCCAGGGCCTGGACCCGGGCTTCGTCCGGTGCTTGTCGTCCATGGGGGTTCACCAGCAGTACCCCGGCGTCGATCACGGCGTCACGGCCGCGGTCGTTCAGGGAACAGGCCAGGCCGCGAAGTTCGTCGTCGAGGTGGTCGCGGTCGGGTCGTCCCAGATCAGCGGCCAGCATCTCGATGCTGTAGGGCACGTTGGTGTACCGCTGGAGGACGATGACGGCCTCTCGCCGTTCGTCGGCATCGAGTGGGGTCCCGGGCAGCAGGGTCGCGGTGGCCCGTCGCAGGATCCGGGTGAGCACGTCTTCGACCGGGGCATCGCCGTGGTGGGCGAGCACGCCGGGATCGAACGTGGACCCGCAGGAGCGGCACTCCACATAGCGACCGAGCTCGCCGAGGGGGACAACGGAGAGGCGCGACAACTGCGCCCATCGACGGACGGCCTTCAGCTCGTACCGCCGAGCGCTCCGCTCGCGCGGGCAGCGGAACGTTCCGCTACCCAGTGTTCTCGTCCGGGTGCCCGAACCCAGCAACTGCATCTGATGGTTCCCTAACTGACGAAGTCAGCCCGCACCGACGAGTGTAGCCACCAGACGACGATTGTTGAAATCAGGTTGCGAATGGATGACGGCTGGTGACGGCCGTGACGGTCGTCGGGGCTCGGAGGCGTCAGCGCGGTGGCCACAGCCGCTGCCACAGGTGGGCGAGCAGCCTGCCGGCCACCAACCCCGCGAGGACATCGGAGGCGTGGTGTATGCGCACGTGAATACGGCTGGTGGCGACCACACCCCCCATCGCCACGTGGAGTGGCCGGACGCGGCTGCGCTCATTGAGCAGGGTCACCGCCATGGCGGCCGCGCTGGCGTGCCCGCTCGGGAAGCTCGACGTCGATGGCGTCCGCAGGTGATGCGGCCGCTCGTCCTCGTGCGCCGGCCGTTCACGACGAAACAGGCGCTTGAGGCCCTGGTTGACGATCAGGGACTCCACGCCGATGGCCAGCGCCAGTCGGACGAATCGACGTCGGTCGGACACGCCCGCGGCCAGACGAGCGAGGTTGTACGCGTGCCAGACGGCGCTGAAGTCGCCGGCCGCAGACGCGCCGTAGAACACGTGGTCCAGGACCGGCCCGCCGCGGAATCGGTGCCACCACGCGTCGACAACGGCATCGACGTCGTCGACCCAGGCGGGGAGGCGGAGTGTGGGGTTCGCGTCCACCCGGCGGACCCTACTTGGCGCACGAGGCGACTCGGTGGCTCCGGTGGCGGGGGCGGCGGCTACGCTGCGGCACGATGGACGACACCGGCGGAGACGTCGCCGCGGTCGCCGCTGCGAATGCGGCCTTCTACCGCGCCTTCGAGAGCGGCGAGATGGCGGCGATGGACGAGGTCTGGGAGCACAGCGACCGGGTGTCGTGCACGCACCCCGGCATGCCGGCGGTCCATGGCTGGCACGCGGTCCGGGCCGGTTGGCAGGCCATCCTCGCCGGCGGTGGGGTACCCCAGTTCATCATCACCGAGGAGCACGTCACCGTCGTCGGAGACGCGGCATGGGTGGTCGGCGTCGAGAACATGCTCCTGCCGGGTGTCAGCGGCGCCGGCTCGGTGGTGAACACCTTCGTTCGGGGCGA
>CBDHFJ010000082.1:0-14220 GCA_965262315.1 Acidimicrobiales bacterium
GTCGGGCGACTCGCCAATGGTTGTGCTGAACACCGATGCGTCCCCTAAACGCCGGAACGGGGCCGCTTTGAGGCGGGTATCGGGATTGGCGGTCACGAGTTGCTTCGCGGGCGGGCCACCGGGGCTGCACCGAAGTCGCCCTCAACCCAACCGTGGTACCAGCCACACATCCCGTTGCTGTCGAACAGCTCGAGCCCTTCCGTCGAGCCAGATTCTCGGTCCTCCAACTCCACAGACAGGCTCACCGAGAGCCAGTGCCGTTCGTTCCAGAGTCCGCCCGTCACACCGTCGGCGACCATCATCAGCCCATACAAAGCATGGTTAGCGGCCTCAACCGCTACCTGTTGCTCGCGGTCGGTCAGGTCCGCAGGCATCTGGCCCAGCGCGTAGTCGCGGACGTCATTGAGCAGAATGAAGCCCGCCGCATGTTCGATCCAATGGGATCGCGGCACCCCAGACTCGGGCGGGTCGGCCAGTTCGAATCGATGAGACGGCATGACCACATCCTGCCTCACGGTGGTGTAGTGCGTCCCCTAACGCCGGGACTGGAACATTCTCCTCGGCGTCCCCTACCGGCACTTCGGGGATTGTCGCACGCGTAACCTACGGCGGTGCTGGACAGCATGCGCGACGATGTCCCTGTGCGGCAGCTCGGCCAGTTCCGAGAGTTCTCGGGCAATGCAGCGACGGTGCTCAGTCTGTCTTCTGCGATTGACCGATCGATGAGCGAACGGCTCCGCCGTCTCGTGGCCTTCTACCTCGTGCAAGGGCAGCCCGTCAGGCACACCATGGAACGCAGAGATGACGTCCTCGACGGCGAACGGATCTACCTGTCCGGCGGCCTGCTCACCGATGGCGAGTGGTACTGGCGCTGCGACCTCGCGCACTACGTCCTCAAGTACGGGATGACGATGCCTGAGTCGTTTCTCGAGAACGCGGAAGCGAACGCCTGGACGCCTCCCCACCTCGCAGACGACCATTTGGCAGCGCTAGCCAAGCGAATCCGGACCGGTTAACGAATTCGTCCCCAAACGGCACTTCGGGGGTGGTCGGTTTGGTCGCGCATGGAGGGCTATGTCGACCGGAGGCTCAGACCCGCGGGCTGGCCTACGCTGAGGGCGCGATGGTTGCCAGAACAGGCAAGTGCAGAACTGCTGCGGCGGTGCTCGCAGTGTGGTGGGTGGTGACAGCTTGCGGCGGTAACGCGGGAACCGCCCGGATCCTGAGTTGGGAAAGCGACGGCAACTCGTTGAATGTTGCTGTCGACACGTGCGGCGCCGACCTCGCGATCGAGTCGCTCGTCGAGACCGACGACACAGTGGTGCTCACCATCGTGTACCAGAACGATGAGCGCGACGATGACTGCACCGACGGGATCTCTGTCCAACTGGCCCGACCCTTGGGTGAGCGCGTCGTCATCGACGCCGGTTAGCGGCGGCCTGCCCGGGGTCCTCGCCGCATCCCGATATCGCCGTGATCAAGATGTCGCCGAGCGGCACTTCGGGGATGCACGTGGATGAGGTGTGGCACCATCGACCACATGGCGCATGACCGCGATCAGCAAGATTCCGGCACGACCGAGCGGTCGCTGATCGACGCAAACGTTGACTATGGCCTGCTCTCGGGCTTCTTCGTCCGGGTCGACGTGGAGTTCCCGAAGCACTTTGGTTGGGGCGGCAGCGACGGTACGCCGGTGTCGGGCATGTTGTGCCTCGAACCAGACGAGGCGGAGGACTTCGCGCGGTTGCTGCTTCAGCGGGCAGCGGCTGCCCGTACCGAGAACGGCGGCTGAGCGACCCGCCTTCCCGGCCGTAACAGTGCCGTCCGTATTGAGCACATGTGCGACGCCCGAAGCTCTCGCGCGCCAGGTTTCTTCGAGATCTCACGGCGGGTAACGGCCCGAGCTGCGAAGGAATACACCGAGCCTGCGCAGGTGTTCTCGCTAGACGTCGAGCGACCGTCCCCTAACGCCGGATCGGTGATGCCACCCAACGGCACTTCGGGGACGCGCAGCTCCAAGTAGAGTCCTCGGATGGCGATCGGCCAGGACGAAGTTGCTAGCCTCGCCCGGCTCATCTGCGACAGCGCGCCAGCAGTGAGGGACGAGGGCGCTGAGCAAGCCGCGGACCTTGTGCCGGACATGAGCAATACCGAGGCCGAGACGGTAGCTGCGACGCTCGTGCGCGCTGCTGCGGCGGAGACCGATGCCACGGCGGTGGAATCTCAGCTGAATGCACTCGCGAAGATCGCATTCACTCACGGGGTTCGCGAGGACGTCTTGGGCCCCGTCTTTGGCCTCACTGGTCTCACTGGCTCGGCTGCAGAGCACCTCAGCGACCTTCGCTGCGAGACGTTCTAAGCGAACCACCCCCAACCAACGTCTCAGAACGGCACTTCGGGGATGGTTGCCCGGCCGGACGGGCTGTGCGCAAGACTGATTGTCGTGGAGCCAGATCAAGACGGGCGGACGCCCTTGCACCGCGCAGCACACGAGGCGTGCCTGGCGGATCTGATCTCGGCCCTCGACGCTGGAGCCGACCCCTCAGCGGCAGACCGCTCAGGCTGGACACCCTTGCACTTCGCCGCTCAAGCTCAAGCCGCAAACGCAGCAACCGCCCTGATCGAAGCCGGAGCAGAGGTCGACGCTCAAGACGTGCACGGCAAGACGCCGCTCGCCGTCGCTCTCTTCAACGTCAGAGACGGAGACGGCGAGATCATCAGCGTCCTGATCGCGTCCGGAGCCTCCCCCGACGTACAGAACCATGCCGGCGTGTCTCCCCGCGACCTCGCAGATCTAGTCGCGAACTACGACCTGAAACGGCACCTGCCTCCCCCCGCCGGCTGATCATCCCCGAACGCCGGTTCGGAGTGCCCCGAACGGCACTTCGGGGATGCAGCTACCGTCATCGGATGGCGCGGCGTGGTTGGCCCTGGGACCGCAATCTCAACCTGATTGTGAGAGGCGGGCTTCTGGGGGTTGTGATGCTGTTCGGCGTCGTAGCTGCCGCGGTTAGCGGGGATTGGGGATTCGCCATCATCTCTGTCATCGGCGCAGTGTCGATGGCGTTGTTCGTATGGCTGGGGTGGTCTGGACTTCGCGATCGCTCGGCTTCTCCAGACTGAGTGCCGCCCGCGACCATCCCCGAACGCCGGCTATGTGACACCGAATGTCCCGCGGGCACGCATTGCAGTCGTCAGGCCCATGATGTACCGGTCACCGTGTCCCGGAGCCGCCAATCAGGCACTTCGGCAACGATTCGCGATTGGGAACGTCGACCCTACGCACCAGTGTCGCCAAATACGCTGAGCGCATAGTGAAGCCGACCACGTCCGAGGCCAGCGATCGCTGGGGCAATGCTCCTCCGGCTGAGCCGAGCGTCGAGGACTTGGAACGTCACGCAGATCGGCTGGAGGTCGTCCCGGATGCTCGGCTGGCACCGGAGACGATCAACCGGGTATCGACCGACGACCTCGAGCAGCGACGGTTGCGTGCCATGGGTCGGTGAGTCGACCGGTTCGGGTGTGAGCAGCCGTCGCCGTCGACATCTGGCCCGAGGGATTCCCGGAGTTGACTGAGTAGCACGCACCGGGCCGGTCCCCTCAGGTAGGCCCACCTCGTGACCATACGCCAGGGTATGGTCGGGGGCGTGAGCATCGCACCGCCAGAGCATCTCAGCACCGAGGCCCAGGCACACCTGGCCGATCCACCACCACCGCTGGTGGGCTTCGACGCCACCGATCCTGTCGCCGTGGCCGAACTCCGAGCCGAACTGCACCCCGAGTGGGAGGCGGCCAACGAGGCGATTCCCGGCTCGTGGGCGCATCGCGCAGACACCATCGCCGGTGTCCCGGTCGTCTGGTTCGCCGGCGGTGCTGCCGCCTTCGATTCCACCCAGGTGCTGGTGCATCTCCACGGGGGCGCCTACTTCCTCGGTGGCCCCATGACGAACGCCGTGATCCCGGTTCCCATCGCCCAGCGCACCGAGCTGCCGGTGGTGTCCATCGACTATCGCCTCGCGCCGGAGCACCGTTGCCCGGCCGCCGTGGAAGACGTCACCGCGGTCATCGCCGAGCTGGCGAACGACCGCGAGGTCCAGGGCCTGTTCGGCGAATCGGCCGGTGGAGGGCTCGCGGTCGCCGCCACCGTCGCGCTGCGGGATTCGGGCGCTGCGCTGCCCCGGCGACTCGGCCTGCTGTCGCCATGGGTCGACCTGACCTGTTCGGGGGACACCTACCAGACGCTCGCTGGCGTCGATCCCGACTTCCCGGAGCCGGCCGACCCGCCGGTCTGGGCGTCGGCGTACGCCGGTGAGCTCACCGCCGACCCGCAGGCCTCGCCCTTGTTCGCGGACCTCCACGACCTGCCGCCGACCCTCATCCAGGTGGGCGGCCGCGAGATTCTCCTGTCGGACTCCTGCCGACTCCAACAGGCACTGACCGACGCCGGATGCGACGCCACCCTCGACATCTGGGACGGCCTGTGGCACGTCTGGCAGATGTTCCCGCACGTCCCCGAAGCCAACCGGGCCCTCGATGAGCTCGCGGCGTTCCTCGTCCCCACCGACTGATCGGATCCCCATGTCCCTGACCCCGTTCCCCCTGGACAGCAAGGTCGCCGTGATCACCGGCGCGGCCGGAGGCATCGGCCTCGGCATGGCACGCGCCGCGATCGCCCACGGCATGCGCGTCACCATCTCCGACGTCGACGGTGCCCGTGCGGCCGAGGCCGCCGACGCGCTCGCCGCCGGAGGCGCCACCGTCACGTCGCACGCGTGCGACGTCCGCGATCTCACACAGGTCGAGGCGCTGCGCGATGCCGCCATCGACGACCACGGCCGCGTGGACCTCGTCTGCAACAACGCCGGCGTCGGCTTGGCGCGACCCCTCCCCGACTGCACCGACGCCGACTGGAACCTCCTGTTCGACGTGAACGTCACCGGCGTGGTCAACGGCGTCCGGGCCTTCCTCCCCACCTTCATCGCCCAGGGTTCGGGACACATCAGCGCCACGGCCTCGCTCTCGGGCCTGATCGGCGATCCCGACCTGACCGTGTACAACACCTCCAAGTTCGCGGTCGTCGGTCTCATGGAGGCCACTGCCCAGGAGATGCGACGAGACCACCCCGGCATCACGGCGTCGGTGCTGTGCCCGGGGCCCGTCGCCACCGACCTGATCGCCTCGTCGGCCAAGCAGCTCGCCGACAGCGGGTCCGGGAGCTCGGAGCTGGACGAAGCCGTCGGTGAGTACCTGGCCCGCGGCCTGCACCCCGACGACGTGGGCCGCATCGCCATCGACGGCATCGCGGAGGGACGCTTCTGGCTGCTCCCCCACGCCGAGCTCACCTTCGAGCTCCTCGACGAGCGCCTGGATGCAATGAAACGGGGCGAGCTCGCCGCGCCCGAGGACGACTGGACCGACCAGACGTGACCGACACCAAGCCCCGCCTCTCTCGGGCGAACTGGCTGGATGCGGCGCTGGCCGCCATGGCGGCCCAGGGCACCACCGGCGTGAACGTCGAGCAGCTCGCCCGGTCGCTCGGGGCCACCAAGGGCAGCTTCTACCACCACTTCGAGAACCGCGATGCACTGCTGGAGGCGGCACTCGAGCGGTTCGCGGAGATCGTGGAAGGCGACCTCGAGGCCGCGGCCACGATCACCGATCCGCGAGAACGAATCATCGAGGGATCGGTGGTGGGCATCGGGACTGCGCTCGACGGATTCGTCGACCTCGCGCTGAGCGCCAGCGCCGACGACACCGTGGTCGCGGCAGCATTGCGACGGATCACCGACCTCCGACTCGCGTGGCTCACGGCCGCGCTGATGGAGGGTGGGATCTCCGAGGCCGAGGCTCGTTCTCGCGCCGAAGCCGGCCTGGCCACGTACCTCGGCCTGTTCCACCTCCAGCGCGTCCAGGGCCGCCGTTTCGATGACGACCACCTCCGATCCCAGGTGGTCCGAGCCGTCGACGGAATGTTCGACTGACGCGAAGTACCCGGCCGGTCAGTCGAAGATGGTGAGGTGCTCGACGAGGCCTTCGTCGAAGCTGGTCATCCACCGTCCCGACGCGTGGATGCGACTGAACAGCCATTCGCCATCGACCTTGCGGTACTCCTCGACGTAGGTGCCCGACGCCCAGAGCATCTGCTCGGCACCGTCGATGTTCTGGATCGACAGCAGCAGCGCCTGCCACCGACCGGTGGCGGTGCGACCGTCGTCGGCCACCGCGATCAGCGGTGTGACGGCGTAGTGGCGAGACCAGACGACCTCGTCGGCATAACCCGCGTTGAACGCCTCGATGGCCTCCCTACCCTCGAGTTGCTCGATCGGCTCCTCGATGAAGACGGCATCCTCGGTGAACAGCTCCGGAAAGCGGTGGTACTGCTCGGGATCGTCGCAGTACCAGCAGTAGCGGGCCTTCAAGGCCTTGATCGCCTCGATGTCGAGGAGGCGCTGCACGTCGCCGCTCATTCGACGATCCCATCGTCGCCGTGAATCGTCTCGCCGATGGCAGCCTCGATCGACTGGATGCTCGGGCCGGCGGCCATGCCGCCGTCGATGTGGAGCGCATGGCCGTTGACCATGGCCGCATCGTCCGATGCGAGGTAGTGGATGGCGGCTGCCACCTCCTCGGGCTGAGCGAGTCGACGCACGTGCTGGTTGAGCAACGACTGACTCCGCACGGCCCAGTGATCCATCGCCTCCTCGGGCACGAACCCCTCGGTCACCACACCGGTTGGGCACACACAGTTGACACGTACTCCTCGTGGCCCGAGCTCCACCGCCGCGTGCTTGGTCATGCCCACCACACCCCACTTACCGGCCCCGTACCAACCGAGACCGGGGTACCCGACCACCCCGGCCATCGACGCGGTGTTCACGATGACCGACCCCGGCTGCATGTGCGCCGCTGCCGCCTTGATGCCGTGGGCCACGCCCATCAGGTTGATGTCGAGCATGGCCCGGGCGTCGTCGGGATCGTCGGCCGCCAGTCCGCGACCGGGCCCGAGCACACCGGCGTTGTTGACCATGATGTCGAGCCGCCCGAATCGTTGGACCACATCGGCGACCAGCGAGTCGACGGCGGTGGCATCGCTCACATCGACCCGGACCGCCAGCCCGCCGACCTCCTCGGCGAGCGCGGAGGCATCGGCGACGTCTGCCAAGACGCAGGTGCCACCAGCGGCGGTGAAACGGCGGCACGCGGCGGCCCCGATGCCCGAGGCCGCTCCGGTCACGATGGCCACCTTGTCGTCGAGTTCGAACATGGGCTGCTCCTGTGTCGGGGACACGCGAGGCAGAGGCGGTGGAGCCGCACTCGCCTGCGGGCGGATCGCAGACCACTTCCGCGATCGCGGACCATACGCTAGCGTATGGTTCATGCCGCCGCCCGATGATCGCACCGACCGCTGGCTCGTGGTGGGCGCCGGCCCATCCGGACTGTCGTGTGCGCTCGCACTCCGCGAGGCCGGGGTCGCCTTCGACGCGGTGGAAGCGGACCGGCAGGCCGGTGGCCTGTGGAACATGGACAACCCGGGCTCGGCCATCTACGAGTCGGCGCACTTCATCTCGTCGTCCGCCCGCTCGGGCTGGGCCGACTTCCCGATGCCGGCGCACTACCCGGACTACCCGCGCTGGTTCGAGATCCGCGACTACATCCACGCCTACGCGGCCCATCACGACCTGGAACGCCACTACGAATTCGAGACCCGGGTCGACTCCGCCGAGCCCGTGGAGACCGACGACGGCGAAGCGTGGGACGTCACCCTGTCCACTGGTGAGGTCCGCCGCTACCGCGGCGTCGTCGCCTGCCCCGGCTTCCAGCGCGTCCCCAACGTGCCGGAGTACCCCGGGACCTTCTCCGGCGAGGCCCGGCACAGCCAGACCTACAAGCAGGCCTCGGAGTTCGAGGGCAAGCGGGTGCTGGTGGTCGGCGCCGGCAACTCCGCCGTCGACATCGCGGTCGATGCCGCGATCGCCGCCGACCGGGCCGTCATCTCCACCCGGCGCGGCTACTGGTTCTTCCCGAAGCTCGTGGGCGGCGTGCCGTTCGACCACTTCGCGATCAACACCGTGTCGAGCCAGGAACGCCTCGCCGACTTCCTGCGATTGCACGTCGGTGACGTGGCCCGTATCGGGTTCGGCGAACCCGACCACCTGCCGCTCACCCACCACCCCATCCTCAACGACCAGGTCTTGCATCACCTCGCCCACGGCGACCTGGTGGCCCGGCCCGAGATCGAACGCTTCGACGGCACCACCGTCCACTTCACCGACGGGTCCGCCGAGGACATCGATCTGATCGTCTGGGGCACCGGCTACAAGGACCGGGTGCCGTTCATCGCCGAGGAGCACTGTCGGGTCTCGGCCTCCGACGACGACAACGACCTCTTCCTCTGGATGTTCCACCGCCGGCATCCGCACCTGGTGGTGTTGGGTCCGGCCAACCTCGCCGCGGGCGGATACTGGGGCCTCAGTGCCGCGGCCGACATGATCGCCAGTCACATCCGCGACGAGGCGACCGATCCCGACCGGTGGCAGCGATTCCGCGAGATCATCGAGGGTCCCGAGCCCGACCTGACCGGCGGCTACGAGTACTACGAGAAGCCCGGCCATCTGAACTACGTCAACGCCGCCGCGCTCGATCAGTACTCGCTGGAGCTCACGGAGCAGATGGGCTGGGAGCCGCTCTCCTTCCCGGCCGACTTCGAACCACCCGAGTTGATCGACATCGACGCATGGCTCGATCACCCTCGTCCGGTCTCACCACCACCCCACGGATCGCTGGCACCTGTGCCGCGCGACGTCGACAGCAAAGGAACCAGCGATGCCTGACGCGTTCTCGGTCAAGGACAAGGTGTGTGTCATCACCGGCGCCTTCCACGGGCTCGGCGAGGTGATCGCTCGTCGCCTCGCTGCCCATGGGGCAACCGTCGTCCTCGGCGATGTTCGAGACTGCACCGAGCTTGCCACCGAGCTCGACGGGCTCGCGGTGCGCTGCGACGTGACCGACGAGACCCAGGTGGCGGCCATGATGCAGGCCGCGGTCGACGCACACGGGCGCATCGACGTCGTGGTGAACAACGCCGGGGTGGAGAGCTGGGAGGGCGACATCACCGAGCTCGACGTCGACGGGTGGCGCCGGGACATGGACATCAACGTGTTGGGGGTGGGGCTCGGCATCAAGCACGCCGTACCTCACATGCAGGCCGGCGGGTCCATCATCAACACCGCCTCGCTGTTCGGCCTCATGGCCGTGCCCACGTTGTCGTCCTACAACGCCTCGAAGGCCGCGGTCATCCATCTCACCCGGACCGCCGCGGTCGAGCTCGGCCCCAAGGGCATCCGGGTCAACGCCATCTGCCCCACGGGCCTGACCCACGACAGCTACCTGGGCCGGGTCGAGGGCGTCGAGAACTGGCTCGACGACTGGTTGGTGCTGCACCACCAGCACGTCGACGAGCTGGGTCACGCCGACGACTGCGCCGCGCTCGTGCACTACCTGGCGTCCGACGACAGCCGCTTCATCAACGCCCAGGCCATCGCCGTCGACGCGGGCGCAACAGCGGGTCCGTCGAGGGCCATGATCGAGGCGGCAACGGGCAAGCCGAGCGTGTGGACCGACGACGACCCGTTCTTCGAGCCGCCGCCCATCGCATGATCCCTCCCCCGACTCACCTGTCGCCCGGCGCCGCCGACTACCTGCGCAATCCGGATGTGGTCGACTATCCCGACGACTGGACCGACCCGTGGACGGTCCAGGCCTGCCGCGAAGTCACCGAGCCGTTGTGGGCCGGGTTCAACGACGCCCTCGACTTCGCGTACTCGGTCACCCCAGACGCCATCGCCAACGTCCCGGTCCTGCGCATCGCCGTCGGGAACCCACGGCCCGGCCAGGCGATCGTGCACCTCCACGGCGGGATGTACTGCCTGGGAAGCCCGGCGATCGACCATGTCGTCAACGCACCACTGACCAGGGACACCGGCGTCGAGATCATCTCGATCGACTACCGCCTCGCCCCCGAGCATCCCTTCCCCGCGGCGCTCGACGACGCCGTGGCCGTCCACGCCGCCCTGACCGACGCCGGGACCCGGACGGTGCTCTACGGGGAGTCTGCCGGCGGCGGGCTGGCCGCAGCCACCGCGCTGGCCCTGCGCGACCGTGGGCTACCGATGCCCACGCGGCTGGCGATGCTGTCGCCCATGCTGGACCTGACCGGCGGCAGCGACACCTACGCCACCCTCGCCCCGCACGACCCGGACTACGGGGACCCGAGCGTGCTCCTGGCTCCGGGGGCCGCCTACGCCGCTGACACGCCGCTCGATCACCCGCTGGTGTCCCCGGTGTTCGCGGATCCAGCCGGGCTGCCGTCGACCCTCATCCAGGTCGGCAACCGAGAAGTGCTGCTCGGCGACAGCAGCCGGTTCGCCCGCTCGGCTCGCGCCGCCGGCGTCGCCGTCGACCTGGAGGTCCTCGACGGCGGGTGGCACAACTACCCGATCTGGTACGGCGTCCCCGAGGCCGACGCCGCCCGTGGCCGGCTCGCCCGCTTCCTGGCGGAGGGTCTGCGATGAACCCGCTCATGCTGCCCGGCCCCGAAGGCGACCAGATCGAGGCCATGGTCGCCGACATGTACGGCTGGCTCCGCGGTCTGCGAACGTACGGCGACACCGTGGCCGTCGATCTGGGCGGCATCCCGACAGCGGTCCTCTACGACCTCGACGACATCACCACGGTCTTCGCCGACAAGCTGGATCATGTCGGCCGCGCGGCCATCTTCGATCGCCTGGCGTCGGTGATGGGCTCGGGGCTCATCACCAACTACGACTGGGACACCTGGTTCCCGCACCGCCAGCGCATCGTGAAGCCGCTGGGGGCACGATCGGTCGGTCGCTTTCACGAGCGCATGGTGACCATCATCGACGAGGAACTGGCGACGTGGCCCGCAGGCGAGGCGTTCGAACTCCACGACCGGGTGAAGCGTCTGACACTCCGGGTTGTCGCCGACTTGTTGTTCACGAGCGACCTCGACGACACGGCCATCGAGATCATCGACCGGGCCGTCGAGCAGATCCATGCGTGGGCCGAGGCCGACCCCGCCTACACCGACACCGACAATCCACCGCCGAGCTACGTGGAGGCCATCGGCCGTCTCGACACCTTCATCCGAGACGTGATCGACAGGCGCGATCCCGCCGCACCGGGCGACGACATGGTCGGGCTCCTGCTCGACGCCACCACTGACCCCGAGGCCCGGCTCGACCAGCGGGGCGTCCGCGACGAGGCCGTCACCCTGATCCTCGCCGGTCACGAGACCGTGACCAACACCATCTGTTTCGCGATCGACCTGTTGGGGCGCAATCCGAACGCGACCGATGCCGACGCTCGCCACATCGTCGACGAAACCCTGCGCCTCTACCCGCCGGTGCATGTCACCAACAAGGCGATCGTGAAGGACCTGCCACTGTCGGCCGCCACCATCCCGGCGGGCTGGGAGGTGCTCATCCCCGAGTACGTCCTGTACCGCGACGAGACCTACTTCGAGCGACCCGACGAGTTCCTGCCGCAACGCTGGGCCGAGGACTCCCCGATGCACCTCGAACGCCGCGCCTACTTTCCGTTCCTCACCGGCCCCAAGTTCTGCGTCGGCCGCCACTTCGCCATCCTCGAGGCGGTCGAGGCCGTCGACCGATTCCGCCGACGATTCCGGCATGAGATGCTCGACCCGACACCGCCGTGGGGGCGTGAGCTGGCGACATCGTTTGCCCCGGACCGCCCGATGCCCATCCGACTGGACCCGCGTTGATCCCCGAACTCACCCTCACCGGCACTCCCCGCGATCGGGGACGAGCCCACGGCGAGCAGCTGCGCGGCCTCATCGAGGAGACGATCGACGCCTGGTTCGAGGTCCTCGGCGCCCGCACGAACCCGCACGACTTCGTCGCCGAGATCCTCCACGTCAGCGGCTTCCGCGACCCCGTCGAGACCCACACACCCGAGCTCATGGAGGAGGTCGTGGGGCTCTCCGAGGGTGCGGCGCAGAGCGTGGAGGCCATGTTCGCATGGCAGCTGATCGACGAGTGCTGGTGGTACCTCGACGAGGTGACCGGTGGGGCCGGCGCCCACGAGGCATGCTCCGCCATGGCGATCACCGACGGCCGTCGCGGCATCGTGGCCCAGACCCAGGACCTCTACCGCCACTTCGACGGCAGCCAGGTCATGCTGCGCTACGTGGACGACGACGGGCTGGAGATCCTCGCGCCATCGGCCGCTGGCCTCCTGGCGTACAACGGCGTGAACAACGCGGGGTTGGCGGTCTGCATCACCACACTGAGCCAGCTCGCCCATCAGACCGCCGGCGTCTCGTCTGGCTTCATCGTGCCCAAGCTGCTGCGGTGCCGGTCGGTCGACGACGCACTCGACTGGCTGCACACGGTCCCACTCGCGAGCGGCAACAGCTGGACGCTGGGCTCCCGCGACCGCTCGGTGGTCGTGGAGGTCTCCGCCGACGGTGCCACGGTGGCCCACGACGGCGACCGAGCGCTGCACACCAACCACGCCCTGGCCCAGGCAACCGCCGACGACTACGTGCGCTTCGAGAGCTCGGCGGAGCGCCTCGACCAGCTGCAGGCGACCGTCACCCCGACGATGACGGTGGACGACGTGGCCGCCATGTACGCCACCGGAGCGATCTGCCAGTCGCGCACCGGCGACGCCGATGTGATGAGCGTGATCACGGTCATCTTCGAGCTCGACGACACCCAGCGCTGCCACCTGGCACCCGGCCCGCTGGACACCGACAGCCTCACGACCTACGAAATGATCCGATGACCAACGACGAGATGCTCGAACCCCGGTACCAGGAGCTCGCGACCTTCATGCGAGCGCCCTACCGGCCCGACCTCGAGGGCGTCGACATCGCGCTCTACGGCGTGCCCTACGACGGTGGCGTCACCAACCGACCCGGCGCCCGCCACGGCCCCAGGGAGATCCGCAACCAGTCGTCGCTGATGCGGACCATCAACCATGCCACCCAGGTCAACCCCTATGACCTCTGTTCGATCGCCGACGTGGGCGACGTCCGGTTCGACCGGGTCTACGACAACGCAGCGGTGACCGCTGACATCGAGGCCTTCGTCCAGCGGATCACCGATGCAGGTGCCATGCCTCTCGCCGCGGGCGGCGACCACTCGATCACCTACCCGGTGTTCCGGGCCCTGGCGTCGGTCGATGCGCCGATCGGCATGATCCACATCGACGCCCACACCGACACCTGGGGCGATTTCAAGGGTGAGAAGTTCCACCACGGCTCGCCGTTTCGGCTCGCCTGCGACGAAGGTCTCCTGGACCCCCAGCGGACCATCCAGATCGGCATCCGAGGCGCCCAGAACTGGGCGGACGGCTGGGAGTACTCCGAGGCCCAGGGCATGCGCGTCGTCTTCATCGAGGAGTTCGAGTCCCTCGGCGTCGAGGGCGTGATCGCCGAGGCTCGGCGGGTCGTCGGCGACGGCCCCACCTACATCAGCTTCGACGTCGACGGCCTCGACCCGGTGTACGCCCCCGGGACGGGCACACCCGAGGTCGGCGGCATCACGACCCGCGAGGCGCTGACGATGCTGCGAGGCTTTCGAGGCCTCGACCTCATCGGCGGCGACGTGGTCGAGGTCTCGCCGCCGTTCGACCCGTCGGGCAACACCGCACTGGTCGGCGCCACCCTCATGTACGAGATCCTCTGCCTCCTGGCCGAGGTTCGAGCCGGCTGAAGCTCAGTCGCCCGCCAACGGGCTCGTCTCGGGGTCGCGCAGCGGGAGTAGGGCGTCGTACAGGTTCTCGGGCCGCGAGATCCCGACGATGTAGACCATCTTCTCGGTGACCTCTCCCTCGGCGTGCACCGCGCCCGCCGGGAGCACCAGCTTGTCGCCAGGGCCGAGTTCGAGCCGCTCGCCGTGCTCGTTCAGCACGTAGCTGGAGCCCTCGAGCACGTAGCCGCAGTTGTCGACGTCGTGCCAATGCAACGGGAGCTCGTCCATCCGCTCCGAGACGTAGGTGGTCGGCCAGAGGTCCAGGCGGGCGATGTCGGCCAGCACCTCCTCCTTGGTGGTGAACGCGTTGTGGATCACCTGCATCGGGCCGGGTTCGAGGGCCATCGGCGTCTCCCTTCGTCGACCGAAAGTAGCGCAGCCGACGCGGCGGTCACGCGGCGACGGCGAACAGCAGGATGGA
>CBDHFJ010000083.1:0-65135 GCA_965262315.1 Acidimicrobiales bacterium
CCGAGTCCGAAGCCGACGTGGACGTGCTGGTGACCGGTGTCCCGTCCGAGGACACCTTCCCCGAACAGGTCGCCGCCACCGCGCTCCGCGGCCACCTGGAGCTCATGTCACCGGCCACGGCCGACCAGCTCCAGGCCGAGTTGGGCATCCCCGCCACCCAGATCACGGTCGGCCTCCTGACCCTGGAGTCGGAAGGGTCGGTGCTCCAGGGCCGCTTCACCGAGGCCGCCCAGCGGGGGCTGGCGGTCGGCGACCCGGTCGACAGTTCGTCGGGGACCGCGGCGAACCCGGAGTCGGCGACCACGTCCTCGATCGAGTGGTGCAGCCGCCGCCTACTGACCCGCATGCACGGGCTGTCCCGATCGCAGCGGAGGAAGTCGGTCGAGTCGGTGTCACCCGCCGACTTCGTGCGCTTCCTCACCCGCTGGCAGCACGTCGCCCCGGGCACTCGGGTGACCGGCCCCGCGGGACTCGGACGGGTGCTCGAACAGCTCCAGGGCTGGGAGGCCGCGGTCGCATCGTGGGAGCCCGACCTCCTCGGCGCGCGGCTCCGGGACTACCAGCCGGGGTGGCTCGACCGCATGTGCCACGACGGCGAGCTCCAGTGGCTCCGGCTCTCGCCCCGGGCGATGGACGACCCCGACGCCAAGGGCGGCGGCCCGTCCAAGGCCACGCCGGTGAGCCTGGTGTTCCGCCAGGACCTCGGCTGGCTGCTCGCCGCGTTCCGGGGGGACGTGGAGGCGCCGTGCCCATCGGCCGGCGCGGTCGCCGAAATCGTCGAGGTGATCGGCTCGACCGGAGCCCGCTTCCTGTCCGAGCTCGCCACCGACACCGGGCGGCTGGCCTCCGACATCGAGTCCGCGCTCTGGGACGGCGTGGCCCGCGGCCTGCTCACCGCCGACGGCTTCGAGGCCATCCGAGCTCTGACGACTCACCCGGATCCAAGCGGCCCGATCGCCGAGAGCGGGCGCTGTCCAAGCTGCGACGTGGCGGCGTGCGTGCGGCCCATGCCGCCGGCCGCTGGTCGGTGGTCCCGCCGGCGCCGGACGTGGACGAGCCCGACGAGCTGGTCGAGGCCCTGGCCGACCAGCTCCTCCAGCGGTGGGGCGTGGTGTTCTACGACCTGGTGGCCCACGAGGGCACCGCCATCCCGTGGCGAGAGCTCCAGTGGGCGCTGCGCCGGCTGGAGGATCGGGGCCTGGTGAAGGGCGGCCGCTTCGTCAGTGGCTTCAGCGGCGAGCAGTTCGCCCTCCCCGAGGCCGTGGAGGGCCTGAAGAAGATCCGCAAGCAACCCGCGTCCGATCGCACCATCACGGTCTGCGGCACCGACCCCCTCAACCTCACCGGCGTCATCCTGCCCGGCGACCGCGTCCCCGCCCGCCGCACCGAACGGGTCCAGCTGCCGGTGTGATCACCGAAGCGAGTTCAGCGCGCCGACGAAGGCGTCGATCTCGTCGTCGGTGTTGTAGTAGTGGACCGATGCCCGGATGGCGGTGTCGATACCGCGGGCGCCCAGGTCGGGCTGCGCAGTCGTGGCCATCGCCACCGAGGTGTGGATCCGCTGCCGGCGAAGGGCGGCAACCGTCTCCGTCGCGTCGAGGCCCGGGACCGAGAACACCACGATCCCGCAGCGGTCGACGCCCTGGTCGTGCACCTCGGCCCCGATCTCCGCGAGGCGTCCACGGAGCGTCGCGCCGAGCGCAGTGGCGCGGTCCGCGATCGCGTCGAGCCCCAGGTCGAGCGCGTAGCGGATCGCCACGCCGAGACCGATCCGGGCCGCCACGGGCGACTCGAACAACTCGTAGCGCTCGGCCCCGGGGTGGAGTTCGTAGGCGTCCTCGGCCACCCAGTCGGCCGAGTGGCTGTCGATGAACGTGGGGTCGGCCAGATCGTCGAGCACCGAGCGGCGAACGTAGAGCGCCCCGGTCCCGCGGGGACCCCGGAGGAACTTGCGGCCGGTGAAGGCCAGGAAGTCGCACCGGAGCTCGGTGACGTCGAGCGGCCGTTGGCCGGCCGACTGGCACGCGTCGAGCAGGAACCAGGCGCCGTTTGCCTTGGCCAGCGCTCCGACCTCGGCGGCCGGGTTCACCAGCCCGCCGCTGGTGGGGATGTGGGTGAGGGTCACCAGCCGCACCCGCTCGTCCAGCATCGTGTGCAGCGCATCGAGGTCGATCTGGCCGTCGTCGTCGTCGGGCACCACCTCGACCTCGACGCCGCGGGCCCGTGCCTGCATGAGCGCGAACGCGTTCGAGTTGTACTCGGCTCGGCACGCCAACACCCGATCGCCGGGTTGCAGCGGGATCGACTGGAACGCCCGCCACCAGGCCTCCGACGCTCCGGTGGTCAGCGCGATCTCATCCGTGGCGCAACCCAGCAGCTCGGCCGCAGCGGCGTAGGGTGTCGGCCTTCGCCTCGGCCGCGACGTCGCCGGCCTCGTACCCACCCAGCCGTTCCTCCAGTCGGAGATGGTCGATCACCGTGTCCACCACCGTCGCCGGCTGGAGCGCCGCGCCCGCGTTGTTGAAGTGGATCACGTCGGCAGTGGCCGGCGTGTCGGCCCGGACGGCATCGATGTCGATCATCGCCGGATGGTAACGATGGGCAACCGCTCGATCATGTGGTTTCGCCGTGTGCATCGGCAGCCATCGCCAGCGGGATCCATCAGACCGGATCGGGCCGCGGTGGACCAACCCACACACCGCCGGCGCCGAGATCGGTCACACCCGTTCAACGGCGGCGCGGTCAGAGACCGAGAACCGCCCGGATGCCGTCGTCGATCGCGTCCAGCAACGCTTCGGGCAACTGGCCCGACCTGTCGGCCAACCACGCACGATCGACCAGCTCGAGCCCCAGTGGCACGGCAACCGAGTCCTTGGGCAGCCCGGTCACACGCGACTCGCTGCTCGGCGTCGACGCCGGCGGTCGGCCAGAATCGTCGCCATGACCCAGACGGCCCGAGATCCCTTCGCGCCGGCCCAGCTCGGGCCGATCACGCTCCCCAACCGGTTCATCAAGGCCGCGACGTTCGAGGGCATGGCGATCGACAACGCCATGAGCGACGCCATCATCGACTTCCACCTGGCGCCGGTTCGTGGCGGGCTGGGCATGACGACGCTGGCCTATTGCGCGGTCTCCCGTGACGGCCAGGGCGCGCCGAACGAGATCGTGATGCGCGACGAAGCCCTGGACGGCCTCCAGCGGTTCACCGACGCCATCCACGCCGAGGGCGCCATGGCGGCCATCCAACTCGGCCACGCCGGGCCGGTCGGGACGGCTGCGGGTGGGCCCGGGCTGTCGGCAAGCAAGGCCTTCGCCCCACAGGGGCTGCGGTTCACCAAACCGGCCACCGAAGACGACCTCACCCGCATCATGGGCGACTTCGAGACCGCGGCTCGCAACGCGGTGCGGGTCGGGTTCGACTCGATCGAGCTCCACTTCGGGCACGGGTACCTGGTCAGCAACTTCCTCAGCCCCAAACGCAACCGGCGCGACGACCGCTGGGGCGGTTCACTCGAGAACCGGGCGCGCCTGGCCCGCGAGGTGGCCAAACGGGTCCGAGACGCGGTCGACGGCCAGGCCGCAGTCACCGCCAAGATCAACCTGTCCGACGGCGTCGCCGGCGGGTTCTGGGTGGCCGAGTGTGTTCAGGTGGCCCAGATGCTCGAGGCCGACGGGACCGTCGACGCCTTGGAGCTCAGCGGCGGCAGCTCCTTCGAGAACGCCATGTACTTCTTCCGGGGCGAGCCACCCATCCACGAGATGTCGATGATCATGCCCCGCCCCATGCGGCCGGCCTTCAAGCTGGCAGCCAAGCGGCTCATGCCCCACTACCCGTTCGAGGAGGCGTTCTTCCTGCCCGAGGCCCGCCAGGTCCGCGACGCCGTCTCGCTGCCACTGGTCCTCATCGGTGGCGTCACCAAGTTCGAGACCGTCGAGCGGGCGATGGCCGAGGGCTTCGATTTCGTCGCCATGGGTCGCGCGCTGCTCCGTGAGCCCGACCTGGTCGACCGCTGGCGGGGCGGCAACGAGGAGGACGCGCTGTGCATCCACTGCAACAAGTGCATGCCGTCCATCTACAAGGGCACCCACTGCGTCCTGGTCGACGAACCCGACCGCCCCGGCCACGCCCACTGGCCTCCTGCACGGGGTTGACCCACCGAGAGGATCTCCCCGGTGTGCGTCCCTGGTGGGACGGAGTCCGACCGTGGGGGGAGGAACCGGTGCGGAGGGGGCAAGTAGCGTTGGCGCGTGGCCGGTTCGCTCCTCGATCCGCGGCGTTTCAATGCGCTGACGTTCGTGGCTGCGGTCGTGGGCTGGGGCGTGGCCCTGGTCGACGCGGCCGACTGGGTCTGGCTGCCACTGCTGCTGCCGCTGTCGGTCTTCGCCGCCCGGGTCGTCCAGCCGCGGATCCCTGCGTGGGCGATCCTCGTGATCGCGGTTCCCGTCGTGGTGGCGGTCAACATCGACCTCAATGCCGAGGGCGCCTTCTTCCTCCTTTGCATGGGGGCCTTCGCCGTCACCGCAGAGGACTGCCGATGGCTCCCCTCCCGGACCCTGGTGGCCTCGACGGTCCTGTCGCCGCTGGTCGTCGTCGCCGCCTCCCAACCCGCCGTCCGAGACTGGAATTGGCCGTTCTGGTCGATGGGCGTGGCGGTCAGCGGATTCTTCGGTGCGGTCCTGGCCGAACAGCGCCGCCTGACCACCGAGCTGACCGAGGCCCAGGAACAGCTGGCCACCCAGGCCGCGGGTGAGGAGCGCCGTCGGATCGCCCGCGAGGTCCACGACCTGGTGGGCCATTCGCTGACCGTGGTGCTGTTGCACGTCACCGGAGCGCGTCGGCTGGTGCGACGCGACCCCGACGAGGCCGAAGCCGCCCTTGCCGATGCCGAGCGGGCGGGCCGTGGCGCACTGGCCGACATCCGACGCACGGTCGCCCTGCTGCGAGAAGAGGGCGAAGGACGGGCACCGACGCCGACCGCCGTCGACCTCGCCGCGCTGATCCACGAGAGCACCAGCGCCGGCATGTGTATCGAGGCCGCGCTCCCGGACACGCTCGCCACGCTGGACGAAACCACCGGACTGGTCGTGTATCGCATCGTCCAGGAGGCGCTGGCCAACGCGGCGCGGCACGCACCCGGGGCCAGGACCGAGGTCGACGTGGACGTCGGGATCGACCAGGTCGAGGTGGAGGTCCGCAACGACCGCCCCACCTCGCGCCCGGCTGCGGGCACCGAAGGCGGCAGCGGGCTCATGGGAATGGAGGAGCGAGCTGGCGCGCTGGGCGGCACGTTCGAGGCCGGGCCGCACGGCACCGGCTGGCGGGTGCGGGCCACGCTTCCCCGGGTGCCCGCCTCCGACCTGGAGCCCACCCCGTGATCCGCCTGGCCATCGTGGACGACCAGGCGCTAATCCGGGCCGGACTGGCCCGCATCCTGTCGCCTGCGGACGGCTTCGACCTGGTCGCCGAAGCCGCCGACGGTGCCGAGGGTGTCGAGGTCGTCGCTGCCCACACACTCGATGTGGTGCTCATGGACATCCGCATGCGAGGCATGGACGGCGTCGAGGCCACCCGCCGCATCCGCGACGCCGAAGGGCCGCCGGTGCTGATCCTGACCACCTTCGACGACGACGAGACCCTCGCCGACGCGCTCGATGCCGGGGCCGCCGGCTTCGCCCTCAAGGAGGCCCCGGCCGAGGACCTGATTCGAGCGGTCGAGGTGGTCGCCGGAGGTGGCTCGTGGATCGATCCGCTGGTGACCCCTCGGGTCCTGGCATCGTTCCGAGCCGCCACGCCCCGCCGCCACACCGCGGCGAGCGTCGAGGAGCTGACGGAACGCGAGAACGAGGTTCTGCGTCTGATGGCCGTGGGAGCGACGAACACCGAGATCGCGGAGGACCTCGACGTCGGGGAAGCGACCGTCAAGACTCACGTCGGCAACATCTTCGCCAAGCTGGCGGTGCGCGACCGGGTGGGCGCCATCATCTGGGCCTACGACCACGGGCTGGTCCAGCCCGATCCCCCCGGGGACTGACGCTCGACCGCCCCTGCGGGGATCCACTCCCCTCCCGACCTTCGTACGGTCCGAGCACGAACACGAACACGACGCGCAGGAGGAGCGATGAGCGCAATCATCGAAGTGGAAGGTCTCGAGAAGCGCTACGGCGACATGTGGGCGGTGCGTGGCGCCAGCTTCTCGGTGGACGAAGGCGAGATCTTCGGGATCCTCGGCAGCAACGGGGGCGGGCAAGACCACGACCGTCGAGTGCCTCCAGGGGCTCCGGCGCGCCGACGGCGGCCACATGCGGGTGCTCGGCACCGATCCGCGCAGCGGCACCGATGCCGGCAACAGGGTGGGCAGCCAGCTCCAGGACGCCGCGCTGCCCGACCGCATCCGGGTGCGCGAGGCGCTCGAGCTCTTCGCCGGCGCCGGAGCGGTCCCCGTCCAGGATCTGCTCGACACGTGGGGGCTCGGTCCCCACCAGCGCAAGGCGTTCGCCGACCTGTCGGGCGGGCTGAAGCAACGGCTGTTCATCGCGCTCGCGCTCCTGAACCGTCCCGAGGTGGTCTTCTTCGACGAGCTCACCCAGGGCCTCGACCCCGTCGCCCGACGCGAGGTGTGGAAGGTCATTGCGTCGGTTCGCGACCAGGGGGCCACCGTCGTCCTGGTGACGCACTTCATGGAGGAGGCCGAGCGGCTGTGCGATCGTCTGGCGATCTTCGACGGCGGCCGGGTGATCGCCGACGGCACGCCCGCACAGATCATCGCGGACCACGCCGAGTCCGCATCGGTCTCGTTCACCCCCGTCCGGGACACGCCCGGTCTCGAGCGCTGCCCCGGCGTCCGCCACATCGGCACGGCCGACGGCCGAGTCACCATCGAGGGCGCACCCGACATGGTGGCGTACCTGTGCGCCGAGCTCGTTCGGGAGGGACCCCCGCCGCCGGACCTCCGCATCGTCCAGCCCAACCTCGAGGACGCCGTGCTCGCCATCGAGGATCGGAGCCGAGCATGAACGCGTCGACGACCGTCCATTCACCTGAGACCACGGAGCCGACCATGACGACCACCACTGCCAGCCCAACCGGCCAGACGGGCGGTCCGAGCATCGCCCGACTGGTGTGGACCGAGCTCAAGCTCGTGCTCCGGGAGCCGGTCGTGTTGACCTTCGTGTTCGCCTTTCCCGTGATCACCGTGTTGGTCCTCGGCGGCGTGTTCGGCGAGCAGGACCCGTCCTTCGAGGGAGTCAAACCGTCCGACTACTACGCAGCCGGATACATCGGCGTGGTCATCGCCGCGATCGGGCTGATCATGTTGCCGGTCCACCTGGCGGGCTACCGCGAACGAGGCGTCATCCGCCGGTTCCGGGTCTCGTCCTTCCGAGGATGGGCCCTGCCATTCGCGCATCTGGTCGTCGGGGTCGTCATGACGGCCGTCGGCGTGGCAGCCCTGCTTGTCGCCGCCTGGCTGAGCTACGGCCTGCCTGCGGTCGACGATGTGCCCCGCACGGTCTTCGGGGCACTCCTGGGCACGGTCGCCTTCGCTGCGGTCGGTGTGGCCCTCGGCTCGCTGGCTCCGAACGCCCGCTCCGCCCAGGGTCTCGGCATGCTGATCTTCTTCCCGTCGTTCCTGCTGGGTGGAGGGGGTCCACCGCCGGACGCGATGGGCGACGTCATGCAGGACATCTCCAACTGGATTCCGCTGACCCACGTCATCCGCGCCATCCAGGAGCCGTGGTTGGGGATCGGGTCGCCGACGAACCATTTCGTCATCGTCGGGGTCATCCTGGTGGTGTCGACGACCATCTCGCTGACACTGGCGAGCGGCGGCGACCGCTGACGACGTTCAGCCGGTGTCGTGGTGGTCGACGCCGAGGTCGGCGGCCGCCCGGCGGCCGCTGACCCGCACCTCCTCGAAGCGATCGACATCGCGGAGCGCGGGGAACAGGCGCCACCACACGGCCACCACGACGAGCGTGCCGGCGCCACCGAACAGCAGGGCTCCACTGAGCCCGAACGCCGCCGCGGTGAGCCCGGACTCCACAGCGCCCAACTCGTTGGACGCGCCGATGAAGACGTTCTCCACGGCGAGGACCCGGCCTCGCATCTGTTCGGGAGTTGCCAACGGCACCAGCGTGACCCGGATGAACACCGACACCGCGTCGGCACCGGCGGCGATCACCAGGGCCACGAAGACCACGGCGAAGGAGTCGGAGAAGCTGATCACGATGGTCATCACGCCGAAGACGGCGATCACACCGAACAGCACTCGGCCGAGCCGCCGACGAATCGGCCGGAACGACAACGTCAGCGCCATCGTCGTCGCACCGATCCCGATCGCGGCCCGGAGCCAGCCCAGCCCCACGGCTCCGACACCCAGCCGATCCTCGGCGATGGCGGGCAACAGCGCGATCAGACCACCGAAGAGGACCGCGAACAGGTCGAGGGTGATGGCGCCGAAGACGATCGGCTGGCGCCGGATGAAACGCAGCCCGTCCATGGCGTCTCGGATCGCCTGTCGACCACCCTTGGTGTCGAGCTGACGCACCGGAGCTCGTTTGACGAACGGCAACGTCAGACCAGACGCAACGAACGCCCCCATGGCGACCAGGTAGGGCACCGACTCGCCCGCGACGAACGCGAAGCCGAAGACGACAGGACCGGTGATGGCCCCGGCCTGGAACATCACCGACTTGAGCGCCACCACCCGCTCGAGCACCTCGGGCGGCGCCAGGTCGATCGGCAGGGCTCGACTCGACGGCGCCGCCACTGCCCGGGCCGCACCGAACACGACCATGAGGCCGAAGATCGGCAGCACCGAGGTGGGGTCGCTCTCCGCGTAGAGGAACAGGCAGAGCGAGACCGACGCCTCCACGACCAGCGCGAAGGCCCACACGATCCGGCGATCGCGCCGATCGGCCATCGCGCCGGCGAAGGGCGCCATGATCGCGATGGGCAGGAACTCCGCCAGACCCAGCAGGCCGAGGTCGAGCTCGTCGCCCGTGAGATCGAACACCTGCTTGCCCACGATGGTGATCTGGCCCACGATCGCGAAGGCCGACAGGAACAGCCCGATGAGCAGGGCCCAGATGGTGGCGGGGATGTCGCGCAGGCTGCCCTGCTCGACGGGCTGTTCGGTCAGAGCGCTGCCCTCCCTGCGACGACGCGGCGGACGGTTCCGCCGTGGTGACCCCGGTGGGTCAGGAGTCGCCGCCCTGGGCGTCGACGACGGCCTGGGACTCCCGCGCCGCGGCACGGAAGATGCCCTTGGACATGAGGCTGGACTCGTGGCGGCGGCGAGCGAGGTAGATCTCCGCCCGGGCCCCGTGGATGCGAGCGTCGTCGGGCGCCGCCTGCCCGGCGTAGTCGATGAGGTGGCAGGCGAGCCGGAAGTCGCCGGCCTCGGCCAGCGCGGCCGCTCGCTCGGCGAGCACCTCGGCACCGCCTGCGAGCGCAGCGAGCTCACTCGCCAGCTGCGGCCTCGGGCGCCGGCTTGAGGTGCGATGGCGTGGCGTCCCACCAGCCGCCGTACATCCGCCACACGTTGCGCACGACGAACTCCGGCTCGTCATAGACCGGGTTCAGCCACGGCAGTGCGAGCTTGTCGGGATCGACCGTCACCGTGTGCACGATCTCGTCGAGCGTCGCGCCGGCGTTCATCATCGCCACGGTCTCGGTGACGAGCGTGTCCAGGACCTCCACGATGTCGCCCAGGACCCGCTGGATACGGTCGCGGCCCCGAATGGGCAGGCCATGGGCGGGCATCAGCAGCTCGGCATCGAGAGCCATCATCTCCCGCAGCGCGTCGGCCCACAGCTCGGGATACCGCTGCACCTTCTGCGGGTTGCCGGCGTTCGGGAAGACCCACAGCACGAGGTCGCCGGTGACGAGCGTCTTCTTGTCGGGGATCCAGGCCCAGGTGTGGTCGTCGGTCTCGCCTTTGGCGTGACGGAGCTCGATCTCCAGCCACCGGGGCTGATCGTCATCGTCTCCTCGTAGGTGACGTCGGGCCGAGCCGTACCCTCCGGGATGAAGGGGCGCGCTCCCCGGCCGAGGTCCATGCCGTGGCGCGGGTGGAGACCGCCGAACTGCCGTGCGTTGATGAGCACATTCCAGTCGTTGGTCTTGTCGTAGCGGTCGAACCGGTGCGACACGTTCTCGTGACCGAGGACGGTGGGCGCCCGATGCCCGCGGGATTCGGCATCGGCCATCACCGCACCCGAGCCGCCGACGTGGTCGACGTGGCCATGGGTGTACACCAGCGAGTGGATCGGGTCGGTCCGCCAACCGCGCACCGCCTCCATGACGGCTCGCCGTGCGCGGCGAGACTGGCGTCGAAGGACACGAGACCGTCGTCGGTTCTGATGACCACCATGTGGCTGAACGACTCGACCAGCGCGACATCGTCGGCCACCTCGGTGAGCAGGTTCGAGACGCGGTTGGTCGGCTCCTCGGCGACGCCGGTGTCGATGATGTGCCCGGAGAGCTCGGCGGGATCCGCGGTCCGGACGTCGTGGCCGCCGTCGCCACTGGGGTGCAGCGACGACATGTCAGCGACGAGAGAACGTGGCCTTGCCCGGCCCGTGCTCGAGGAAGCTGGCCACCCCGGCCACGCGGTCCTCGGTCTCGAAGCAGGCGCCGAAGTTGGCGGCCTCGATGCGGCACGCTTCCTCGAGGGACACCGCCATGCCGTCCATCATCGCCTTCTTGCAGTACTGGATGGCCTTGGGCCCCCTGGCGTACATCTCGGCCAGTTCGATGGCTCGCGGGTAGCACTGGTCGTCGGCGACGACCTCGGACACCAACCCGATCTCCAGCGCCTCGGCGGCCGGCACCTGGCGGCCGGTGTAGTTGAGCTCCTTGGCCTTGGTGATGCCCACGAGGCGAGGCAGGCGCTGGGTGCCACCGGCGCCCGGGATGATGCCCAGCAGGATCTCCGGCTGACCGAAGACGGCGCCCTCGCCGGCGATGCGGAAGTCGGTGGTCATCGCCAACTCGCACCCACCGCCGAGCGCGAATCCGTTGACCGCGCTGATCGTGATCTGCGGCAGGTTCTCGAGCGCCAGAAACGCGTCGTGGATGGCGTTGGAGAACTCGACGCCCTCGGCCTCGCTCTGGATCTCGGGGAACTCCTTGATGTCAGCGCCGGCGGCGAAGATCTTCGGGCCGCCCCACACGACCACGGCGCCGATGTCGTCCCGGCCGACCAGTTCGGCGGCGATCTCGCCGGTCTCGGCCACGACCTGCCTTGGAGATCGGGTTCATGCGTCCGTTCTCGACCCGGATGGTGGCGACCCCTGGTGCGGTGTCGTCCTCGAGCCTGACCAGTTCTCCCACGATGCACTCCCTCACTGTGATCTCGACGAGCGTCTGGACCCTAGTGGGCAGGAGCGACGAGGGACGAGGAGCCGAGCGACGAGGGACGAGGAGCCAAAACTGCCGAGGGAGGGCGCCTGTCCCCAGGACGCCCTCCCTCGTGTGCCCGACCTGAAGTCGGGCCTGCCTCTGTCCCAGGCAGTGCTACGTGTCCAGACGCCGCAGCAGCCCGGAAGTCGCGAAGTCTCTCGATCAGCTCAGCCGCGAGAATTCCTGGAGGCACCAGTCTCGGAGGCGACCGGGCGCGCGCCCGGTTGCCGGCGGCGCTCCCGCCGAACCCTTCAGTGCAGTGGCGGCACGTCGCCGAGGCGGTTCGTGGTGATGGAGTCGACGCCCAGATCGGCGAGGCGCACCATGTGGCCCGGCTTGTCCGCCGTGTAGGCCCAGACCTCGGCGCCGAGGGCGTGCACGCGCTCCACCAGCTCCGCGTCGACGAACCGGTGGCTGATGTTCAGCGCCAACACGTCGTCACAACTCAGGAGGCGCCGATACCGCAGCAAGAGCCACGACGTCCCGAAGCGGGTGCCGGCCACGGCCTTGTCGAAACGATTCAGGTTCAACAACAGCGCGACGCCCCGACGAGTCCGCCGGAGCCGCCCCACCCGACTGGCCGTGGCGCCGGAGATGACGGCTCGGTCTCTCAGCTCGTGACGGTCGATGAGCTCGAGGACCGCCGGGATCGCTCGAGCGGTCTTGAGGTCCAGGTTGAAGGCACCATCGGGGACGGCCTCGATGATCTCCCGCACCTCGGGCACCCGCGCGCCCTCGACGACATCGGCGCCCTGCTTGGCGCTCAGGAGGCGAAGGTCGGCGAGCGCGATGCGTCCGATGCGTCCGTAGCCGTCGGTGCTCTGTTCGAGCCGGGGGCCGTGGATGGCGACGGCGTGGCCGTCGGCGGTGAGCCAGACGTCGATCTCGACCATGTCGGCGCCGGCGTCGACCGCAGCGACTGCGGACGCGACCGTGTTGGCCGGCGCGACCGCCGGATAGCCCATGTGTCCCACCAGCTGCGGGCGCCGCGGACGTCGGTACACGCCCAGCAGCGTAAGGCGGTGGGCGGGCAACGACCGTCGATACCCTCGGGCGGGTGCTGAGCGCAAACAAGATCTCCAAGGCCCACGGCGCTCGCACGCTGTTCCGCGACGTCTCGATCCAGCTCCGCCCGGGCCGGCGGGTGGCGTTGGTCGGCGGGAACGGGGTCGGCAAGACCACCCTCCTCGAGATGCTGGTCGGCACCCAGGAGCCCGACACCGGCGAGGTGATCCGGCCGGGCAACCTGCGGCTCGGCTATCTCCCCCAGGACCTCGCGGCCGAGCAGAAGGGCACCGTGTTGGAGGAGGCGCTGCGAGGCGCCGAGCACATCACCGAGCTCCAGGGCCAGCTGGCCGAGCTGGAGGATCGGATGGCCACCGCCACCGGCGACGAGGCCGACAAGGTGATCGCCCGCTACGGCGAGCTCCAGAGCCGCTTCGAGCAGCTCGGCGGCTACGCCATCGAGGCCGAGGCCCACCGGGTGCTCGCCGGCCTCGGATTCGCAGCGGGCGACGCCGCCCGCAACGTCAAGGAACTGTCCGGCGGCTGGCGCATGCGTCTGGCGCTGGCCCGACTCCTGCTGTCCGCGCCCGATGTCCTGATTCTGGACGAGCCCACCAACCACCTCGACGTCGACAGCGTCGCCTGGCTCGAGAACCACCTGGCCGGCTGGACCCAGTCGCTGCTGTTCGTCAGCCACGACCGCGACTTCATCGACGGCATCGCCACCCACATCATCGAGGTGGCCGACGGCACGGCCGCCGAGTACACCGGCTCGTTTCTCGACTTCGTCGTCCAGCGAGAGGAACGCATCGAACGGCTCAAGGCCCAGGCGGCGAATCAGGCGCGCAAGACGGCCAAGACCCAGGAGTTCATCGACCGGTTCCGCTACAAGGCCACCAAGGCCCGCCAGGTCCAGAGCCGCATCAAGGCCCTCGAGAAGCTCGAGGAGATCAACGTCACCGACCGCAAGGAGATCGGCGCCCGCTTCGCGTTCCCCGAGCCCCGACGAGCCAACCGGGTCGTGATCGCTGCCGAGCGCCTGTCCGCCGGCTACGACGGCGAGGCCGTCCTCCGGCCCTTCGACATCACGATCGAACGCGGCCGCAAGGTCGCGATCATCGGACCGAACGGCGCCGGGAAGACCACCATGATCCGCACGCTGCTGGGCGAGATCCCGCCGATCTCCGGCGAGATCGCCGTCGGCTCCAACGTCGACATCGCCCGATTCGACCAGCACCAGGCCGAGGTCCTCGATCAGCGCAAGCTGGTGCACGAGGAGTTCCGCAGCGCCATCCCCAAGGGCGACAGCCGAAACGTGCGAACGGTCCTCGGATCGTTCGGGTTCCCGGGCGACGCTGCCGACCGCCTGGTCGGTGCGTGCTCGGGAGGCGAGCAGACCCGCCTGGCGCTGGCCAAGGTGATGGCCACGCCGGTCAACCTGCTCGTGCTCGACGAGCCCACCAACCACCTCGACCTGCCCAGCTGCGATCTGCTCGAGGACGCCCTGACCGCGTACCCGGGCACCGTCCTGCTCGTCACTCACGATCGCCACCTGATCCGCAACGTCGCCGACGCCATGGTCGAGGTACGTGACGGCCGCGTGCGCTGGCACGACCAGGTGGACGAGGCCCTGCTCGGTGGGGGCAACGACCCGGCACCCGCACCTGCACCAGCCCCTCGCGCGCAGACACCTGCGAAGCCGAGCAAGACGAAGGCAGACCGCAAGCGGCGCGACGCAGAGCAGCGCACCACGCGACATCAGAACACGCGCGAGCTGCGCAAGGAGCTCAACAAGGTCGAGAAGGCGTGGGAGCGAGCCGAGGCGAGGGTGGTCGAACTCCAGGAGCAGATGGCCTCGCCCGACGTGTACGAGGACGCCGAGCGGATCCGGGCACTGGTGGCCGAACACGACACTGCCAAGGACGAAGCCGCCGACCTGATGGCTCGCTGGGAGACCCTCAGTCTCGACATCGAGGCCGCCGGAGCCTGAAATGCCGAGCGTGCGGGCGCCCGGCCCGTACCGTGGGACCGTGGCACCGGGCGCTGCGCCTCGGGCCGCGCCGATCGACCGATGAGCACCTCCGACGAACCCGACACCCACGAACGCCCGATCTTCTGGTCCTCGCGCGTCCTGCGACGCGCCCTGCTCGACGGCGACGGCAGCACCATCGGTGTGGTGGAGGACATCCTCCTGTCGCCGGCGCTTCCCACCCAGGCCCCGGTGATCCGAGGCTTCGTCGCCCGGGTTGACCGCCGGCAGATCTTCGTGCACCAGGCTCGAGTCGACGCGCTCGGCCGCGATGGTGTCCATCTCCGAGGAGGCACCGTCGACCTCCGGCACTTCAAGCAGCGGTCGGGAGAGATCCTGGTCGCCGCGGAACTGGTGGGCACCGCCACCTCCGATGGGCCGGTGACCGATGTCGGGTTCGTCGAGGCCGAGACCCATGGGGGCACGTGGACCGTCGACGCCGTCGCCACCGGTGCCGGCCTGCTGCGCCGGCGCACGGTGGGCACGCTCCCCTGGTCTGCGGTCGCCACCCAGTTCCAGGCGGACTCGGTGGTCGGCGACCTGGAACGGCTCCGTGACATGCACAAGGCCGACGCGGCCACCGCCATCCGTGCGATGTCCGACGACCGTCGGTCGGAGCTCGCTGCGGCGCTCGACGCGGCTCGCCTCGCGGACGTGCTCGAGGAGCTGCCCGAGGAGGAACAGGTCCAGATCCTGGGGGGCCTCGAGACCGAGGACGCGGTCGCCGTCCTCGACGAGATGGAGATCGACGACGAGATCGACCTGCTCAAGGAGCTCCCGGCCGCCGATCGCGAAGAGTTGCTGGCCCGGATGCCCCACGACGAGGTCCAGCGACTGCGCTCCCTGCTGAGCTACCCGGAGAACACCGCCGGCGGCATGATGACCCCCGAGGCCGTCATCGTGGGGCCCAGCATCAGCGTCGCCGAGGCGATCGCGCGGCTGCGCGATGCCGAGCTCCCGCCGGCACTCACGATGCGCGCCTTCGTGGTCGAGCGGCCCACCACCCCGCCCACCGGCCGGTTCCTCGGCAGCGTGACGCTCCCGCGCCTGCTCAAGGAGTACCCCACCCGCGAGGTCGGCCACTGCCTGTCGACGACGGAGGTCCCCACGCATCACCACTGACGTAACCTGAGCGCGACGTCGCGGCACTGCTCGCCCGCTACGACCTCCTGGCGGTCGCCGTGGTCGACGCGGCCCAGCGCCTGGTCGGCGTGGTGACGGTGGACGACGTGATGCTGCGGCTCGTCGGGGAGGCATCCAATGAAGCTCCGCGACGAAGCGTCCCTCGACCGCCCTGGACGGGTCGGCGCGCCGGTCGGCCCCAGCGTCGACCCTGACGCCATCGGCCGCTGGTCCGAACGTGTCGCCCGGTTCCTCGGGACCGGCCGCTACCTCGCGATCCAGACCGTGATCGTGATCGCCTGGATCGTGCTCAACGCGATCGCGTTCGGGAACGACTGGGACCCCTATCCCTTCATCCTGTTGAACCTGATCTTCTCGACACAGGCCGCCTATGCCGCGCCGCTGATCCTGCTCGCCCAGAACCGCCAGGATGCCCGTGACCGAGCGCTGGCCGAACGTGATCGCGAGGTCAACGACAGGATCCTCGCCGACACCGAGTTCCTCTCCCGAGAGCTGGCCGCCATCCGGCTGCGGCTCGAGGCGGTGGCCACCACCGACGAGCTCGACGAGATCCGTCAGGACCTGCTCGACGCGGCGCGCGGGGTCGACAAGGGGGACTGACCGCCCCTACGCGAGGCGCAGCGCCCGCACACGCCGTTCGAGCGCGGGGCCGACACCGATCTCGGCCGGACGGTCGGGGGCCACGGTCTTGGCGACGAGCCCGGCGAGCCAGCGGAACGGATTGTGCCGCAGACTCCGTCGCACGCGGGCGCCCTGGTACACCAGGATCTCGAAGGGCTCGATGGAACGCACGGTCTCCACGCCGAGCGAGCGCAACGTGGCCACCGCCCGGTCGTGCACGTCGAGGAGACCGGCCAGGTCCGCGTCGGGAACGACCTGCACGAGCTCTTCTCGCGGGACCGGCGTCCGGTCGGTCGTCCGCGTCTCCAGCCAGCTTCGCCCCTCGGCCAACACCGTGGCCACGTAGTGCGCAGGCATGGTGCCATCGGGCCGGCAGAGCCCGACCACAACGGTGCCGTCGGCGCGTTGCCACAGGTGCAAGACAACGGGCGCGCCGCCGATCTCGATCAGGTGGGCGCCGTGATCTGCGTAGGCCTGGCCGCGCAGCAGTTGCCGATGCCCGTCGTCGAAGGCGGTGGTGCGGGTCGCCGCGTCGATCCCCTCCACCACCGTCGGCGTCGCCGATCGGTACAACGTGACCAGCGGTTTCGCGAGCACGAAGACCACCAGACCGCCCAGTCCCAACCACACCATGGGTCTCCGATCGGCAGGGGGCCGACCCGGCTTGAACGCCGTGGGCCGTCGGGGCCACTGGACGGCGTCCGTCGAGCCGGCCCGGTTCACAGAGCGTTCACAGCTGTGCCCTCAACGTGTCACACCCCACATCTACCGTCGGTGGTGAGGTCGGATCCATCCCCCCTTCTTCCATCAGGGTCCGACGGTCAGGAGCAAGGCCATGTCCGTTGCAGCCATGCTGTTCCCGCCCGAGATCTTCGTGGACCAGGTGCTGGTCACGATCCGAGACTCCACCGTGCAGATCCCCGGATCGCAGGTGCCGTTCCATCAGCACGCCCGTCAGGCCGCCTCGTTGGCCGAGCGCGCCGCGCTCCCCGATCACCTGGTGGCAGCCTCCCTGCTGTACGGGGTCGGCGAGCTCATGGTTCGGAGCTGGGCCCGGCATCCGGCCTTCGAGCACGCGCCCACGAATCCGATCGACGGCGCCATCGCGCACCTCGCCACCCACATGCCCGAGCGTGTGCTGGCCCCGATCCGGTTGCTCCCCGACGCTCGTCGGTACCTCGACGCGGGCGCCGCCGGGCTGAGCGGATCCGCAGCGCAGCGCCGCTTCGAGACCGAGCTCGGGGCCGCCGATGCCGTCGAGCTCGCCCTGATCGATCTGCGTGCCGGCAATGGCGAGATGATCACCCCCAAGCTCGATCACTACCGGGATCTCCTGCGCGGACTGTGCACCTCGGCGGCAGCGGCTCCCGCCTGATCGGCCCGGCCAGTACCGATATCTGACGGTCCGTCAGATATCGGTACCATTGACGTGACACCGGACAGGAGCACGCTCATGGTCGAGATCCCGCGCATCATCTCCGTCGATGACCACGTTGTCGAACCGCCCACGCTGTGGACCGATCGACTGCCCGCCAAATACCTGGACCGAGCTCCTCGGGTCGAGCGCGACCGCGCCGTGTTCAACTTCGAGGGCGGGGTGTTCAGCTACGACAAGGGCGCACCCGACGGTGACTGGTGCGACTGGTGGTTGTACGACGACCTGGTCTATCCCCTCCCGAAGCTGTCCGCCGCGGTGGGGTTCGACCACCTCGACGTCACGCCCATCACCTTCGACGAGATCCGGCCGGGTGCGTGGAAGCAGAAGGAACGACTGGAAGACATGGACGCCAACCACATGGAGGCGTCGGTCTGTTTCCCCAACGTGCTGCCCCGCTTCTGCGGGCAGGCCTTCCTGGAACGTGAGGACAAGGAGCTCGCGCTCCTCTGCGTGGAGGCCTACAACGACTGGATCATCGACGAGTGGTGCGCCGGCGACGGTGCGGGTCGCCTGATCCCGATGACACTCGTGCCGCTCTGGGACCCCGCACTCGCCGCGGCCGAGGTCCGTCGCTGCGCCGACAAGGGCAGCCACGCCGTCGCGTTCTCCGAGAACCCGCACCCCCTGGGGTTGCCTTCGGTTCACGCAGCCGACCGACACTGGGACCCGCTGTTCCGAGCGTGCGAGGAGACGGAGAGCATCCTCAACATGCACATCGGATCCAGCTCGAAGATGCCGTCGACCTCACCCGACGCCCCGTTCGCGGTGAGTTCGACCATCACGTTCTCCAACGCCATGGGCTCGTTCTGCGACTACATCCTCTCCGGGGTGTTCGACCGGTTCCCGAACCTCCGGATCGCGTACGCGGAGGGCCAGGTCGGCTGGATGCCCTACGTCATCGAGCGCATGGACAAGCTCTGGGAGGAGCGCGACAGCAACTCCGACTTCGGGGTCCAGCTCGACAACCGGCCCTCCAGCTACATCCCCGGCCACATCTGGGGCTGCATCTTCGACGACGAGGTCGGGCTGAAGAACCGAGATCTCATCGGCATGGATCAGATCTGCTTCGAGGTCGACTATCCCCACGCCGACACCACGTTCCCCCACACCAAGGAAGTGGCGACCAAGATCGTCACCAACGCCGGGCTGAACGACGCCGAGATCTACAAGCTCCTGCGGGGCAACGCCATCCACGGCTGGGGCCTCCACCGCTTCGGCATCACCGAGTAGTCGCGCCGCGTTCTTCCCGGCGTCGCCGGGTGAAGCCGCCGCTCGAACGCTGGCCTCCTGGGCCGGTCGACCCGGGCCATTCGACCTTCCCGCCCGCCGGCGGTGACACGACCCTTGCGCAGCGTGGGCGGATCGGTACCGTCGGAGATCAAGGGGATGGCCCCCCACCATGGGCCCGGAGACGAACCACACCACGAGACGAGCGACAACGGAAGAGAAGGTGACATGGGTACCGGTGCAGCGCTGGTGCAATGCGTCTACACGAGCAAGGCCTCGGAGTACTTCGACGAAGCCGACTTGGCAGACATCCTCGAACACTCGCGCCGCAACAACGGCGGCCGCGGGGTGACGGGCATCCTTCTCTACGAGGCCGGGAGCTTCTTCCAGGTCCTCGAAGGCCCGGGACCGGCGGTTCGAGCCCTGTACGCCAAGATCCGGACCGACCGTCGCCACGAACGCGTCGTGAAGCTCGTCGACCAGCGCATCGACGAGCGCACGTTCGGGCCCTGGACGATGGGTGCCGCGGAGCTGAGCTGCGCGGACCTGGAGTCGGTGCCCGGCCTCAACGACTTCTTCGATGCGGGCCACTGCCTCACCGAGCTCGACGCCAGCCGCGCCAAGGATCTCCTGCTCGCCTTCAAGAACGGCCGGTGGCACCAGGCCGTCGCCTGAGGAGCTCCCCGGCCTCCGGTGGGCGCCGGTGCGAGGCCCGGCGTACCCTCTGGCCATGACCCGCGAGTGCTTCGACCTCGAGATCACCGACAAGGTGGCCCACCTCCGCCTCAGCCGTGGCGAGGCGTACAACACGATGATCCCGTCGTTCTGGCGAGAGCTGCCTGAGATCGTGAACGAGATCAGCGACGCCGGCTCGGCGCGAGCGATCGTGTTGTCGTCGACGGGCCGCCACTTCTGTGCCGGCATGGACCTGTCGGTCTTCGGGGGCGGCTCGATCGAAGGCACGGGCAGCACCGAGGCCGGCCGCAAGCACTCGCAGCTCCGGATGCAGGCGCTGCACCTGCAGGAGACGTTCTCCTGCCTGGAGCGGGCACGCATGCCCGTCCTGGCCGCGATCCAAGGTGGCTGCATCGGCGGCGGCGTCGACCTGGTCACCGCGTGCGACATGCGATACGCCACCGCGGATGCGTTCTTCTGCATCCAGGAGATCAACATCGGCATGACCGCCGACGTCGGCACCCTCCAGCGGCTTCCGAAGATCATCCCCGAGGGGATCGCCCGCCAGCTCGCGTACACCGGAGAGCGGATGAGCGCCGATCGGGCCCGGGAGGTGGGGCTGGTCAACGAGATCTTCGAGACGCACGAGGACCTGGTCGACGGGGTGCTCGAGATCGCCGCCGAGATCGCGTCGAAGTCGCCGCTCGCGATCTGGGGCACCAAGGAGATGATCAACTTCACCCGCGATCACTCGGTGGCCGACAGCCTCAACTACATCGCCACCTGGCAGGCCGGCATGTTCCAACCCCAGGACATGGCCGAGACGTTCCGGGCGAAGATGGACAAAGAGACCCCCGAGTTCGACGACCTCCCTCGGGTCCGTCGGGGCCTCGAGTAGGCCTGGGCGATGGCGGCGTCGACCGAACCACCCCACCACCCGTTCCAGGACCTGATCGGGTTCCAGACCGCACAGGACGACGGCGCAGGCGCGGCCTCGATCGAGGTCGGGCCGCAGCACATGAACCCCAACAATGTGGTGCACGGGTCGGTGGTCCACGCACTCATCGACACCGCGATGGGTTCCGCCACGATGACGGTCGTCCCCGACGGCGGTTTCTGCGCCACCATCGAGATCCAGATCCGGTACTTCAAGGCGGTCCTGGGCGGCAGCCTGCACGCGACGGCGACCGTTCGACGAGCGGGCAAGCGCATCGTGCACCTCGACGCCTCGGTGGTGGACGCCGAGGGGGTCGAGATCGCCGCAGCCACCGGCTCCTACGCCGTGATCGTCCCCTGACGCCCGTTCAGGCGGTGCGGCTTCTCGCCGCGGGCTGGAGGACCGAACTCAACGCGTCGGCCACCGCATCGAGCTGGTCGTCGGTGAGCGACGCCGTGGTGATCCGGACTGCCGGTGGGCTGAGCAGTCGGAAGCGATCGCCGGCTCGGATGGCGAAGCCACGGTCGCGCATGGCCATGACCACCGCGGGTTCATCGGACACGGGGACCCACACCTGCAGACCCGACCGGGCCCAGGATTCGATTCCCGCGTCGGCCAGGCGGGCCGCCAGACGCGCTCGCCGCGCCCGATAGGTCGCAGCCGCAGCCGCGACGGTGGCGACGGTCGCCGGGTCTCCCAGCAGCGTTGCGACGGTGCGCTGCAGCAGGTGGCTGACCCAGCCGGGGCCGATCTGGATACGAGCCTCGACCCGAGCGATGGTGTCCGCGTCTCCGACGATGAGCGCGACGCGGAGGTCGGGGCCGAGGCTCTTGGCCATCGATCGCACGACCGCCCAACGCCGCAGATCTCGGCGCAGGCCGACGAAGGGGACGCCGGCAATGGGACCGGCGTGGTCGTCCTGGATCACGAACAGGTCGGGGTGGTCACCGAGGACCCGGTCGAGCGCGGCGACCCGATCGTCGTCGAAGGCGGCACCGCAGGGGTTGTTGGCCCGCGGGGTCACGATGAGCGCAGCCAACCCGTCATCGAGCGCATCGGCGAGTGCCTCGGGTTGGATGCCGAAGGGATCGGTGGCGATGGGAACCGCCTCGAAACCGAGGCCCTGCACGACTTGGTGCACCGACGCATAGCCCGGGTCTTCGACGCCGACGCGGTCGCCGTGCCGGAGGTGGGTGCCGAGCAGTCGCTCCACCGCGTCCATGGCGCCCGAGACGACCGTCATCGCGTCGGCACGAACACCATCGGCCTCGAACTGGCCGGCGGCGACGTCCTCGAGCTCGGGCACGAGCAGGCGCCCGCCGTAGCGAGCGGGTGGGGCCAGCGCCGCGGCGGCGAGCGCGGGTCCGAGATCGGGCAGCAGCCCGGGGTCGGGGTTGCCTGTCATGGCGTCGACCACCCCGTCGGGCACGTCGGCGGCGACGACCGGTATCACGAGTGGACGGTCCGCGACGACGGTCCCCTGCCGCCCCCGACCGGTCACCGCGCCGCGATCACGCAGGCGTCGGTATGCGGCAGCCACCGTGTTGGGAGCCACGCCGCGGGCGGCGGCAACCGCCCGGACCGACGGCAGGCGGTCGCCTGGGCGCAGGTCGCCGTCGGCGATGCGCCGCTCGACCTCGGTCACCAATTCGTTGGCCGACACCTGCGTCATTCAAGTAATGTATCAGATTGTGACTACGAATGTACCAGAACAATTCTCAGCGCCGGACGAGTCGGTTCGGGTCCGGCGGGTTCCCGCGCGCGCCAGCTACGACGCAGACTCGGTCAACGCCATCCTCGACGACGGGCTGGTCGCCCACGTCGGCACCATCCGCGACGGATCACCGGTCGTCATCCCGATGTTCTACGTACGTGACGGGGACAGCCTCCTCCTCCACGGCGCACCCGCAGCCGGAGCGATCCGCCGAGGCAAGGGAATGGAGGTCTGCGTGTCCGTGACCCACCTCGACGGGCTGGTCCTGGCCCGCTCGGCCTTCCACCACTCGATGAACTATCGCTCCGTCGTCGTCATCGGCACCGCCGAACCCGTCACCGAACCCGCCGAGAAGGAAGCGGCCCTCGAACGATTCGTCGAGGCACTGATCCCCGGCCGGCAGGCCGACCTGCGGCCCAACACCAAGAAGGAGATCGATGGCACCGGCGTCCTCCGCCTGTCCCTGGCGACCTCCTCGGCCAAGGTCCGCAGCGGCGGGCCGATCGACGACGACGAAGACTACGAGCTCCCCATCTGGGCCGGCGTCCTCCCGCTCACCACCGTGATCGGCTCACCGATCGACGACGATCGGCTCCTCGACGGCGTCGACGTCCCCACCAACGTGACCGCGCTGGTCGACTGAGAGCGCACCCCCGCCGCAGCGGGTGCTACAACCGGCGCATGCGGTTCCTGTACATCGACATCGACACCCTCCGGGCCGATCACCTCGGTTGCGCCGGATACCACCGCAACACCACCCCGACCATCGACGCGCTCGCCGCCGACGGGGTCCACTTCACCAACGTCTACTCGTCCGACGTCCCCTGCCTGCCCAGCCGGACCGCGTTGATCACCGGCATGCTCGGCATCCGCAACGGCGTCGTGAACCACGGCGGCCTCGCGGCCGACCTGCGCCCGGAGGGATCGGGGCGCGAGTTCATCGGCCGTCTCGCGAGCGGATCGTGGGCCGCGGCATTCTTCAACGCCGGCTGGCACACGGCGTCGATCTCGAGCTTCCCGTTCCGGCACTCGGCCTCGTGGTGGAACAACGGCTTCATGGAGGCCATGAACCTGATGCGCGGCTTCGGCGGCGAGCGTGCCGACCAGGTCCTGCCCGGCGCCCTCGACTGGCTCGACCGGCGCGGTCGCGCCGACGACTGGTTCCTCCACGTCCATTTCTGGGATCCACACACCCCGTACAACACCCCCGCCGCGTACGGGAACCCCTTCGAGGGCGACCCCGTACCGGCGTGGCACACCGAGGAGGTACGAGCGCGGAACTGGGAGCTGTCCGGCCCGCACTCGGCGCAGGAGCCGTGGGGCTTCAGCCCCGACGAGTGGGGTGAGCCGCCACCGCGCCAGCCGTGGGACGCCTCGTCGATGGAGCACGTGAAGGGCATCTTCGACGGATACGACGTGGGCATCCGCTACGCCGACGACGCGGTCCACACCCTGATGAACAAGCTCGACGACCTCGGTGTGCTCGACGACACCGCGATCCTCGTGAGCTCGGACCACGGCGAGGCCTTCGGCGAGCTCGGCGTCTACGCCGACCACCAGGCGGCCGACGAGGCCACGTGCCACATCCCCTCGGTGCTGCGGTGGCCCGGCATCGAGGCCATGACCTACGACGGCCTGCACTACCACCTCGACATCGCGGCGACCGTGGTCGACCTCGCCGGGCTCCACGTGCCGTCGCACTGGGACGGCCGGTCAGTGGCGAAGGAACTGCTGTCGGGCACCGAAGCCGGCCGCGACATGCTCGTGCTCTCCCAGGGGGCGTGGGCGTGCCAACGCGGCGTCCGCTGGGACGACAACCTCTACCTGCACACCTGGCACGACGGGTACCACGGCCACTGGCCCGACGAGATGGTCTTCGACCTGGCCCACGACCCCCACGAACAGCACGACCTCGCCCCCGAGCGCGGCGACCTGGCCGACGAGGGGCCGCCGTCGCCTCGAGGAGTGGACCGCCGAACAGCTCGCGAACAGCACCGTCGCCATCGACCCCATGGACATCGTGCGTGCGGAAGGCGGGCCCTATCACACTCGCCGCCACCTCCCGGAATACCTCGAGCGACTGCGGGCGACGGGCCGGGAGCACTGGGCCGACGTCCTGCTCGACCGCCACCCGGCGGAGGCCGATCCGGCCACCTGGGACGGCCACCCCACGCTGCGAGCACTGCTCAAGGGCGACCGACTCGAGGACTCCTGAGCAACCTCACCGGTCCGGACGACCGGACGTCCGGAAGATGACGAACAGGTACTCCCAGTGGTCGGATCCCGGCGGGAGCGTCTCGTCGTGTTCGATCGTGCCTCGGGCCTGGTAGAGGTCCCGCATCGCGTCGTGGTGACGCAGCGAGAAGAACCGTGGCGGATCGAAGTGGTCCTCCTCGAGCACGCGCTCCTCGCCGAGCCCTCCCCAGACGCCGATGCCGATGAGTCCACCCGGCCGAACCACTCGCACGAGCTCGTCGAGCGCCGCCGCGATGCCGGTGTCGGGCACGTGCATGTACGTGCTCATCGTCCACGCAGCGTCGATCGAGTCGGTGGCAACCGGGAGATCGAGCAGCGAGCCCTGGAGCGCGGCGGCGGTCGCATCTCGGGCGTACTGCGCGTGCACCACCGAGAGGTCCAGGCCCACATAGCGATGACCCGCCTCGACCATGGCGGCGCCGTCCTTGCCCGGCCCACACCCGACCTCCAGCACCAGCCTGGGGTCTGGACCGAGGAGGTCCAGAAACCGATCGCGGTAGCCGCGGCGCACGCCCATCAGGTCCTTCGAGGCTCGGACGTGAGCGTCCTGGTCGTAGTAGGCCCGCAAGTCGGTCACCACGTCGTCCATCGGCTGCGAGCCTACGCGCTGCGTCCCGGCGCCGACGGGGGAATCGGCGCCGGGACCGCACGAAGGTCAGCCGACGGTGGGCACCGGGACGCCGATCCGGCGGGCGTAGTCGGCACGTACGTCAACATCCTCCATCGCGTCGAGGGCGGTGCGAATCGTCTCCTGCGGCATGTCGTGGTCCACGCCGACGACGCGGCGAATGTCCTGGGCATGGACCACGATCTCGGCCAGCATCATGCCGGCCCCGGCCTTGGGCGGCGTCCACCGGTTCTCGGCGTGCTCGCGCAGCTTGCGGATCGCGTCTTGGCGGGTGTGACGGCCGTGCACACGTGCGGTCAGGGCGATGATGGCCCGGTCGAAGTCTCCACGGGCCCGCAGCATCGCCAGCATGAACCGCGGGGACGAGGTCTCGAACGGCGTCACCACATGTGAGGCCAGCTCCTCGACGCTCCAGGCATCGCACTGGCTCGGTGTACGCCACTGCGCGTCGGTCAGCGCGTCCAGGTCGTCGGCGAGTCGCCGGCGTTCGGTGGCCACGAGCTGCCAGATGGTCTCATCCTCGGTGGGGGTCGGGTTGGTGGGCATGGTCTCCTCCTCGGGGTCGTTCACCTGCACGACGAACGGTGGGGGCCGGATTCGACAGGGATCGGTCCCGCATCTGGGCGACTTTCCCCAGTACGTTCATCGACTTGGGACATGGGCCGATAGGCCTACGATGTTTTTCGAGGTCACCCCCCCGTCACCGGACCAGAGAGCCGACGTGCACGCACCCGAACAAGAGTCCCGGCGGAAGCCGTCGCTTCCGCAGACGGCCGTGCTTGACTGACAGTGTCATGGCCCGCCCGCTCGACCACATGACGCGCGATTCCCTGGTCTCGACCCTCGATGGGTGCGACCGCGCGCGCCGACCGGGAGCTCGCCCGTGATCGTGGTCCTGTTGATCCACGTCGCGGTCGCCGCCGTGGCGGCAACGCTCGGGCCGCGCTTGCGTTCGCGCGTGTTCTGGATCGCGCTGCTGGCGCCCGCATCCACGGTGGTGTGGGCCGCCACGAACGCTTCCGATGCCCACGACGGCACCTCGATCGTGCAGAGCAGGGAGTGGATCCCCGAACTGGGCCTGGACTTCCGATTCGTCATCGACGAGTTCGCGCTGATGATGCTCTTCATCGTCGGCGGTATCGGCGTGCTGGTCATGGCCTACGCCAGCCAGTACTTCGGCGACGAGGAGGGCCTCGGCCGGTTCACCGCACTGCTGACCGTGTTCGCCGGGGCGATGACCGGCTTGGTGACCGCCGACAGCCTCCTGCTGATCTTCGTGTTCTGGGAGTTGACCTCGATCACCTCCTACGGCCTCATCGGCTTCAAGGACACCAAGTCCGCCGCCCGTGGCGCCGCCACCCAGGCGCTCATCATCACCGGCGCCGGCGGCCTGGCGTTGCTCGCCGGCCTGATCCTGCTGCGGATCAGCACCGGTGCGAGCACCTTGTCCGAACTGGCCACGGCTGACGTCGGCGGCACGGTGGCCTCCTGGGCCGCGGTGCTGATCCTGATCGGCTGTTTCACCAAGTCGGCGCAGGTGCCCTTCCACGGCTGGCTCCCCGGCGCCATGTCGGCGCCCACCCCCGTCTCGGCCTACCTGCACTCGGCCACCATGGTGAAGGCGGGCGTGTTCCTCGTCGCCCGTCTCGCTCCGCACCTCGCCGAGCTCGGACCCTGGCGACCCATGACGCTCGGGTTCGGCCTGGCCACGATGGTCTGGGGCGGCTACCGGGCCCTCCGACAGACCGACCTCAAGCTCCTGTTGGCCTACGGCACGGTGAGTCAGCTCGGCATGCTGATCGCGGTCTTCGGTGCGGGCGAGAAGAAGCTGCTGTTCGCGGGGACCGGCCTGCTCATGGCCCACGCCGTGTTCAAGGCCAGCCTGTTCATGGTGGTCGGCATCATCGACCACAGCACGCACACCCGTCAGATCTCCGAGCTCAGCGGCCTCCGTCGGGCGATGCCCCTCGTGGTCGTCACGTCCGTGATCGGCGGCGCGTCGATGGCCGGCATCATCGGCCTGGCGGGCTTCCTGGCCAAGGAGGCGGCGATCCTCGGCCTGCTGCAGTCGAAGATCGGTGGGATCGACCTCGCCACGGCGGTCTTCGTGTTCGCGTCCGCCCTCACCGCGGGCTACACGATCCGATTCCTGGTCGGTGCCTTCTCCGATCGCCCCGGCGTGGAGACCGACATCCACAAGCCTGGTGTGCTGCTGGTCGCACCCGCCGCCCTGCTGATCATCCCCACCGTGGTGTTCGGCATCGCCGACGGCTGGGCCACGACCCTGGTCTCCGAGGCCGTGTACGCCCTCGACCCGGAAGCCTCGAAGTTCGACCTGAAGCTCTGGCCGGGCATCACCACGGCATTCGTCCTGTCGTTGCTCGCGGTCGGCGGCGGTTTCGTCCTGTTCGCATTCCGACAGCCGATCGAGCAGATCCAGACCCGACTCGGCCGCAAGCGTGATGCCGCCGACCTCTTCCAGGACGGCCTGCAGGGCGTGCTCCGTGGCGCTGCCAAGGCGGTCGGCGTGTTCCAGCCCGGCTCGCTTCCCATCTACCTCGCGGTGATCCTCATCGCCGTCTTCGCACCCCCGTTGCTGATCATCATCGGCGAGACCGGCGTGCCTGCGGATCGCGTGTTCGCCGAGTCGCCGTTGCAGGTCGCCGTGGTGATCGCCACCATGATCGCGGCACTGCTGCTGGCCCTGGCCGAGCGTCGCTTCGCCGCGGTGCTGCTGCTGGGCACGGTCGGGCTCGGTTCGGCGTCGCTGTTCGTGATCCAGGGTGCACCCGACCTCGCCCTCACCCAGCTGCTCGTCGAGACCGTCTCGGTGGCCATCTACGTCTTCGTACTCCGACACCTACCGGCCCGGTTCAAGGCCCCGCCGCTGTCGGGCGCCAACGTGCCCCGGGCAATCGTCGCCGCCCTGGTCGGCGTCACGGTCTTCCTGCTCACCATCACCGCCGTCTCGAACCGGACCGCCGAACCGATCGACACCGAGCTGACCGCCCGCAGCTACCCGGAGGCGGACGGCTCCAACGTCGTCAACGTGACCCTGGTGGACTTCCGCGGCTTCGACACCGTGGGTGAAGCGCTCGTGCTGGTGGTCGCCGCGCTGGGAGTCGTGGCGCTGGTCCGGGCGAATCGCAGCCCCGACGGTGGGGACGCCGGGCGACCGGCCGCGTCGGTGGAGGACGTCCATGGCTGATCAGACCGAACCCACGCGGTCGCTGACCCTCGGCCAGCCCTCGGTGGTGCTCGACACCACGCTGAGCGCGGTGTTCCACACCATCATCGTGTTCTCGCTCTTCCTCCACTTCGCCGGCCACAACTCGCCCGGAGGCGGCTTCATCGCCGGCCTGGTGGCCGGTGCCGGCCTCATCCTCCGGGTCATCACCGGACGCGAGACCCACCAGGCGCGCATCAGGATCGCCCCGTACCTGCTCCTGGGAGCCGGTGTGCTCCTGGTCACCGGCACCGCGCTGACGAGTCTGGTGTTGGGCAACACCCTGCTCGAACACCACACGTGGGAGCTCGACATCCCGGTGCTCGGCAAGGCCAAGACCACCTCCGCCCTCCCCTTCGACACGGGCATCTACCTCGTGGTGGTCGGGGTCATCGCGACGCTGATCGACACCCTCGTGTCCGAGCCGGACTCGACCGACGAGGAGCCGGCCCGATGACCGTCATCCTCGCCGTCCTCGTCGCCTGGCTGTTCGCCACCGGCACCTACCTGATGCTCCAGCGAGCCCTCACGCGCATCGTGCTCGGGCTGGGCCTGCTCGCACACGGGTCGATCCTGCTGCTCATCACCGTCGGTGGCCGCGCCGGCGACCCCCCGCTGGTGGGCAAGGACGACGATGGTGCCGGCATCGCCGCGCCCCTGCCACAGGCGTTCGCGCTGACCGCCATCGTGATCGGCTTCGGCATGACGGCCTTCTTGCTGGCCCTCGCCTACCGCAGCTGGATCGGCACCAGGGACGACGAGGTCCAAGACGACATCGAAGACGCCCGCGTCGCCGCGCAGATCGCCGACGACGAGGGCCACTTCCGCGAGGCCGGACCCGCCGAAGAGGAACCCTGGAACGAATGGGACCACCGTGACGCAGACGAGGGAGCGCCGCAGTGACCCTGGTCGTCCTTCCCGTCATCATCCCGCTGTTCGCCGCGGGCATCGCGCTGGTGGCCCAGCAGTCGATCGTCATCCAACGCGTCGTGGCGCTCACCGCCAACGCCGCGGCCCTCGGGACCGCCATCGCGCTGCTGGTGCAGGTCGAGTCCGACGGCATCCAGGCCCAGACCATCGGGGGGTGGCCGGCCGGCGTCGGCATCACGCTCGTCGCCGACCTCGCCGCGGCGATGTTCCTGGTGGTCAGCCTGGTGGTCCTGGTCATCGTGCAGTGGTTCGCCGTCGGCCAGGGCGTCGACACCACCCATCCACGCATCGGGCAGCCGGTGTACCTGGTGCTGTCCGCCGGCGTCGCCATGTCGTTCCTCACCGGCGACCTGTTCAACCTCTTCGTGGCCTTCGAGGTCATGCTGATCGCGAGCTACGTGCTCCTGACCCTTGGCGCAGGCGCCGCCCAGATCCGCACCGGCATGACCTACGTGGTCATCAACATCCTGGCCTCGACGCTGCTGCTGTCGACCGTCGGGCTGATCTACGGCGCCACCGGCACCGTGAACATGGCCGAGCTGGTCACCCGCTACAGCGAGCTCCCCGAAGCGACCCGGATGGCGCTCGGCGTCCTGCTCCTGGCGGTCTTCGCCATCAAGGCGGCACTGTTCCCGTTCTTCTTCTGGCTGCCCGACAGCTACCCGACCGCTCCGGTGGCCGTCACCGCGGTGTTCGCCGGCCTCCTCACCAAGGTCGGCGTCTACACGATGATCCGGGCCACGACGATCCTCGACCTCGACGAGGCCAAGGGCGTCCTCGTCCTCGCGGCCTCGGCCACGATGGTCATCGGTGTCGTCGGCGCCATCGTCCAGAGCGACATGAAGCGCATCCTGAGCTTCCACATCATCAGCCAGGTCGGCTACATGATCATGGGACTCGCCGTCGGCACCGTGGCCGGCCTCACCGGCGCCGTGCTCTACGTCGTTCACCACATCCCGGTCAAGACGGCCCTGTTCCTGGTTGGTGGCCTCATCGAGCGCTCGACCGGTACGGCGGCGCTGCACCGTCTGGGCGGTCTGGTCCGACGGGCGCCGGTGTTCGCGGCGTTGTTCGCGATCCCCGCGCTCAGCCTGGCCGGCATCCCACCGTTCTCGGGCTTCCTGGCCAAGCTGGCGGTGATCGCCGCCGGCCTCGAGGCCGAGGAGTACGTCATGGTGGCGGCCAGCCTCGTCGCCTCGCTGCTGACGATCTTCTCGATGTCGAAGATCTGGGCGGGCGTGTTCTGGGGTGTCGCCGACGACCCGACCCCGGCCATGGCCGAAGCCGATGCCAACGACACGAAGCTGCCGATCGATCGGGTCACCACCGCCGCCACCGCGGCACTGGTGCTGGCCACCCTGGTGGTCCCGGTGTTCGGCGGCACCGTCTATGACCTGGCCGAACGGGCGGCGCTCGACCTGCTCGATCCGACCAACTACATCGAGGCGGTGCAGGGACGATGAGGCACCGGATCTTCCTCGCCGTCTGGCTGGTGGTCGTGTGGGTCGCCCTGTGGCGTGACGTCTCGGCAGCGAACATCGTGTCGGGCGTGCTCGTCTCGACCGGCATCATCTGGCTCTTCCCGCCGCCGCGCCGAACCGCGCTCACCGTCAACCCGCTGGCGCTGGTTCGGTTCGTGATCGCGGTGTTCGTCTCCATCGTGCGCGCCAACGCCATCGTGGCGTGGGAGGTCCTGACGCCGTCGAACCGCATCAACGAAGGTGTGGTCGCGGTGGAGCTGGAGTCGTCGCACCCCGTGGTGATCACCCTCGTGAGCCACGCCATCGGGCTCGCGCCGGGCACGATGGTCATCGACGTCGACGAAGGCGACAACACGAAGCCGAGCCTCCTGTACGTGCACGTCCTGCATCTCCGTGAGGTCGCCGACGTGCACCACGAGGTGTTGGCACTGGAACGACTCGCCCTCGCCGCCGTGGCCGACCACGACAACAGGGCCCGCGCACCGAAGGACGGATCATGACCGACGCCATCGAGTGGGTGACCCTGGCCGTGCTCTCGATCTCGGGCGTCCTCGCCATGATCCGGGTGGGACGAGGTGGATCGCTGCCCGACAAGGTGCTCGGCGCCGACACCTTGATCCTGGTCATCGCCAGCACCGTCGCTGCGGCCGCCGGCATCACGAAGGACGCGACGTTCCTCGACGTGCTCGTCGTCGTCACCCTGCTCGGCTTCGCCGGCACCATCACCGTCGCTCGCTACATCGAAACGCGAGGTGCTCGCGCATGATTGGAGCCCGGCCATGGACCTGATCTCGGCCATCGTGATGCTGGTGGGCGCGCTGTTCACCCTGCTCGCCACCGTCGGCCTGCACCGCTTCGACGACGTCTTCGCACGCATGCACGCGGCCGGCAAGTCCTCGACCCTCGGACTCCTGCTCATCCTCGTGGGCGTGGCACTGCGCCTGGCCGAGCTGGGCGACATCTTGAAGCTGAGCATCGTCGCCGTCTTCGCCGTCGTCACCATTCCGGCCGGCGTCCACGTGATGGCCCGTGCCGCGTGGCGGTCCGGTACCGAACTCGCCGAGGCGACCGACTTCGACGAGGCCTCACGCAAGCGCGCCGCGGGCAACTGACGATCCCGTTCACGCAGCATCCGCGGGGACGACCGACCGCTCACAAGACAACATCGAGTGCACCGATCCGCTGTAGTCCTTACGGTGTCGACATGACGTCCACCGAGCCGGTGATCTTCAACCCACTCGCCGAGGGCTACCTCGACGATCCATTCCCGCATCTGCGTGCGATCCGTGAGGCGGACCCGGTCCACTACACGCTGGTCGAGCGCTGGGCGCTGTTCGACTACGACGACGTCTTCCGCCTGCTGCGCGACCCGGCACTCAGCGTCGACGACGCCAAGGCGGACCTGTCGCTGGGCAGCGAGCGGGTGGAGCTGTTCGAGGCGGTGATGGGCGACGATCTCGAGCCCGACACCTCGATGCTCAACACCGACCCACCGGACCACACCCGCCTGCGTCGGCTGGTTTCCAAGGCCTTCACCCCCGCCACCATCGAGCAGCTCCGACCGCGGGTCCAGGAGCTGGTCACCGAGTCGTTGGACCGCATGGAGGCGGCCGGCGGAGGCGACCTGGTCGGCGAGTTGGCGTTCACGCTGCCCTTCGACGTCATCTCGGAGATGCTCGGCATGCCTTCCTCGGACAAGGTGATGATCCGGGATTGGTCCGAGGCGCTCGTCAAGACGCTCGATCCCATCATCACCGAGGACGAGGTCCGCGCCGCGTACGAGGCCAGCATGGCAATGAACGCGCACCTGGCTTCGGTGATCGACTGGAAGCGGGCCAACCCCGCCGATGACCTGCTGACGAACCTGATCGAGGCGGAAGAGGACGGAGACCGGCTGTCCCCGGTCGAGCTGCGGGACCAGGTGGCGTTGCTGTTCGTCGCCGGACACGAGACCACGGTCAACCTGATCGGCACCGGCATCTTCGAGCTGCTTCGACGCCCCGAGCAGCTCGCCGTCTGGCGCGACGACCCCGACGTCGCGGCCAACGCGGTCGACGAGCTGTTGCGATTCGTGAGTCCGGTGCAGATGAGCCGACGAATCGCCACGATGGACCTGGAGTTCGGCGGCAAGGAGATCCCAACGGGTTCGTTCATCATGGCGATGCTCGCCGCGGCGAATCACGATCCCGCGAAGTTCGGACCCGACGCCGACGAGCTCGACCTCACCCGCGACCGCGCCGGCCAACACGTGTCGTTCGGGTCAGGGGCCCACTACTGCCTGGGTGCGTCGCTGGCGAAACTCGAGGCGCAGGTGGCCATCGGCAGCTTCGTCGAGCGATTCGGCGGCGCGACGGTCACGGGCTCGTCCTGGAACGGCCGCATCAACCTCCGCGGCCTGGACCGCCTCGACCTCAGCCTCTGAGCCGCGCCGACAGGTCCAGGCGAAACACGGCACCGCCGTCGCTGGACGCGCGCAGCTCGCCGCCATGCGCCTCGGCGATCCAACGCGCCAGCGGCAACCCGAGACCGTGCCCGCGTGACCCCGCCCTGCTCTGGAAGCGATCGAAGATCCTCGGCAGGACGACCGGGTCGATCCCATCGCCACGATCAGCGACGGTGACCACGCCCTCGTGGACCCGGATCGTCGCGGGTCGTTCGGGTGACGCCGAGCCATGGGCACGGGCGTTGGCGACCAGGTTCCCGAGTGCCCGACCGACGAGACCGGGATCGACGTCCACGACCGACTCGTCCAGGTGAAGGACGAAAGCCTCGTCGTCGTCGACGAGCGACTCGACCAGCAGGTCCAGCCGGACCGGCTCCGTCTGGAGCGTCAGCCGGTCGGCGTCCATTCGAGCCAACGTCATCAGGTCGTCCGTCAGCACCGACGCGTCCTCGGCCAACGCCACAACCCGTCCGAGCGCATCGTCGGCGCCGGCCTCGGCGGTCGAACGGATGGCGGCGATCGGAGTGCGCAGCTCGTGGGCGGCATCTGCGATGAACCGCTCCTGTTGGCCGAGCGCCGTCGCCACCGGCCGGATCGAGCGCCCAGCGACGAACCACGATGCCACCACGCCGAGGATGACCAGCGACCCCGCCGCGAGCGCGACCTGGCGACGAAGCGACGCATGGGCGTCGTCGAAGTCGGCGGCCTCGACGAACGCCACGATCGCGCCTCGTGACTCGAGCCCGTCCAGCAGCGGCGTGCCCCGTGCGTACAGCAGCCCACCGCTGCCGTCCACGCTGAAGCGGCCGTCCTCCTCCTCATCCAGCACGCGCTCGGCAGCACCCACCAGCACGTCCTGCGTCGCGGCCTCGCTCCCGACGAACGTCTGCCGAGCCCCGAGCGCCAGATCCAGGCCGCGCTCATCGGCTTCCGTGAACAGATACCGGCGGTAGGCCTCCTCCCAGAGCAGGTCGGGGGGCTCGTCTTCGAAGAGGGCGACGATCTCTTCGTCGTCGAGACCCTCGTCGTAGAGCTCGCCGGCCAGGAAGTCCCTCGACTCGTCGTCGAGGTCGAAGAACGTCTCGCGGATCCAGAACCCGATCGTTTCGGGGTCGGGCTCGGGGAGGTCGACCATGACATCGGTCTCGACCAGGTCCAGGACGTCGAAGTCCGGATCGACCACCAGGATCGTGTCGTCGCCGACGATCTCGACCGGGTCCTCGGGCTGGATCTCCCCGTCGACGAAGTCAACACTCCGAGCGACCTCGTCGACCCGCCGCAGCAGCTCCCCGTCGATCTGCTCGTCGCGCAGGTCGGCGTCGATCCGGATCACCACCACCGCGAGGACCGACGCCACCACCGTCAGCAACAACGCGATCAACGCGGTCACCCGGATGCGGAGGCTCCGCAACCGCGCGGCAGTGGCGGCGCTCAGATGGTCAGCGCTCACGCTCCCGAGTCCTCCAGCACGAATCCGACTCCCCGGACCGTCCCGATCGGGCTGGGCTTGCCGAGCTTGCGCCGCAGCGACCCCACGTGCACGTCGACCACGTTCGACATCGGGTCGTGGGCCTCGTCCCAACAGTGCTCGATCAACTCGGCGCGCGACACCACCGTGCCCACGCGCCCCACGAGCTGCAACAGGATGCAGCGCTCCTTGGCGGTCAGCGGCAGCAACACGCCGGCGCGGCGGACCTCGGCCCGGGCAGTGTCGACCTCGAGGTCGCCGACCACGACCACCGACGGCGCCGGCGCCACGTTTCGCCGGCACAGCGCACGCACGCGCACGACCAACTCGTCGAGCGCGAACGGCTTCACCAGGTAGTCGTCACCGCCCGCCTCGAACCCGGCGACCCGCTCCTCGACAGCGTCCTTGGCGGTGAGGAAGAGCACCGGGACACCGGCTCCGTCACGCCGCAGCTCCTGTACGAGGCGCAGGCTGTCCCCGTCTGGGAGCATGCGATCGAGTACGAGGCAGTCGTAGGCGTTGACGGCTGCGGCGAGGGTCGCCTCGGCGAGGTCGGCGGCGGCGTCAACCGCAAAACCGGCCGACCGGAGGCCGGTGTCCACCGACCCCCGGATGTCCGGATCGTCTTCGACGACAAGGATGCGCACGAGCCTCCTATCGGCCTGGTGGAACCGCTACTGACGGTCGGGGCGGACCAGCTCGCACCAGCCGAACTCCTCGTCCACGACCTCGTCACCCTCCTCGGCGACCCATTCTGCAACCTCGTCGGCGCTCAGCCCGGCCAACTCGGCACAGAACTCGGCCATCTCGGCCTCGTCGTCGGCATCGAGCTCATCCTCGTCGTCGGTCACGAGACCGGACTCGAAGCACTCCTCGACCGCAGTCCACAGTTCCTCGGCCTGCAGCGACGCGACGTCGAGCTCGTCGGGCATGGCCGGGAAGGTCGGACGCTCGTCGGGTCCCATGACGCCGCCGTCGATCGGTGGGGGCTCCAGCTGGTAGTTCTCGATCTCCTCCTCGCTCAGCTCGTCCTCGTCGTCCTCGTCGTTCTCCTCGTCGAAGAGCCCGAGCTCGTCGCGACGCTCGACCTCGGCCAGGAGCGTCTGGCACCGAGCGGCCGCCGCCGGGTCCGGAGGTCGCTCCGAGGTGAGGTCCACCACGTCGCTCCCATCGCGTTCCTCCCGGGTCGTCGCGGTCATCTCGTCGGCGTCGGGCACGGGGTCGCGCTCCACCATGGCGTCGGTCGCCACGGCGGGGAGGGCCGCTTCCGGGGCCGTGCGGGGTCCGGCCCCGGAAGCGCAGGCGCCGGCCAGCAGGGCGCCGAGGGTGAGGGTGCAGGCGAGCTTCTTCATCGGACGAGCTCCAGCGGCCGGGTGGCGCCGGGGAGCGCCCGGTCGGCCTCCACTCCCAGCGTCGACTGGACGACACCGCCCAGGTAGTCCCGGAAGTCGGTGGTGACCAGGAAGTTGCCGTCGTGGTCGAACCGGTCGAGCGGGGAGGGCTCGCCATGGTGGCCGCCGGCCACGCGAGGGCCGACGACGAACTGCACACCGGCCGTGCCGTGCTCGGTGCCTTGACCGTTCCACTCGGGGCGACGGCCGAACTCGGTCCAGGTGGCCACCACGACCCGATCCGCGTTCGGGCCGAGGGCCGCGTGGAAGGATCGGATGCCGCTGTCGAGCGAGCTGAGCAGGGCGGGCAGCATGCCGTGCTGATCCGCGTGGGTGTCGAACCCGTCGAGAGCGACGTGGAACGCTCGGGTGGGGATCCCGGCGTTGATCATGTCGGCGACCAGGCGGAAGTCGCCCGCCATCACCGAGGCGTCCTCGTCGTCACCCTCGTCGCCCTCGCCGAGGTCGTCGTATGCATCGAGCAGAGGCTCGAGGCGGCCGCCGACGTCGCGGACCAGTCCTTGCGACGCCCGCACCTGAGATGCCAGGTCCGAGCCACCGGCATCGCCGATGAGGCGGTTCAGGCCCGCCGCCAGCGACGGGTGTTCGTCGGTGAAGTCCCGGGTCCACGGGAGCTCCCACCGGTCGGCCAGGGCGTACGGCCGCCAGTCGGCCGCACGCATGGACGGGCTCAGCGGACCGACCGACACGCCCAGGAGCGGGTCGTGATCGACGACGAGACCGTCCAGACCTCGCCCGAGCCAACCGGTTCGGGTGTGGAACTCCGTCGAGCCCTTCTCCCACATGTCGGTGGCGTCGAAGTGACTCAGCGAGCTGTCGGGGTGGCCCACACCGTGGACGATGGCCAGCTCACCTCGCTCCCAGGCCGAGGCCAGGTAGGGCATCGAGGACAGGCTGTAGTCGGCGTCGAGCCGATGCAGCGCCACGTCGGGGTCGGCGTCGGGACGCAGCGCGCCGTACCGCGGGTCGACGGTAGGTACCACCGTGTCCAGGAAGTCCATGCCGCCGGCCAGCTGGACGCTGACCAGGATCAGGCCGGGGTCGGATGCGGACCGGGACTGATAGTCGGCGGGTTTGCCGGCCAGCGCCTCGTCCGCCCGTGAGAGGGCAGCCGGGCCGAGCAGACCAGCGGTGGCGGCCGAGACGCCGAGGCCGGCGAGGAACCGGCGCCGGGTCGGGCTCGATGCGACGGGTTCGGGGGTCATGCGAGGGTCACCTCCGGGGCAACGAAGGCGGTCGTGACCGCAGCCACGACCGCCTGATCGGGCTCCGGGGCGGCCAGGGCACGGGAGATGGCGTCCTCCGTCTCGGGACTCCACTCCGCGCACCCGAGCCGGCCCAGGAGCAGGGGAACGAACTCGTCCGGTCGGTCGACCGCGGCTCGCAGCGCCGCGGGGATCGGAGCGTCGACCTCAGCGACGACATGGCCGAGCATCCGGCCGGCGTTGAGCCGGCCCGTGCTGTGGCGGGCGTCCAGCCAGGCCGCGCCGTCGGGCCAACCACCGACATTCGGCGGAACACCGACGAGCTGGCCCATCGTGTAGGCCGCGTCGATCAGCATCCAGAGGTGCTCGGGCCACTCCTCGTCATCGTCCTCGCCCTCGCTGGGTAGATCCGTGGGAAACGGCAGCGCCATCCCGCGTACGAACCGGGCCAGACTCTCGACGGGCTGATTGACCACTGCACCGTGGACATCGGCTGCGTAGAAGGCCGGATGGGTGAGGATGCGGCGAAGCAGCTCGTCGATGCGCAGCGAGGCCCCGAACGCGGAGGACAGCTCGTCCAACACCGCGGCGGGAGCGGTCGTCCCGGCGTAGCGCAGCCACATGCGCCCGGTGATGAAACGGTGGCATTCGGGCCGAGCGACGATCATCTCGATCACGTCGGCCGCATCGAAGTGGCCGGTCCTGCCGAACACGGTCTTCAGCCCGTTGTCGTGCAGTGCCGGGCTGACCCGGGTCCCGACCGGCCGATACGTCACCGGGTGGTGGTCCAACCCGTAGCCCGTCATCGCCCGGCCCACCTGGACGACGTCGTCCTGGGTGTACCCCTGGCCGGCGCCCAGGGTGAAGAGCTCCATCAGCTCCCTGGCGTAGTTCTCGTTGGGCGACCCCAGGATCGAGGTGTGCAGGTCGAGATAGACGTTCATCGCCGGATCGAGGGTGACCGCCATCAGCAGGTCGTCGAACCGACCGAGTCCGTGCCGTCGCAGTGTGATCAGTTGCCGGCACACCAGGTCCGTCCACTCGACCTTGTCGACGCTGGTGGCGAAGTGGCCGTGCCAGAACCACATCAGGCGCTCGATCGTCGGCGTCGGCGAGGTGGCGACGTTGCGGTGGAACCAGACGTTCATCAGCTCGGCGCTGTAGGGGACGTCGCCCCGTGCGTAGGGCGGTTCGCTCAGCTCCGGAGCGGCCGTTGCATCGAGCAGGCGATCCACCGAGGCCTCGATGCCCGCGTCAACGACGGCATCGACCTCCTCGGGGAGCCCGACCCAGGCGGCTCGCCGCAGCAGGTGTGCGGCGTTTCGGGGGGTTGCTTCGATCGGCATGGGGCCACCATGGCGAACCGACTCTGAAGGTTTCGTGAAGGGGGCGCGCCGGCGCCGATCAGATCGCCGGCTCGCTCACGGAACCCGGCCGAACCCCGTCACACGTGGCTGGCGGACCCGCCGTCGACGGTGAACACCGAACCGTTGCAGTACGAGGCGGCCTCGGTGCACAGGAACGTGATCATGTTGGCGACCTCGTCGGCGGTGCCGTACCGACCGACCGGCACGGTCTTGCCGTTCCGGGCGAGGACGTCGTCCATGGTCGAGCCGGTGGCCTCGGCCAACTCGGTGGCGGCCCGCTCCCACATCGGCGTGTGGATCAGGCCCGGATGGACCGTGTTGACGAGGACGCCGTCTCGTCCGTACTTGGTGGCCAGCGCCTTCGCGGTGGCGACCATCGCGGCCTTGGTGGCGGCGTAGTCCACGGTGGCCGGGTTCGGATAGAAGGCCGCCGGGCTCGACACCATCACGATGCGACCCCATCCGGCCTCACGCATGCCCGGGATCACGTGGCGGCTGCATCGCACCGCCGACATCACGTTCAACTGGTGCAGGTCGGCCCAGTCGTCGTCGGTCATGTAGAGGAAGTTGCGCGACGGCGAAGCACCGACGTTGTTGACGAGGATGTCGACCCGCCCGAGGGTCTCGTCCACCGCAGCGAGGAACGTCGCCGTGGACGCCGGGTCGGCCATGTCGGCGGTGAAGCCGGTGGCGCCGTCGACGGCGGCGCTCAGCTCCTCGACGGCATCGGCGCCGCGGGCGCAGAACGCCACCGTGGCCCCGTGGTCCACCAGCTGGCGCACCGCGGCCGCGCCGATGCCCTGGCTCGCGCCGGTCACCACGGCTGTCTTTCCGGTCAGATCCAGATCCATCGGGTCCCCCTCGTCGCACGCAGCTTCTCAGACCAGCTCCACCAGTGCCTCGTGCTCGATCACACACAGCAGGTCGCCGTCATCGGTCCGGACTCGGCAGTCGACCACCGCCCGCTTGCCGGCTCGCGTCTCGAACCGGTCGGTCACGACACTCTCGACGATCACCGGTGTTCCCCGCATCGCCAGGTCGACGTGGGTGATCAGGCTCCGAGTGTGGATCCAGGCGCCGTCGACCAGGTGCAGCGAGAAGATTCGGTTCGCCAGGCACGGCCATGCGGCGGGGTGGACGATCCCGTGCTGGTCGTAGAGGCCGAGGTCATCGCCCGCGCGCCGCCCGTAGCCGGCCCACTGCTCGTCCAGGGAGACCTCGAGGTCAGGGAGTCGCTCGCCGCCGCTCGGGGCGTCGGCCACGGCGGCGTCGAGCCAGACGCTGCACGCGGCAGCGACCTCGTCCCGTGAGATCGCCTCGACCGACCACCGGCCGTCGTCGGCCGCGGTCCGACACTCGACGACGTCATCGGCGAGCACCGGCGCCCGGAATCGGACCTCGCACCCGCCGCCACGAAGCCAGTCGAGCCCCCACGCCGCGGCCGGCGGATGGGTCATCAGCGCGAAGACCGTGGTCCCGGCGACGATGGCCGCCGGGTACCCCGCCGCCTGGGCCCCCGCATCGGTGTGGATCGGATTGTCGGCGTGTTCTGCCAGGTTCAGCGCGGTCGCCGACCAGTCCGCAAGGTCGCTCATCTCGGCGACGCTAGCGCGGCCACTCCGGCCGGCTGTCCGGTGAAGTCCCACGGCATCGTCGGCCAGGCGCGATACGTTCGGCGGTGACCATGACTGCGGTGGAGAACGAACAGGCACAGAGCCAGGAGTCCTCGCGCGCCGGCTGGCAGCTCCTGCGGGATTCGATCCTCCAGGAACGTACGGGCATCATCGCCGGCGTCCTCGTCGCTCTCATCTGGACCGCCGGCCGGGTGGCGGTCCCGCTCCTGGTCCAGGTGGGGATCGACCGCGGGATCGAGAAGGAGGGCTCATTGCTGGCGTGGGCGCTGCTCGTCACCGCCGCCGGCGCGCTCTCGGCCGTCGCACTGGGGTTCCGCCGCTATCTGGCCTTCGCCAATGCCCGTCGCATCGAGGCCCGGCTCCGCGACCGCCTGTTCGCCCACATCCAGCGGCTCCACTTCTCGTTCCACGACGCCAACGCCACCGGCGACCTGATGAGCCGGGCCAACACCGACCTCCAGCAGTTCCAGAACATCATCACCATCATCCCGCTGCTCACCGGCAACCTGGTGACCGTGCTGTCGGTGGCGGTGATCATGCTGATCATCCAGCCGACCCTGGCCATCCTGGCGCTCATCAGCCTTCCCTTCGTCAACGTCCTGGGGAAACGCTTCGCGTTCCGTCTGCACCCCGCCGTCCGCGGCATCCAGGACCAGTCGGCCGAGGTGGCCACGGTGGTCGAAGAGACCGTGACGGGCGTCCGGGTGGTCAAGGGGTTCGGCGCCGAGAACGTGCAGGCCGACAAGCTGCGCGACGAAGCCGACGCTCTCTACGACGTGTCGATGGAGGCCTCGACCGCCCGCTCCGTCTACCTGCCGGCCATGGAGATCATGCCCAATCTGGGGCTGATCACCGTCCTCGGATACGGCGGGCATCTGGTGATCGACGGCGCCATGAGCGTGGGCGAGCTGGTCAGCTTCAACATCTACGTGCTGATGCTGGTCCAGCCGCTCCGCATGCTCGGGATCGCCGTCTCGAACGGCCAACGCTCCGCGGCAGCCGGCGTCCGCATCGCCGAGATCCTGTCCACGGCGCCCGAGATCGTCCGCCCGCCGAAGCCGGCGTCGCTCCCCGAGTCCGGCCCGCGGGGCCGGGTCGAGTTCTCGAACGTGTCCTTCGAGTACGCCGACGGCGGCGGCCAACCCGTCCTCCGAGAATTCTCGCTGACCATCGAGCCCGGCGAGTCCGTGGCCGTCGTCGGCCCCACGGGCTCCGGCAAGAGCACCGTCGCCAACCTCCTCCCCCGCTTCTACGACGTCACCGCCGGGAGCGTCCGCCTCGACGGTGTCGATGTCCGCGACCTCCGACCGCAGGACCTTCGCCGCGCCGTCGGGCTGGTCTTCGAGGAGACCTTCCTGTTCAACGCCACCGTGCGCGACAACATCGCCTTCGCCAACCCGAGCGCCTCGCCCGCCGCGGTCGAGCAGGCCGCGCTGCTGGCCGGTGCCGACTTCATCGCCGACCTTCCGCTCGGGTTCCGGACCGAGATCGGCGAGCGCGGCTTCTCGCTGTCGGGAGGCCAGCGGCAACGCATCGCGATCGCCCGGGCCATCCTCGCGGACCCTCGCGTGCTCATCCTCGACGACGCCACCTCGGCCGTGGATCCCACCAAGGAGCACGAGATCCGGGACGCGTTGGGGGCGGCGATGCAGGCGCGCACCACCATCGTCATCGCCCACCGTCCCGCCACCATCGCGCTCGCCGACCGAGTCGTCCTGCTCGACGAAGGACGCGTGGTGGCCGAGGGCACCCACGCGGAGTTGCTGGAGACGAGCCAGCGATACCGAGACGTGCTCACTCCGACGGCTGACGATTCGGAGGTCGGCTGATGGGTTGGCCGATGTCGCCGGGCACGTCCGACGAGGACAAGCTCGACTTCCAGGGGACCCGTCGGGTGCTGACGCGGACAGCGTCGATGATCGGTCCCTACCGCGCCCGTGCGGTGTTGGCCTTCACGTTCCTCGTGCTCTGGACGGCCACGCTCATCGCCGGGCCGATCCTGGTCCGGCGTGGGATCGACGCCGGCATCAGCGAGGGCGACACCGGCGCTCTGAACCTCGCCATCGTCCTGTACGTGATCACCGCGGTGTTGTCGTACGTCTTCTACCGCCGCGCCATCATCACCCTGGCCTACGTGGGCGAGGGATTCCTCCGGGACCTACGCGTCACCGTGTTCGGGCGGCTGTTGTCCCAGTCGATGTCGTTCTACGACCGCTCGAAGTCCGGCGTGCTCGTCTCCCGCATGACGTCGGACGTCGACTCCCTGCAGGACCTGGTGCAGATCGGCCTGTTGATGTTCGTCAGCGCCGGGATGCTCATCGTCGCCTCGGGCCTGACGCTGGCGTTCCTCTCCTGGCAGCTCCTGCTGTTGTGCCTGGCCACGCTGCCGTTCATCATCGCCGCGAGCGTCAAGTTCCATCGCGACTCCAACCGGGCCTACCTGGCCGTCCGGGAGAGCATCGGCTCCACCCTCTCGAGCCTCCAGGAGGGCATCAGCGGCGTCCGTATCGTGCAAGCCTTCGCCCGGGAGTCGATCGAGGCCGAGCGGTTCGCCGCCCGGAACCAGGAGCTCTACAAGACCCACATGAACTCGGTCCTGGTGGCGGCCTGGTACCTCCCGATCATCGAGTTCGCCGGCGCCCTGACCACTGCGTTCGCGCTGGGTGTCGGCGGCTGGATGGTGCGCGACGGCCAGCTCACGCTCGGCACGGTGGCGGCGTTCATCCTCATCCTCCAGTCGATGTTCGGTCCGGTCCAGCAGCTCAGCCAGCTGTTCAACCTGATCCAGTCCGGGACCGCGTCGCTCAACAAGATCTACGGCCTGCTCGACGAGGAGCTCGAGCAGGCCGACGAGGCGGACGCGAGACCGCTCGGTCGCAACGGCAACATCGAGATCGACGGTGTGTCCTTCGCCTATTCGGCCGACGGGCCACCGGTCCTCGCCGGCATCGACCTCGACATCGCGTCCGGCGAACGCGTCGCGTTCGTCGGACCCACCGGCGCCGGAAAGTCGAGCCTGGCGAAGTTGGTGGCGCGCTTCTACGACCCGGTGAAGGGCGAGGTTCGCGTCGGCGGCGTCGATCTCCGCCACAGCACCGCCGCGTCGCGCCGCCAGGAGATCACCGTGGTCCCCCAGGAAGGGTTCCTGTTCAGCGGCACGATCGGCGACAACATCCGTTTCGCCCGGCCCGATGCCGATGACGACGAGATCCGGGCAGCCCTGGACCGACTCGGGATCACTGCGGTCTTCGAACAGCTCCCCGACGGCCTGGACACCGAGGTCCAGGAGCGCGGCTCCCGCCTGTCGGCCGGCGAGCGCCAGTTGGTGTCACTGGCCCGGGCGTCGCTGGTCGACCCCTCGGTGCTGATCCTCGACGAGGCCACATCCAGCGTGGACCCGGGGACCGAAGCCGTCGTCGAAGCGGCCATGGAACGCCTGATGGAGGGGCGGACGGTCATCGCCATCGCCCACCGCCTGTCGACGTCGGCCCGCTGTGACCGTGTCGGCGTCATCGACGACGGTCGGCTGGTCGAGCTCGGCAGCCACGACGAACTGGTTGCCGCCGGCGGCCACTACAGCGACCTCTTCGCCGCCTGGACGGCGGGCCTCTCCTCCACGGGTCGGTAGACCCGATCTCCACGCTCCCCTGTGCCGGTACGGTGGGCTCGGTGTCGGACCGTCCCCGCAAATCCGGAACCGCCCGGGATGCGCTGGCGCAACCCGACTTCCGACGCATCTATCTGGCATCGCTGATCTCGAACACGGGGCGGTGGATGCAGAACACCGCGCTGGGCGTGTTGGCGTGGGAGCTGACCGAGTCGAGCGCATTCCTCGGGCTGGTGATCTTCGCCCAGCTCGGGCCACTGGGGATTCTGAGCCTCGTCGGTGGCTCACTGGCCGACACCCGGGATCGTCGTCGGCTGCTCCTCGGTACCCAGATCTGGCAGATGCTGTGGAGCTTCGTGCTCGCCGCCATGGTCATCGACGACACCGTCGGCCGAGGACCGCTGCTGCTGATCGTCTTCGTGATCGGACTGGGCCAGGGCATCTTCGCCCCTGCGTTCACCTCGATTCTGCCGTCACTCGCCGGGCCTCGGAACCTGCCGGCGGCCATCGCCCTGAACTCGGCCCAGATCAACGCGGCCCGGGTGGTGGGCCCCGCCATCGGCGGGTTCCTGACCAGCCGCGTCGGGTTCGCTGAGGTCTTCGCCATCAACGCCGCCAGCTACATCATCGTGATCATCGCCCTGTGGATGACGCAGATGCCGGCTCCCAGCACCGCCGTCCGTAGCCTCAGCGACCGGATCTTCGGCGGCTTCAAGGTCGTCTTCAGGGCCCCGCAGGTGGGGCGACCGATCATCACCATGACGCTGTTCTCGTTGCTGTGCCTCCCCTTCATCGGCCAGCTCCCGGCGATCGCCGAGGTCAACCTCGGCATCGATGCCCAGAGCACCCAGTACGGCTGGTTCTACGCGCTCTTCGGTGCGGGGGCGCTGTTCGGGGCGCTGAGCTCGTCGACGGTCTTCCTCCGCCTGCCCCGCACGCTCATGGTCCGAGCCGGCTTCATCGGGTTCGCCGCCGCGCTGGCCTGGTTGTCGCTCCTGCGCGACATCTCGATCGCCTACGTGGCCATCGCCGCCCTCGGCTTCTTCTACTTCATCCTGCCGGTGACCCTGTCCACGATCTGGCAGGAACACGTCGACGACACGGTCCGCGGACGGGTGGCGGCGCTGTGGGTCCTCTCCTTCGGCGGCACGGTGCCGATCGCCAACCTGGTCGCGGGACCGCTCGTCGACCTCACGTCGCTCACCGCCATCCTGCTCGCGGGATCGGTCGCCGCCCTCGGACTGGCGCTTCTCGCCCGGCTCCCTCCGGGACCCGTCGTCGGCGAAGAGATCCTGCGCAGCTGACCGACCGGACCCCTCGGCTCGGTCGATCGCCCCATGCTGGCCGGCCCAGCCGATGGGCTCGACGGACCAGGACCCCGGTGACTCCGCCCGGCGACGGCGGCGGCCGGCGTGGGCCGCGCGGCCTGCGATCCGGGTCGCACGCCCCGGGACACCGGGATCAACTGCCCGGTCTTCGGCGGCATAAGCCCAGGTCACGGGTCGACGGGGCCCGTCGACCCATCCGGGGCCCGATCGCGTTCCCGATCGAGGTGCATGCGGTCGGACACCACAGGGGTCTCTCTCACGCGGGCTCACCTCTCGGGCCTGTTGGCGATCCTCGGTGTTCTCGCGCTCGTGCTGGTCTCGATCCCACCCGTGGAAGCGGCGAGCACGGGCACGGGCGCCTCAGCGGCGACCGAGTCCGAGCTCGACTTCGTGGCCATGCTCAACGCCGAGCGGGTCTCGGCGGGGCTGGCACCGATGATCGTGGATGCGTCGATGACGCTGGCCGCTCGCGACTGGTCCGAGGAAATGGCAGGGGACGGCTTCCTGGCCCACGCTCCCGACATCACGGTGGGGGCGCCCAACGGGTGGCGTCTCGTCGGAGAGAACGTGGGCCGGGGAGGCTCCGTCACACGTCTGGTGGCGGCCTTCATGGCATCGCCCGGCCACCGGGCGAACGTGCTCGAAGCCCGGTTCGACCGGGTCGGGGTCGGCGTGGCGATCGGCGAGGACGGGCGGATCTACACCACCCACCGGTTCGCCGACGCGCCGACGACCACGCCGTCGTGTGAGGGCCGACCCGCCACCATCGTGGCGCTGCCCGGCATCGAGACCGTGGGGACGAACGGCGACGACGTCATCGTCGGCACCCCCGGACCCGACGTGATCTCGGGCCGCGGTGGCAACGACCTGATCTGCGGCTACGGCGGCGGCGATCGGATCGACGGTGGCAGGGGCCGCGACCAGCTCTACGGCGGCAACGGTCGGGACCGCATCGACGGCGGCAAGGGCCGCGATGTCATCCGCGGAGGCAAGGGCCGCGACACCTGCACGGCCGCGGTCAACGCCAGGTCCTGCGAACGGACCTGAGACGGCTCAGGACAGCAGTCGACGGGCGATGAGCTTCAGGCAGAGGGTCTCGTCGGCGCCCTCGAAGATCGACAGCACCCGGGCGTCGACGTAGAGCCGGCTGATCTCGTACTCCTCGGCGTAGCCGTAGCCTCCATGGATCTGGAGGGCCTCGCGGGTGACCCACTCGGCCGCCTTGCACACGAACGCCTTGGCCATCGCGGCCTCAGCGGCACCGTCGCCGGCCGCCATACGTCGGGCGACCTCGTAGGAGTACTGCCGGCTGACCTGGATCAGCGACGCCATCGTGCCCAGCTTGACCTTCGTCAGCTGGTACTCGTCGAGCGTGCTGCCGAAGACGCGGCGCCCCTCGGCGTACTCGGCGGCGAGCTCGTACGCGCGCTGCATGACGCCCACCGCTCGGGCGGCGGTCTGCACTCGACCGTTCTCGAACCCGGCCATCTGGAGGTAGAAGCCCCGCCCGAGCCCGTCCTCGCCACCGATCAGGTTCTCGGCGGGGACGAACCAGTCCGAGAAGTTGACCTCGTAGCTGTGCATGCCGCGGTAGCCGAGCGTGGGAATGGCTCGACCCTCGAGCACGCCGCCGTCCTTCTCGTGGCGGAACGCGTGACCGTCGTCGGAGGGCTTCTCGACGATGAGCAGGCTCAGCCCACGGTGGCCGACCTCGGGGTCCGGGTTGGTGCGGCACAGGACCATCAGCGCCGAGGCCCGACCGGCGAACGTGCACCACGTCTTCGTGCCGTTGAGGACCCAGCCGCCCTCGGTCTGGGTCGCCGTGACCTTGAGACCCGCCACGTCGGAGCCGTAGTCGGGCTCGGTGACGGCGACGGCGCACAACGTCTCGCCCGAGGCGAGTCGGGGCAGCCAGTACTGCTTCTGGGCATCGGTGCCGCCGCCCTCGAGCGCGCGAGCGAGGATCTCCGGGCGGGTGATCAACGAACCGCCGGCGCCCAAGGACCCTCGGGACAGCTCCTCGGTGGCGATGATCATGGCGAGGTAGTCGTCCTCGGTGCCCTGGGCGAAGCCGCCGTGTTCCTCGGGGATCGACAAGCCGAAGCAGCCGAGCTCGGCGACGCCGTGGATGATGTCCATCGGGACGTCGAGGTCCTCGCGGTGAATGTGCTCGGCCTGAGGCATGATCCGCTCTTCGGCGAAGCGGCGGAAGGTGTCGGCCACCATCTCCATGTCCTCGGCCAGGTGTGCCGGCGCCCGGAGCGATGCGGCCGAGGCCACGAACTCGCCGGCGGTCGCCGCCGTGGCGAACGCCTGGGCGGGCGACAGCGCGTCGACGTTCACGCCCCAGCGCTCGCCGGAAGCCCACAAGGCTGCGCCCAACTGCGAGATCACCCGACCCACGAAGATCGTGGCCAACCGTTCTTCGTCCGCACCCTTGGCCGCGAAGTCGAGCGCCACCTCCGACATCGAGATGCCGGCGGCGGCGTGCGAGAGGTCGTAGAGGAAGACCTGGTCGTCATGGGCCGCCGGGCCCATGGCCTTCGCGGTGGCAATGGCCTGGTCCACCACGTCAGAGGCGCAAGCGAGGGCTGCGCGGGCGTCATCGAGAGTTGGTTCGGTGCTCACGGCCTCGATCGTACAAGTCGGCTGTCGTGCGGGGCCCAGCTCAGGTGGCCACCGCGAACGCGAGCACCAGCCCGCGGGATGTCCAGGCCGCCGTGCGCACCCAGTTGGTCCGCACCAGACGAACAGCGGCTTGGGCATCGTGACCCTGCCCGAGACGCGCGTGCAGGGGGACTTGTACCAACACCGTCGACAACAGCGCCACGCCCAGGAGTGCCGCCGCGGTCCACGCGGAGAGCCAACCCATGCCGTCGGGCCGCCACACCAACAGGATCAGGGCGGTGACCCCCTCGACCGCCATCAGAGGCCCGACCACGAAGCTGATGCGGTTGGCGTGATCCTTCGAGGCGGTGCCGGGGACGGCCTCGGAGTACTGGACGAGCAACGGGTAGTGCACCACCTGCACCATCCAGATCAAGCCCACCATTCCCCACGCGGCCACGGTCGACGCGACGAGCACGCCGTTCATGCCGAGGCCTCGGCGCTCGGGATCTCCACGGTCTCGAGCCAGCCGACGTGCACGCTGACCGCCGGCGAATACATCGCATGCACGGGGCCGGCCGGGCTCGGCAGACCCGCCGCCTCGATCACGTCCTGGTGGATCTGGTGGCGTTCGATGTGGCGGAGCGGCCAGGGTTCGTGATGGACCCGGCCATAGCGCAGGCGACCCCGATGACTCCGCGTGGTCAGCGCCCACCGTGCCGACAGGAAGTGCTCGAGACTGCCCTCGTCGGCCTCGAACGGGTCCCCGATGGTGAAGGCCATGTCGGCCACCGCCCCCTTCGGCGACGGCCAGCGGCGGCGCATCGTGTACCGGCGATCGCGGCCGGCGACCTCGTGGGTGGTCGTCGAACTGCAGTACGGGAGCGAGAACAGCGCCCGAGCCGTGGCGACGATGGGACGGCGCGGCACGTCGAGCGAGAAGAACCACACGGCCCGACGGCCCTGCGGGTCGACCACGTAGGTCCGGACGTTGATCTCGACGAAGGTGGACAGCCAGGGCAGTGGACCCAGGTGGAGCGGCTTCACCCGCCGCATCACGAACGGGATGAGCCCCACCCAGGCGGATCCGTCGAAGGTGTCCACGGTCAGGCCCGGGGGAAGCAGCTCCTGGACGTCGCCGGGCGGGTAGCGCCAGTGGAAGTAGGCGAGGTCGGTCCACTGCTGCGACATCACCGACCGTCGCCCGAGCGCGGGCGGCTCCGCCGTGATCGGTTCGAGCCAAGCGGGGTCGGTCGCGGCAGCCATCACCTTCCACGTTGCCCCACGGAGGCGGTTGCGACCCGGTCCAACCGGGGCGTTGCGCGTGGCGCCGGACACAGCCGGCGCCGTGTCAGTCGTCCCGGTTGACTGTCTCGGGACTGAACGCCGGCGTGCAGATCGCCACGTACGTGGCCCCCTCGGTGTCGGTGGAGTACCGCACCCACTCCCCCGCCTGCATCCGGATCGCCTGGCCGGCGCCGACGCGGAACGTCTCGCCCTCGGTCTCGACCACGACCACGCCGTCGAGGACCAGCGTGACCTCGTCGAACGCCGGGCGCTGGCCCGGCTCGGTCCAACCCGGTGGCGCCACCATGCGGGCCACGCTCATCTCGGTTGACTGGGTGTTCACCCCACCCACGTATTCCTCGATCAGCTTCGGTTCCACACCCGGGACGACCGTGGGTCCTGCGATGAACTCGGGCATCGGTCAGCCCTCCAGCGCGGCGATGGCGTCGGCCACGGCCAGGGCTCGCCGGGCGTTGTCGACGTGGAGGTTCTCGATCATGCGGCCGTCGACGGTGATCACGCCTCGGCCCTCGGCCTCGGCCTCCTCGAATGCGGCGATGACCTTGCGAGCGTGTTCGATCTCGTCGTCGCTCGGCGCCCACACGTCGTTGGTCGGCCCCACCTGCGACGGGTGGATCAGGGTCTTGCCGTCGAACCCCATCTCGAAGCCCTGGCGACACTCGGCGAGGAAGCCCTCCTCGTTCTTGATGTCGTTGTAGACGCCGTCGAGGATGACCGTGCCCTCGGCTCGGGCGGCCAGAAGGGCTTGCGCGAGGTACGGCACCAGCGAGTGCCTGCCCGCGACCTGCTCGGCCCGCATCTCCTTGGCGAGATCGTTCGTGCCCATGACCATCACCGCGACGCGCTCGAAGGCGGCGATGTCGCGGGCGGCGAAGATCGCCTCGGGGGTCTCCACCATCGCCCAGATGGCGGTGTGGTCGGGGGCGTCGGCGACCTCGAGGGCACCGGCGATCTCCGCGAGGTGATCGGTGCCCGTCACCTTCGGTACCACGATCGCTGCGGGCCCCACCGCGGCTGCGGCGGCGATGTCGTCGGCGCCCCACGGCGTGTCGAGGCCGTTGCACCGGATGGTCAGCTCGCGGTTGCCGTAGTCGCCCGAGGCGACGGCGGCGCACGCCTGCTCCCGCGCCACGTCCTTCGCATCGGGAGCGACCGCGTCCTCGAGGTCGAAGATCAACGCATCGGCGGCGATGTCCTTGGCCTTCTCGAGCGCGCGGGCGTTGGCGGCGGGCATGTACAGCACGGATCGGCGGGGTCGCAGGTCAGTCACTTCAGTTCTCCAATCCGTAGAGCTGGGCGAGCTCCGGGTCACGTGCCGCAAGGCTTCGAGCCAGCTCGACCACCACGTGGCACTGCTTGACCGAGGCGTCGTCCTCCATCTTGCCGTCCAACATGATGGCGCCGGTCCCGTCGCCCATGGCCTCGATCACCCGCTGGGCGTGGGCGACCTCGGCAGGCTCGGGGCTGAACACCTTCTTGGCGATCCCGATCTGGACCGGGTGGAGGCTCCACGCGCCGACGCAGCCCAGCAGGTAGGCGTTGCGGAACTGGTCCTCGCAGGCGGTGGTGTCGGCGATGTCGCCGAACGGGCCGTAGAACGGCAGGATGCCGTGCGCTACACAGGCGTCGACCATGCGGGCCATCGTGTAGTGCCACAGGTCCTGCTGCGCCGTGGCACGAGGCGCCTCTTCGTCGGCGGGGTCGGGGTCGTTGCGGACCAGATAGCCCGGGTGACCTCCGCCGACGCGGGTGGTCTTCATCCGGCGATTCGCCGCCAGGTCGGCGGGGCCGAGCGACAGGCCCTGCATCCGGGGGCTGGCGCCGCAGATCTCCTCGACGTTGGCCACACCCCGAGCGGTCTCGAGGATCGCGTGCACGAGGATCGGCTCGGACAAGCCGGCCTTGGCCTCGAGCTGAGCCAGGAGCCGGTCGACGTAGTGGATGTCCTCGGCACCCTCGACCTTGGGGATCATGATCACGTCGAGCGCGTCGCCGATCTCGGTGACGAGGGTGATCAGGTCGTCGAGACCCCACGGCGAGTCGAGACTGTTGACGCGAGTCCAGAGCTGGGTGTCGCCCATGTCGACGGTCTTGCCCACCTGCACCATGCCGGCGCGGGCCGCCTCCTTCTGGTCGGCGGGGACGCCGTCCTCGAGGTTGCCGAGCAGGATGTCGACGGTCGGGGCGATGTCGGGGACCTTGCCGACCATCTTCTCGTTCGACGGCGGGAAGAAGTGGATGACCCGCGACGGCCGAATCGGGATCTCGCGCACCGGCTCCGGCGCACCGACGGCGAGGGGCTTGAAGAAGTCCTTGGCACTGCGCACCATCAGTCGCTCCAGATCTCGTCGCCGTAGGGACGCTTGCGCTCAGGCCCCGCCTCTCGCTTCCAGACCATGACCTTGCGGGTGAAGTAGCAGACCTCTTCGCCCCGCTGGTTCAGGCCCTTGGTCTCGACGCTGACGATCCCTCGATCGGGCCTCGACGACGACTCCTTCTTGTCGAGCACGCGGGTCTCGGCGTAGATCGTGTCGCCGTGGAAGGTGGGCTTGGCGTGGCGGAGCGTCTCGATCTCGAGGTTGGCGATGGCCGCGCCGCTGACATCGGGCACCGACATGCCGAGCACCAGCGAGTACACGAGGTTGCCGACGACGACGTTCTTGCCGTGGACGGTCTCGTTCTCGGCGAACCACACGTTCGAGTGCAACGGATGGTGGTTCATGGTGATCATGCAGAAGAGGTGGTCGTCGGCCTCGGTGATCGTCTTGCCGGGCCAGTGCCGGTAGATGTCGCCGGGTTCGAAGTCCTCGTAGTACCGACCGAAGGGCCGTTCGTGCACCGTCATCGGGGTTCCTCGTGATCGCTCGTCGTCATTGACGTCGGACATGGTGACACGCCCGCCTGGCCATGTCGCAACCTGTCAGGTGTTCGTGGTTCGTGCCTGGCACCGGACACGAACACGCCGGCACAGACTCCGCCGGAGCCGATGGGGCGAGTGATGCGCCTCGTCCGCTGGAGAACTGACCGACCCGACGCTCAGGAGACCGACACCGCCTCGTCCGTCGTACGCCGGACCTGCACCGGAATCGCACTCATCACCGGTAGCCCCGTGATGCGGTCGGTGCCGTCGCCGCCGTCGACGAGCCGGTTCGTGGGTGCGATCCGATGTCGCGGACCTTCTCGTCGGTGGTGGACAACCCGCCCCACGAGTGCGACATGGCGATGACCCCGCGTTTGATGTCGGGGTCGGGCTCGGCCACACCGACGACGGTGCCCCGCTGGGACGTGATCTCCAACAGGTCGCCCGCCGCCACCCCCAGGGCTTCCATGTCGAGGGGGTTGGTGTACGCATGGTTGGTGGTGGCAACACGGGCGAGACCCGGCAGTTCCGACCCCAACGAGTTCAACGCGTGCTTCAGTCGGCGACCGATCAGCCGGAACGGGTAGGCGTCCGGGTCGTAGCCGGACAGGAGTGTCGCTCCCTCGCCTTCGGCCGCCACCTCGGCGAGTTCGGCGACGACATCGTCGGGCGCCACCGCGAATCGACCCGGCGCATCGGGATCGGCGGCGACCACGCGGATCGGATCGTCGTGGATGACCTGCCGCCGCTCCCGCCACTGTTCCATCGGCAGCCGGGCTCGGCCGAAGACGTGCTCGATGACGTCGTGATCGTCCAGCTCGGGGTCGCCGACCGGCAGCCGCCCACCCGGCAGGTCGATCGGGGTGCCGTTCCTTGCCGCGATGCCGGCGAAGACCTCCCACTCGTTCAAGACGTCGTCCCCGGAGTCGATGACCGGATCGGTGTAGTTCGTGTAGACCGCGGGGAAGCGCCGGTCCATGACGTTGGGGACGTCGGCTCGCTCGAGCTGACCCCGGGGTGCGATCACGTAGTCGGCCAGCTCGGCGGTGGCCGTCATGCGGTGATCGATGACCACGAGAAGCTCCAGCGCCCGGAGCGCCTCGATGGTGCGTTCCTGGTCCGGGAAGGCTTGCACGGGGTTCCCGCCGCTGACGATGAGCGCACGGACCTGCCCCTCGCCCTCCAGCAGGATCTCGTCGTTCAGGCAGTTGGTCAGCATCTCGTCGGCGAGACCACGCAGACCGCGGACCCGCTGCGGCGTGCCCGGCGTGGGCGGGCTCGGCGGGATCACCTGCGCTCGCCGGGTGTCGCCGGGCGTGAGCATGTACGGGCTCTCGAGCAGGTCCCCGTCTCGATTCACCCGACCGCACACGACGTTCAGCGTCAGTGTCAGGGACTCCATCAGGGTCCCGTGGGGCGCCATGTTGGGCCCGGTGCCCGAACCGGCGGCACCGCGCGGACCGGCGGCGAACAGCTCGGCCGCAGCCTGGATGTCGGCGGCAGGCACGTCACATCGCCGGGCGGCCACGTCGAGCGTGAACGGCCGAACGGCTGCGGCCAGGGCGTCGAGCTGGCCGGGTTCGACCCAGCGGTCGCAGAACTCCGCATCGTGGAGGCCGCGGTCCAGGATGTGGTGCAGCAGTGCCGCCAACAGCGCTGGGTCCTCGCCCGGTCGGACCTGCAGCCAGATGTCGGCCTGGGTCGCGAGTTCGCTGCGGCGGGGGTCGACCACGATCAGCCGAAGGCCGCGTGCCTTGGCCTCCCGGAGCTTGACGAACGGGTTGGTGCCCTGCAGCCCCGACGCCGGTCCGTAGCTCGACACCATCGGGTTGTAGCCGACCGCGAGAGACACGTCGCTGTCGGTGAAGTTCTGCCAACCGGCCTCCCATGCGCCGAGCCGGGACAGCGCGCTGCGGTGGGCTGGCTGGTCGATGGTCAGCGACGTGTAGATCGACGGTGAGTCGAAGCCCTTGTGCCAGGCCTGGGCCACGGGGACACCGACGCTGTTCTGGTAGGCGCCCGTACCCGTGTACGAGGCGACGGCACGGGGCCCGTGCTCGTCCACGATCCGGGCGATGCGGGCCGCGATGTCGTCGAGGGCCTGGCCTGACGTCACGGGCTCGAACGTGCCGTCCGGGCGCCGCTGCAGCGGCCCGCGAAGTCGGGCCGGGTCGTTGAACTGGTCGGGCAGCTGCCGGCCCTTGATGCAGGTGTAGCCCTCGAACAATGGATCCGACCGATCGCCGCGTACGGCCACGACACGGCGGCCGTCCTCGACGTCGACCTCCATCGGGCACGCCGCGTGGCAGATCCGACAGAACGTCTTCTTCGTCTCGATCACCGTTGACTCCCGATCGTCGTCGACCCGCGCCCGACGCTGCGGGCACGGGTCGACGGTAGTTCGGGGCGCAGAGGCGGGACGGATCAGCCCGCGGCGTCGGCGCCGATCCGTCGGGTCAGGTCCCAGTAGAGCTGGCCCAACTCGGACAGGTTTGCGTCGACCGTGGGCTCGTCGAACGTGAGCTGGTCGTCGGCCTTCAGGCCGTACGGCATGAAGGTCCCGGCGCTGCCGTTCGCGTGCCACACGGTCATGCCGATACCGGCGTCGTACAGGCGCTCGACGTTCAGGAGGGCCCCGTTGCGCATCGAGATCCACGACCAGCCGTCGGCGATGCGGCGATCGGCGTTCCAGTCGTACCCGAACTCGCCGACGATGACCGGGATCTCGTTGGTGACGATGGTGTCGATGATGTCGTCGTAGACCGCGGCCATGTCGTCGTACGCCATGTCGAAGCGGACGCTGGTGACCAGGCCGTCGGCGGCGACACCGCCGTACGCGTGCCAGCCCCACAACACCTGCTCGAACTGCCGCGACCACGCCAGGTTGGCGGGCTCCTCGAAGAACTGGATGTGCTGCGCCCAGTTGGGCAGATCCATGACCATCACCCCCTCGTAGCCGCTGGCGCGGAGGTGGTCGTAGGCGGCTTGGGTGAACTCACGGAAGTAGACCTGGTCGCCGCCGTACTGGGTCTCGAACTCGTTGGCGAAGTTGATCCAGACGTACGGGTTGTCGCCGTACCGCTCGATGGCCCGGTCCCAGAACGACGTGAGGTCGTTCCACATCGCACTGCCCACGGCCGGGTTCACGCCGGTCGTGTCGTGGCAGTCGAGCATCAACACCACGCCGGCGGCGGTGTACTCCTCGACCATGAGATCGACCGCGGCGAACATCTCGTCGGGTCCGTGCCGCTGGCCGTTGCCGAGGTTCACCTGCTGGCACAGGACGTTGACGCGCAGGATGTTCCAGTTCCACGCCTGCACCGAGTCGAGCCGCCCGGTCATGTCGCTGCAGCGCAGGCTGAGCCACCAGACGCAGTCACCGTTGGTGTCCCGCAGGGGCGGGCCCGCGTTGGCACCGATCGGATAGAACGGCTCCCCGTTCGGGTCGATGATCTGACGGCCGACGATCGTGAACTGGCCCTCCGCCGGGACCACCGGCGGCGCCGGCGGAGCGGGGGCGGTCGTCGGCGTGGGCGCGACCACGGTCGGCTCGGTCGTGGGGACCGGGGTGGGAGCGACCGCCGGAGGCTGCGGTGTCGGGGTGGGGACCACGAACGTCGGCGGCTGCGGCGTCGGTGTCGGGGTGGGGACCACGAACGTCGGCGGCGCCGGGGGCGGCGCCGCGTCGTTGACGGCCACGTCGGTGGGAACACGGTCGGAAGCCGGGGGTGGCGGCGCCGAGACGAGCGGCACCGAGGCGTCGAGGATCATGTCGACGCCATCGTCGGAGACGTAGTCGTCGCCGGGACCGGGCACCAGCACGTCGACGCCGTCCTTGCCCCACACCGAGTCGTCGCCGTCCTGACCCTCGACGCGGTCGGGGCCGTCGCCGCCCATGACCAGGTCGTCGCCAGGACCGCCGTAGATGTCGTCGGAGCCACCGTGGCCGTCGATGACGTCGTCACCGGGGCCGCCGTGGAGAACGTCGTCGGCATCGGCGCCACAAATGACGTCGTCGCCGCCCAGTCCGTGGACCGTCAACGACGTGGCGTCCGCGTAGAGCCAGCCGATGAAGACGTCGTCTCCGTCGGTGCCGGTGGCTTCGATGCCGCCGTCGCCGGTCTCGACGATCGTCCAGGAGGTGGTGTGGATCGTATTGCCACAATGCCGGGGTCCGGCCCCGGCGGAACTCGACAGCAAGAACATCGCGCCGGCGATCACGCCGAGCACGACAAGTGGGGGGAGCCGTCTCATCTTCAGTTTTCCCTTCGATAGCGATGCCCGCGCTATGAAGAACGCCCGCTGCAAGTGAGCGAACGTACCCAGCGTGCCCCACCGAGGCCTTTCACCAGGGTGAATGCGGGGCGAAGGGCTGATGATGAGCCGGGGGACCCAGGTCGGCGGTCCCGAATCGTGGGCCGGTCGACCCATACGGGCGGTCCCGCTAACGTCCGGGCCATGACCGTCGAACGCTTTCCCGTCGAGGCCACGCACATCCTGATGTTCGCTCGCTCCATCGGCGATCCGAACCCGATCTACGCCGACGAGGAGCACGCGGCCGGCACCGAACCGGGCCGCATCATCGCCCCGCCGACCTTCGCCCAGGCCAGCGCGCAGTTCGATCCCGACTATCGCCTCCGGCCCAAGATCGGCGAGCCGTGGTTCGGGTCGGGCAAGGAGCCCACCGGGATCACCAAGGAGACGTCCGGCGGCAGCGGCGGGGGCAACGGGGGGAGCCTCCACGCCGAGCAGCACTTCGAGTACCACCGGCACATCTCCCCGGGCGACGTCCTGACCGCAACGGTCGTGCCGGGCGAGACCTGGGAGAAGCAGAGCAAGCGCGCCGGCAAGCTGATCTTCCGGGAGACGGTCACCGAGTACCGGGACCAGAACGGCGAGCTCGTCATCACCGCCCGCGGGGTCGGCGTGCAGACCGAGAAGCCGGTCGAGAACTGAGGAGAGGACTCATGGCACTCAGCGCAGCAGAACTCAACGTCGGCGACACCCGCTCCATGGTCCTCGTCGAGGACCTGAAGCGAACCCAGCTCGTGCAGTACGCGGGCGCATCCGGTGACTACAACCCGCTGCACTCCGACGACCTCTACACCCGTGAGGTCGCGGGCTACCCGGGCGTGTTCGCCCACGGCATGCTCACGATGGGCATGACCGGCAGGCTCCTCACCGACTGGGTCGGCGACGGTCGGCTGACCAACTACGGGGTGCGGTTCGTCAACCAGGTGTGGCCCGGCGACACCTTGACCGCGACCGCCGAGGTCACGGCCATACGCGAGGAGGGCGGCGGGCACGTCGTGGACCTCAGCGTGGTGACCGTGAACCAGGACGACACGCCGGTCGTGACCGGCACGGCTTCGGCCCGCATCGACCCCTGACCCGCCCGACGGGGGGCGGAACTCCGGCGTCGACCCGCCACACTGGTCGGGCGATGACCGGAGAACTCACGCGCAGCCACACCAGCCGGGTCACACCGGACCAGATCGACGAGCTGGGCCACATGAACGTGCGCTACTACGTGCGGAACGCGACGGCTGCGACCAGCGCGGTCGTGGCCGATCTCGGCCTGCCCGCCGAGACGCCCCTGGTCGACCTCTACACCCGCCACCACCACGAGCAGATGGAGGGCAACGAGCTCGAGGTGTACAGCGGCCTGCTGGCGGTCGGTGGACGAATGGGCATCTACCACGAGCTCCGCAACGCCCAGGACGGCGACCTGGGAGCGACCTTCGTCCACGTGCTGGATCACCCCGCGCTCGAGATGCCCACGGTGGCCATCCCCGAGCACGGTCGGCCGCGCAGCCTCGACCTCGAGGCGGACCCCATCGCCTCGGCACCGACCCTCGAACGGGTCCGAGAGCTGGGCATCGAGAATCGGGCGGAGCGACTGGTCGACGACGAGGACACGCTCGGCGGCGACGTGGTACCACCGGCTGCCGCGACCAACCTGATCTGGGGCGGCCTTCCGCCCGATGGCGTCGAACGGAACTGGATCCAGCGTCGACCCGACGGCATCAAGCTGGCCTGGGCCACGATGGAGTCCCGGGTGCGCGTCAATCTGCTGCCGGCGAAGGGCACCCGGATCCAGAGCTTCGGCGCGGTCACGGCCATGGCGCGCAAGACCAACCGCATGTCGATGTGGTCCTTCGACCTGGACACGGCAGCGCTGCTCGTGTCGTTCGAGGTCGTCAACCTGGCGTTCGACATCGACGCCCGCCGCTCGCTCGTCATCCCCGACGACGTCCGCGAGCAGGACCACCTGCGGCTCCACCCCGAGTTCCTGCCGGTCTGACCGAACCCTGCGGGGGCGCCGAGGTTCTGCCACGCTGACCGCATGGCCGATCCCCGCACGATCCACGACCTGCCCACGCCCAGCCTGGTGGTGGACCGCGACCTCTTCGACGCCAACGTGGCCGCCATGAGCGCAGCGCTCCCCGGCCCCCGGCTACGCCCCCACGTGAAGGCCTTCAAGTCCACCGCGCTGGCGAAGGAGCTGGTGCGGGCCGGCCACACCAACTTCTGCGCGGCCACCATCGGCGAGATCGAGGGCATGGCGGCTGCCGGCCTGGGAACCGACCTCTTGCTCGCCAACGAGGTGCTCGACGCCCGGCGCCTCGGCACCCTCGTCGAGGCGGGGCACCGGGTGACGGTTGCGGTCGATTCGGACGAAACGCTGGCCGCGGCCGTGGCCGGCGGCATTCGCGAGGTGCTGATCGACGTCGAGGTCGGACTCCCGCGCTGTGGGTGCGATCCCGCCGATGCGGGGCGTCTGGCCGACGCGGCCCGAGCGGCCGGCCTCCGGGTACGGGGCGTCATGGGCTACGAGGGGCACCTGATGATGGCCGACCCCGCCGACAAGCCCGGGGCCGTGGAGGCGTCGATGGCGCTGCTGCTCCAGGCCCACGAATCGGTCGGCGGCGACACCGTGTCGGCCGGGGGGACGGGGACGTACGCCGTCAACACCTGGGCCACCGAGATTCAGGCCGGCTCCTACTGTCTGCTCGACACCGACTACGCCAAGCTCGACAGCCCCTTCGACATCGCGCTGTCAGTCGTGGCGACCGTCGTCTCCACCAACGCCAAGGGCTGGGCCGTCGCCGATGCGGGCCTGAAGGCGTTCGGCATGGACCACGGCAACCCGACCTGGGTGGACGGCCCGCTGCTGTTCTGTTCCGACGAGCACGCGACCCTGGGCACCCGAGACGTGGAGCTGACCGTGGGCGATCGGGTCCGGCTCCTGCCGGCCCACCTCGACCCCACGGTGGCCCGCCACCAGGTGATGTGGGTGGCCAGAGGTGAAGACATCGTCGACCGCTGGCCGATCGACCTCCGCCACTGGTGAGGCCCCGGGGCTAAGGTCCGCGCATCGCAACCACGAGGAGCATCATGAGCGAGCCCGGTGAGTACATCCCGAGCACCTGGCAGTGGGTGGCCGACCAGGTCGAGGAGTACGAGGCGTCGGGTGGTACCCGCGCCAACACCCTCCGAGACACCGGCATCCCCATCATCGTGATGACCACCATCGGCCACAAGACGGGCGCGGTGCGCAAGGTCCCGCTCATGCGGGTCGAGCACGGCGGCGAGTACGCGATCATCGCCTCCAAGGGCGGGGCGCCCAGCCACCCCGGCTGGTACCACAACCTGGTGGCGGACACGAACGTCCGGATCCAGGACGGCCCGACACCGTCGGACTACACCGTCCGGTTGGTGTCCGGCGACGAGCGGGCCGAGTGGTACTCGCGTGGCGAAGCCGTGTTCCCGCCCTACACCGAGTACGCCCAGAAGGCCGCCGCGGCCGACCGCGAGATCCCGGTCTTCGTCGCCACCCCCACCGCAGGCTGACCCGTGGAGGGGTTCTCGCTGACCCCGGAGGTCGTGAACGCCACGATCGCCGAGAACTGGGCCGAGGCGCCGCACCGGTGCGTCGAGATCTCACCCACCCACGCGCTCGGCCGCACGGAGACCGCGGCGGTGTCGCTGCGACCAGGCGGCTTCATCCCGGGCCCCACCCAGTTCTCCCTGGCCGACGTCGTGCTCTGGTACCTGGTCTTCGGCGCGCTCGACCGGATCGAACCGATGGCGCTCACCTCCGAGCTGTCGATCCGGTTTCTCCGACCTGCCCAGGGCGACGTGATGTGGGCGCGCGCCGACCTGGACAAGGCGGGCCGATCATCGGTGGTGGGAACGGTGAAGCTGTGGATGGATGACCGGCCTGACCGGTTGGTGTCGACCGCACAAGGGACCTACGCGCTCCCCCGCGGCGCGTGACCGGATCGGGCCGGCCACTCAGGCCGTGAAGAAGTCGGCCCTCGGCGTCCGGGTGTCGTCGTAGACCGGCTCCATCAGGTCGACCCGGTACTTCTTGTTGTCGCTGGTGCCGTTGAGGCCACGCAGCAGGCCACCCATGTTGAAGTAGTTCTCGTGGTCGAAGTGCGGGGCGAGCGCCGCGTGGTTGTCCCACAGCTCGTAGACCTGGATGCGACCGTCGACACAGGGATCGGCGTAGAACACGTAGGACTGGCACCCGGGTTCGCCCTCCCGGCTGGCCATCTGGAACGGGATCGACTGCTCGAGCACGCCCGGGACCTCGGTCGGATCGGCGGCATCGATGGTGCCCGCGATGATGATCTTCTCGTCGGGTCGCTGCTCGTCGTAGGTGAAGAAGTCGGCTCGAGCCTTGCGGGTGTCGTCGTAGACCGGCTCGACCGCGGTGACGCGGTACTTGTGCGCTGCGGCGTTGGCCAGGCCGATCTGGCCGAGCCCCATGCCCATGTTCATGTAGTTGGGGTGCTGGAAGTGGGCGGCCAGCGTGGCCTCGTCCTCCCACAGCTCGTACACCTGCATCCGCCCCTCGATGCAAGGGTCCGGAGCGAAGCAGTACGCCAGGCATCCGGGCTCGTCGTCACGGGTGGCCTGTTGGAGCGGCACGGCGAGCTCCATGGCCTTCGGCATGTCGGCTGGATCGGCGAGATCGAATTCGGCGCTGATGATGATCACGGTGCCCCCTCGGCGGTTTGGTCCATGCATGCTCGCGTACGGCGCCGGGTGATGCTGACTCGGGCCGGGACATGGTGATGGCGGTACTGTCGCAGCCATGCAGGCAGCACTGATCACCGGAGTCGAAACCGTCGAGCTTCTCGACTTCCCCGAGCCCGAGCCCCGTCCCGACCAGGTCGTCGTCGACATCGCCTATTGCGGTATCTGCGGCACCGACGTCCACGCGTGGCAGTCGGGCCGGGCCCATCCGGCCGTGTGCGGCCACGAGTGGGTCGGCACCCTGTCAGCGGTCGGCGGCGAGGTCGGTCGGCTGTCCGAGGGCGAGCGCGTGGTGATCGCGGTTCCGCCGTCGTGCGGGTCCTGCGACGCCTGCCACGCCGGCCAGATGGACAAGTGCCAGACCGTGCTGTTGGCGACGGTCGGCGCCGGCCCCTACGAGACGCCCCACGGCGGCTTCGCTCCCAGGCTGGCGGTCCACCACGGGCGAGCGATCGCCGCCAACCCGGCGCTGACCGACGAGCAGGCGGCCCAGATCGAGCCCGCCACCATCTGCTTCCACGCCGTGCGCGCCAACCAGCCCCGCATGGGCGAGGTCGCGGTCATCCAGGGCGCCGGCCCCATCGGGCTCTCGACGATGCAGTGGGTGCTCACCGGCGGTGCCGGTCGGGTCATCGTGGTCGAGCCCTCGGAGGCTCGCCGCGAGGTCGCCCGCTCGCTCGGCGCTCATGTCGTGGTCGGCCCGGGCGAGGACGCCACCGCCGTGATCAACGAGCACACGCGTGGCCTCGGGGCCGACGTGGTGTACGAGTGCGCCGGTGTGCCGGCCACCGTGCAGACCGCGGTCGACCTCACCCGCCGCGGCGGCCGCATGGTCATCATCGGCCTCGCCATCGGCGACGCCCCCATCAGCCCACGCACGTGGCTGATGAAGGAGATCCAGGTCACCGCCGCGTTGGGCTACACGCACGAGGAGTTCGACATGGTCATGCACTACGTGGCCGACGGCCGCGTCGACCTCGACGCCCTCCACAGCGGCACCATCGGCCTCGACGAGATCGATGCCACCCTCCGCGACCTGGGTTCGGGCGACAGCCAACACACCAAGGTGTTGGTCCGACCCTCTTGACGGTCAGCAGCCGGTCGCGTCCCGCAGCCGCCGGCACGCCAGCACCATCCGCGACGCATCGAGCGACGCGATCCGCCGACGAAACGCCTCGCGGGGCAACGTGTGCAGGTTGTCGAAGTTCACGACACAGTCGGTCGGTACTCCGTCGGCGTCCGTCGTCAGCTCCAGCTCGGAGACAAGACCGCGCACCGTCCGGGTGAGCGCCGCCACCACCACCGAGCCGATGCGATCGGCGACGGGATCACGCGTCAGGACCAGCACGGGTCGGTCCCCACCCGGCGTGGCGGCGAACCAGATCTCACCCCGCTGCATCGGCCCAGTCCGACCAGTCCTCGGCCGGACCCCAGTCGGCGGCCTGCGAGAGTGCGGCCTCGGCGTCGGCCAGGGGCTGCTCCTCCCATCGGAGCGCGTCCTGCTCGGACGCGAGGCGAACCAGATGTCGACGCAGGGCTTCGCGCAGGAGTTCCGAACGGTCGATCCCGAGCGCCTCGGCCCACCGTTGCGTCTCGACGGCCTGCTCGTCGTCGACCCGAAAGCTGAGCATCGTCATACGGTGAGGGTATCTCGTATGACAGACGGTCGGGCACCGATAGTGGGGATCGACTGCACTACCCTCCCCTGCCATGGAGATCGATTTCTGGGTTGACCCCATTTGACCGTGGTGCTGGGTGACGGCCAGGTGGGTCGTCGACGAAGTGGCACCGAATCGTGAGCTGACGGTGAACTGGCAGCCGATCAGCCTGTTGTTCAAGAACGAACCCGAGGAAGGCTCGGACTACTACGGGCCGGTGGCGTTCACGCACAAGATGCTGCGGGTGATGGAGTCGGTCCGCGAGACCGACGGCAACGACGGCGTGTTCTCGCTGTACTGGGAGCTCGGTCGACGCATCCACCACGATCGCAATCGCGACTTCACCGCTGAGGACGCGCTCGAGGCCGCAGGTCTCGACGTGACCCACGCGGTCGCGTTCGACGAGGACGAGTGGGACGCCGAGATCCGCAAGCGCATGGATGTCGGCCTCGAGTTGGCCGGCGACGACATCGGCACGCCGATCATCGCCTTCCCCAACGACGACGGCGCGCAGGTCGCCCTGTTCGGTCCGGTCATCACGCGTGTGCCACCCACCGAGCAGTCGCTGAAGCTGTGGGACGGCTTCGTCATGTGTGCAACGACGCCGGGGTTCTGGGAACTGAAGCGGACGCGAACCGAGCGTCCCGACTTCGGCGAGCGGCCCTGAGGATCACGGCGTGACGCCGGCCTTCGAGCCGCTCCACGACGCGGTCGAGGCGGACCACGAGCGGGTCTTCCTGGTGCACCGTGATCGCCTGCTCGTCGCCGAGACCGGCGACGGCGGCGCGACCGCGCTGACCCGCGACCGCGCCGAGGAGCTGACCGGCCAACCACCATCGTTGGTGCTGGGGCGGCTGGGCGACACCTTGTACTGGGCGTCGGAGCTGCCGGACCCGGAGGCGCTGCCCGAGGGCACTCGGCTCGAGGGCCTGCGCTCGCTGCACGGGCACCTCGACGATCACGAGTGGAACATCGGCGGCCGAGCCACCCAGATCGCCGATTGGCACCGGGACCACCAGTTCTGCGGCCGCTGTGCCGACAAGATGGCTCGTGCGCCCGGCGAGCGGGCAATGCACTGCCCGTCGTGCGGGTACACCGCCTATCCCCGGCTCTCGCCGGCGGTCATCGTGCTCATCGAGCACCCGGACGGCCGCGCCCTGCTGGGACGCAGCGGCCGGTGGGACATTCCGATGTACTCGACGCTGGCGGGCTTCGTCGAGGCCGGCGAGTCGCTCGAGGACACCGTGCACCGGGAGATCCGCGGAGGAGGTCGGGGGTGGAGGTCACCGACGTGTCGTACTTCTCGTCGCAGCCCTGGCCCTTCCCCAATTCGCTGATGCTCGGCTTCACCGCCACGTGGGCCGGCGGCGACATCGTGGTCGACGGCGAGGAGATCGCCGACGCGCAGTTCTTCCGCCACGACGACCTGCCGATGATCCCGCCCAGCATGTCGATCGCCCGCAGGTTGATCGACGCCTGGATCGATCGGGTCAGCTGAAGGCCTCGGCCGGTCCCACGAGGATGACCACGATGCCGTGTTGTTCAGCCTCGGTGATGCTGCGCGCCCGCACGTAGCGGTACTCGCGGGTGAGTTGGTCGACGAGCACCTTGTAGACGTACTCGCGACCTGCTCCGGACGGCTCGGTCACTCGCCCTCGGCGGGGTTCATGTAGTCCTTGTAGTACGTGATCTGCCCGCCGCTGACCCGGTAGATGCCGACGCCATACCTGGTGCCGTTGTCGGAGTCGAACCGCCACTGTGCCCAGGCGGTCTCGTCGTCGCCCGAGATCTGCTCGGCCCGGAACGAGCCGTTGGTTGCCGTAACGGCCACGTTCATCTTCGCCATGAAGGCGCCGATCGCCTCGCGCCCTTCGAACGTCCCGTAGATCGGGTCCTCGAACAGGGCGTCCTCTGCGAAGAGTTCGACGGTCGCCGTGTAGTCGCCTGCGTCCTGCGTGTCCCAGAAGCGCTTGATGGTGTCGTGTGCATCTCCGGCCATGCCGGGAGCCTAGGCGTCGACGTTCAGAGGTTCTCGACCAACCAGCGATGGATCGGCAAGGCCTCCTCGAGCTGCCCCGCACACCAGCCGGCAAAGCTCGCCTTGGCCACCGACTTCTGCAGGGGCTTGATCCACCGGACCTGGAGCATCTTGTGCCGCAGCAGGTCGCCGCGGGGATGATCGGCGTCGTGGGGTGCCGGCACCCGCTTGAGCTCCTGCCCGACGACGTCGGCCTTGGTCGCCTGGACCGTGGCGGCGATGACATCCGCGAGCTCGGCGCCCTGGTCCCCGGCCACAGCGTTCCGCCACCGGTCGAGGTCGGCGGGGACGACCCCGCTGGCGAAGCCCACGCCGTCGGGCGCGATCCGCACGAACAGTGTCGGAGCCGTCTTCTTGGGAGCCCCCTCCCAGAACCGCAGGAAGAGATTGTCCTTGTACGGCGGCTTGTCGGGAGAGAAGCGCAGGTCGTTGTTGATC
>CBDHFJ010000084.1:0-15189 GCA_965262315.1 Acidimicrobiales bacterium
CGACCTGACTGGCGAGAACCTGTCCGCTTCCCGCACCGTCACACAGGCGCGCCGCCAGCTGCACGGTGGTTCCGAAGAAGTCGCCATCTCGTTCGATTGGCTCGCCTGCATTCAGCCCGACACGGACGTGGACGCCGTCAATGCTCAGCGACCGTACGATCTCTTTGCCGGCGCGGGCAGCGTCTGCAGCAGAGCCGAACGAGGCCATGATGCCATCGCCGGTGTGCTTGACCTCCACTCCGCTGTGGGAACGAAGGGCCCCTCGGACAGCCTTGTCGTGGGCTTCCACGACCTCTTGCGCTCCTTCGTCTCCGAGACGGTTCGTCAAAGCAGTCGATGAGACGAGGTCAGTGAACATGATGGTGCGGAACGACGAGCCCTGAAGGGCGTCGGTGTCGTCCCCTTGAGCTACGAAGCCGAGCACAAGCTGTGCTGCATGTCGGCGGTCGCGAGCGCGGACCAGTCGGGCACCCACGAGGGAGCGAGACAACTCCCGAGCGATCGCCACGAAGTCATCCTGGAACGGTCGCCGTTCATCGGTTTCCACGAAGAGCGTCGGCGCGGTCACCGACGACACCCAATCCCGAGCGTCGTGTTCGAACAGCGCCGTCAGCTGCCGCCCGAGAGCGTCCTCACCGAACTCCTCCTCGAGCTGGGAGGCGAAGCTCTCGGCCTCGACCCCTTCTTTCCGCACGATAACACGGGCGATGTACTCCTTGTACGTGGGCCAATGCGCTGCTCGAAGTGCTTCAGACGCCCTTGTCAGCGGCGCCTGTGAAACGGCTATGTTCTCGGCGCCGCTGGCATGCATGAGTATCAAGGCCGACACGAGATCGGGCCGCTCGGCCGCAAGCCGTAGAGCCGCCGGAACCTGCTGTTGCGAGGCGATCACTGGCAACGGAGGGCCTGCCGCCTCCGCAACTGCCGCGGCGTCGGCGACGTAGGCGGACAGCGACCAGTCCTGAACGGAACGATCTGACATCCCGATGCCGCGTGGGTCATAGGTGATCAGTTCGAGCACCGAGGAGAGTGCAGTCGTCTCGGCACTCAGGCCATCGGCTTGCGCCCGGAGTGAGACGGTCTCGATCGGGAACTTGAGGACTCGTGGCCCTGACCCGAGCGGCTGATAGGCAATCGAAGCGCCATCGCGGGTCACCGCATACTCGACAGCTCCGGCGTCCATCTTGGCCATCTCCCCGTCATGGCAACCCGGCCGGCACAGTACCTCTCGAGCAGCGTGCTCCGCAGAGAGCGCACCCGAGGAACCCTCGAGTGAGGGCCGCGTGACGCTGCCGGACCCACGAGCCGCCGCGGCGCACTGCGGGCGCGTCGGAGTGGCCCCTGTTGGGCTGCTCCGTGGGGTGTTGGGGCGTGTGCGGTTACTGGATGGTGGTGCCGTCGGGGCGGGTGGTGGTCCAGGTGCCGTCGGGGTTGCGGCGGGTGGTTGAACCCGCCGTTCGCTGCGCTCACTTACCGAGTTCGCGAGCGAACTCGTTTCTGGTGCCATCGGTTGTGTTTCCCGCATTCGGGTGCCCGTCGCTCGCTGGCGCTCGGTTCGCCCTGGGGGGCGAACTTGCGGAGCGGGGGTTGGTTAAGCCGCCCCTGGCGTGGTCGTGGAGGTGGCCGCCTTCGCATTTGGAGGCGGGGACCCAGCAGCCGGGCCAGACGCAGGTGGCGGGTTGGGTTTGGATGTTGATGGCGTCTCGCAGCGCGCCTTCGAAGCGGCGTTTGCGGCCCATGTCGATGGTGACGCCGGCGGCGTTGATGATGACGCGGCGGATGGAGTGGATGAGGGCGTTGGCGAAGGCTTCGGTGGGTTCGAGTTGGATGCCGTCGATGGTTTCGCAGCGGTGGGTGTCGGGGTCCAATGGTTGGGGGTCGGCGCCGGCGAAGCGGCGGGCCATTTCTTCGAAGGTGTCGGGTGACCACACGACGTCGTGGCACCAGCCGGGTGGGACGGCGCCGTGTTCGGCTGCGGCGGCGTCTTGGAACAGCTGGAACAGGGCGTCGGCGCGGCGTTGTTGGGTGGTTCTTGGGAGGTCGGCTGCGGTGGCGTTGTCGCCTTTGTCTGCGCGGGCTTTTTCCCAGTCGGCGAGGAGTTCGGCTTCGATGTAGTGGTCGAGGATCTCGGCCATGGCCGCGCCCTGGCCGGCGGCGAAGCGTCCGATCAGCTCCCATGACAGATCGATCGGGTCTTGGGTGAGTTTGGTGTTGCGGCGGCGGTGGGTGCGTTCGTTCTCGGGTTCGGGTCCGTCCTGGTCGACGAGGCGTTCCCATTCACGGACCCGGACCTCGAACATCGGAAACGGCAGACCGCTCCGCCTGGGCGAGGAAGCGTTCCTGACGGCCCACCATCGCAGAAGCGACCCGCGGGTTCGCGTGCACCCTCGCCAACAGCTGGGCCTTGTCGATCGACAACTCACCGGCCAACAAGGCGTCGCGGATCAAGGGGAGGTCGCGCATCATGCGCATCGTCTTCTGGCGGTTCTGGGCTTCCGCGCCGGAGAGGTCGGCGTTGTGGCGGGCATGGATCGCCACCGACCCGTGACCATCCGCGCGGTGGAGGTCGTCGCGGTCGATCTGGTCCATCACCACCAACTGCACACCATGGATCCGCCGCGCAAAGTGCTCACCCAACCTGGTGAGGTTCGCCGCGGTCGCCGCGTTCGCGGGGCGCAGATTCGACTCGGCGAGCTCGTCCAGGGTGGCGTCCATCTTCGCGAACACACTGTCAGCCGGCACCCGCACACCCGCGATCTCCACCCACCCATCCCCGGTGTCCACCGCCATGGTTCCGCCCGAATCCATACCGCCAAACTACTCAGAGGGTGTGACACTCTTCGGCCGGGAAACCCCAGGTCACGGCAACTTTTCCGTGAGCGACGAGATCACCCAGCGTGGCCGTTCCCCCGGTCGAGGTGGTCTGTCACGGGTTGGCTCCACACCCTGGCCGCCCGGCCATCTCGGTCATCGGCCTGCAGCAAACCCGTCACAGATCCTGTGGGCGGGCTCCGCCGCGATGACACCTCCGAATGGGTCGATCGGACCGGTGGCAGCGGGGACGATCACCCGTTGCTGGGCCTCGCCTCCCGGGCCCGGTCGACCAACGACGCGACTCAGCCTCAACGCCGTCATGCGCGCGTCGATGGAGCGGCACACACCTGAACGAGACGTAGACCCCGGTCGGCTGTATCTGGTCGCCTGGCCGCCGGGAGAGTCAGTGGCGAAACCGGCGTTCTCCAACTCCTCGGAACGGAGATCCCGATGACCACCCCCGCCACCCCCGACAACCGCCGCTCGTTCAGCCGCCGCATGAAGGCCGCCGTCGCCGGCACCGTCGTCGCTGCCCTCGCCACCTTCGGCGCCGTCGGCATGGATGCTCCCGAGCCCGCCGACCAGGAAGCCGGCGGCACCTGGTCGTTCCAGGTCGACGACCGCAACGACGACAAGCCCGGCAAGGGCGGCAAGGGCGGCGGCTTCGGGTACAGCACCCGAGGCATGACCTGGAGCTGATCGCCTTCGGGCCCCGAGCATGAGCGCCGGCAGACGTCCGGCCTGTCGTGACCGCGGTGGCGGTTGTTCATCGAGGGTTCTCGCGGGCGTGACCGCGATCGGCGAGACTCTCCGTATGACCGCCACCCTCCTGAACTTCCGCGACCTCGGCGGCCTGTCGACAGCCGACGGTCGGCAGGTCCGGAACGGACTCCTGTACCGCAGCGACGACATCGGTGCGCTCGCCACCGCCGACTGGCATGCGATGCAGGCCGACCTCGGACTGGTCGCCGCCATCGACATGCGGTCCGGCTTCGAGGACGAGATGGCCGCCGGCGCCCAGACGGTCGACGGAGGCGTGGTCGTCCACCGCATCCCCATTCTCGACGGTTCGATGATGCACGCCGCCGAGAGCGGCGAGCTCGACCTCGGGCAGATGTACCGCCACATCGTCGAGGAGTCCGGGAAGGCGCTGGCCGAAGGTGTGAACGCAGTGGCCGACGCCATGCCAGCGCTGGTGTTCTGCACCGCCGGGAAGGACCGCACCGGCCTCCTGGTCGCCATCGTGCTGGAGGCCATCGGCGTGCAGCGGAGCGAGGTCGTCGCTGACTATGTGAGGTCCGGTGACGCCACCCCCGCGCTCCGGGCCCGCATGTACGAGCGGTTCGGCGATCGGGCGCCACAAGTGCCCGACGAGCTGTTCACCGCTCCGAGGCCCGTCATCGAGGCCACGCTGGATGCCGTCGTCGACGACCACGGCTCCGCGGCCCGCTACCTGATCGAGCACGGAGCCGACGCCGGCGCGCTGGGTCGGCTGGAGGCGCAGCTCCTCGGTTGAGCCCATTGCGGCTGTCGTGAACCGCTGTGGTTCACTGAGCCGATGCAACGGCGGTTTCTCCGAGTCTGGGTCGGCCAAGTGCTGTCCGGCTTCGGCACCACCGTGACCGCGTTCGGGGGTGCCATCTGGGTGTTCCTCGAGACCGACAGCGTCATGTGGCTCGCGGTGCTGTCGATGATGGCCGCGCTGCCGCCGATCGTCGCCGCGCCGCTGACGAGCGTCGTCGATCGGTTCGATCGCCGGACGGTCATGCTGGCCTCCGACACCGGGGCCGCCGTGGTGACCGCCGGCCTGGTCGTGCTCTGGCTCGTCGCCGACATCGAGCCCTGGCACATGGTCCTCGCCGGCTTTCTGGGCGGGCTCGCCGGGACCTTCCAGGGGCCGGCCTACGAGGCTGCCGTGCCCGCCCTGGTCGACGACCCCGAGGACCTCGGGCGAGCCAACGGGCTGGTGCAACTCGGGCCAGGTCTGGCCACGATCGCGGCACCCGCCGCCGCCGGCCTCCTCCTCGCCGTCGGCGGCCTGGGGCTGATCTTCATCGTCGATCTGGCCACCTTCGCCGTCGCCATCGTCACCTTGTTGGCCACCCGCTTCCATGCCACGGCCACGCCGGTCGCGGGCGATGGACTCCGGATGCGCGATGCGGCCCGGTGGCTCCGGCGTCACGCGAGATCGACCGGACTCCTCATCGCGGTCATGGCGGTGATCAACCTGGTGCTGAGCGCCTTCAACGTCGCGATCGTGGCCCGTGGCACCGACCTCGGCGGCGAGGCGGGCGCGGGCCTGGCACCAACGCTCGGCGGGGTGGGAATGATCGTGTGCAGCCTCGTCATCGGGGCCAAGGGGCTGCCCGAGCGGCGGATGCGGACGATGATGTGGCTGCTCTTCGCCTACGGCGCGCTGTCCATCGTGGCGGGGATCAGCCCCTGGTTCGCCCTCTTCGCCGTCACCATCGGGCTCGCGGTCTCCACCGTTTCGATCGCGCAGCCGATTGTCACCACCACCTTCCACGAACGGATCCCAGGGTCGATGCAGGGGCGTGTGTTCGGGCTGCGGAACGCCGTCGGGCGCGGCACTGGTCCGATCGGAGCGCTCGCCGCGGGACCGCTGGCGTCGTGGTCGGTCGGCGGCACCATCGTGATCGTCGGCGTGGTGCTCATCGGGGTGGGTGCCTTCATCGGCGCTGCGCCGGCGCTGCGCCCTCTCGACCGGGCTCCCCAGGGCGCGACCTCACCGACGTAGCAGGCCCCCGCGCTCGAAACCCCTGGTCAGGGTGCATACGTATCGTCTACGTCATCGACGTGCGGGCAATACGTACGTCCAATACGTCATCTGACGGATCCACTGCGCGCCGCCCTCGTTCATTGTGATCTCAGCACGAAGGACACGGACGGCACGGGCCGGCCGGGACCACACCGAAAGGGGCGAATCATGCTGCAGGGCGCAAGCTGGAGCTGAGCAGAACCGGGACTCGACAGGGTCCCCAGGGCACACCGAAGAACGACTGGGACGAGGGAGACACCAATGGTCGAAGGAGCGAGCTGGAGCTGATCCGGCAACGAGAACCCCGCTGAGGAGCCCGCAACTCCTCGGCAGCCGAGTGAGGGCCGGTCCGAAAGGGCCGGCCCTCACGATTTTTCGGGTGCCGGTCTTCAGGCCAGGGCGTCGAGCGCCCGCCTGATGCCGGCCTCGCAGACCGCCCGGATGCTCTCGACGGTCAAGTTCGCGCCGGCCTCGGCGTTGGCCATCAACGACTCGGGCCGGGTCATGCCGGCGATCACGTCGAGATCCCACGCTGGATGCCACGGCACGCCCTGGTCGAGGCAGCGAGCCAGGAACTCGTCGGCCAGCGCCCATCCGTCGATCGCGCGATCGCTGACTGCGATGTTGATCCGGCAACTGGCGACGTCGCTCTCGATGGGGCCGACGCAGCCGTTGACCCAGTCGACGGTCCCGCTGACCTCCTCGCCGTCCCACAGGACGTTCAGCGGGTGGTAGTCGCGGTGGATGAACCGGGGACGGTCGTGGGGGAGCGGGTGGGCGAGGACCGCCTCCATGTCGCGCCAGAGCCCGGGGTCCGTCGCCCACCGCGGCGCCTCGAGCGGCAGGCCGAACCACGCCTCCCACCCCGGCAGTGGGTGCCGCGGCAGTGGAGCAGCGCTGATGCTCGCGAGCTCGCGCGCCAGCCCGTCGATCCACGCCGTCGGGTCCGAACCGCCCGCGCCGCGCGGCGCACCGCGGAGCCGGGACATGACGATCGCCGGCCAGCCGAGCCGGTGGCCGTCCGGGTCGGCGTCGATCAGCAGAGGGGCTCGCACGCCGACCTCGGCCGCTGCGAGCATCGCCGCCGCGTCACGGCGGACATCGTCGGGGCCCACTCCGGCGATCCCGAGGTCGTAGATCTTGACCACGACCGGGTCGGCCGACCCGTCAGCCCGGATGGCCAGGCAGGCCTGGACGGTGGCGGTGGTGGCGCCCGTCAGACGCGCACCGACGTGCACCGACTGGCAACGGGTGACGTCCCGGAGCCAGTCGGTGATCGTGCTCACAACTCGCGCAGCGCGGCGGTCAGGGTCGGCAGCTCGGCGCCCCTGGCCATGATCTCGTCCATGCCGCCGACCACACCCGTCAGGTTGGCGAGCACGATGTGTTCGAGCCCCTGCTGGGCGTAGGCCTCGAACTGCGACGCCAGTTCCTCGGCATTGCCGACGAACAGCACCTGCTTGACCATCTCGAACGGAATCGTCGGCGCGATGTCACGGAGATCGTCGGGATCGAGGCCGTGCATGATCACGTCGATGAAGCCCTTGGAGTCGTTGCCGAGCGGATGCTCGAGCCCGTGCTCGGCCCAGACATGACCCATGGCGAACAGGCCGAAGAGCTTGCCCAGGGGTTCCGCCTCGAACATCTCCTCGCTGCGTTCCTGGCTCTCGCTGAAGAGGGTGAAGGGCAGCATGCCGGCCTCGGGCGTGGGACGCCCGGCCGCTTCGGCGTGGCCGGCGATGGTGCGCAGCTTGTCGCCGTACTCCTCGGGCGACATGCCCCAGGCCGGGATCCAGCCGTCGCCGTACTGCCCCGTCAGGCGGAGCATGCGGGGGCCGTGGCCCGCGATCCAGACGGCCGGGCCGCCCTTGTCGCCGTACTCGAGCGGCAGGCCCATGCGGCCGACGCCCGTGGGCATGACGCCGTCGTCGAGCAGCGAACGCAGCTCGATCAGGCATTCCTCGAGCAACGCCACGGGCTTGTCGAAGGGATAGCCGAACGGGGTCAGGCTCTCGGCCTCGCCCGATCCGATGCCCAGGATGAAGCCGCCGGGAATGAGGTCGTGGAGGCTGAGGGCGGTGCGAGCCAGGTCGGCGGCCCGGCGTCGGGTGCTGTCGGTGACCGAGATGCCGTAGGGCTTGTCGGTCTTGGTCCCGACCATGGCGCCGTAGACGAACGGGTCGTAGAACGCGTCGGGGTCGGCGGCCATGGCCGACAGCGGGATCTCGGACCACAGGCCGGGGTGGAAGACGCCCAGGATGTGGTCGGGTGCCCAATAGGAGTCGGCACCCATCTCCTCGTAGAGCGGCAGCATCATGTCGGTGCTGTCGAACGGGAACTGCGCGGGCAGGTTGATGCCGACCTTCATCGGAGTGCTCCTGGGGGGGTGTGGTGCGGGTGCGCCGACAGGGTAGGTGGCGGGGCTACGCCTCGCCGGGTCCCCCCAGGACATGCCAGCATTGGGGCACCAGATCGACGAGGGGGATCCCGTGAGCATCACCGAAGAAGACGTCCGCGAGCGCACGCAGGCCGTGATCGACGCCGTGGGTGTCGACGCCGGCGAGGTCGAGTTCCGCTCGGCGCTGTGGGACGCGGGCCTCGCGATGGTCCAGTACCCCGAGGGCAAGGGCGGCCTCGGGGCACCACCGAAGATGAACGGCGTGGTCGAGGAGACCATCCGACAGGCCGGCCGGGGCTACCACCCGTTGATGGTCAACGTGATCGGCATCGGCATGGGCCTGCCCACCGTGCTGACCTACGGATCCGACGAGCATCACGACAAGCACCTGAAGCGCATCTTCACCGGCGAGGACATCTGGTGTCAGATGTTCTCCGAGCCCACCCATGGCTCCGACGTCGCAGGCCTGTCGTCGCGGGCGGTGCGCGACGGCGACGAGTGGATCGTCAATGGCCAGAAGGTGTGGACCTCCGGCGCCCACGTCAGCCGCTACGGCATGCTCCTGGTGCGCACCGACCCCGACGTGCCCAAGCACAAGGGCCTGTCCTACTTCATCCTCGACATGGAGTCCGAGGGCGTCGAGATCCGCCCGCTCTACCAGATCACCGGTGAGGCCGAGTTCAACGAGGTCTTCTTCACCGACGTGCGCGTGCCGCACTCCAACCTCCTGGGCGACGTGGGCGACGGCTGGCGCGTGGCCACCACCACCCTCATGAACGAGCGCGTCGCGCTCGGTGGCAGTACCGCGCCGCGTGGTTCGGGCACCATCGCGTCGCTGGTCGACCTGTGGGCCAAGCGCGGCCCCGAGCTGCCCGAGGCCGAGCGCGACATCATGCGCGATCGCGTCACCCAGCTCTGGATCGAGGCCGAGGTCGGTCGCCTGACCACCATCCGGGCCCGCTCCAACGCCGCCACCGGGAACCCCGGACCCGAGGGCTCCACCGGCAAGCTGGCGTCCGCCGAGCTCAACCAGCGCATCTGGAACACGTGCATGGACCTGCTCGGCACGGAGGGCATGATCCACGAGGCCGGCTACCCGCTGAACCGAGCCGGCGAGCGTGGCCGCGCCGACTGGGGGTTGTCGAAGAACTTCCTCCGCTCGCAGGCCAACACCATCGAGGGCGGCACCAGCGACATCATGCGCAACATCCTCGGCGAGCGCGTCCTGGGTCTCCCCGGCGACGTCCGCGTCGACAAGGACGTCGCCTGGACCGAGATCCCCAAGTAGGCGCCGCTCGAGTGGCCCCGAGGTGCCATCCTGTCGCCTCCGGGGTCGCCAAGATTGGCTATTCGAATGTCGCCCTCGAAGACGCCGACCACGACGCTCCGGGTCCCCAGCGAGCTCCGGGACGAAATCGCCCGCCTGGCCGAGGCGCGGGGCACGACCATGCTCGAGGTGGTGGCCGACGCCGTGCACCGGTTGGGGCGTGACGACTGGTGGTCGTCGGTGCGAGACGCGCTGGACGATCTCAGCCCCACGGACACCGCCGGCTATCGGACGGAGAGCGAGCAACTGGACGGATCCTCGTCGGACGGTCTCGGTTGACCACCGATCGCCGCTTCGTGCGCGGGGACGTCTGGCTGGTCGACTTCGGCGCGGACGCGGAGGACCCGGAGCAAGCGCTACCTCGCCCGGCGCTGATCGTGTCGGATGACCGGCTGCATCACCCGAATCTCAGGATGGTGATCGTGGTGCCGGGTACGTTCACCATCCGGCCCGTCCCCTTGCATGTGGTGGTGGCGCCCGACGACGAGGCCGGCCTCGTGGTGCCGACTGCGTTCCAGGTCGAACAGGTCCGGGCGGTCTCCACCAGCCGGATGCAAGAACGACTCGGCCGACTCGATCCGGTGAGCGCGCACGCCGTCGATGAAATTCTGCGGAACGCGCGGCGGCTGTGAGCCATCGAGCGGCAGATGCGTCGGTGAAACTCCGCTTGTGACCCAGGTCTCGCTCGTACACTCGCGTCCATGAGTGACATCACGGTCTCCCTCCCGGACGGATCCACGCGCGCGTTGCCCGCGGGTTCGACTGCGGGCGACCTGGCGGCCGACATCGGCCCCGGGCTCGCCAAGGCGGCGTTGATCGCCGAGACCAACGGGACCGAGATCGACCTCGACGTGCCACTCGGCGACGGCGACGAGGTCAGCATCGTGGTGGCCGACTCCGACCAGGGCATCTTCACGTTGCGCCACTCGACGGCGCACGTCCTGGCACAGGCGGTGCTCGAGCTCTACCCGGGCGCCACCTTCGCCATCGGGCCGCCCATCGAGCACGGCTTCTACTACGACTTCGACCTGCCCGAGGGCAAGACGCTCTCCGACGACGACCTCGAGGCCATCGAGGCGAAGATGCGCGAGATCATCGACGCCGACCAGCCGTTCGTCCGTGGCGAGACCAACGCCGCCGACGCCGCGGTCCTGTTCGCCGACCACCCCTACAAGCGCGAGATCATCGAGGCCGCCGACGCGTCGGAGATGGACGGCGACGGCGTCATCAGCTTCTACCGGAACAGCGACACCTTCGTCGATCTGTGCCGCGGTCCCCACGTGCCGTCGACGGGTCGCCTGGGCCACTTCAAGCTGATGAACGTGGCCGGCGCCTACTGGCGCGGCGACGAGAAGCGCCCGATGCTCCAGCGCATCTACGGCACGGCGTGGGCCACCAAGAAGCAGCTCAAGGAGCATCTCCACCGCCTCGAGGAGGCGGCAAAGCGCGACCACCGCAAGCTGGCCAACGAACTCGACCTGTTGAGCTTCCCGTCCGAGCTGGGCGGCGGCCTCGCGGTCTGGCACCCCAAGGGCGCCATCGTCCGCAAGATCATGGAGGACTACAGCCGCGAGCGCCACGAGCAGGGCGGCTACGAGTTCGTCTACACGCCGCACCTGGCCAACAGCCGATCTGTTCGAGACGTCGGGCCATCTCGACTTCTACGCCGACGGCATGTACCCGCCCATGGAGATGGACAACGGCACGTACTACCCGAAGCCGATGAACTGTCCCATGCACTGCCTGATCTTCAAGAGCAACACGCGGTCCTACCGTGACCTGCCGCTGCGGCTCTTCGAGCTGGGCACGGTCTATCGCTATGAGCGGGCCGGCACGCTGCACGGCCTGCTGCGCATCCGCGGCTTCACCCAGGACGACAGCCACATCTACGTCACCGAGGAGGGCATGGCGGATGAGTTCGCCAACCTGCTCGACTTCGTGCTGTCGGTACTGCGGGCCTTCGGCTTCGAGGACTTCACGTTCAACCTGTCCACGCGCGACCCCGAGAAGTCGGTCGGCACCGACGAGATCTGGGCGAAGGCCACCGAGGCCCTCCGCCAGGCGCTCGAGCGCCACGGCCTCGACTTCGCGGTCAAGGAGGGCGACGCCGCCTTCTACGGCCCCAAGATCGACATCGACGTGCGCGACGCCATCGGCCGCTCGTGGCAGCTGTCCACGATCCAGGCCGACTTCCAGCTGCCCGAGCGCTTCGACCTCCGCTACGTGAGCCCCGACGGCGAGCGCAAGCGTCCGGTGATGATCCACCGGGCGTTGATGGGATCGATCGAGCGCTTCTTCGGTGTGCTCGTCGAGCACTTCGCAGGCGCCTTCCCGGCGTGGCTGGCCCCGGTCCAGTGCTCGGTGCTGCCCGTGGCCGAGGAGCACGACGAGTACGCCAAGCAGGTCGTCAAGCAGCTCGAGAGCGAGGGTGTCCGGGTCGAGTACCAGCGCCCCGACAACCCGCTCGGCAAGCGCATCCGCGACGCCAAGACCCAGAAGCATCCGTACGTGCTGGTCGTCGGCGGCGACGATGTCGCCAACGGCACGCTCGGCGTGAACCCCCGCGGCGGCGAGGTCGAGCGCGACGTCAAGGTCGACGCCTTCCTCGAACGGCTGCACGCCGAGATCGACTCCCGCACGTGATGGCAGGCGCTTCGTGACCGACCGCGTCGACCGGATCTGGGCCGGCTGGCGGTCGGCCTACGTCTCGGGCGCCGACACCCAGGTCCGGGTGCCCGACGGCGATGGCACGATCTTCGAGCGCATCCTCAACAGCGGCTGGCCCGACCGTGAGACCTACGTCCTCGATCGCGGCGAGCACGTGGCGGCGATCCTCAACGCGTATCCATACGGCACGGGTCACCTGATGGTGCTCCCGCAGAAGGCGGTGCCCGACCTGCTGGACCTGTCGCCCGACGCCCATGCGGAACTGTGGACGATGGTGCGGACCGCGGTGGCCGCCATCCGCACCGCGTACAACCCCGATGGCGTGAACGTCGGCACCAACCTGGGCCGGGCCGGGGGAGCGAGCATCCCCGACCACCTGCACGTGCACTGCCTGCCCCGCTGGGCGGCCGACACCACGTTCCTGTCCACCATCGCCGAAACCCGGATGCTCCCCGAGCCCCTCGACGTCACCTGGGAGAAACTCCGTGACGCCTGGGGTCGGTAGGTCCTCCGACGCTCGATCGTCTCGCTCCCACGCGATTGGTGAGGTGTTCCGGCACGGAACTCCTCACGAATCCCGGGGACGGCCGGGCTGCCGATAACGTGCCGGGTGTGAGCGAGATCGAGGATCCCGTCGATGACGTCGACGATTTCGATGACGGCGACCATGTCGACGAACTGCCCGATGACCTCGACATCACCGGGCTCGTGGGCCCGTACGAGTTCCCCAACAACTCCAAGCGGAAGATCGCGTCGGTGCTCTACCTGGTCGTCGCCGCCATCTGCATCTGGCTGGGCGTTGCCGTGGACTCGCCGCTGGTCAACAACGGCTTGGTGGTCGTCGGCGTGGGCCTGGCTGTCTTCGCGATCTACAGCTTCGTGATCGCCGTCGACACCGAGGTCGAGGAAACCGACGCCCTGGCCATTGCCGGCGCCACCGTCGGCTTCCCTCCAGGGCACGCGGCAGCGCAGATGTCGTGGCGCGGCTGGCTCAGCCGTCCCACCTGGCGGATTCTCCTCTACTCCGACGAGAGCCCCGAGCCCGCCCAGCGCGCCATCGTGATCGTCGACGGCGTCAGCGGCGACGTGCTCGAACACTTCGTCGAGGACAACCCCGAAGACTGGTCCGACCTCATCGCCTGACCTGGCCGTCCGTCGGCTTGGGGTCACGGCGCGACTCTCCGCAACCCGGGTTGGTCGGGACCTCATGGAAACGAGTCCCGTCGGAGCGCGCGGAGTCGGCAGTGCAGCCCCACCCGCTCGGATGCACCGCGGGTGGGGCCGTGCTTCCTCAGGAGGGCTCGAGCGGAGCTCCCGGTGCCCCAGCGAGGACCAAGAGAGTCCGTGGATCCGCGGTCGGAGCACAGGCTCGTGCACGCACGGGCTGATGTGGTTCGTGCTCGCCCGGCGCGTCGTTGATGCTGCACACACTGTGCGGACCCCGGCCGATCGCGCTGTGAGATCCGCATGTGAGAAGGCTCGCACGGTCGGGCGGTCGGCGGACTCCGGCCCGCCATGCCGACGGTGCCCTTGTCCTCAGATGACGGATTGAGAGGCTGGGTCGGCCGAGCGGATCAGCTGCAGCACGATACGAACGGCGATCATCAACGCCGGCAGGGCGACAAGCGCGGAGATCGCGGCAGCCTGAAACATGTCCGGGGCGGCGTCGATGACCTGGGCTCGATCGGCTGGCGAGCCGGTTCCCTCGGCCAGGCGGTCGAACTCTGCCCGGACGCCGAACGCGACCTGCCACCAGCGAGCTGTTCCGGCGGCGGCTGCGATTGCCCAGACGACGCCGGCGGTGCGCGCAGCCGAGGATGCCTCCCCCTGGCCCCCAACCTGGGACGCCAGCTTCTCGATGCGTGCGATCGACCATGGGATGCCGACGAAGTGGACGATCGGGAGCACCCAGGCGGCAACGAGCCTGATGCCGGGGAGCCGGGCTGCGCCGGGAATGCCCGCACGGCGCCACGCAGCGGTGCGGCGGACGAGCAGGACCAGCGCCAGGATGGCCGCCAGGCCACCGAGACCGAAACCGAAGGCCTGCATGCCCTGGGTCGAATCCCATGCGTCGATGATCTCGGCCGTGGGCTTCGAGCTGTTGATGCCCCCACTCAGCGAGAGTGAAATCACCCAGCAGAGCATCGACAGACCGAACAGCACGAACATGGCGATGTCGAGTCGGAATCCCCGGGCGGCAGTCGGCGCGGCCGTGAAGCCATCCGGGGCGCTCTCCGGCGAGCCGTTCGACGTGCCGTGTGCCTCGCCGCCGCCGGAAGCGGCCGAAAAGGGCCCTGCGTCGGCGGTGGTCGTTGTGGCCTCGGACCAGGTGGTGCCGTCCCACCAGCGGAACGGTGCCTGCCGCGTGGGATCGGGATACCAACCCGGTGGCGGGCTCGATGGCTGCGATGGGGAGGGTTCGGCCTCTGCCGGTTCGACGGCGGGCTCGGCGACTGCACCTGTCACCGAGCTCGCGGTCCGCTCGGTCCAGGTGGTGCCGTTCCACCAGCGGAACGGAGCCTGCTCAGTCGGATCCGGATACCACCCGGGCGGTACCACGGCGGCGAGCACCGGGTTCTCGTCTCCACCTGACACTGAGTCCTCCAAGGCTGCGTCGTCGGTCGTGATCCCGGGTCGTCACCGAAGCTAGCAATCGCTTCCGGCCGACGCAGCGGGGAGCCCTCCCCGTGGACAGTGTCGCGACAGGCCGGCAGCCTCTAGCGTTTTGGCCATGATTCCCGTTGTCGACCTGTCCGCTGCGGACGTCACCGACCGGCTCGTGGAGGCGTACGAGACGGTGGGGTTCGCGCAAGTCGTCGGGCACGGGATCGATCCGGGCCTGGTGGCCGCGGTGTTCGATGCCTCGGCACGATTCCACGCGATGCCGCTGGAGCGGAAGCTGGCGATCGAACTCGACCCGAACCACCGCGGCTACATCGCCATCGACACCTCGACGGATCGCCTGTCGGAGCTGGAAGACGTGTCCGAGCCCAACCAGAGCGCATCGTTCATGATGATGCGAGACGCCGGGCTACACGATCCGGACGTGGTCGCCGGCCACTACCTCGCCGGCCCCAACCAGTGGCCGGCGCTCGCCGGGTTCCGAGACACGCTCGAGGCCTACGCCTCGGCCATGCAGGGGCTCGGTCGTCGGGTGATCGACCACTTCGTGGTCGGGCTCGGTGGGGCGGCGCTGCCCGCCGG
>CBDHFJ010000085.1:0-11336 GCA_965262315.1 Acidimicrobiales bacterium
TACCTCCATGAGCCAGGTGATGGCCTTCTCGGTCTGGCGGATGTCGACGCTCGTCTCGAGGTCGGCCAGCAGGTCGGCGATGGTGACGGCGCGCAGTTCTGCCTTCCACGCGTCCTCCGCTCGCCGCATGGCCACGGCGATGCCGCAGGGGTTGACGTAGTTGCGGCGGCCGATGGCCGACGGACCCTGCTGCCGGATCTCCGTGCACCGGAACGCCGGCGCCGTGCCCTCGATGGCCTGCACCACGTCGAGCAGTGAGATGTCGGCCGGGGGCCGTCCGATCCGGAACCCACCCTTGCGGCCCGGCACCGACTCGACGATGCCGGACCTGGCCAGCTGTTGGAGCAGTTTGCCCAGGTAGGCGGGAGGGACGTCGTGGAACTCGGCCAGTCTGGCCCCCGAGAGGGGTTGGTCGGGCGGCAGTGTGCCCAGCAGGGTCAGGCAGTGGATGCTCCACTCGACGCCGTCGCTCATCTTCATACCCGGACAATAGATATCCGGATATAGAATGTCCAGGTAAATGTCGGAATCGTCGACCGCGCCGGGAAGGGACTCCTGTAGGTTTCGGGCCATGGCACGCATCGCGACCGGCTGCGACCACGCCGGCTTCAACCTCAAGACCCAACTCGTCGAGCACCTCCAGGCCAGCGGGCACGACGTCATCGACTGCGGAACCGACTCGACCGAGCGGGTCGACTACCCGGACTTCGGTGCCGCTGTCGGTCGGGCCGTCGCCGGGGGAGAGGCCGACCTCGGCCTCTGCGTGTGCGGCAGCGGCATCGGCATCGCCATCGCCGCCAACAAGATCCCCGGCGTGCGCGCCGCCACCGTGCACGACGTCACCTCGGCGCACCTGACCCGCGAGCACAACGACGCCAACGTCATCTGCATGGGCGAGCGCCTGATCGGCCCCGAGGTGGCCAAGGAAGCCCTCGACGCGTTCCTCGCCGCCGAGTTCGAGGGTGGCCGCCACGCGGGCCGGGTCGCCAAGATCGACGCCCTGCTGCCCGACTGATTGACCATGCCCGTCGGACGGCTCGTCCTCCTTCTGCTCGGCCTGGTGGTGGCCGGTGCCGGCTTCCTCGCGTCGGTGCTGCCCCGCGAGGTGCACCTCGACGACGCTGCCGGCCGGCGGCTGGCGTCGGTGTCGTGCGACCCGCCGGCGATCGACGCCTTCCGCGAGGCCGCCGAGGTGCCCGGGGGCTGGTTCGCCTACGCCCCCAACACCAGCGTGGTCTTCAACGAGAGCGGGATCTGCGTGTCGGGGTCTCGCCGACGCCTGTCTGCCGGGGCTGCGGCGTTGGCCGTCGGCTTGGTGATCGTCGCCCGCCTTCGACCGGTCGAGTCTGCGGTGTCCGACCGCTGATGCGCTCGGACATCGGGGACACCGGCCGACGCCAGAGGGCAGGTGCGGCGATCAGTCCCAGGCGACCGGCAGGCGCTCCGGCTTGCGGAAGACGAGGCCCGTCGGCGGGGTGGCGTCGGGCAGAAGCCGTGGGTTCGGGAACCGTTCGAGCGCTGCGCTCAGGGCCGCTGCGGCCTCGATCCGCGACAGGTGCGCCCCGATGCACGCGTGCGGTCCCAGCGCGAAGCCGACCTGCAGGCCGCTGTTCGGCCGAGTGAGGTCGAACACGTCGGGACGATCGAACACCGCCGGGTCGCGGTTGGCCGCGGCCAGAGAGATCCGGACGAGGTCACCCTCGGCGATCGGGGCGCCGAAGAACTCGACGTCCCGGGTGGCGTAGCGGTCGATCACGGTCGCCGCCGGCTCGAGACGCAGCGACTCCTCGACCGCGATCTCGATCGTCTCGCTGCGTTCGCTGAGCAGGGCGGCGGCTCCATCGGTGCTGAGCACGTGGTGGAGGAGGTTGGCCACCATCCCCTCCACGGTCTCGATGGCACCGAACAGCACGATGGCTGCGTTCTGCGCGATCTCGTCGGTGCTCAACTGCTGGTCCACCAGCCGGCCGAGCATCGATTCGGGGTCATCCATCAGGGTGCGGGCGACGGCACTGCGAAGCTCCCCCATCGCGCTCGGCCCGTCGGCGTCCAGTGCCTCGCCGGCCGTCAGCGCCGAGACCGAAGCCACGATGGACCGGTACCACGACAGCATCCGGTCGGGCGAGGTCCCGCGAATGCCGAGTGACCGATGGATCACGGAGGTGGCGAGTGGCGCCGCCAGCTCCAACCGCAGATCGGCCCGTCCCGCCGGTGCGAGCTCGTCGCAGAGCCGGCGGGCCTCAGCCGTGGAGAAGTCGCGCAGCGGGCCCAGCGTCCGGGCTGCGTAGGCGCTGCGGAACGGGGTGCGATGGCGGCCGTGCTCGTCGCCGTCGAGGGAGAGCATCGACGGGCCCACGACCTGACCGGTGGTGAAACGAGGGTCGTCGACGGTGAAGGTCGCGGCGTCTCGCATCGCCTCGACCGCCGCGTCCCGTGCCAGCACGAGCCACCCGTCGATCGCGTCCACTCGGACCACCGCACCCAAGCCGCGGAGACGGTGCTGCGCCTCGTGCGCGCCGGCGCCGGCGAGGTCCTCGATGGTGGGCGCGCCCGCTCGAGAGTGGGCGGGTCCTGTGCCTCCGGCGTGCGACGTCGGCCCAGTTCCGGGCGTCATGGTCGGCTCACCTCGGGATCGGCGCGGTTCCGTGCCTCCGGCGGGCGCCGCCTGGCCGACTTCGCGGCGTCGCTCGGCACGGCGCCGCCGAGCTCAGAGGGCGCCCAGGGTGGGGTAGAGGGGGTTGGCGGCGAGCAGCTCGGCTGCCCGAGCCCGGTGTGAGTCCCGCACATCGTCCGACAAGGTGTAGTTCGCTTTCGACGCGGCACCCGACTTGGTCGTGGTGGGCTCGACCTGGCTGAGCACGCCGCAGATGATGTCCGCGACCTCGTCCATGTCGGCGGGGTCCATGCCGACCGTGGTCAGCGCCGGTGTGCCGAGCCGGATGCCGGAGGTGTACCAGGCGCCGTTGGTGTCGTTGGGGATCGAGTTGCGGTTGACGATCACGCCGGCATCCTCGAGCGCCGATTCGGCCTGGCGGCCGGTCAGGCCGAACGGCTGCACGTCGACGAGGACGAGGTGGTTCTCCGTCCCCCCGGTCACGATCCGCCCGCCGCGCTTGCCGATGCCCTCGGCCAGCGCGACCGCGTTGTCCGCGACCTGCTGGGCGTAGGTCTTGAATTCGGGCTGCTGCGCTTCCTTGAACGCCACCGCCTTCGCCGCCATGACGTTGGACAGCGGACCGCCGAGCACCATCGGGCAGCCCTTGTCGATGAACTCCACCATGTCGGGCTCATTGGACAACACGATGCCGCCGCGCGGACCCCGCAGCGACTTGTGGGTGGTGGACGTGACGATGTGGGCGTTGGCCACCGGATCGAAGTCGCCGGTGAAGAGGCCACCGGCGACGAGCCCGGCGAAGTGCGCCATGTCCACCATGAGGGTGGCGCCGACCTCATCCGCGATCTCGCGCATGGTGGCCATGTTCACCTTGCGGGGATAGGCGGAGTACCCGGCGACGATGACGAGCGGCTTGAACTCCCGTGCCAGCGATGCCACCGAGTCGTAGTCGAGCATCTCGGTCTCGGGATCGACGCTGTAGGAGCGCTGGTCGAACAGCTTGCCGGAGATGTTGGGGCGGAAGCCGTGGGTGAGGTGGCCACCGGCGTCGAGCGCCATACCGATCATCCGCTGGTTGCCGAACTTCTGGCGCAGCTCCTCCCAGTCGCCGTCGGAGAGGTCGTTGACGTGCTTGGCGTCGTGATCGGCGAGGAAGGGTGCCTCGATGCGGTGCGCCAGGATCGACCAGAACGCGACGAGGTTGGCGTCGATGCCCGAGTGCGGCTGCACGTAGGCGTAGGAGGCGCCGAAGAGTGCCTTGGCGTGATCGGCGGCGAGGGTCTCCACCTTGTCGACGAACTCGCAGCCGGCGTAGAAGCGGTGGCCCGGGGTGCCCTCGGCGTACTTGTCGCTGAACCAGTTGCCCATCGCGAGCAACACGGCCGGGCTGGCGTAGTTCTCCGAGGCGATCAGCTTGAGCTGGCTGCGCTGGTTGCCGAGCTCGCCACGGATGTGGTCGGCGATGCTCGGTTCGACGGCGCCGATCACGTCGAGGGCGGCCTGGTAGGCCTGGGCCTCTCGGCTGACGGCAGGATCGGTCGCGGGGGAGTCCTGAAGGGTCATGGTCTGCTCCGGGGTGATACTGGACGGTTTCGAGGTGCCCAGGCGCTCGGCAGGTTCAGGAGGCCGCTCCCCGGTGGTGCCCCACCTCGATCGCGCCAGTCACGGCCTGCTGGAAGGCTAGTGCGTCACCGGTGGGCCACAGGACAGCGTTCCGGGGATTTGTGAAGGGTTTCGGGGCCCCGAAACCCTTCACGAATCCCCGGACGTGTGACTGCGGACCGACGTACCGGACACGGAGGCGTCGCTTGCTGCTAGCGTCCGCGTCGGTTCGGTGGCGGGGGCGCGGCCACCCAACCGAGGGCGACGACCTCCGAGGTCATCGCCGGGGATAAAAAATCGCGAAAGTTTGACTTTGAGAACGCAGTCACAAGGGGTAGGGTCTTCTGGCCCGCGTGAGCAGATTGCGTGCGGCACAGAGGTGGCCCCGTGGACAGTTCGCAACGAAGCGACATCACAAACTCGGTGCACCGATCATCAGGTTCGTTCGAGTTGGTGATCGGTGCGGTGATCTTCAGCCTCATCGGCCTCCTCGTCGACCGGTCGACGGGGACCACGCCCCTGTTCATGGTCCTCTTCGCCTTCACCGGCTTCATCGGCGCAGCGCTGAGCATCTACTACCGCTACAAGCACGCCATGGCGGAGCACGCTCGGTCGAGTGAGGTGTCGTGACCGCCGCGGACCCGCACCTCACCCGCTTCGAAGGACCGTCACCGGTCGCGCAGATCGCTCGCGACCTGGTTCGGCGAGGCCTGTGGGCAGCGCCGGTCTTGCTGGGTGTCGGTGCCGCCATCTGGGGCATGAACGGTCTCTACTCGGTGGCCTACGGCATGGCCCTGGTGCTGGCCAACTTCGCCATCGCAGCGGGGATCATCGCCGCCACCTCTCGGATCTCGCTCGCCCTGCTCATGGCCGGCGTGCTCTTCGGCTTCCTCATTCGCCTCGGCGTCATCTTCGTCGCCGTGTACCTGGTGCGGGACGTGAGCTGGATCGAGTTGCTCGCGCTCGGCCTCACCTTGATCGTCACGCACCTGGGGCTGCTGTTCTGGGAACTGCGCTACGTGTCGCTGTCCATGGCCTACCCCGGGCTGAAGCCCGGCGTCGGCGGCCAGACCACGGAGTCCAGCGCGTTCAGGCCCGTCGTCTCCGAGCCCACCGTGACCGACGACGCCGACACCGACGCCAGTGACGGTGTCCCCAGCGAGACGAACGACACGAACGACACGAACGACACGAACAAGAAGGAGCACTCACAGCCGTGAGCATCTTCGCCGCCGTAGCCGCAGAGGGTGGAGGGGTCGAGTTCCCGCCCGTCGAGAACCTCGTCGAGTGGCCCAACATCATCGATGCGATCAACTTCAACAAGATCAGCTTGATCGCCTTGATCTGTTTCGCGGTCCCGGCGCTGATCTTCGCCGTGTCGAAGGCCGACATGATCCCGGGCAAGTTCCAGTCCTTCGTCGAATCCATCGTGCGGTTCGTCGAAGAGAGCATCGCCAAGCCCGGCATCGGTCAGGGCTACGAGCGCTACGTCCCGCTGTTGCTCTCGTTCTTCGTGTTCATCTCGCTGGGCAACCTCTTCGAGGTCATCCCGTTCTTCCAGATGCCGCTCAACGCCCGCATGGGCCCGCCGCTCGTCTTCGCGCTGATCTCGTGGGTGATGTTCATCTCGGTCGGCGTCAAGCACCACGGCGGCGAGTACATCAAAGAGGTCCTGTTCCCGCCGGGTGTGCCCAAGGCGCTGTACATCCTGATCACGCCCATCGAGCTGCTCTCGACGTTCATCGTCCGGCCCTTCAGCCACGCCGTTCGTCTGTTCGCCAACATGCTCGCCGGCCACATCCTGCTCATCACCTTCGGCGTGCTGAGCATCGCCACCTTCGAAGCGTCGGCCCTGATCGTGCCGTGGCTCGGCGCCTTCGCCGGGCTCATCGCCTTCACCGCCTTCGAGATCGGCGTCAGTTTCATCCAGGGCTTCGTGTTCGCGATCCTGGCCGCCGTGTACATCGGCGGCGCCCTGCATCCGTCGCACTAGTCCACACGCTCGTCACACAAGACAACCAGTGTGTCGCCTCGTCGAGGCGACGCAGCCCAATCCAAGGAGAGAGAATCCCCAATGAGCACCCTCGCAACCCTGGCCCAGCTCCTCGAGGGCGTCGACGCAGCTGATGCGCAGAACGTCGAGGCCGCCGGCATGGCTGGTCTCGCGTACGCCGTCGCCACCATCGGCCCCGGCCTCGGCATCGGTTACCTCGTCGGCCAGGCCGTGCAGGCCATCGCCCGTCAGCCCGAGGCTGCCGGCCAGGTCCAGACCACCATGTTCCTGGGCGTCGCCTTCACCGAGGCCCTGGCCCTCATCGGCTTCGTGGTCTTCATCCTCCTGAAGTTCGTCTGATCATCCCGGACCCCCGCAGCGGACGCAGTGTCCGGCGGGTGGGTCCCCGAGCCGAAGGGAGCCATGCGTGTTGGTCTATGACCTAACGCTCGGCGAAATTGTCGGCGACGAGGAGTTTGCCCTCGTCGCCGTCGAAGAAGGCGAAGAAGGAAAAGAAGAAGAGACCGTCAACCCGGTGTTGCCCACCGGGTTCGACATGCTCTACGCCTTCATCTTCTTCGTGGCCCTCTGGGCCGCGATGAAGTACGTGCTGCTGCCACCGATCCAGAGAGTCCGCGCCGAGCGCGCGGCCACGATCGCTGCTGCACGCGACGCCGCCGACAACGCATCTGCCGACATGGGGACGGCCCAGGCGGACTACGACGCCGCCATGGCCGATGCCCGAACCGAGGCAGCCTCGATTCTCGACGCCGCCCGAGCCGAGGCCGACGCCTCTCGCGCCGAGGTCATCGGAGCGGCTGAGGCCGAGGCCGCCGAGCTCCGAGCCGGCGTGAGCGCCGAGATCGCCGCCGCCCGCAGCACGGCCCTGGGGTCGCTCCGCGACGACGTCGCCGCGGTGGCCGCAGGCGCCGCATCGACGGTGCTCGGACGTTCCGTCGACGCGGGATCGGCTCGACCAATCGTCGACCGTGCACTCGGAGGTGACGCATGAGTCTGTTGCACACGCTCGCTGCCGAGGGCCCCAACGGGCAGTTCATTCCCTCGGACATCAAAGAGCTCTGGTTCGGTGGCGCTGCGTTCCTCATCGTGCTCGCGTTCATGGTGTGGAAGCTGAGTCCGGTCATCTCCAAGGCCCTGGGCGACCACGGCGAAGAGGTGGCCTCCCAGCTCGCCGCTGCTGAACAGGCACAGGCCGAGGCCGACGCCGAGGTGGCAGCGCTGAAGGCGAAGCTGGGCGACGCCGCAGCCGACGGCCGCCAGCTCGTCGAGCAGGCACGGGCCCAGGCCGACAAGCTCAAGGTCGACGCAGCGGCCAAGGCCGAGGCCGACGCTGCCGCCATCCGTCAGCGCGCCGCATCCGATGTCGAGGGCATGCGAGCCCAGCTCGCCGCCGACATCGAGGCCGAGGTGTCCGCGAAGGCACTGGCCGCCGCCGAGGAAGTGGCCATCGCCAACCTCGACGATGCGACGCAGACGTCGCTCATCGAGTCCTACATCGAGCAGGTCGGAGGCTCGGCATGAGTGATCGAGTGACCAGTTACGCCCACGCCGTCCTGGCGGTGGCCGAGGCAGAGGGCGCCGGCGAGGAAGTGGCCGACGAGCTGTTCCGCTTCGCCCGTGCCCTCGACGGCAACGACGAGCTCCGTTCGGCCCTCACCGATCAGCGCATCGAGGCTGCTCGCCGCCAGCAGATCGTCGAGGATCTCCTCGGCGGCAAGGCCAGCCCTGCCACCGTCGGCGTCGTGTCGATGGCCGTCGGCGCAGGCCGCTCGGGGGATCTCTCCAAGATCGCCGACAAGGTGGTCGAGCTGAGCGCGGGGCGCCGCGGTCGGGACGTCGCACGGGTCCGTACCGCCGTGCCCCTCACCGAGGACCAGCACACCCGTCTCGTGGCCGCACTGAGCAGGGCCCACGGCGCAGACATCGACGTCAAGGTCGAGGTCGACCCCTCTGTGGTCGGCGGCATCGTGACCCAGATCGGCGACACGGTGATGGACGGCACCGTCCGCACCCGCCTCGCCCAACTCCGAGAAGCATTCTGACGCTGCGGTCCGGGCCGGAGCGCCGACCGCCACTGCACACCCAAACCGAAGACCGAGCACCAGAGAAACAGAGCTGACATGGCTGAACTCACCATCAACACCGGCGACATCGCCGCCGCGCTCAAGAAGAACCTCGAGGGCTTCACCCCCTCGGTGGAGCAGACCCAGGTGGGTCGCGTGATCGAGGTCGGCGACGGCATCGCCCGGGTGTCGGGCCTGCCCGACGCCGCGGTCAACGAGATGCTCGAGTTCGAGGGTGGCACCATCGGCCTGGCGCTGAACCTCGACGAAGAGAGCATCGGCGCCGTGGTCCTCGGCGAGGTGACCCACATCCAGGAGGGTCAGTCGGTGCGCTCCACGGGCGACATCCTCTCCGTGCCCGTCGGCGACGCCCTGCTCGGTCGTGTCGTCAACGGACTCGGTGAGCCCATCGACGGCAAGGGGCCGCTGGCCGGCGCCACCCAGCGCCGCATGGAGATCCAGGCCCCCGGCATCATGGGTCGCAAGCCGGTGCACGAGCCGATGCAGACCGGTATCAAGGCCATCGACTCGCTGATCCCGATCGGTCGTGGCCAGCGCGAGCTGATCATCGGCGACCGCAAGACGGGCAAGACCACCATCGCCACCGACACGATCATCAACCAGCAGGGTCTGGGCGTGAAGTGCATCTACGTGGCGGTCGGTCAGAAGGCCTCCACCGTGGCCCAGACCGTGGCCACGCTCGAGAGCTTCGGCGCCATGGACTACACCGTCGTCGTGGTGGCTGCGGCCTCCGATCCGGCACCGTTCAAGTACCTCGCCCCGTACGCCGGCTGCGCCATGGGCCAGCACTGGATGGACAACGGCGAGCACGCCCTCGTCATCTACGACGATCTCTCCAAGCAGGCCGAGGCCTACCGCCAGATGTCGCTGCTGCTGCGCCGCCCGCCTGGTCGCGAGGCGTACCCCGGCGACGTCTTCTACCTGCACAGCCGCCTGCTCGAGCGCGCCGCCAAGCTGAGCGACGAGCTCGGCGCCGGCAGCCTCACCGCCCTCCCGGTCATCGAGACCAAGGCCGGCGACGTCTCGGCGTTCATCCCCACCAACGTGATCTCCATCACCGACGGTCAGATCTTCCTGCAGGACGATCTGTTCAAGTCCGGTGTGCGTCCCGCCGTGGACGTCGGCATCTCGGTGTCCCGAGTCGGCTCGGCCGCCCAGATCAAGGCCATGAAGACCGCCGTGGGCACGCTCAAGTCCGACCTCCAGCAGTTCCGTGAGCTCGAGGCGTTCGCCGCTTTCGGTTCGGATCTCGACGCCGTGTCGCAGGCCCAGCTGGACCGTGGCTACCGCCTCACCGAGCTGCTCAAGCAGGGCATCAACTCGCCGCTGTCGGTCGAGAAGCAGGTGGTGTCGCTGTTCGCCGGTACCCGTGGCTACCTGGACAACATCGAGGTCGAAGACGTCGCGGCATTCGAGCAGGGTCTGCTCGACCACGTCGAAGGGTCACACCCCGGCATCCTCGCCCAGATCACCAGCGAGGGATCGGTCGACGAAGACGCGCTCGATGCCGCGGTCAAGGCCTTCGCGCAGTCCTTCGAGGGCTCCGGCGGCCCCGGTGGCATCCACGTCGACCCCGAGGCCCAGGCCGACGCCGAGACCAGTGTCGTCGACTCCGATGTCACGCTGCCCGAAGAGGACATCGCCCGTCCCGAGGGCGAGGGCTGAGCGGACGCCGAGGACACCAGAGGACGCTGAGGAGCAGACGCCGTGCCTGGAGGCCAGGAACGCATCCTTCGTCGCCGGATCAATTCGGTCCAGTCGACGAAGAAGATCACCCGAGCCATGGAGCTCATCGCCGCGACCCGCGTGGTCAAGGCCATGCAGCGCGCCAACGAAGCGCGCCCGTATGCGGCCGGCATCACCGGCGTCATCGAGGACCTGGCGGCCCAGGGCACCGCGGTCGACCACCCGCTGCTGCGCCAGGCCGACGACATCCGCAGCATCGCCTACGTGGTGCTCACCTCCGATCGAGGTCTGGCGGGTCCGTTCAACTCGTCGGTCATCCGTGCCGCCGAGCGTGAGGTCATGGCGGCCCAGACCGAGGGCAAGGACTACCGCTTGGTCCTCATCGGCAAGAAGGCCCGGGACTACTTCACGTTCCGGAACTACGACGTGCACTCGTTCTTCGGAGGCATGACCGACTCGCCCACCTACGAGATGGCACGCGAGGTCGCGGGCACCGTGCGCGAGATGTTCGAGGCCGACGAGGTCCAACAGGTCGTGCTGACCTACCAGGAGTTCGTCTCCATGGGCACCCAGCGTGTCGCGGTCCGCCGCTTCCTGCCGCTCGAGTCCATGTCCGTCGTCGCCGAGGCCGGCGGTGGCACCGCCGAGGCCAAAGCCGAGTTCGAGTTCGAGCCCTCACCCGAGGGTGTGCTCCAGGCGCTGCTGCCCCGCTACGTCGAGAGCCGGTTGTTCTCGGCGCTGCTCGACGCATCAGCCTCCGAGCACGCCAACCGGCAGCGAGCCATGAAGGCCGCCACGGACAACGCCGAGGAGCTCATCGTCAAGCTGGGCCGGGCGCTGTCCCGGGCCCGCCAGGACGCCATCACCACCGAGATCATGGAGATCGTGGGCGGTGCCGAGGCCCTGGGCGACGACGCCGGCGAGGACGTCGACCTCCTGCTCGATCACGTCACCACCGGCCACATCGCCTCGCGCCACATCGGCGGCGACCACGGCCACGGCCACCGGCCCCTCGTCGGCGAGTCCGACCATGCGCCCGCGGCCTCGGCCGCCGGCACCGCGACTGCCGTGATCGACCAGGACCAGCAGCCCTACGGCGAGGGGTCGCACGCCCCGCTGCCCGACAACGGTGCCCCTGCGGGCTTCACCATCAAGGGCAACGCCGACTCGATGCTGTACCACCGGCCCGACAGCCGTAGCTACAAGGCCACCATCGCCGAGGTCTGGTTCGACACGCCCGAACGGGCCGAAGCCGCCGGCTTCCGCCTGGCCAACACCCATCCGAAGACGTCGGGGTCGACCGAGTGAGAAGCGCAAGTATCTCGGTCGCTTCCCG
>CBDHFJ010000086.1:0-16645 GCA_965262315.1 Acidimicrobiales bacterium
TCAGCGCGAACGACAGCCCGTTCAGTGTGAGCGTGGTGTCGGCCCCCACGAGACCGACCAGCAACCCGCCCAGGCCGTATCCCAGCAGCGAGGACGACTGGTTGGTCACGTGGATGCTCTGGATCGCGTTCGCGTACTCCTGCTTCGACACCACATCGGTGATCAGGGCCGACTTGGTGGCCTCGAACGCCGGGTCGGCCATCGCGGCGATGGCGACGAGGACCAACATCGGAGCCGTCGCGAGATCCGCCAGGCCGATCGCCAGGAACACCACGGCGCGAAGGCTGTCTGCGACCACCATGACCGTGCGTCGGGGGAACCGAGCCGACCAGGCGGTGAGCAGCTGGCCCGGCCCCAGCCACGGCAACGTGAAGAGCATCCCGACGACGCCGACGATCGCGGGCCCGTTTCCGCGTTCGAGAACCAGCAGCGCCAGCGCGAGGCGGGCGGACCAGTCGCCCAGCTGCGAGACGATGCCGGCACCGAGGATCAGGCGGAAGTCACGACCGCCGGCGAGCTTCACGGTCGGAGCGGCTCCCGGTGGTCGTCGCCCGTGACGGTGATGTCCAGATGGTCCTCGTGGTCGATGGCCGACCGGGCCACGACCAGCCGATACACGCCGGCTTCGGTGTACCAGCCGGGCTCGGTGTGGCGCCGACCGGCTTCCGCCGGTACTGGCATCATCCCCGCGAGTTCGTCGAACACCGGATCGCCGGGGTCGAAGTACGCGAACGCCCGGTCGTCCAGCGGGATCCGAGCGGTGACGGTTGCACCGGCGGCCACCTCGACCTTGGCGAACCCCTTGAGCTCACGAACAGGCCGGTGCAGCAGCGAGTGGGAGGGCGCCTCCACGTAGACCTGGACGACCTCGACCCCGGCCCGGTCGCTGGTGTTGGTCACGTCGACCTCGATGACCACCTCAGTGGCGGCATGGGCGGCCACCGTCTCGGGGCCCCGCGGGGAGCCCCAGGCGAAGGTCGCGTAGGACAGCCCGTGGCCGAAGGCGACGGCTGGCTCGATGTGGCGGGCGTCGAAGAAGCGATGGCCGACGTAGAGGCCCTCGCCGTAGCGCACGACCGAGTTCTCTCCGGGGTAGTTCAGGTACGCCGGTGAGTGCTCGTATCGCGCCGGAACGGTGGTCGGCATGCGGCCCCCGGGGTCGGCCAACCCGACCAGCACGTCCACCAGGGCGTCACCCATCTCCTGGCCTGCGAAGCCGACGCTCAGGACCGCGGCGGGCAGGTCCAACCAGTCGAGGGCGTGGGGACCCCCGGTGTTGACCACCACGATCGTGCGATCGTTCACGGCCGCCACCCGGCGGATCATCTCGACCTGATCGCCGGGCAGCTCGAACAGGTCGCGGTCGCGGCCCTCGGTCTCCCAGTCGTCGTTGGTGCCGACCACGACCACGGCGGCGTCGCAGTCGGCGGCCAGACGCTCGGCGTCACCGAGCAGATCCTGCTCCACGGTGGCCACCACGCCCAGGCGCATGCCGGCCAGGAGCACCGCACCCTGGTTGCTGTACTCGATCACCAGCTCGTGATCGCGGCCAGCCTCCAAGTCGACCATGGCCTCGATCTCGACGCTTCCGAACCCGAAGAACTCGTCGCCGGTCTCGTAGTCGCCCTCGGTGGCGTCGAGCACCACCGCCCCGTCCAACAGCACGCGGACGCGGCCCGCCTGAACCAGACGGAGGGCGTGCGCTCCGGAGACGGTGGGCGAGACGGTCCCCGTCGCCCGGAACGAGAACGCTTCGGCGGGCACGCCCTCGACCGGGATGCCGAAGAACGTGAAGCGTCCCGAGGAGGACGTGCTCGTCGCCAGGACATCTCCGGCGAGCTCGCGGCCGGCGAACCACTCCACCCGGAACGGCTCGGACAACATCGGGGATCGCAACGGCGGGGTGGAGCGATCGATGTCGCATCCCTTGGCGTACCGGACGTCGACGTCCGGCAGACGTCGTTGCAGCGCCTCCAGTGGGCTCGTGGTGCGATAGGCGCGCACCGTGGCCGAGCCGCCCCCCATGACCTTGGCCGCGGACGCGTTCGGGCCGATGACGGCCAGGCTCGACACCGTGGCCGGATCGAGCGGCAGGACCCCGTCGTTGCGGATCAGGACCGTGCCGGCAACCGCGGCCTCCTTGACCAGTTCGCGGTCCTCGACCCGATCGAGTTCCTTCTCCGGGCCGCCGCCCGGTGCGTCGAAGGCCCCGGTGCGCTCGGCCAGCACCAGGACGTCCCGAGCGATCTTGTTCAGATCTTCCTCGTCCATCTGGCCGGCCTCGATCGCGGCGTTGATGCGCTCGGCGCCGTAGAACCGACCCTCGCCCGGCATCTCCAGGCTCAGACCTGCCCTTACCGATGCCGCGGTGGACCGGGCGGCGAACCAGTCGGACACGACCAGCCCGTCGAAGCCCCACTCGTCGCGCAGCACCTCGGTGAGCAACCAGTGGTGCTCGGAGGCGAACGTGCCGTTCAGGCGGTTGTAGGAGGACATGATCCCCCAGGCATCGGCGTCACGGACCACCATCTCGAATGGCCGCAGGTACACCTCCCGGAGCGTGCGCTCGTCGACCTGGGTGTCGATCGTGTTGCGCTCGAACTCGGAGTCGTTCCCGACGAAGTGCTTGGGTGTCGTCGCCACGCCCCGAGACTGGACCCCACGCACGAAGGCCGTGGCGATGACCCCGGTCAGGTACGGGTCCTCGGAGTAGCACTCGAAGTTCCGGCCACCCAGCGGGTTGCGGTGCAGGTTGATCGTGGGCGCCAGCAGGACGTGCGCTCCCTTGGCCACCGATTCGTCACCGAGGAGGACGCCCACGCGCTCGATCAGCTCGGGGTCCCATGTGGCACCCAGGACCGAACCCGCCGGCACGCAGGCGGTCGGCGTCCCGGTCCCCATCAGCCCGCCGCCACGCGCACCATTCGGCCCGTCGGTGACCACGACCGATGGCACGTCGAGGCGCTCGATGGGGTGGGTGTCCCAGATGCCTCGACCGACCACCAGTGTTGCCTTCTCGTCCACCGTCATCTGACGCAGGAGATCTTCGACTCGCGAGCTCACGGGTGGAGTGTTCCACATCCTCATGTGCACGTACGGCACTGCCGATGGAGCCGGGATGCATCGTTCCCTGGCGGGGATTTCCCTGGTCGTGGCCTCTCTGGCCGGCGCCTTCGCCGGTGACGCCCGCGCGCAGGAGGACATCGGCGGCGACATCACCTATCTCGAGGCCGTCGACCTGTTCTACGACGAACAGACCGACACCCTGGTCGACCCCGACACCGGAAACGAGGTGACGACCCGCTTCTCGACGGACCAGATCGTCGACTATCAGAAGCTCGTCGACACCGAGGCCTGGGACGTCCCGCCGTTCCTCACTGAAGAGGCGCTGCTGTTCCTCTTGGACGAGATCGCGCTCTTGACGCAGCTGGACGTCATCGAGCGCAACCCGGAGATCAACCAGATCGCCGACCAGTACCGCGACGCCCTCTCGTCCCTCGACCGTGAGCAGCTCCTGTCCGGGCTGGAACAGGTCGATCAGATCCTCGACCAGATCAAGGGGGAGATCCTCCGCACCGGCGTCGAACTCCCGCCGTCCACCACCGACGCGCTCGGCGACCTCCCCGCTGACTGGAAGATCGGGATCGACAACGGCGACCGCGTCGTGCCCGTCCAGCCCTACATGGCGGCGCTCAGCTCGTTGCTCTCGAGCGGCACCGCGAAGCTGCTCGGCCCCGACGACCGCGGGCTCGAGTTCGTCGGCTTCGAACGGAAGCTCGAGCTGTTCACCTTCCCCCAAGGACTGGCCGAGATCGTCCGGGAGTCCCCCGGGACGTTCATCGTCCCGGAGGTCGTCCTCGAGGCCGAGCCGACCGGCGAACCAGACGGCGAAGCCGGCGAGCCCGACGCCGAGACCGGCGAGCCCGTCGCCGAGGCCGCCGAGACGTCGGCCGGCGTCGACGGCGCCCGGGAGGAGGTCGCGACCGAGCCTCCGAGGGCGGATGCGGCGCCCGAGGCCGGCGGCACACCCGGCTGGCTGCTCCCGGCCGCGATCGCCGTCGCAGCCGTGCTCGTGGCGGGGACCATGTGGAGGCTCGGTGGCCGACGTCGTCGCCGCCCACATCTGGATGACGAGGCGCTGCGTCGCCTGATCGACGCGGACTCCGAGGGCGCCGTCGCCGCGGTGGCCTGCGGGACCGCGGTCACCGCCACCGGCGCCCGGCGTGCCGTGGTGGCCCGACCCAAGGGCGCCGGGCTCTACCGCGTCGGCAGCACCACGTTGGTCGTCGGCTCCGCGCTCCAGCGGGTGGTCGAGACGGGCACACCCATCGACATCGAGGTTGCCGACGACCCGCTGCTCGGCAGCCGACCACAGTCGGTCCTCGCCGTGCCCATCATCGCCAACGGCGCGGTCGTCGGCGTCCTGGCCGTCTCCCGCGACAGCGGGATGTTCGGCACCGACGCTCGGGACGCGCTCGAGCAGCTGACGCCCTCGGTCGGTGCAGCGCTCACCAACGTGGACCGGCTGGGCTCGGTCGCTCAGCTGGCCCTCGTCGACGAGCTGACGAAGCTGGGGAACCGCCGTCGCCTCGACCAGGATCTCGAGGAGACCGTCCGCGCGTCGATCGAGGACGGCTCGCCGGTCGCGTTCGCCATGCTCGACGTCGACCACTTCAAGCAGTACAACGACACCCACGGCCACGCCGCCGGCGACGAAGCCCTGATGGCGGTCGCCGAGATCATCGCCCGCAACGTCCGCGAGGACGACATCGTCTACCGGTACGGCGGCGAGGAGTTCTCGATCCTGCTGCCCCACGCCACCCGGGGCGAGGCCAGCGCGGTCGCCGAGCGGGTTCGGCGCGCGGTGGAGGCAGCACCGATCGCGGGCGAGGAGACCCAGCCGGGCGGCCGACTCACCGTCTCGGTCGGGGTCTCGAGCATGCCCGTGACCGGCCCCGAAGTCATCGCCCGGCGGGCCGACGAGGCGCTCTACAGCGCCAAGCAGTCGGGCCGCAACCGAGTCGTGGCTGACCCGCTGGCGACGTGACCCGGCAGCACCGCCCGCTCAGCTGAGGTTGCTGACGCGCCGGAACCCGACCAGGCGCCCGACGGACACACCGGCGGTCTCGCGTACCAGCTGCCGCAGCGACGAGTCGAGGTCGGTGGGCGAGAACCACGCCTCCAGGCCGACCTCCCGCGCGATCTCGACCGCGCGGAGCGCGTGGTACGGGTCGCTCACCAACAGCACCCGTTGGCCGAGCCCTTCCTCCCGGAGCACGTTGGCGGTGGCGTTCAACTCCTCGAAGGTGTTGGTGCCGTCGACGACGATGCGGAGATCGGTCTCCGGAACACCCTGGTCGCGCAGATACGTGAACCCGGTGAACCCCTGGGTGAACCGGTCGCCCTCCTGATTGGAACCCGTGGTGACGATCACCGGAGCCAGGTCGTCCCGGTACAGCGCGAGCGCTGCGTCGAGCCGGGCCTCCAGCACCGGCGATGGGCGGCCGTCATACTGCGCTGCCCCGAGCACGACGATGGCGTCCACCGGCCGCGCGTCGTCACCGCGGCTGGCCAGCCAGACCTGAGTGAACGTGACCGCGACGTACAGGAACCCGAGGAGGAACACGCCGACGCTGGAGACGACGGCGATGCGCCGCCAGGACCAACGAACGGGCTCGCTCACCCGCCCATCGTCGCGCGGGCAGCCCGCAGTCGGTGCAGCACCACCTCGCGGTCGAGCAACGCCATGGGCTCGAACAGGGGCGGGCCGACCCGCCGGCCGGTGACGGCGATGCGGACCGGCACCTGGGACTTGGCGCCGAGGTCGTCCCCGACCTTGCGCACCAGGCCCTCGAGCGTCTCGGGGTCCCAGTCACAGTCGCTCAGCGCCTCGATGGCCGCATCCAGCACCGCGGGGACGTCCTCGTGGCCCATCGCCTTGGCGATCTTGCTCAGTTCCTTCTCGTCGGTCTCGGCCGGTGCGTCCTCGGTGAACAACCAATCGACCAGCGGACCGATGTCGGAGAGCCGACGGAGCCGCTCCTGCACGTGCGGGGCCACCTGACGGATGACGCCGCGATCCCACTCCCCCAGCCAGGGCTCGAGGCGCTCGGTGAGCTCGTCGGCCGAGAGGGCCCGGATGTACTCACCGTTCACGTGCTCCAGCTTCTTCATGTCGAAGAAGGCCGGGGCCTTGTTGACATCGGCGAGGTCGAACAGTTCGATGATCTCGGCCATCGGTCGGACCTCGACCTCGTCCTTGGGACCCCAACCGAGCAGCGCCAGGTAGTTGGCCATCGCCTCGGGGAGGAAGCCTTCGGCCTCGAAGTCGGCGAGCGCCACCGAGTCCTTGCGTTTCGACAGCTTCTTGCGGTCCTCCCCCACGAGGAGGGGCAGGTGGGCGTAGGTGGGGTGCGGGCCGAAGCCCAGGGCATCCCACAACAGGAGCACCTTCGGGGTGGTGTTGAGCAGGTCCTCGCCCCGCACCACGTGGGTGATGCCCATGTCTGCGTCGTCGACGGCGTTCGCGACGAGGAAGACCGGTGTGCCGTTGCCTCGCCGGATCACGAAGTCCTCGAGCTCCGCGTTGTCGAATGTGACCGTGCCCCGGACCAGGTCCTCGATCACGACCTGGCCCTCGTCTGGCGTGCGGAACCGGACGGTCACCCCTGGACCGTCGACGATGTCGGTTCGATCCCGCGAGTATCCGTCGTAGCCCCCCTTGAACCCGGTCTCCGCGTTCCGGGCCTCGATCTCCTCGCGGGTCATGTCGCACAGGTACGCGGCGCCCGACGCGACCAGCTGATCGATGGCGGCGAGATACTTCTCCGTTCGCTCCGACTGGTAGAACGGCCCCTCGTCCCAGTCGATGCCGAGCCACGTCAGCGGCTCGGTGATGGCGGCGTAGTACTCGGGGGTGGCCAGCTCGGCGTTGGTGTCCTCGATCCGCAGCACCAGCGAGCCGCCGTGCCGACGGGCATGGAGCCAGTTGAAGAGGGCGCTGCGTGCGCTGCCGACGTGCAGGTACCCGGTGGGCGCCGGCGCGAACCGGACGCGGGGGACGGAGCTCATCAGTCGTGGTGGTGGCCGTCGCCGTGGTCGCCCCGGAGGACGTCAGCGTCGATCAACGTGGTCCAGTCGCGCTCGTGTGCCGACGCGATGTGTTTGGGGGTCTGGCGCAGGGTCTCGGCGGGGACCGAATCGGTGATCCGTCGGGCTTCGAGGTAGTGGTGGGGATTGTCGACCCGGTCGAAGGCCTCGGCCCGGATGTCCGCGAGTTCGTCGTCCGCGGGGTCGTCGAGGAACCCGAAGAGCCGGAAGGCGATCTCGAGATCGTGGACCACCGGCGCCCGCCCGAACAGCGAGGCTCGCTTCAGCGCCACCAGCACGCAGCCGGCCGCTGCGTCCTCCCAGCGCTCACCGGACCGGAGCACGACCCGGTCCTCGAAGCTCCGGACGAGCTTGAGCGCGTACCCCTGATCGGGGCCCTGGCTGCCCAGTCCGGCGCCGCGGGGCTGGCCGCCGGTCAGGTCGCCCGGACGCTCGGCCCGCCAGGGGTCGTTCCGCCTCGGCGGCGACTCGTAGTACTTCTCGCCGGGCGTGGGGACGGGGACGTAATTCGGTGCGGCCACCGCGACAGACTACCGGCGTGCCGAGGCCGCAGCGGCACCCTGGTGCCCGTCAGGACACCGCCAGGGAGCGCAGGTCGGCGGCCACCTGGGGGTCGCCGGCCCAGTCGGCGATGTCGGCGGCCGCATCGACCACCGAGGGGTGACGGTCGGCCGGCGGCACACGGTGGAGTTGACCGACCATCTCGTCCAGCCGACCGCCGACGTGCAGCCCGAAAGCCAGCCAGCGAGCGTGGTACCGATCGGGCTCGCGATGGAAGATCTCCTCCAGCTCGTCGACACCTCGCTGACCGAAGGTCTCCGACGCGACCACGAGGGCGTAGACCCCGGGTGGCACCTGGCCGGGCAGGCGTTCGAGCAGGCGGCGGGCCTCCGGGCCGTGCCCCGAGAGCGCTGCGGTCTCGACCGCTGCCACCTTGAACTGCAACTGGCCACCGGGAGGGAGCTTCGCCATGACGGCAACGGCGCGGTCCTCGGCGCCGTCTTCGCGCTCGCTGAGCGCGACGAGGGTGGCGCGCGCCTCCTCGGCTCGTTGTTGCTCGGCCCGAGCGCGCGCAGGCGCCCGAATGGCCGCGATGTTGGTGAACACCGCCCAGCCGAACACGATCGCGGCGAACATGTAGCCGGCGATGATCAGCGCCACCGCGGCACCGACGCCGGTGACGATCGACACGATGCTCGCCCGCTTCCACCGCTGTTCGCGAGAGCCGGGAAGCATCTCGGCCAGGACGTGGCCGCCGTCGAGCGGCAGGACGGGCAACAGGTTGACCAGCCCCCAACCGAGGTTGATCCAGAGCACCACGATCACGAAGAACCGGAGATTGCCGGTGCCGAAGCCCCCCGCCGCCAGCGCCACCGCGGCCACCACCCCGCCCAGGATCACCCCGGCGAAGGGCCCGGCCAGCGCGACCGAGATCAAGTGCCATCTGGAGGCGTCCGCCCGCGGCTGCCAGTGGGTGAGCCCGCCGAAGCTGTACAGGTCGATCGTCGGCTCGGACCCCAACCGACGAGCAGCGAAGGCGTGACCCAGCTCGTGCCACAGGATCGAGATCGCGGCCACCGCCGTCCAGATCGCGACCGTCGCCACCGTGGCGCCGGGGAACAGGCCCAGCAGGATCACGACCAGGAAGAACGAGGCCTGGACGCGCACGGGGAACCCGAACAGGGTGAACGACACGCCCGACATGGGCTCGGCTACTCCGCCAGGAGGAGGCCGTAGACGATGGAGTCGATCAGGGCCTGCCAGCTCGCCTCGATGATGTTCTCCGAGACGCCGATGGTGGTCCAGTTGTTCTCCCCGTCGGTGGAGTCGAGCAGGACTCGGGTGATCGCGCCGGTGCCCTTGTCGGTGTCGAGCACGCGGACCTTGTAGTCGGTGAGTGAGATGCGGCCGAGCGCGGGCAGGCGTTCGAGCAGCACCGACCGGAGCGCGGTGTCGATGGCGTTCACCGGGCCGTTGCCCTCGCCGATACCGACCAGACGCTCACCGGCAACCCAGAGCTTCACGACCGCTTCGGTGTCGACGTCGACCGACACGTCGTTCCAGGCCCGGCTGCCGGCCCCCTTGTGGTGGGTGTCGACGTGGAAGGACTCGATGGTGAAGAAGTCCTGCTCCCAGCCGGCGGCGCCACGCATCAACAGTTCGAGCGATGCGTCCGCGACCTCGAAGTGGTAGCCCTCGTGCTCGAGCCGCTTCAGCGCCTCGACGACGTCGGCCAGCGCCTTGCCGTCGAGATCGAGCCCCATCTGCTTGGCCTTGAGCTCGAGCGTGGATTTGCCGGCCATCTCCGACACCACGAACCGGGTGCCGTTGCCGACCAGCTCGGGATCGATGTGTTCGTAGGCGTCGGGGCGACGAGCGATGGCCGACGTGTGCAGCCCGGCCTTGTGCGCGAAGGCGGATTTGCCGGTGTAGGGCTGCTGGGCCGCGGGAGTGAAGTTGACGAGCTCGGCCACGTGGTGCGAGACCGACGTGAGATGCTCGAGTCGATCCTGCGGGATGGTCTCGATGCCCATCTTGAGGCTCAGGTTGGCGATGATCGGGATCAGGTCGCAGTTGCCGGTGCGTTCGCCGTAGCCGTTGATCGTGCCCTGGACCTGGACCGCACCACCGACCACGCCGGCGATGGCATTGGCGATGCCGCACCCGGTGTCGTTGTGCAGGTGCACACCGACACCGCAGTCGACATGGGCCACGACCGCTTCGACCGCCTCGGTCACGTCGTGCGGAAGTGAGCCGCCGTTGGTGTCGCACAGGATCAGGCGCTCGGCGCCGGCCATGGCCGCGGCTTCGAGCACGCGGAGCGAGAACTCGGGGTTGTGCTTGTAGCCGTCGAAGAAGTGCTCGGCGTCGAAGAAGACCCGGCGGCCCTGCGCCACCAGGTACTCGACCGAGTCGGCCACCATGGCCACGCCCTCGTCGAGCGTGGTTCGGAGCGCCTCGGTCACGTGGTAGTCCCAGCACTTGCCGACGATGCAGACCACCTCGGTCCCGGCGGCCAGCAGGTTCTCGAGCGTCTGGTCCTCGTCGACCTTCCCCTTCACCCGACGGGTCGAACCGAAGGCCACGAACGTCGAGTTCTCGAGCTGGAGCTCGTCCTTGGCCCGGGCGAAGAACTCGTCGTCCTTGGGGTTGGCGCCCGGCCAGCCCCCCTCGATGTAGTGCACTCCCAGCCGGTCGAGCTGCTCGGCGATCCGCAGCTTGTCCTCGACCGTCAGCGAGATGCCTTCGAGCTGGCTGCCGTCTCGCAGCGTGGTGTCGTAGATCTCGACGGCAGGGGGTGCGGGCATGGGATCAACCCTCCACGGGGGTGAGCCAGTTGTGGGGATCGGGAGCGTCGCCGACCTGGAGCGTGGTCAGCGCGTCGCGGAGCTTCAGGGTGTTCGGACCGGGCTGGCCGTCGCCGACGGTGATCCGGTCGTCGACGACAACGGTACCCACAGGAGCAACAACTGCTGCAGTCCCCGACAGGAACACCTCGCCGCCGGCTTCTGCCCATGCCTGGAGTTCGGAAACGGTGAGCTGCCGCTCCTCGACGTCGTAGCCGAGGTCGGCGGCGAGCTTGATCAACGAGTCTCGGGTGACGCCGTGCAGGAACGACTCGTCGAGCGCGCGGGTGACGACCTTGTCGTCGTCGACGAGGAAGAAGTTCGAGGCACCGGTCTCGGTGATGTCGTCGCCGGTGGCGAAGAGCACCTGGTCGGCGCCGTGGTCCCTCTTGGCGGCGAGGGTGGGGCCCAGCGCCATGGCGTAGTTGGCGCCGCTCTTGACCATGCCGAATTGGGGCGTCGTTCGAGGCACCTTGGTCTCGACGTAGATCGTCAGCGGCCGCACGCCCCCGGCGAAGTAGTCACCGACCGGCGAGCAGATCACGTACAGCAGGGCCGTGTCGCTGGGCACGGCGGCGGCGCCGATGTTCTCGGTGGTGCCGATCATCGTGGGTCGGATGTACAACGAGCCGGGCTGTTCGGGCGTGAAGGCGGCGTTGGCCTCGACCGCGTCGACGATCATCTGCCGGACGATCGACGCGTCCGGCGCCGGCATCTGGAGCCGCTCGATGCTCTGGCACATCCGCGCGACGTGGTCGTCGAGCCGGAAGATCGCCAGCGAGCCGTCGCTCTGGCGATGCGCCTTGAGGCCCTCGAAGCACGCGCTGCCGTAGTGGAACACGTGGGTGGCCGGATGGAACGAGAAGTTCTCCAACGGAACGACGTGGCCGGGGTAGTCATAGACCCCATCGGCCATCGTGGCCATGGTCATCTTGTCCCCGAACAGGGTGCCGAACGGGGCGGAGAAGGGATCAGCGTCAGCCATGGAGTCGCCTCAGAGCTTCGCCGAGATCGCGTCGCCGATCTCGGTGGTGGTGCCGGACATGTTCAGACAAGCATCGCACGCCGCTCGAATTCGGTCAGCTGCGTCGGCCTCGCCGAGGAAGTCCAGCATCAGGGCGCCCGACAAGATGGCGGCGGTGGGGTTGGCCTGGCCGGTACCGACGATGTCGGGAGCCGAGCCGTGGACGGGCTCGAACATGGAGGGGGCGGTGCGTTCCGGGTTCATGTTGGCCGAGCTCGCCAGCCCGATGCCGCCCGAGACCGCGCCACCCAGATCGGTGAGGATGTCGCCGAACAGGTTGTCGGTCACGATCACGTCGTAGCGCTGGGGATCCTGCACGAAGTAGATGCAGGCGGCGTCGACGTGGTTGTACGCGGTCTCGACATCGGGGTACTCGGTGGCCACCTCGTTGAAGGTGCGCTCCCAGAGATCACCCGAGAAGGTGAGCACGTTGGTCTTGTGTACCAACGTCAGGTGCTTCTTCTCGCGGCTGCGCGCCAGCTCGAAGCCGTAGCGGACGCAGCGCTCGACACCCATGCGGGTGTTGACCGAGCCCTGGGTGGCGATCTCGTGGGGGGTGTTGGCGCGCAGGAGGCCACCCTCGCCGGCGTAGGTCCCCTCCGTGTTCTCGCGGATCACCAGGAAGTCATGTGGGTCGCCGTGCTCGCCGCCGTCGTGCACGAACGGGCGCAGGTTGATGTAGAGGTCCAGGTCGAACCGCATCTTGAGCAGGAGCCCACGCTCGATGACCCCCGGCGGCACCTCGGGTGTCCCGACGGCGCCGAGATAGAGCACGTCGAGCCCTCGCCACTCCTCGAGCACCGAGTCGGGCAGGATCGTGCCGTCCTTCAGGTAGCGGGCACCACCCAGGTCGTAGTCGACGGTCTCGAGCTCCACCCCTGCGGCGCGAATCACCTTCAACCCCTCGGCGATGACCTCGGGACCGATCCCGTCGCCACCGATGACTCCGACCTTGTGCGCCATGTCGATCTTCTCTCCCGAGGCTCGAAGCCGCCCTGCTGCGGCCGATGCGGGCGAATTGTCCCCCGCTCGGTGAGGCGGCCGCAAACCACCCGCGGCCGGGCGATAACCTTTCCCGATGGCTCAGCAACAACAGCTCTCCCAAGCGGCGTTCGACCGCCTGAAGGCCGAGTTCGACGAACTCACCACGATCGGCCGTGTCGAGATCGCCAAGAAGATCGAGACCGCGCGAGAGCTGGGCGACCTCTCCGAGAACGGCGACTACCACGCCGCCAAGGAGGAGCAGGGCAAGATGGAGGGCCGGATCGCCCACCTGTCCCAGATGATCGAGAACGCGGTCATCGTGGAGGACAGCGGCGACGGCGACGTCGTCGGCGCCGGGTCGGTCGTGTCCATCCGGTACGAGGGCGACGACGACGTGGAGCGCTATCTGGTGGGGTCGATCGAGGAGCGCGTCGACGACCTCGACGTGATCTCGCCGAGCTCCCCGCTGGGGAGTGCCCTCATCGGAGCCTCGGTGGGCGATACCGTCAACTACGAGGCCCCCGGCGGCACGCTCGCCGTGGAGATCACTGCGATCGACTGACTCCCGCCGCCGGACCCCGACCCACCATGGCCGACGAGCACGAAGGACCTGACCCCGGCGCGGCCGACGACCTGTTCGTGACCGCGGCCCGCCGACCCGAGGCGGAACCCCTCGACGCGCCCGACAGCCCCGAGCTGACCACGGAGCCCGACGACACCGAGCCCCACGACACCACCGAGCCGGCCGAGCCCGGCGACCGGGACAGCGACGGGGACAACGACGGGCCGATCACCTCGGCGGAGTCGCCGTACCCGGATGGTGGCGGTGGCGCCCGGGACACTGCACCGACTCCGACGGCATCGGTCGAACTGGATCGGCACCAGCCGCCACGCGCCGCATCGTTCAGTCACCACCGCCCGCCGCCCACCGGGCCCGACGGTGCGGGCGGCTATCGAGCCGGCGCGTACCCGGCCGGTCCCCCGGTGCCGGTGCAGCCGTCGTTCGGCCGCCGCGCCCCACGGCAGGGACCGCGCCCGGACGCGGACGGGTACTACCCCGGCGACTACTACCTCGGCACCGATTGGACACGAGTGGTCATCGGCGGACTCCTCGCCATCACGCTCAGCGTCATCGCCGTCGCCGCGGGTCTGTGGCTCTACGACGAGTTCGATCCCCGCAACGAGGACGACGAGGTCGCCACCGAGGCGACACCGACGCCCGTGGCGCTCGTGCCCGTCTACGCGTGCGCCGGTGACGCGGCGGCCGTGACCGAGACGCCTGCCCCCAATCCCCTGCTCATCGCCGGGCGGACGGCGGACAGTCGCTGGCTCGCCTTCCGCAACCCCGCCGCCCCGCCGCTCCAGCTGTGGTTCCTGGCCTCGGAGCTCCCGGACTTCGATGCGTCGACCGTCGGGGTGGTGCCCTGCGCGTCGTCGCCTCAGGAGTTCCCCACGCCGCGAGCGATCGCCGGGGAGCTGCCGGACCGACCCCCGCCCACCTCGGGCCCCACGCCAACGCCGCTTCCCACACCGTAGACCCGTAGGCTGCGTCCCCATGGCACGCACCCTCAGTCAGAAGGTCTGGGACAACCACGTCGTCCATGCGGGCGACGGTGAGCCGGACCTGCTCTACATCGACCTCCACCTCGTGCACGAGGTGACCTCGCCGCAGGCCTTCGACGGCCTCCGCCTGTCGGGCCGTGGGGTGCGGCGCCCCGACCTGACCGTGGCCACCGAGGACCACAACGTCCCCACCGCCGACATCGACCAGCCGATCGCCGACCCGATCAGCCGCAAGCAGGTCGAGACGCTGCGCACCAACGCCGAGGAGTTCGGCATCACCCTGTTCCCGATGGGCGACCCCAACCAGGGCATCGTCCACGTGATCGGCCCCGAGCAGGGCCTCACCCAGCCCGGCATGACGGTGGTGTGCGGCGACAGCCACACGTCGACCCACGGCGCGTTCGGCGCCCTGGCGTTCGGGATCGGGACCAGCGAGGTCGAACACGTCCTCGCCACCCAGACCCTGCCCCAGAGCCCGCAGGAGACGATGGCGATCACGGTCGACGGCGAACTGCCGGCCGGCTCCACGGCCAAGGACGTCGTACTCGCCATCCTCGGCGCCGTCGGCACCGGCGGCGGCATCGGTGCCATCGCCGAGTTCCGGGGCCCGGTCATCGAGGCGCTCTCGATGGAGGGCCGCATGACCGTGTGCAACATGTCGATCGAGTTCGGCGCCAAGGCCGGCCTGATCGCCCCCGACGAGACGACCTTCGCCTACCTCGAGGGCCGCAAGCACGCCCCCAAGGGCGCCGACTGGGACGCCGCCGTCGCCGCGTGGAAGGAACTGCGCACCGACGACGGCGCCACCTTCGACCGCGAGGTCGTGCTGAACGGCGCCGACATCGTCCCCCACGTCACCTGGGGAACGAACCCGGGTCAGGTCATCCCGGTCAACGGCACCATCCCCGGCCCCGACGACTTCGGAGACGCCGCCGAGAAGGAAGCCGCCGGTCGAGCCCTCGAGTACATGGGCCTCACCGCCGGCTCGCCCATGAACCAGGTCGCCGTCGACACGGTGTTCATCGGGTCGTGCACCAACAGCCGCATCGAGGACTTGCGGTCCGCCGCCGCCGTGGCCGAGGGCCGCAAGGTCGCCGACGGCATCCGTACCCTGGTCGTGCCCGGCTCTGGCCCGGTCAAGGCTCAGGCCGAAGCCGAGGGGCTCCACGAGATCTTCCTCGAGGCCGGCTTCGACTGGCGCGAGCCCGGTTGCTCGATGTGCCTGGCGATGAACCCCGACAAGCTCGCCCCCGGCGAGCGGTCGGCGTCCACGTCCAACCGCAACTTCGAGGGACGCCAGGGCCGTGGTGGCCGCACCCATCTGGTCTCCCCGGCGGTGGCCGCGGCCACCGCGATCGCCGGCCACTTCACCACCCCGGAGGCGCTGTGAAAGCAGTCCACATCGTTCAGGGCACCGCGGTGCCGCTCGACCGTTCCGACGTCGACACCGATCAGATCATCCCCAGCGACTGGCTCAAGCGGGTGGAGCGCACCGGGTTCGAGAAGGGCCTGTTCTCGGAATGGCGCGACGGCGACGACTTCGTCCTCAACGACGAGGCCTACGCGGGCGCGAACATCCTGATCGGTGGTCCCAACTTCGGCACCGGCTCCTCCCGCGAGCACGCCGTGTGGGCCATCCAGCAGTACGGCTTCGACGCGGTGATCTCGCCGCGCTTCGGTCCGATCTTCAAGAACAACTCCACGAAGAACGGGCTGGTCCCGGTCGAGGTGTCGGCCGAGGTGGGCGAACAGCTGCTCGCTGCGGTGCAGGCCGACCCGGGGCTGGAGATCACCGTCGACGTCGAGCGCGGCACGGTCGAGGCTCCGGCCATCGGCCTGTCCGCCGAGTTCCCGCTCGACGGGGCCACCAGGCAGCGGTTCCTCGAGGGCCTCGACGACATCGGCATCTCGATGCGCCACGAGTCGTCGATCGATTCCTTCGAGGCCGCTCGCCCCGCCTGGATGCCCTCCGCCGGCTGACGCCGGTCAGCCAGCCAGCACCCGACGTCGGCTGAGGATCTCGTCTCGATCGTGGTAGCAGCCATGGAACACGCGCGTCCCGGTGAACCCGCGGCGCCCGTGCAGCACGCGCCAGTTGTCGAACAGGACTGCCATACCGGGCTCGAGGCGGACCTCGAGCCAGCGTGACTCGTCGACGATCAGGTCGTGCAGCGCAGCGTAGGCCTCGTAGAACGCCGACATCTCGGGCTCGGGCAGCCAGAACGGTGCGCGGTCGTAGTTGTTGAACGACACCTGCTGTATCTGGCCACGGTGGTCGAGGCGGATCGGCGGACGCTCGGCACGCAGGTGGACGCCGGGCTCGACGTAGCGGGCCGGGACCACGACGCTGGTGAGGGTCTCGAAGTGCTCGGGGGCGGTACGGCGCAGCTCCTCGGCAGCGGCGAAGCCGTCGACGAGGATGCTCTCGCCGCCGGTCCCGGTGCGCTCCACGCAGCAGAAGAGCTGCGTACCGGGCGCGTCGGTCATGTAGGTGCAGTCGGTGTGGGGCTCGAGGTAGGTCGTGGCATAGGCGGAGTCCAGGTGCTCCTCGACATCGGTGGCCACCCGCCACATCGACCCGAACACGGTGTGGCGAACCAGGCCGATGCGCTCGGCC
>CBDHFJ010000087.1:0-57262 GCA_965262315.1 Acidimicrobiales bacterium
CCGCTCATCGTTCCTCCAACAGCGCGACCGCCCAGCAGGCGATCCCGTCGATCTCACCCAACCCCTCGGGCCGCTTTCCCTTCACGGTGACGGGGCCTCCGACGGTGGCCGACAATCGCTGCTGCATCGCCTCACGGTGCGGCGCGAGCTTGGGTGCCTCCGCCACGACCGAGCAGTCGATGTTCACGGCACACCACCCGGCATCCGCCACCGCCGCCACCACCTTGGCGAGCAACTCGATGCTGTCGGCGCCTGCGTAGGCGGGGTCGTCGTCGGGAAACCAGGAGCCGATGTCGCCCAGACCGGCCGGGCCCAACAGCGCGTCCGCGCACGCGTGCGCGATCACGTCCGCGTCGGAGTGGCCCACCAGGCAACGGTCCGTCTCGATCACCACGCCGCCCAGCACCATCGCACGATCGGGGTCGTCGCCGAACGGGTGGCTGTCGAACCCCTGACCTACTCGCATGTTCACGCTTCGGGATCCTCCAAGAGCGCCTTCACGAAGGCGATGTCCACCGGACGGGTCACCTTGAGGCTACGGAGGTCCCCCTCCACCACCACCACGTCGTGGCCGAGTGCGGCGACCAGCTGCGCATCGTCGGTCGCCTCGGCACCCGACGTGTGCGCAGCCCGCAACGCGCCCGCGGCAAATCCCTGTGGCGTCTGCACCGCTCGCAGGTGGTCCCGGTCGACGACATCACCGTCGACGGTACGGATGGTGTCGACCACCGGCACCGCCGGCACCACGGCCGCGGCGCCGCTGCGGACCGCTTCGATCACTCGCTGGTACACGTCGAGACCGGCGAGCGGCCGGGCCGCATCGTGGATGAGGATGACGGCCGCGTCGTCGGGCACGGCGTCGATGCCATTGCGGGCGGATGCCGAACGGGTCTCGCCGCCGGCCACGAACCGGAGACGAGAAACCGGCGTCGCGAAGAGCAACGGATCGTCCGAGCGAACCACCACCACCACGCCGGCGCTGGCCTCGAGCGCGGTCTCGATGGACACGTCGAGCACGGTGCGGTCGCCGTCGATGGCCACGCTGAGCTTGTCCGCGCCGAACCGGCGACCGGAGCCGGCGGCCACCACGATGGTCCAGACATCGGCTCCCTCGGAGGTCACCGGACTATTCTCAAGCATCACCATGGTCGATACCAGTCTCATCGCATCCGCCGACCTGTTCGCCGATCTGGACGAGGCCGAGATCTCGCCGATCGCAGGCGCCTCCGAGTTGCGACAGCTCCGGCGTGGCGACGTGCTGTTCCTCGAGGGCGACGAGCCCCATGATCTCTACATCGTGATCGAGGGCCGCATCGCCATCAGCAATCGCTCGCCCGACGGTCGCGAATCGGTGGTCGCCCTCATGGAGCCCGGAGATCTCTTCGGAGAGATGCCGCTGTTCGACAAGCGCGGCCGTTCGGCGGGGGCTCGGGCCCTCGAGCCGTCCGAGGTGGTGATTGTGCCGTACGAGCCGGTCCGCGACCTCTATGACCAGAATCCGGCGTTGCTGTGGCGAGTCGTCGACATGTTGGCCATGCGCCTCCGCAGCATGGACCTCGCGCTGGCAGATTCGGTGTTCTTGGACGTCACGGGTCGCACGGCCAAGCGATTGCTCGAGCTCGCCGGCGAATCGGACCGGTTCGAGCTGCCGATCACCCAGGAGGAGCTCGCCGGCATGGTGGGCGCATCCCGCGAGCGTGTGAACAAGGCGATCGCGTCGTTCATCAAGCTCGGCTGGCTCGAACAGCTCGACCGCACCTACGTCATCACCAACCGCCAACAGCTCGAGATCCGAGCCCGCTGAGCGGCCGCGATGACCTCCAGCATCCTGACCGCCCTCCAGGCTGCTCCCGGGGTGTATGTCGGAACCGGGGACGGCCCCGAGAGCGGACCGTTCACGGCTCGCATCGAAGTGTCCCCCAGCCTCGACGGTCTGGGTTGCGACATCGCCTACGAAGCCTGGGACGGACCGGAGCTCAAACATCGCGAACAGACCCTGCTCGCTCCGTCGATGGAGGGCGGCGCGGTGCTCACGGTGCTGTGCCAGGAACTGCCGGGCCTCGCCGCCCTTCATGAGAGCGAGCCGGGCGTCTTCACCAGTGGCGGCTCGGCCGAGGACTTCCGCATCGCCATCCGAATCTCCCTGGACGGACCGGAGCTCGTGTACTCGTGGTCCTGGGCCTTTCCCGGCGCCGAACTGCGCGAACAGTCGCGGGCCAGCGTCCGAGTGCTCGACGCCTGAGACTCACGCAGCGCGGAGTGCTCCGCCCAGGCCAGCCAATGCCATGGCCTGCCCCACGTGACCCGCACGCAGAAGCTCGATGTCGGGCTCGAGCCCGTCGACCGAGGCCGGAACCACGGCACGTCGGAACCCGAGGCGGGCCGCCTCGTCGAGCCTGCGCTCCAGTTGGGTGGGTTGGCGCAACTCGCCCGAGAGCCCGACCTCACCGCACACCACGAGGTCATCGGGGATCGGCTGGTCGGTCACCGATGACGCCACGGCCAACGCCACCGCGAGGTCGGCGCCGGGCTCGGTGATGCGGACCCCACCGACCACCGACACGTAGGCCTCACTGCCCAGGACCCGGAGGTCACATCGACGTTCGAGCATGGCCAGGAGGAGCGACACCCGGTTGGTGTCGATGCCCTGCGCGGCTCGCCGCGGGCTGGCGGCGCGCGACTCGACGATCAGCGCCTGGAGCTCGACGAGCAAGGGCCGGTGCCCGTCGAGGACCGGAACCACCGCAGACCCCGTGGCGCCCTCGTGCCGATCGGCGAGGAACAGCCCGCTGGGGTCGGGCACCGCCACCAGCCCTTGCGCCGTCATCTCGACGACGCCCGGCTCGCCCGTGGGCCCGAAGCGGTGCTTCACGGCCCGCAGGAACCGCAGGCGCTGGTGACGGTCGCCCTCGAACGCCAACACGGTGTCGACGAGGTGCTCGAGCGTCCGGGGCCCGGCCAGGGTGCCCTCCTTGGTCACGTGCCCCACCAGGACCGTGGCGATGGATGACTGTTTGGCCACGTCGAGCAGCGCCTGCGCGCATTCGCGCACCTGAGTGACCGACCCGGGCACCGACGCGACCGTGGGCGTGGAGACCGTCTGGATGGAGTCCACCAGCAACAGCTCGGGCTCCAGACGTTTGACGTCGTCGAGGATCGCCGGCAGCGAGGTCTCGGCCTGGACCCACACATCGTCGAGCTGGAGCTCCAGACGGTCGGCGCGCCGGCGCAGCTGGGCCGCCGACTCCTCGGCCGACACGTACAGCACGCGCCGCCCCTGGGCGCTGTATGAGGCGGCGAGCTGCAACAACAGGGTGGACTTGCCGATCCCCGGCTCGCCACCGAGCAGCGTGACCGAACCAGCGACGACCCCGCCGCCGAGCGCCCGGTCCAGCTCCGTCACCCCCGTCGGCACCACCGGGTCCACCAGCGTGGCCACATCAGCGAAACGCATCGCCGCGCCACCGGTCCAGCCCGACGTGGGTGCGCCGGAGACGGCCTTCACCTCGGTGGTCTCTTCGAGCGTGGCCCAGGCGCCACACGCGGAGCACTGCCCGGCCCACTTCGGATGGTCAGCGCCACAGTCCGCACACTGGTAGGAGATCTTGGTCTTCGCCATCGGGCGACCGTACCGAGGGGGTGTGACAACGACAGTCGTTCAGCACTGCCTGTGGTCCGTCACTTCCCGGCGCCCCGGGTTCCCGCATCGAACCGTTCGAGCCACCGCATTGCCGTTTGGCGCAACGCGTCTCGGTCGAGCTCGTAGCGCCGTTCACGACCAGTACTGGTGATGTGGACGAGGCCGGCATCTTCGAGGACCCGCAGGTGTCGCGACGTCGTCGGCCACGCGCAGTCGAACCGTTCCGCAATCTCGCCCGAGGTCATCGAACCCCCACGAGCGAGCAGGATGGACAGGATCGTTCTCCTGGACTGGTTGGCCAATGCGCCGAAGACCGCCTCGAGCTGGGCAAGATCCTGCTGTCCCCGCCCTCCAGACGGCATCAAAGCACTGCGAGCGCTTCGTAGTGAGGGAACTCGGCTGCAGGACGGCCATCACGGGACTCGCACGCAGCGACGAGCGGCTCCCATATCGCGATGACGTCGGGATGGTCATGCGCGAGCTCCGCGCCGCCGGGCACCCACTCGAAGATCTCCACGTAGGTCGGTCGATCGCCATCCAGGCTGCGGAAGTGTTGAGGCGTCCGCTCGGTCACCAGGTCGAGCTTTCGAAGCGTCGGCCAATGCGAGCTCAAGGCCGATCGGAAGTCGGCTTCCTTCGATGGGTCGACCCGGTAGGTGCAGATCACCAACTCCGATGACGGTTCCTGGTTCATGGATCCACTGCATCCTTCGTCGATGGCGTTTCGCGACACTAAGCCAACTCGCTAATAGTTAGCAAAGAGGCTCAGCAACAGTCACCGTGAGTCCACCGGATGCCCTGGTGCTCCCACGCGATGGACTCGGGCTGTACCCAGTCGACTTCAGGAGCCGACTACAGGCGGCTGCGGCGGCGTTGTGGCTCGGGTGGGCGGCGGCGGCGGAAGAAATCCCCGAACCTGGTGACCACGGCATGGCCCGGCTCGGCCCCCTCGGCAGGTTCCTCCCGAGCGAACCATGCCGTCATCATCCCGAGCGACGCCGCCATGTCCAGTGCCGGGACCTGGCCGTCGATGGCCAGGATCGAGTGGTACGGCACCCCGGTGAGGCGCCGAAGCGCCTCGAAGGCCGCGGGATCGGGCTTGCGCACGCCGATGTCGGAGCTGACGATCCACGGTGCCACACCGGAGAGACCGTGCAGGTCCCGCAGCCGGTACGACCACTCGGCGAGGTCGTTGGAGATCACGGCCACCGGCACGCCGCGGCGATGCATCTCGCGCAGGAACTCCTTCGCACCCGACTGGAGCCGGACGCCGGCGAGGAACTTCGCGTCGATCTCGTTCGCGTCGCCTTCGACACCCACCGCCTGCCAGAAGGCCGCCGCGTGCATCCGACCGAGCGTCGCCTGGCGGTGCAGCTCGATGATCTCGTCGTCGGACGCCGACCCCTTGTTGTCACGGATGAACGGGATCAGGCGCTCCGCGGGGTCCGACGACATCGCGTACAGGACGTCGTGCGCATCGAGCACGATCATCTGCATCTGCATACGCGGCGCCGCCGGCTCGGCGGCCTGGCCGTCCGGACCTTCGGGGACCCGGGAGCGCATCTGTTGGGGCCGGCGCTGCGGTGCGTTCCGCTCGGCACGACGGTCGAGCAGGTAGTTGACGACGGCGAGCACGATCGACAACACCAACAGCGCGATCAACGCGGTCCGGACCCAGCCGAGCAGCTGAGCGACGCGGTTCTCGCTGGTCGCCTGAGCGATGATCGTGGTCGTCTCGCCCAGCGGTGTGTCGAACTCCTGCCGGCTGCCCTCAGTCGGCAGATCGACGACCACCCGGGCGTCGACGGCCTCCTCGAGCGGAATGCCGATGTCGGCCTCGATCTCGTCGACACTCCGCCCCAGCGGCGGCGTGTCGAGCAGCGGATTCAGCGCGGGGTCCGAGAACAGGTCGAGCCCGGCTTCGAGATCGACCGTCCCCAGGACGTCGAAACTCTCCGACGTACGGTCGCCGGCTCGCACCACCTCCCAACCGGTGAAGACCTCGGCCTCGGGGCCGAACAGCTGGTCCAGCAGCGCCTGGAGCTCCGACGGGTTGTCGAACGCCTGGCTGGCCGAGACCCACTCACGGTTGTCGCTGCGGACGATCGGGTCCGAGACCTCCCAGCCGCTGGCCGCCAGGTCGCTCGTGACCAACAGGCCGCCGACGTTGGGGAACCGTGCGCGAGCCTCGGCATCGAGGCCGGCGCCGGCGCTGACAGTGCCCGATCCGTCCTCGTCGAGGTCGATGCTGACTTCCAGCTGGACGTTGCAGCCGGCGAGGACCAGCAGCGCGACCACGAACAGGACGATGCGCTTGGGGATTCGGGGCCGCACGGCGAGCAATGCTACTGCGGCGACCGGCCCGCCACGATTCGGCCGGAGATGTGCCGCTCAGTCGGCGGTGACGAACTCCTCCTCGACGGGAGGCGGCTCGAAGCCCTCGACGGCGGTGAACTTGATCCGCTGCTCGCCGGGAGCTTCGGGATCGGGTTCGACGTCGACGATGATCTTCTCGCCGGCACGGAACTCCTTCCACAGGAGGCGCTCCGACATGGGATCTTCGACCAGACGCTGGATGGCACGACGCAGCGGGCGAGCGCCCAGGGTGGGGTCGTAGCCCTTGTCGGCCAGATGGAGCTTGGCGTCGGCGGTGACCTCGAGGCCGATGCCCTGGGCCTCCAGCTGGACGGCCAGGCGAGCCGTCATGAGATCGACGATCTCGGTGACCTCGCTCTTGGACAGCTCGTGGAAGACGATGACCTCGTCGATGCGGTTCAGGAACTCGGGGCGGAAGTGATCCTTCAGCGCCTCGTTGGCCTTCTCCTTCATCTTCTCGTAGCTGACGGCCTCGTCGACCTTGGCGAAGCCGAGGTTGGCCTTGCGCAGGTCGCGGGTGCCCAGGTTCGAGGTCATGATGAGCACGGTGTTGCGGAAGTCCACCGAACGGCCCTGGCTGTCGGTCAGGCGACCTTCCTCCAGGATCTGCAGGAGCGTGTTGAAGACGTCCGGGTGGGCCTTTTCGATCTCGTCGAAGAGGACCACGCTGAACGGCTTACGACGCACCATCTCGGTGAGCTGGCCGCCCTCGTCGTAGCCGACGTAGCCGGGGGGCGAACCCACCAGGCGGCTGACCGTGTGCTTCTCCATGTACTCGGACATGTCGAGGGTGAGCAGGGCCTGCTCGTCACCGAACAGGAACTGGGCCAGCGTGCGGGCGAGCTCGGTCTTGCCGACACCGGACGGGCCCAGGAAGATGAACGAGCCCGAGGGGCGCTTGGGGTCCTTGAGGCCGGCACGGGTGCGGCGCACCGCACGGGAGACCGCCGAGATGGCGTCCTGCTGGCCGATGACCCGCTTGTGCAGCTCGTCCTCCATGCGCAGGAGCTTGGCGGTCTCTTCCTCGGTGAGCTTGTAGACGGGGATGCCGGTCCACACCGAGAGCACCTCGGCGATGGCTTCCTCGTCCACCTCGTCGAAGAGGTCGACGCCCGAGGCCTTGATCTCGGCCTCCATCTCCTCCTTCTGGAGGAGCAGGTCCTTCTCGCGGTCACGCAGGCGACCGGCCTCTTCGAAGTCCTGAGACTCGACGGCGTCCTTCTTCTGCGTGGTGACCTGCGCGATCTCGTTCTCGATCTCCTTGAAGTCGGCGGGCGTCTCCATGCGCTTCAGGCGCAGGCGGGAGCCGGCCTCGTCGATGAGGTCGATGGCCTTGTCGGGCAGGTGGCGGTCGGAGATGTACCGATCGGCGAGGTTGGCCGCGGCCACCAGCGCCTGGTCGGTGATGGTGACCCGGTGGTGGTCCTCGTAGCGGTCGCGGAGGCCCTTGAGGATCTCGATGGTGTGGGGCACCGTGGGCTCGTCGACGACGATCTTCTGGAAGCGGCGCTCGAGGGCGGCGTCCTTCTCGAGGTGCTTGCGGTACTCGTCGAGGGTGGTGGCTCCGATGGTCTGCAGCTCACCTCGGGCCAGCATGGGCTTGAGGATCGAGGCGGCGTCGATGGCACCCTCGGCGGCGCCGGCACCCACGAGGGTGTGGAGCTCGTCGATGAACAGGATGATGTCGCCGCGGGTCTTGATCTCCTTGAGCACCTTCTTGAGGCGCTCCTCGAAGTCACCGCGGTAGCGGGAGCCGGCGACCAGGGCGCCGAGGTCCAGCGTGTAGAGCTGCTTGTCGCGCAGCGGCTCGGGGACGTCGTTGTTGGCGATCGACTGGGCCAGACCCTCGACGATGGCCGTCTTGCCGACGCCGGGCTCGCCGACGAGCACCGGGTTGTTCTTGGTGCGGCGGCTGAGGACCTGCATCACCCGCTCGGCCTCACGGGTGCGGCCGATCACGGGATCGAGCTTCTTGTCGCGGGCGAGCTGGGTGAGGTTGCGGCCGAACTGGTCGAGCACCAGCGAGCCGCTGGCGTTGTCGCCGGAGCCGCCGCCGGTGGTGGCGGAGGGCTTGTCGCCCGAGCTGGAGCTCCCGGAGCTGCCGCCGGGGCCGCTGTAGCCCGACAGGAGCTGGATGACCTGCTGGCGCACCCGGGACAGGTCGGCGCCGAGCTTGACCAGCACCTGCGCGGCCACGCCCTCGCCCTCACGGATGAGGCCGAGGAGGATGTGTTCGGTGCCGATGTAGTTGTGGCCGAGCTGGAGGGCCTCGCGCAGGCTCAGCTCCAGGACCTTCTTGGCCCGCGGGGTGAAGGGGATGTGCCCGGACGGGGAAGACCCGCCCTGGCCGATGATCTCCTCGACCTGATCGCGCACGGCCTCGAGCGAGATGCCCAGGGACTCGAGCGCCTTCGCGGCCACACCCTCGCCCTCGTGGATCAGCCCGAGCAGGATGTGCTCGGTGCCGATGTAGTTGTGGTTGAGCAGGCGGGCTTCTTCCTGCGCGAGCACCACGACACGTCGGGCTCTGTCGGTGAATCTCTCGAACAACGGTCTGCCTCCCGGGAGGTTCGTGAGTCGAGTGTACCCAGGTGCCGGCCGAGCCACTGGTCGAGTGACGGACCGCCAAGGCGGGGGACACAGTTCAATCGGCCCGGTTCGGGAGAATGTGACCCGAGACCGGGGTGGACCCCGAGGGGTCCGTTGCGTACAGATCGGGCCCTTCGAGGACGCCGGTCAGGGGGACAACGCCATTGACCAGCGTTTCCTTCCCACCCCGTTCCACGAATCGAGGGCGCCTCCGAAGGGGGACATCGGCTCGACCGTGAGGATCGACCCAGTCCGGGGGCCGTTCGACCCCAGTTCATCAGGCGTCGGCAAACTGCCGACTCGATTGCCCCGCGCTCGGCGCTCGGTCGTAAGCTGGCCGGCGATGGCAGTTGCATCACCCTTGTCCGTGCTCCCCACGATGGAAGGCGACCTGGCGCGCCTCGAGGACCGGCTCCGAGCCGCCGTCGTGGCCGAGGACGAGTACCTCACCGAGATCGCCAGCCACCTCATCGAGGCCGGCGGCAAGCGCGTCCGCCCTGGCTTCTCCATCGCTGCGGCAGGCACTCGCCACGCCCACGCGGTAGAGGCCAGCCCCGACGTGTTGATGGGTGGCGTCTCGGTGGAGCTCGTCCACATCGGATCGCTGTACCACGACGACGTCATGGACGAAGCCGAGCTGCGCCGGGGTGCCCCCTCGGTCAACGCCAACTGGGGCAACCTGCGGGCGATCCTCGCCGGCGACTTCCTGCTCGCCCGGGCCTCGGAGATCGCCGCCGGGCTCGGCACCGAGGTCGCCGGTCTCCTGGCGGCGACCATCGGCCAGCTCTGCGAGGGCCAGATCCTCGAGCTCCGCGACACCTACAACGTCGACCGCACCGAGGACGACTACGAGCGCTCGATCGCCGGGAAGACGGCGTCGCTGCTCGCCACCGCCTGTCGGGTCGGCGGCATCGTGGGCGAGATCCCCCGCGCCGACATCGAGGCCGTGACCGAGTTCGGCCACGCCTACGGCATGGCGTTCCAGATCGTCGACGACATCCTCGACGTCGTCGCCACCGACGAGCAGCTGGGCAAACCCGCCGGCAACGACCTGCTCGAAGGCGTGTACACCCTGCCCGTCCTCCGCGCGATGCACGGCACCGGCGGCGACGAGCTCCGTTCGCTCCTGGGCGGCGAGCTCACCATCGAGGGCCGCGATCGCGCCCGCGAGATCGTCCGCGCCAGCGACGGCGTCGACGAGGCGCTCGACTCGGCTCGCAGCTACGCGGACAAGGCCGGCGCGGTCCTCACGTCGCTGCCGGGTTCGGCAGCCACCACCGCCCTCCTCGCCGCAGCCGACCACCTCATCCGCCGCGCGCAGGATCCGCTGGCATAGGTCGCTCGGCTCCCCCCGGGCTCACCGGCTCGGACGAACAACCGATGGCTCCGCATGAGCATTCGGTCACCCAAGCGTTGGATCACCTGCCTCACACTTGCCGGTGCGGTGCTGGTGACCGGCTGCGGTGCCGGCGAGAGCACGACCCTGGCTGCCCCCACCGTGGTCGGAGACGCCGCGATCGACCCGCCGGCGAGCGTCGAGAACGCGATGCCCACGCCACCCGAGACCGTCGCACTGGCCGTCGTGGGCGACGAGTTCGAGTCCGTCACCGTCCTGATCGACGAGCGCTGGGAAGTCGAGGCGACGGTGCCCCGCGGATGGGAGATCGAGGAGGACTTCCTCGGTCGGCAGGAGGCCGGGCTCCGCGACGCGGCTGGGGCCATGGCCCCGTACGACGATGTCAGCAGCTTCACCAAGATGCTCTTCGCAGTCGACTGTGGCGGTGGGTGCGCGCCGACCGACTGGGAAGAGCGGCTGAACGGGCCCAACGGAAGACTCACCCAGCGGCGGGCCACCTTCGACCTCGTCCGCGACGAGCCCATCGCAGACGGGTGGGTACAGGTGGCGACCGAGGGGGATGACCTCACCGCCCTGGTTGCTCGCTGGGACGACGAGGCGTCGCACTACTTCACCTGCGAGCTCGAGATCGATGACGACGACGCGGAGCTCGTGGACGACCTCATCGCGGCGTGTGCGACGAGTGCACCGCGATGGTTCCCGGCGTAGCTGTCAGACCTGTTCTGGCCGCAGGGTGGGGAAGAGGACGACGTCGCGGATGGTGGTGACGTCGGCGAGCAGCATGACCAGGCGGTCCATGCCGATGCCGATGCCGCCGGTGGGCGCCAGGCCGTACTCGAGCGCCCGCACGTAGTCGTCGTCGACGACCATGGCCTCGTCGTCGCCGGCGTCCTTCATGGCCGCCTGCTCCTCGAACCGGGCCCGCTGTTCGACCGGGTCGACCAACTCGGAGAACCCGTTGCAGAGTTCTCGGCCGGCGACGATGGCCTCGAACCGCTCGGTCAGACCCGGCTTGTCGCGGTGGTCTCGCGACAGCGGCGAGACCTCCTTGGGGTACTCGGTCACGAAGATCGGGCCCCAAAGCTCGGCCTCGGTGGTCTTCTCGTAGATCTCGAGGATGAGCTTGCCGGGCCCGTATGAGGGCTTGTGCTCGACGCCGAACTTGTCGCACAGCGCTCGCAGCTCATCGATCGGGGTCTCGAGGCTGATCTCCACGCCGGCGTGTTCGGCGATGAGCTCGGTCATGGTGGCCCGGCGCCATGGCGCGGTGAGATCGACCTCACGGTCGTCGTAGGAGATGACCGCCGAACCCGTGACCTCGATGGCCAGGTACTCCACCAGGTGCTCGACCAGATCCATGATGTCGGTCCAGTCGGCGTAGGCCTGGTAGAGCTCGAGCATCGTGAACTCGGGGTTGTGCCGCGTGCTCAGGCCCTCGTTGCGGAAGACGCGGGCGATCTCGAACACGCGCTCGAAGCCACCAACGGTGAGGCGCTTGAGGTAGAGCTCGGGAGCGATGCGCAGATACAGCTCCTGGTCGAGCGCGTTGTGGTGGGTGGTGAACGGGCGAGCGAGCGCGCCACCGGGGATCGGGTGGAAGACCGGGGTCTCCACCTCCATGAAGTCGCGGTCCTCGAGCCACCGCCGGGTCAACGACATGACCTTGGACCGCATCTTGAACGTGTCGCGCGCTTCCTCGCTGACCCACAGGTCGACGTAGCGCTGGCGGTAGCGGGTGTCGGGGTCGGTGATGCCGTGCCACTTGTCGGGGAACGACCGAGTGGCGGTGGCGAGCACCGTCCAGTCCTCGACCTTGACCGACAGCTCGCCCTTGCGGGTCTTCATGACCTCGCCGGTCACCCCGATCCAGTCGCCGATGTTCAGACCGACGAAGTCCTCGTAGCGGGGCGTGACCTTGCTGGGGGCGAACAGCTGGATTCGACCCGTGGAGTCCTGGAGCACGCCGAAGGCCAGCTTGCCCTGGTCCCGCCGCAGCATCAGTCGGCCAGCGACCGTCACCTGCTTGCCCGTCTCGGCCCCGTCCTCCAACGACGAGTACTCGTCGCGGATCGCACCGGTGGTGGTGTCGGGATCGAATCGATAGGGCGTGCTCATAGGGCCATCAGTGTCGCAGCTCCGCCGCGGGATGCCGACGCTTTCCGCATCGATCAGCGCCGAGGCACCACCACCCGGTCGATGAGCTCCGGCTCGACGGGCTCACCCGAGAGCTCCAGACGCAGGTGGCCCGGTTCACCTGCGCGCCACCGCGGCCGCTGGCGAGGCACCACCCGCGCGCCGATGGCGTAGATCTCCAGGTCGCCGTCATCGGCGATGTGCAGGCGCAGGAAGTGTTTCCAGCCCTCGTGCCGCAGCGCGACCGAGAGCTCGTTCGCGTGTCGCCGAGCCAGGCCGGACAGGAAGAGGTAGGTCGCATGGACGACCATGGCCAGGGCCGGCGACAAGACGACGACGGCGAGGACGTAGCCGACCGTCCCCACCGCATGGCCGGCCCGCAACGACAGACCCACGGCCAACACGACGCTCGCGGTCAAAGCGGCGGTGTGCAGGACCGCCCAGAGTGCCGTGCCCACGCGGCCGCCCCGGTTGCGTCCGTGCGCCGTGGTGTGGGGTGCACCCTTCGCGGCGAATGCCAAGGCGCACCCGAGGAGCAGCGCCGCGAAGAACCACCACAACCACGACGACCACGCGGCTGTCCATCCAGCGTCGAGCGCACCGGCGAGGCTCGCGCCCTCCTGGTCGACCGTCGCGCCCGTCGTCCTTCCGGCGGCGATCCTGGTGTGCAGGGCGACGGCCAAGAGCGCGTGGACAACGCCCAGGAGGACCACGAATCCCCCGTGCTGCCAGATCCGACCGAAGACCGACCGACCGAGCGACCATCGCGACGCCCCTCGCGATGGCCAGACACGTTCCTCGCCGTCCGCCATGGTCGCGTAGCGCCGCCGCGTGGCCACGTCCTCGGGCTCTCGAATGTGGATCGTCTCGGGCACGTCGTTGGTCAGGGACAGGAACGCTCCCCCGCCACCGGCCGTGATCTTGACCCGAGGACTCGCCCCAGGTGGGGGCTCACACTCGGTGAAACGCGCGTAGTGGTGTCGGTCGCCCGTCAGCATCACCCGGACGCGTCGCGTCCAGTGAGGTTCGCTCACGCCGTGCTCGTCCGGGACCGCCAGCGTCTCGTTCAGGAACCAGCGCACGAGCTCGTAGGGGTCCTCGCTGCGGTGCGAGTCGGGCTGTTCGGGCGCCGGGGACTCGTACCACCGCGGCTTCGCGAGGCAGAGAATGACAGACGCATCGCTGCCCATCGACCGCCCGACGTCGGCAAAATACTCGGTCTGCGCGTGATCCAGCGGGCCGTCGAGCGCCGTGTCGATCCCCCACAGCCACCAGTCGTCGGCGAGCCGGAGCGCGAAGTACGAACGGTGCTGGCGGGTCTTCCAGGCCCCGACCCAGCCCTGGCGGAGGAACTGCTTCCGGAAGGCGGCGAGGCCGTCGTACCAGTCGTGGTTCCCGGGGATCGCGTACAAGTGGAGATGCGGGTGGTCGGCCGCCTCCGGCCCGCGGCGCCCGACGAACCCCAGTGCCGCCTCGTAGGGGCCGACCGTCCGATCGTGGTAGCTGGTCTCGTTGGACAGTCCGACGTCGGGGTACGGGTAGATCTCGTCGCCGCCCATGACCAGCACGCCGCCGCGGTGGGTCGTGTGCGAGCCGACCGACAGGCGCTCCTGGGCGATCATCGACGCGACGGCGTACGTCGCGTCGAAGCCGTCGCCGAGGTCGGCGACGTAGTCGATCCATCGAACGTCGGGGTGTTCGTGGATCGCCGTGGACCCCTGATCCGCATGCGCGGCGATCGCCTCGCGTCGGTCGACGAACTGCCCGAACGTGGTGGCAAGCAGCGAGGCGACGCCCGATCGGATCAACTCGGCGGGCGACAGCCACTTCACTGCAGGCTTCGGCTCGAACCGACGCTCGACCTTCCACTCCGGCGCGTCGGTGCCGCTGAGCGCGTGTCCGAGCGCGACCACGACCTGGTCTTCGAATTCGTCCGCCATGGACCGAGTTCATCCGATCCCGAGACCGATGTCGAGCATCGGGTCGAGACCGGACCACGGACTCAGAGGCGGGTCTGGCGCACCTCGGTCTCGAGGATGCCCTGGCAGCCCGCGGCCTTGAGCGCGTCCATCACCGGATGGACGTCGGCCTTGTCCACCAGCACCCGGACGGCATGCCACTCGGGGTCCATGGTCTCGAGGACGGTGGGGCTGGTGAAGCCCGAGTGCATCTCACCGATGCGAGGCAGGGCCGATGTCGGGCAGTTGAACTCGAGCATCGACTTGCGGGACGCATCGATCACGCCGGTGATGCGGGCCACCAACGTCGAGCGAGCGTCGGTGTCGGCGGAGGCCTCGGAGCCGATCAGGACGGCTTCGGCATCGAGGATCTTCTGGAGCTCCACCAGGTCGTTGGCCACGAGGCTGTTGCCGGTCTCGACGATGTCGACGATCCCGTCGACGATCCCCAACATCGCCATCACCTCGGTGGCCCCGCTGAGGTGCACGAGCCGAACGTCGACACCGGCATCGGCGAAGAACTTCTCGGACAGGTTGTCGAACTTGGTCCCGACGACGCGGCCGTGCAGATCCTGGAGCGATCGCACCGGGCCGTTGTCCTGTACTGCCACCGAGAGCCGGCACCGGCCGAACCCCAGCGCCAACACCTGGGCGACGTCGCCCTCCACCTGGGCCTCGGCCACCTGGTCGCTGCCGGTGATCCCCAGGTCGACACTGCCCGTCGCCACCAGCGACGGCACGTCGGCGGCATGCGCGAGGATCACGAGGGTGTCGGTGTCGGAACACATGGCGAACAGCCGGCGCCCGTCGATGCGGAAACGCAGCCCGGCGTTGCGGAGGACGGACACCGCGTGCTCGTGCAAGCGGCCCTTGGACGGGATGGCGATGCGGAGGCGTACGTTCGAATCGATCACTGCTCTTCCTGTCTGCGTCGCTTCTCGTCGAGGCCCCCGATGCCGAACCGCTGTCGCAGCACCTCGAGGGGTGCCGACGGTGGGACCTCGGCCAGGCCGAGCAGCACGACCGTGTGGAACAGCAGATCGGCGGCCTCGGCGGCGATGTGGTCGGGATCGTCGCCGTCGGCGGCTTCGATCAGCTCGTCGGCCTCTTCGCGGATCTTGGCCGCCACCGGCGCGGTCGAACCGTCAGCCACCAGCGTGGTGACGTAGCTGCCCTGCGGGAGCGCCTGGATTCGCTGGCGGACCACCTCGTAGAGGGCGTCGAGGACGTCCTCGCTCGAGTCGTCACGAGCCACGATGGCCATCCTCCTGTCCTGTCACGCGATGTCGAGTCCGATGTCGAGGGCCGGCGCCGACTGGGTGATGCGACTGACCGAGATCAGGTCGACGCCGGTCCCAGCGTAGGACGCGATCGTCTCCAGGCGGATGCCACCGGACGCTTCGAGCAACGGCCGTTTGCCGGCCCCGACGATGGACTCCACGAGCGCGACCGCCTCGCGGACCTCGTCGGGTGACATGTTGTCCAACAGGATCGCGCCTGCGCCGGCCCGTGTGGCTTCCTCGACCTGGTCCAGTCGATCGGCCTCGACCTCGATGGTGCGGCCCGGCCATTGATCCTGCGCGCGTTCGACGGCCTCGGTGATGGAGGTGCCCATGAGGTGGTTGTCCTTGAACATCAACCACTCGCTGAGGTTGCCACGGTGGTTGCGGCCACCGCCGGCGCGGACCGCGGCCTTGGCGAGCGCTCGCATGCCGGGGATCGTCTTCCGGGTGTCCCAGACCCTGGCATCGCCCCCACGAGCCGCTTCGTCCACGTACGCACGCGTGAGGGTGGCGATGCCCGAGAGGTGGCACAAGAAGTTGAGCGCCGTGCGTTCGCCGGTGAGCACCGTGGTCAGCCGGCCGGTGACCCGACCGATGGTCTGGCCCGGCTCCAGCGCGTCGCCATCGGCGCAGTCCCACTCGGTCTCCACCTCGGGATCGACCTGGTGGAACGCCTCGTCGGCGCACAACCGTCCCGCCAGCACCCCGGGTTCCCGAGCCACGAAGGCCGCGGTCGTGGTGGCGTCCGGCGGCAGCATGCGCGAGGTGAGGTCGCCCAGTGGGGTCAGGTCCTCGGCGAGCGCCCGAGCCACGACATCGGCAACAGCATCCAGCGGGGGTTCGAACACGCGTGACATGCCGTCAGCATGCCTCACCGAGCGGCGAAGTCCGCCACCGTCATGGTCCACTCGCCGCCCTGCTGGCCGGGCTTCAGGTCGAGGGTGACGGACCGGGCGTACCCGAGGTCGGGGTCGTAGTCGACCGCGAGCACGGCATCGGCGTCGTCTCGAGCCACGTCCTCGATGCGGAAGAAGGTGGCCTCCACCGTGTACACGATCCGGTCCTCGAGCTCGGGAGAGGCGGTCTCGTAGGACGCCAGCACCCCGTCGGTGACCACCACGGACGCGGCACCGACCACGTCGCCGTCGGCCTCGATCACATAGGCCAGCTCGTAGCTGGCCGGCCCGTGCTCTGCCCATCGGGTCGCGGCGTCGACGACCTCCTGCCGAGGCGACGTCGCCTGCATCGCGGTGACGATGCTGAACATCAACAGCGCCACGAACGGTGCCAGCAACAGCAGGAGCCGGCGGAGACGACGCGAGCGAGGCGCCGCGGGGGCGGCGGGCTCGTCGAGGACGGCTTCCTGGATCAGGTCGACCCGAGGGGCACGGGGCATGGGTGGATCATCGGCCGGGCGAGCGCCCAGCTGAGCTCCCGGACTCAGAGCAGGACGACGAGGAGGCCCACGATCAACGCCACGACCGGGATCGCCGCCATGATCAGGTAGGAGCGCACCGCCCGACGAGGCTCCTCGCTGGGGCCGATGTCGAGGATCTTCCGCACGTCCGCATGATCGCGCAGCTCTACCCCAGCCCGCGGTTGTCCTGCTTCAGCGCCGTGTCGACGGTCAGCGCCGACGCCACGACGAGCGATCGGAGCGGGTCCTCGAGCGGGCGGTGGATCTGGAGGACGTAGTTGTCCGCGGTGGTGAACAAGGTCTTCGCCACACCCTCGAACGTCTTGGTGATCCGGGCCACCTCGGTGTCGGATGCGTCGGAGAGCGAGAAGTTCCACGCCCGCCAGTTCTCCGCCTGGATCCCGCCGATGCGGCTGCCGGCGACGTTGTAGGAGAACCGGATCTTGCCGAAGACGTTCTCCTGGGCCACCTCGCCGACATCGTTGCCCACGCCGTCCTGGATGATGACCCGCGACTTCACGAACTTCGCCGGCCGGGTGACCTGCATGAGCACGTTGCCCTGCATGTCGACGACCTGGAGCTTGTGGGTGAAGAACTGGTCCATCGACCCGAGCACGCGGAGCACCTTCTTGGCCGCGTTCTGGCCGACCTGGCGGACCGCGCCGAGCTGGGTGCCATGGCGGTCGTAGATGGCGTACTCGTTGTTGACCTCGATGATCTTGGCCTTCTGGTTCACGACCAGGATCGGCTCGCCGAAGATGGTGCCGTCACCCTCGAACGCCGCGGCGGTGCCCGCACCCTGACGGGCAGCGGCATCCAGGTGCCGGTCCACCTGTTGTTGGACCTTCTCCGGAGACTGCGTACCGACCGGCATCTTGGCCTGCCCGGTCGGCGGGTCCGTGCTCTGCCGTCCGTGTGACGAGACGTGCTCGGTCCACGCGGTTCCGTCCCAGTACCGCAGCTCGTGGCGGCCGAACGGGTCGGGATACCAGTCTGCGGCAGGGTTCTGGCTCTCGGTCACGGCGAGAGAGTATCGCTCGCAGGCCGAGCCACCGGCATCAGCTCGGCGTCAGTCGAGGTCGGGAAGTCCGGTCGGATCGTGGGCGTCCGCGTTGTCGAGGAGCCGAGGCACGCCCACCTTCGCGGCGACCAGGATGCGGACGTTCGCATCGATCTCGGCGACCGGGACGAGCGAGGCCGCGTCGACCACCGCCACGTAGTCGAGGTCGGCCAGGGGCTCGGCGTCGAACATCTCGACCATGAGCCGCTCGACCGCGACCGGCGACCGCTCCCCCGCCCGCACCGCTTCCACGGCGGTGCGCAACGAGCGGCTGAGCACTCGCGCCGCCACCCGCTGGTCGGGGTCGAGGTACACGTTCCGGCTGGACATGGCGAGGCCATCGGGCTCGCGCACGATCGGGCATCCGACCACCTCGACCGGGAACGAGAGGTCCGAGGCCATCCGGGTCACCACCTGGAGCTGTTGCCAGTCCTTCTCGCCGAAGTAGGCGCGGCACGGACCGGCGATGTTGAAGAGCTTGGCGACGACCGTGGCCACCCCGGCGAAGTGTGTGGGGCGCGACGCGCCTTCCCACGATGCGGCGATCTCGGCCACCGTCACCTCGGTGGCGATGGGCTGGGGGTACATCTCCTCGACCGGGGGCACGAGGAGCACGTCGACACCGGCCGCTCGGCAGCGCTCGGTGTCGGCATCGAGATCGCGGGGGTAGTCCTCGAGATCCTCACCCTCGGCGAACTGGAGTGGGTTGACGAAGATCGTGGTCATCACCACGTCACAGTCGGCGGCCGCGGCCGTCATCAGCGACACGTGCCCGTCGTGCAGGAAACCCATGGTCGGGACGAGGCCGACGGTGGCGCCCTCGGCCCGGGCGGCATCGAGACGACCGCGGGCCTCCGCGATCGTGTGGACGATCTCCATCGCTATCGCTCCCCTGCCAACCGTCGAGCCTCTTCCACCATCGCTTGGTAGCTCGCCTGCTCGTCGGGAGGCAAATGCCGGAGGTGCCGGGCGATCGTCTCGTCGTCTCCTCTGGCCGCCGGTCCGGTGAGCGCGTCGGCGGCCCCGAGCGTCTCGGCGTTGGCCAGCGACTGCCACGCGAGGTTGAGATAGGCCTCGGGGGGAACCGAAATCGAGCGAGCGAGACGTTCCACCTGGCCGATCAGCGCCACCAGGTGGTTCGAGGCGACGCACGCGGCCGCGTGGTAGACGGCACGGTCCTCGTCGGGCACCGTGAACGACCGACCGCCGAGCGCGTCGACGACCGCAGCGAGCACCGGGGCCGTGCCGGCCAGCGCGAACCAACACGAGGCCCGGAGTCGGTCCGCTCCGACCTCGGCGTTGGGCAACGACATCAGCGGATGGATCGAACCGACTCGAGGATGCGGCTCCAGGACATCGGTGGTCAGCGAGCCCGCGACGTGGGCGACAACCGCGTCGCCCGCCGACATCGTCGCGGCCACGTCGGCGACCGCACCGTCGGGCACACAGATCAGGACCAGATCGACACCCGTGGCCGCGCGGCGCACATCTGCCCCACGACCCAGTCCCTCGACCGCCCAGCCGACCTCGCGCAACGCCCGTTCGAAGCTGCGACCCGCCCGACCAAGGCCGATGATGCGGACCGAGGGCATCAGAGGCGGCCGATGTTGCGGACCTCACCCTCGTCGGGGTCCGTCCATCCGTCGGCGACGTCGGGCGCGACGTCACGCAAGGGGACCATGACGAAGGCCCGCTCGAACATGCGGGGATGGGGCACCGTGAGGTCGGGTTCGTCGACGGTCTCGCCGTCGACCCACAACACGTCGACGTCCAGGGTCCTCGGACCCCACCGGACCCGCCGTTCCCTACCGGCGCCGCGCTCGAGACGGCGGCACAACTCGAGGAGCTCACGAGCCGACAGCTCCGTCTCCAACAACGCGACGAGGTTCAGGTAGGCGTCCTGTTCCGGACCACCGATCGGGTCGGTCTCGTACAGGTCCGAGACCGACACCAGGTCGGGGGTGGCAGCGACCGCGTCGCGCAGATACTGCCGCCGGTCGCCGAGATTCGAGCCGAGGCCGAGCAGGGCCCGAGGCATCCGGTCAGGCGTCGATCAGTCGGGCCGCGGCGCTGACGAGCTCGCGTCCGACGGGGCCGAGCTGGCGCTGCGTGATCTGTTCGATGACGGTGATCGCACGCGGGGAGGCGTCGATCAGACCGCTCCAGATCAGGTAGCCGGCGATGAACCCGCACAGCTTGTCGCCCAGTTCCTCGTGGTGAACCAGCACCCGGTTGCCGGCCTCGAGCATGCCGGCGAGCTCCTGGTATGCCTGACCGAGGGCAGTGCTGTCCGCGGGGCCGACCGGCCAGTGGCGGTACGGAACGTGCTGCTCTTCGTAGTTGTGCAGGTTGTGGGGCGCGTCGATCAGCGAGATCACCCAGGTGAAGTCACGCTGCTTGATCCAGATGATCTCTTCCATTCGCCGAACCCGGCGATGCTGGGACCCGTAGCCGCCCGGACGTTCGGAGATGGCCAGGCGATCGGTCACGATCCAGTGGAAGTGGCGGGGCTCGATGCCTTCGGCCCACTTGCCACGCATGGTCATCTGCGCCAGTGGTGTGTCCATCACGTCATCCAGGGGTCGGGCGGGGAAATCGTGGGCGAGCTTACATTGACCGTTGACACCGTGTGGCCGAAAACGGGCGAAGAGCTGGGGTTTTCCGAGATCCTCCCAGGCACATCAGCCACACCCGCCACAGGGTTCGCGGGAGCCCCACCAGGCGCGGCAGTCACATGCCGCGCCGACCTCAGTGCTGGGTGCCGGCGTCCCAGTCGCCAGGGAGCCGGTTGTGCGGCGGCCGCACCTCAGGGGTCTGGTCGGCCTGCTCGGCACGGACGTCGCCCGTGCCGGCGAGGGGTCGCACGTCCTCGCGGAGGTCGATGGTCAGGCCATCACCTCGGTACGCCGACTCGTCGCGATGCCATTCGATGGCGCCGAAGATCTCGGCGAGCTCGTCCTTGCCCAGGGTCTCGTGCACGAGGAGCGCCTCGGCCAGGGCGTCCAGGGTCGCGATGTGCGTGGTCAGAATCGCCCGCGCCTCGTCATGGGCCAGGTTGACGAAGCGCTCCACCTCCTGGTCCACGGCGACCGCGACACTCTGGGAGTAGTCGGCTTCGTGCGCGAGATCCTTGCCGAGGAACACCTCGCCCTTGGTCTTCCCCAGCTTCCGCGGACCGATGCGGTCGCTCATGCCGTACTCGGTGACCATGGCCCGAGCGACGTTGGTGGCGCGGTCGATGTCGTCAGCAGCACCGGTCGTGGGGTCACCGAAGATCATCTCCTCGGCCGTCCGTCCGCCCAGCAGCATCGCCAGATCGTCGTGCAGCTGCGAGCGCGACCGGAGGTACTTGTCGCTCTCCGGTAGCGCCAGGGTCCAACCCAGCGCCCGACCGCGGGCGATGATCGAGACCTTGTGGATCGGGTCGGTGTGCTGGAGGACGTGCCCGACCAGCGCGTGGCCTGCCTCGTGGTACGCGATCACACGTCGCTCGTGGTCACCCAACACCCGAGACTTGCGCTGCGGTCCGGCCATGACCCGATCGATCGCGTCGTCGACGAGTTCCATGTCGATGTGGGGTCGGCGATGGCGAGCCGCGAGCAGGGCTGCCTCGTTCATCAGGTTGGCCAGGTCGGCGCCGGTGAACCCCGGTGTCCGGCGAGCGATGGTGTCGAGGTCGACGTCGTCCGCGAGCGGCTTTCCTGCCACGTGCACCTGCAGGATCTCGAGCCGGCCGTCGAGGTCGGGACGATCGACGGTGATCTGACGGTCGAAGCGGCCCGGCCGCAGCAGGGCCGGATCGAGGATGTCGGGGCGGTTGGTGGCCGCGATCATGATGACGCCGCTGGTCGGGTCGAACCCGTCCATCTCGACGAGCATCTGGTTCAGGGTCTGCTCCCGCTCGTCGTGACCACCGCCGAGCCCGGCCCCACGATGGCGACCGACGGCATCGATCTCGTCCACGAACACGATGGCCGGGGCTTCTTCCTTGGCCTGCTGGAACAGGTCGCGGACGCGAGAAGCGCCGACGCCGACGAACATCTCGACGAAGTCGGAACCGGAGATCGAGAAGAAGGGCACACCGGCCTCACCGGCGACCGCACGGGCGAGCAGCGTCTTCCCGGTCCCAGGGGGGCCGTAGAGGAGGACACCCTTGGGGATCTTCGCGCCCATGGCGTAGAACCGCACCGGGTCGCTGAGGAACTCCTTGATCTCGCGGAGTTCCTCGACCGCTTCCTCGGCGCCGGCGACGTCGGCGAAGGTCACCGTCGGCATGTCCTTCTCCATCTTCTTGGCCTTGGCCTTCCCGAAGCCGTTGCTGCGGTTGCTGTTGAACCGCATGAAGACGAACAGGATCAGACCGACGAAGAGCAGTGGCGGCAACAAGGTCACCAGGAGGCTGATCCACAGGCTGGTGCCGCCCGCACGGCTGATGTTCAGCTCCACGTCCGGCTCGGTGGCCAGGATCCGGTCTGCGAGATCCTTGCTGTCACGGCCCACGTAGCGGGTCTGGAACTCGGATCCGTCGAGACGGACGGCCTCGATGAGATTCGGTCCCTCGATCATCTCCACCGACTGCAGCGCGCCGGATGCCAGCTCGCTCTGGAACTGGCTCAGGGAGACCTCTTCGGCACGCTCGTCGTCACCGAACGGCAGATACGCGAACGCGAGCAGGCCGATCAGGACCAGGAGCAGCCAGAAGACAGGCGACTTGAACATGCGGCGGGTCATGCCGACGACGCTAGTGGTGGCCTTCGGCCTCCGGAATCCGCCGTTGGGACCCTTCCCGACAGGTTCGAGTCACGCGTGGTGGGACCACATCACCCGGGGTGGCCGACAGGGCCGCCTCAGTGACTCTCGGCGCGATAGCGGCCGAGGAACGGCAGGTTTCGGTAGCGCTCGGCCACGTCGAGCCCATAGCCGATGACGAACTCCGGCGGGATCTCGAAACCCACGTACTTGAGGCCGAGATCGGCGGGCTGGCGCCCCGATCGGACCAGCAGCGCGCACACCTCGAGCGACGCCGGACCCCGCGACTCCAGGTTCCGCCGCAGGTAGCTCAGCGTGAGACCGCTGTCGATGATGTCCTCGACCACGATGACGTCACGACCGGCGATGTCGATCTCGAGATCCTTGACGATGCGGACGACACCACTCGTCTTGGTGGAGTTGCCGTACGACGACACCGCCATGAAGTCGAACTCCACCGGCAGGTCGATGGTGCGCGACAGATCCGCCATGAAGACGAACGCACCCTTCAGCACCCCGACCAGCAGGGGCGCTCGCCCCTGGTAGTCACGCGTGATCTCGGCACCGAGTTCGCCGATGCGAGCCTGCAACTCCTGCTCGGTGAGCAGGATGTCGTCATCATCGAACCGCCCGAACGGAGTCGCCTCGGCCACGGCCTGCACCCTATTGCGAGGTCGGCGGTTCGAGGTGGAGGCGCTGGGCGGATCGGCGAACGCGCCAGCCGGCGCCGATGTCGGTCGCTTCGGCCTCCAGCCGCGCCACCGCCAGCACCCGATCCACCGTGGCCAGGTCGGGAGGGTGCTCGCTCGCCGTGCCGGTGCGCAGCCAGACCCGAATCGCGCTCCGAGCGAGGACCTCCGGCGCGGCGGCGACGGCTCGGGCGTCGGTCGGGTCCAGGCTGGCGGCCTCGCGGTCGAGGATGGCTCCGCCCTGCCGGAACAGCTCCGCCTGGCGCACGAGCACATCCACCACGTCGCGGTCGGCGATGTGCGCCATGAGCGGCAGGAGCTCGTGCCGGACCCGATTGCGCCGGTGGGCCGGGCTGAGGTTGCTCGGGTCGTGTGCCACGGTGAGTCCCAGCCGAGCACACAGGTCGCCCGTCTCGGCTCGACGGAGCGCCAGCAGCGGCCGCCGCGGCCCGGGCTCCATGCCTCGGAGACCGTCCCAGGCGCTGCCGCGAAGCAGGGCCAGGAGCAGCGACTCGGCCTGGTCGTCGGCGGTGTGGCCCGTGGCCGCCGTGTCTCCGACGACGTCGTACCGGGCCCGCCGAGCTCGGGCCTCGACGTTGGGGCCCGGCGGGACCGGCGCGGGAACGGTCTCCCAGGTCGCACCCACGCGTTCGGCGACCGCCGCGACCAGCGCCGCCTCTGCGGCCGACTCGGGGCGGAGGGCGTGATCGACGTGGACGGCATGCGCCTCGGCACCACTCGCACGAGCGAGCACGAGCAGGGCCATGGAGTCGGGGCCCCCGCTCACCGCACACCGGATGGGTCCGGGCCCGAAGGCGCAGCGCTCGAGAAGCGCCGCGACGTGGGCGGCGTGGGGCGCACCGACGATGTCGATCAGGGCCGGGTCGAGATCGTCGGCCACGACGTCGTCAGACGACGGCCACGTCCTGGTCGGCAGGGGTGGTCATCCGGTCGATCCAGAGCTGAGGCGCCTTGATCTCGTCCATCGACGGCAGGTTCTCGGGCTGTTCCCACGCCCGGTTCACCAGTTCGGGACCACCGACCTCTTCGACCGCGGCGATGAAGCGCTCACCCGCCTGGTACTGGTTGAGCTTGGCCTCGATGCCGATGACCTTCTGGAAGAAGCGGCTGACGCCCTTGGCGGAGTTGCGCCGGGCCCGCAGGGTCTCCGAGAAGCGCTCGGCGCTGGGGATCCGGTCGGCGCCGGCGCGGTCCATGGTGACGTCGCCGTGGCCTTCGAGCAGGCTCATCATCCCGGAGATCTTGTTGAGCACGACCTGTTGTTCCGGGGTCGCGAGCAGCGCGGGCAGTCCGCCGTCGGCCAGGGCGTCCTCACCGTTCTTGCGGGCCTCCATGATGCGCTCGACGGCCTGCTTGAGGACCTTGGGGTCGGGGTCGACGGCGTCGAGCGTCTCGCCGACGAGGCCGAGGAAGTGTTCACGCAGCCATGGGACGCCGGTGAACTGCGCGCGGTGGGTGACCTCGTGGAGCGCCAGCCACAGCCGGAACTCCTCCGGCGGGAACCCGTGCTTGCGCTCCAGGGCCATCACGTTGGGCCCCACGTAGTAGACGATGTCCTGGTCCTCGGGATTCTCGTCCTCGATGATCAGCAGGTCGTACTGGCCGAGCACTCGCGACGACATCCAGCCGAGGAGCACCCCGACCTCGGTACCGCCGACCTTGCCCGCCATGCTGGCCATCCGCGAGTTGCGGCGCGCCTTGGTGGAGAGCTTGTCGGTGACCGGCGCCAACAGGCGCTGGAACGAGGCGATGTTGGCGCCGATCCACTGGGGCCGATCGGCCACCCGGGCGCGGGCGTTGCCGCTCAGTGAGCGCAGGCCGGTCTCGGCGGCGACCAGTTCCTCGGCCTCGGCGGTGAACCGTGCGAAGTCCGGTTCGAGTGTGGCGTAGTGGTACGACTGAACCGGCTGGTTCCGGCTCGCGATCTTGGTGGCGACCCGCTGCGCGAGGTCCCAGTCGACGGGGCCGGACACGGGGCGGCCTAGTTCCGCTTCTGGTACCGCTTGGGATACCGCGGCTTGACGACCTTCATGAAGTAGCCGAGACCGGTGCCGAGCACCATGAGAATGGCGACCGGGACCAGCGTGACACCGATCCACCAGTGCCATTCGGGGGCTGCGAGAACGTCCATGGCTCAGATAGTAGACGTCGCGGCGCCCCATCTGGCACGTCGGGTGACGCGTCATCGGGGTTTCGGCCACCGCGACCTGCCACCGAGGGTCGTCGCCGCCGCGACCAGGTAGATCAGCGCCGAGGCCGTGATCGCTGCACCGATCCCCACCTGGCGCGCCACCAGGCCCAGGACGATGCCCCCGCTGATCTCGCCCACCGAGCCGGCCTGGCCGACGAACGAGTGGACGGTCGCTCGGTTGTGCCGATCCGTGAAGTGGTTCGTCCAGCCGATCGTGGCCGTCTGGGCGACTTCACGCATCATCCCCGCACCGAGGACGCCACCCAGCGCGACGGCCAGCAGATCGGCCCGAGCAAGGACGGCGACGCCCACCGCCGTGACCAGATGCAGCGACGCGAGCGAAGGGACCAGGCGACGGCCGGCGAGCGCCGGTGCGGCAGCGAACAGCACTGCGGCCGCACCCAGCGATTGCAGGACCGCCGTCGATCCCATGATCAGCGCCGGATCGACGGCCTGCTCCTGGAGGTCGATCTGGTCCAGGCGAGCGACCGAGAGGCGGTCCACCGCTTCGCTGGCGAACCCGGCGAGGACGGCGGCCACGAGCAGGATGCGTAGGCCCGGCACCCGCGCCGCGGCGAACCCGTCGCCGAGCAGTTGACGGAACCTGGCCCGGGCAGAGACGTCGTGGCGCTCGAAGCCGGTCTCGGGCATCCGGGCCGCCAGGTACACCCCCCAACCGACCAGGACGACGCCGATCGTCACCAGCGCGACCGTGAGCCCGGCGACCGAGGCCAGCGCCGCCATCACGACCAGGCCGGTCACGGCGCCCAGGGATTGTGCGCGCCCCCGCCTCGGCAGCACGCGGTCGACAGCCTCCACCGATCCCACCTCGTCGGTGAACCATGCGGTCTCGGCCCCGCTTCGGAAGGTGGTGCCGAAGGCCCAGACCGCCTGGCTCACCACGAGCGCTGCGAACGAGGACGCCAACCCGGCGGCAGCGATGGCAGCGCCGCAGACCACGAAGGCGATGATCACGGACTGCCGGCGGCTGCGGATGTCGGCCACCACACCGGTGGGGATCTCGGCGAGCAGGATGGTCACCTCCTTGGTGGTGCCCAGGAGCAGCAACTCGAGTGGATCGAGGCCGACATCGATGACGACCCGCAGGAAGAAGAGGGTCCAGTAGCTCGACCAGCAGAGCTGCCAGACGAACCCCGAGCGGAGGAAGATGCGGAGGGCGTCGTCGGCTCGAGTCGGGTGCACCGAACGATCTTGCCCATCGGACCGGTCGGCGGGTTAGCGCTATGGTGACGGTTGATGCCGCCAGAGCGACAGCCTCGGATCAGCCCGGCCCGATTCGCCTACGCCGAGGGACACGCGACCGGCATCCACGCCCACGACGACCACCAGCTCGTGTACGCCGGCCAGGGCGTGCTCTCGGTCGAGACCGCCGGCGTCCGCTGGGTGCTCCCGGCACCGCGCGCCGCCTGGATCCCGGCGCAGGTCCCCCATGCGGTCTTCGCCGAATCGGCGGCGACCATGGCCACCCTCTACGTCGAGGCCGCAGGGCCCGCTGTCCGTGACGGCATGGGCGTGCTCGACGTGTCTCCCCTGCTTCGCCAGCTCGTGCTCCATCTGCTCGACGAGCCGCCGGCCGGGCCCGAGCGTCGACGAATCGAGCAGGTGACGCTCGACCAGCTCGCCGCGGCCGGCGCGTCGCCGCTCGAGCTGCCACGACCGACCGACCCGCGGCTCCGCACCATCGCCGACCTGCTCCACGCGGACCCCAGGGACGATCGGACACTCCGGGACTTCGGGGCCGTGGTCGGCGCCAGCGAACGCACCCTGCAGCGCCTGTTCGTCGCCGAGACCGGCACCACGTTCGGGCGCTGGCGAACTCGGCTGCGGCTCCAACAGGGTCTGATCTGGCTCGGTCGCGGCCACACCGTGACCACGGCGGCGGTGCGGAGCGGCTACGACCAGCCGAGCGCGTTCATCGCCGCCTTCAAACGCAGCTTCGGCACCACGCCAGGCCGCTTCGTCCATGCCGAACTGGACCGCTGAGCGCGAGGGAATCCCCCGGCATCCCACCGGGTTTGCGGGGCATGTCGGAAACCGCGGACGAGATCGACATCACCAAGGCTCCCGCCAACCGGACCTGCGCAGAGCCTGGCTGCGCCACCGTGCTGTCGCGCTACAACGAGTTCGAGTTCTGTGCCCTCCACCAACCGATGGTGGTGCCACGCATGCGGGGCAAGGTGTTGTAGCCGCCGACCGCCCGGCTACAGATCGGTGACGTCGACGTCGAGGTCGACGCGGCCGAGGGCCTGGGTGATGCGGAGCTGGAGCGACGCTGGTGCCTGGTCGGTGCAACGCTGGGACATCGCCAGCTTGAAGCGCACCTGGAAGTCGATCTGTTGCACGCACGGCATGCACGGCGACAGCTCCTGGCGGGCGGCCTCGATCATCGAGGGATCGGGGATCCCCTCGAGCACTTGGGAGATCAGCGCCTGCGAGTGCTCGCACTGATCGGGGATTCCTGGACACGAATGTTGATTGTTCATGGCAGATGCAGGTGGCTCGGCTTCAACGCTCGGCGCCGGCGCCTACGGCGGCGCCGCCTTCGGGTTCGGTTTCGGAGGCCGGATCGTCGTCGGGAACGAGTCCCCGACTGCGGCCGAACTCGAACAACTGCTCCTGCAGGCGTTTTCTTCCCCGATGGAGCCGAGACATCACGGTGCCGATCGGAACGTCGAGAATCTCGGCGATCTCCTTGTACGCGAATCCCTCGACATCGGCCAACAACACGGCGTCGCGGTACTGCTCGGGCAGGTTCTCGATCGCGTCCTTGACCTCGGACTCGGTGAGCGTGTCGAGGAGTTCGTCCTCGGCACTACGGCCGAGGGTGGACGTCTCGGCGCCACCGAGGCGGCGGTACAGGTAGAGGTCCTCGACGTCGCTGAGATCGGATTCGTCGGGGCGACGTTGTTTCTTCCGGTAGTTGTTGATGTAGCTGTTCGTGAGGATCCGGAACAGCCAGGCGCGCAGGTTCGTGCCCTCCTTGAAGGAGTCGAACGCGCGGTAGCCCTTGAGGTAGGTCTCCTGCACGAGGTCCTCGGCGTCCGCCTGATTGCGCGTCATGCGCATGGCGTGGGAGAAGAGCTGGTCCATGAACGGCATGGCCTGCTCGGCGAAGGTGGCCTGATCTGCCATGACACAACCCTAGTGGCGCCCGGTGTCGTCCGAGTCCCCCGAAAGTAGGGTCCGCCGTGGTCCCCTGGGATGATCCGAACGCCCTGCGCCCGACCACCATGCGCACACGCCCTGGTCCACGATGGGATGATTCGAGTGGGCAGCAACGACGTCGCGAGGTGGACGTTGACACACGATGTGCGGGAGAACGGTGCTTCCATGGAGCAGGCTTCCCCCGCGAGTGGGGGCCCGAGCAGACGGCAACTGATCCTCGGTGGTGCAGCGACCGCCGGCACCGCGTGGGCTGCGCCGTCGGTCCTGCGGGTCGACCGAGCCGCTGCGGCGCCGGGGAGCTGTGTCGAGCAGACGATCGCGTGGGGCAGCGTCACGGGATCCAACCCCTGGACCGCCACCGCGACGGCCGGCACCGTCACCGTCACGGTGACGATCTCCGCCTCCAGCACCGGCACGGTCAATGCGTACATCACCGGCGGCGACCTGATCACGTCGTGCGGGCCTGGCCACTCGATCGGCGACACGTTCGATTTCACCGTGGCGTTCTCCAACAGCGCCGGCGTGGTCTGTTCGGCTCGGTCCCGCATCATCGACGTCGACCAGAACGACATCGGCCTCGGCTGCCCCACGGTGTCGCGGTTCCGCGACGAGATCTCCAATCTCACCGGCGCCGGGCTGACCACCAGTACCGAGGGCGGCCTCACCGAGGTGTCGCCAGGCGTCTTCGCGAGCAGCCTGAGCTGCAAGACCGGCGACACCGAGAACCTCGCCATCGACTGGACCGTACGCACCGGCGTGACCGGCGGCGGATACCGGTGGACGATGGGCGCACCGCCCAACGGCAGCACCACGCTCGACTTCCAGCTGATCAAGCTCAACCCGTTCACGGTGTGTGCCACCGGCGGCGCCGGTGGCACGAGCGGCGCCCGAGCCTCGGCCGGCAACCCCCGGTCGCTGCCCGACCAGGACTGAGCCGCGCCGGACCACCGTCTGCGAACATGTCGCCGTGACCGTCGCCTTGACCAGCGTGCCGCGGACCGCGGGCGAGCTCGCGGACGCGCTCGTCGCCTCGACTGCCGGCCACCTCGATCGATTGGCCGCCGGTGCGACCCCCGGCCTGGTGCCACCGGCGGTCTTCGGGGGCCACGTCGTCGACGATCAGACCGTGAGCGACGTCGTCTACACGGTGGCCCATCTGGCGGCGAGCGGGGTACCGACGGTCGCGGGCATCGACCTGGCCGAGCACGCCGGTGTGCTGGTGCGCGCACTGCGAGCCGACGAGGTGGAGGCCTTCGCCGCCTACCGAATCGGTGAAGCCACTCAGCTCGTCGGCGACGCCTGGGATGAGGAGACCCGCCGACACGCCATCGCCTGTGCCGACAGCACCCCGCTGTTCGACCGGGTCCGGGCCGGCGAGACGCCCCGGAACTACGCCGTCGTCGCGGCGCGTTGCCTGTGGGCATCCGCGGCGCTCGGCGGCGGGGACGCCGACCACCTCGACGAGTTCCTCGAGCGCTCCCGTGGGCTCTTCGACACCGAGACGGGGTGGATCAACGACGGGATGGGGTCGACCGCCCAGTACGACATCTACACGCCGGACATGTACCTGTTCGCCGAACCGCTGGCGGCCCGGCTCGGCGCCTGCTGGACCGATGGGTTGGCCTCGGTCCTCGCGGATCTCGAAGACCTCGGCCACCCGGGTGGCGCCGTGGTGTGGGGCCGGTCCGTCGGATCGCTGGGGCTCGCGATCACGATCGAGCTCGCTGCGATCGCCGTCGGTCGCGACCTGACGTCAAACACCACCGGGTGGCTTCGTCGTGCCGTGGAGGCCCTCGACGAGCTGAACGGCTGGTTCCACGACGGCGTCGTCGCCGCACACCAGGACCGGAGCACGATGTGGTACCGGGGCCCGGCCCGCCGCCTCCAGCTCACGTTCGATCTCCTGGGCAAGCTCCTGCTCGCCGCCGGTGAGCTCCGCCGCGCCCCGGACGCCGTCGTCGGCGACGCGGCCGACGCGTGGCCGGACGTCGATCGCGTCGTGCCGTTCACCGCGGACGGCCGAGCCGGCGCCTGGACGGTTCGTCGCCGCGGCCTGGGGTTCGTGGTGCCGATGCTGGACGGGCGGGCCACCGACTACCTCGCCACGCCACGCGGACCCGGCACCCTGGAGCAGCCGACCAGCGGGACGCCCACGTTGACGCCGCTGCCCGTCGTCGACGGCCGGCTCCTGACCACCTCGGGTCTGCCGTCATCGTGGCGACACCGGCCCGGCGAGCTGACCATGCGGTTCGACCGATGGTGGCACCTTCGCCGATCGCTGACCGAACCGGCAGCCGAGGCCGTCGAAGGCGAACGGGCGACCACGATGCGGGTGGACGGGCGCAGCCTCGAGATCACCGAGGAGCTGTCGCTTCCGGGCCGACGGGTCATGGTGGCAACGGCCGTCGCCGAGAGCCCTCGCCGACCGCTCCTCGTCGAGGCGGACGGGCCGGTGCGGCGCGCCGACACCGCAGGTATCGCCGAGTGGCGGTCGTTCTGGGGACCGTTGCCGGTGGTGCACCAGATCGAACACGAGGTCGACGGCGCGGCGACGCACCGGGTCCGCGTGACCCCGGTCCCACGCGTGGCCGGCTCGGTGATGGGTCACCCGTACGAGGACCAGCTCTACGAGCCGCTCGGAGCTCGAGTTCATCGAACCCTCGCTCCCCGTGCCGACGCAGTGACGGAGCTGAAGCTCCGCGATGTCGACGTGCTCCACCTGGCGTGGCCGGAGTGGTGGTCCGGCCTCGACCCGGATCGCACGGCACGCATGATCGAGCGCGTGCGACGCGCTGGTGTCCGGGTGCTCTGGACCCAGCACAACCTGGCCCCTCACCGCGACAAGTCGGACGACGCTCGAGCCTGCTACCAGCAGTGGGCCGAGGTCGCCGATGCGGTCATCCATCACACGGCACACGGCCGCGACGTCGCCCTGCGCGAGTACACCTACGGACCCCACACCCGCCACCGCGTGATCCGGCACGGACACTGGGGCCCGACCCTGACGCCGCACCTGGACACCCCGAGAGCGGACGTCGAGTCCGCGGAGGGGTGGCCGTCTGCGGGGCTCCGCGTGGCCGTGGTCGGCGCGCCCCGAGCGGAGAAGGACCTCGAAGGTGTCATCGCGGCGATGCGAGCGTGTTCCCGGGACGACCTCCAGCTCGTCATCCGGGCCGATGACCGCGTGGGGGCAGTCGACGACCCTCGCATCCTGGTCGACCGCGGCCATGTCGACGCGCCCCGCTACGCCCGCCGCCTCGCCGCCATCGACGCCCTGATCCTGCCGTTCGCGTCCGACGGGATGTTGACCACGGGGACCGCCTTCGACGCCATCGGTGCCGGCGTCGCAGCCATCACGTCGGCGTGGGGGTTCTTCGACGAGACGTTCGCCGGGGCCGACATCGGCTACCGCACCCTCGAGGAGCTGACCGAGATCCTCGAGACGCTGGATGCCGACCGGCTGGCCGCGTCGGCTGCCGGCATCGCCGCCCGGCGGGCCGACCACGACTGGGCCGACAGCGCAGAGGCCACCCTCGCGCTGATCGAGGAGCTCCTCACATGAGCGACCCGGTGCGTGCGTTGATCGTCGGCCAGGTCGCCACCGACGAGTCCGACGACGACGTGACCTCGGTCAGTGCGGCCGCATTCCCGCGGGCCCAACTCCGCTCTCGATTCGGATCGATCCTGCTCGGGTCCGACGCCACCGACGTCGACCCCCCGCTGGCGCGCCTGCTCGCCCACAACTGCGCCGTTCACCTGGTGCCGGGCGGCAGTCTCGCGGTGTCCGTCACGCCCGAAGCCTTCGCCGACGACCTCCGATCCTGCGGTTTCGAGCGAGTCGGCGGGACGGACCGACGCTCGTTCTGGCGCCGGACCGACCGCCGGACCATTCACGACGTGACGGCCGATGCGAGATTGCGACTGCATCGGGTCAGCCCCGATGAGCTCCGGACCGAACAGGCGGCCGAGCCCGTGGTCGTGATCGACCTGCGCATTCCTGAAGACCGCCGTCGCCACGGCGCCATTCCCGGGTCGATCCCGATCCCACGATCGGTGCTGGAGTGGCGCGCCGACCCGACGTCCGGCTACTCACACGACCGGCTGGGCGACTTCTCGGCCCGGGTGGTGGTCGTGTGCAACGAGGGCTACAGCTCGTCGATCGCAGCCGCGAGCCTGCTCGACCTCGGCTACGAGCGTGCGACCGACCTCATCGGCGGTGTCTTGGGCTGGTCCCGCGCCGGACTTCCGCTGACGGCCGCGGCGGACGACGACGAGATCTTCGAGGGGCCGGTCGAGGGCGGCCACTGACCGGACGGCGACCTCGCGGCCCTTGCCGCACCGAGGGCCCGTGGATAGGTTCGCCCCCGACCAACCGAAGGGGGACCGCATGGACACGGTCAGCGTTGCCCGCAGCATGCGCGGCTCGATCGGGATGTTGGCGATGGCCTGGCTGATGGCCGACACCACCATCGAGAAGGCGACGGGCGCCGGCATGCCTGCGGGCACGGGCGCATACGCCATCGGGCGCATGGGTGTCCTGGGCGACTGCCCACCCGACAACGTCGTGGCTGCCGCCTACTTCTGGAACCCAGACACCATGCGGCAGGCTGTCGCCGACGGCCGCGCGGGCATGGCGCCCGCCGATGGTGCCGCGATCTACGCGCGCATCTGCCAGGAGTGGGGCGAGGACCACCTCGGCGGCTTCGCCGACGTGGAACGGCTGGGCGAGCTCTGCGAACGCGTGGTGAACCACGCCAGCCCGCTCGGTGCGCCGACATTCGTCGGATGGCGCGACATGCCGCTCCCCGACCCCGGCCCCGGCCGCACGTTCCAGCTGTGCCAGACGATGCGCGAGTTGCGCTTCGGTCGCCACGCCGTCGCCGTCCAGGCATCGGGGATGAGCCCACTCGAGGCGATCCTCAGCGGTCCCGCGGGCGAGTGGAACGCCGAGTTCTTCGGCTGGCCCAAGCCGTACCCGGACGTCTCGGGGCTGGGCGACGCCCGCGACGAGATCGAGGCGCTGACCGACCGCCTCCACGCTCCGGACTTCGAGTGCCTGACCGACGATGAGCGCGCCGAGCTCCGCGAGCTCGCCAAGGCCGCCCGGGCGCACGCGTCGGGCTGAAGGAGCGATCACATGACCATCGACGTTGCCTCCGTCGACGAGGCCCTCGCCACCACCCGCGCCGTCCGGCTGCGGCTGGATCTCGAACGACCGGTCGACGACGACATCATCCACGAATGCATCGACGTGGCCGAGCAGGCACCGTCAGGCGGCAATCAGGGCAGCCGGCGCTGGATCGTGGTCCGGGACCCTGCAGTGAAGCAACAGGTCGCCGACCTGTACATGGAGGCGGCGGGCCACTGGATGATCCAGGCCTACGAGAACCTGCAGGGCTCGGGGCACAAGCAGGAACGGGTGATGAAGTCGGCCGCGTATCTGGCCGAGCATCTGGCCGAGGTGCCGGTCATCGTCATCCCCACCATCATCGGTGTGCACGACGGCAGCGGACGACCCGGCCTCTTCGACTCGGTGATCCAGTCGGTCTGGAGCTTCTCGGTGGCGCTCCGAGCCCGCGGCCTCGGCTCGGCCTGGACCACGGCGATCCTCGCCAAGCAGGAAGGGCTGATGGAGCTGCTCGAGATCCCCCAGGGGATGACGCCGATCGCGATGTTGCCGGTGGCTTGGACCAAGGGCACGGACTTCAAGCGAGCGCCGCGCTATCCGTCGCGCGAGATCACCTACGTCGACGGATTCGCACGCACGTGGGAGCGCGGCCCCAGCGACCCGCCGACGCTGGCGGACGGCCCGGGGGCGGTGGTCGAGGTCGACATCAAGGCCCCACCGCGAGAGGTGTGGCCGGTCGTGACCGACATCAACATGGGCGCCGAGTACAGCGAGGAGTTCCAGGGAGCCGAGTGGGCCGAGAACACCGAGCCCGGGGTCGGTTCGATCTTCATCGGCTCCAACTCCCATCCGGCGGTCGGCGACTGGCAGACCGAATGCACCGTCACCCACTGGGACGAGAAGAGGGAGTTCGGCTGGTCGACGGGCGACCCGAGCAACACGGCGGCCCGCTGGCACTTCGAGCTGTCCGCCATCGCCGGCGCGACCCGCCTGCGATACTCGGTGAAGCTGGGCCCGGGACCGTCGGGCCTCACGCCGGCCATCGAACGGATGCCCGACCGAGAGCCCGACATCCTCCATCGCCGGATCGGCGAGCACCGGGCCAACATGCAGCGCGTGCTCGACGGCATCAAGGCGACGGTGGAAGCCGCACTCGACGAACCCCACCAGGACGGCATCAGGCCCCCGTCGTCGGGCGACTGAGGTGCCGAGCCCGACGGCTCAGAGGTCGTCCGGGTCGCAGCCGAGCAACAGACAGATCAGCTCCTCGATGGGGCGTGGTGTCCGCGTCGGAGTCGGCGGCGGCGTGGTGGCCGTGGGCTCAGGGGGTGCGACGGTCGCGGTCGGGCGCACGGGAGTTGGCGTGGGGTCGGGCGGCACGGGTGTCGCAGTCGGTGGCACGGGTGTCGCGGTCGGGGGCACGGGCGTGGGAGGCACCGGCGTGGACGTGGGAGGCACCGCAGTCACCGTGGGCGGCACCGGCGTGGACGTGGGAGGCACCGCAGTCGCCGTGGGCGGGACCGGCGTGGACGTGGGCGGCACCGCAGTCGCCGTCGGAGGCACCGGCGCGTCGGGGTCGGCGGGACGGGCGTGGCTGTCGGAGGCACCGGCGGCGGGGTCGGCGGGACGGGCGTGGCTGTCGGAGGCACCGAGGTGGCGGTGGGCTCGGGGATCTCGATCAGCGGCCGTGTCGTGGGCGTGGGCTCGGACTCGGCGTCCTGGGTCGACCCGAGGACCTCGGCCTCGACGAGCGCCAGCTCGTCGGGGGTGGCGACGGACGTCGGCGAGGCCGTGGGCTCGACGGCCAGGACCTGTTCCGCCGGGTCGTCGAGCGGGTCGACGGCGTCGCCGCGCGAGAACGCGAGCGCAGCCGGAATCGGCAACGCGCACAACAGGACGAGCGGGATCAGGCGTCGGCGCATCGGGCGGTTCAGGAGCGGAAGAATCGACGATAGATGTCCGCCGCGCGCTCGAGTTCGGCGACGGTCACCCACTCGACCGCTTGATGGGCCTGGTCGATCGACCCCGGCCCGAACACCATGACCTCCCGGGCCACGCCGTGGTACTCGAGGGCGTTGCTGCCGTAGTCGGCGGTCTGCGGTACCTCACCCGCGAGATCGCTGAACCCGGTGATCAGCGGCGAGTCGGGCTCGTTGTAGAAGGCCGAGAATCCCTCGCCGTACGGGGTGGAGACGTCCACCGCCAGCGGTGCCGCGGCATCCCGGACGATCGCGGCGAGCTGCTCGTACACCTCGTGCACATCCTCCTCGGGGGCGATGCGTCGACCGGCGTAGACGTTGCAGCAGTCGGGGATGATGTTGCGCGCCAATCCGCCTTCGATCATCGTGACCGACAGGGTGCCGACGCCCACTGGGGTGGCAGGCTCCTGTGTCCGGAGCCGCTCGTGCTCGGCGTCCAGCGCGGTGATGACCCGGGCGGCCGCCGTCACGGCGTTCTGCCCGAGGTCGGGCTTCGAGCTGTGCGCCGCATGACCGTGGATCACGATGTCCAGGCCGACGCCCCCCTTGTGGCCGTGGACCGGCGCACACGACGTGGGTTCGGCCACGATCAGCTGGTCGATCACCTGGCCGCGCTCACGCAGCCAGTCGGCGTACCGCTCTGCGCCCAGCAGCCCACCGATCTCCTCCGACACGGTGCCGACGACGTTCACGGTGGGCACCGGCCGCGCGCCTTCGGCGCGCAGCTCCTCGAGCACGTGCATCACCACGGCCAGGGTGGCCTTGGTGTCGACCGAACCACGGCCCAGCACCCGGCCGTCCTCGATGGCGCCGTCGAACGGGTCGCGAGTCATGTGCTCCACGCCCACGGTGTCCATGTGGACGTCCACGGTCACCGCCCGCTCCGAGGTCCCCTCGAAGCGGGCATACACGTTGGCCCGGCCGTCGACCACCTCGTCGACGGTCACGTCGCCGCCGAGGGCATCCAACCGATCGGCGAGGTGGGCGCTGAGGGCCCGCTCGCCGTCGTCGCCGGACTTCGGCCCGGCCTGGAGCGGGTTCACACTCGGGATGCGGACGAGCTCGGCCACGCGATCGGCGACGGTTGGAGGTGCCATGGCTCGACCCTAGTGCCGCGCTCCGACCCGGTCACCGGCGCACCGCGGGCGACTGCGACGAGTGACGTTGGTCCCTGGGCCATCGTCCCGCCACCGCGGATGCTCGGAGCGAGCACGAATGACGCAAGGGCACCAGGAGGCCACCATGGGGGAACGAATCGTCGTCGGTGTGGACGGATCGGACAACGCCAAGCGAGCCCTCAGGTGGGCGGCCGGACATGCGCTCCGCCGGGGCGCCTCCCTCGACGTGGTCTCGGCATGGCGGAGCCCGGCCGGATCGATGACCCCGATGGGCATGGCCTACGTGCCACCGCCACGAGCGGCGCTGCAGGAGGACGCCGAGCGGACCCTCGAACGAACACTCGAGGAGTGTCGCGCCGACGTCGCGCTCGACGACCTCGAGCTGCGCTGCATCGTCGACGAACGCGAAGCCGCCAGCCTCCTGTGCGAGGTGGCAGAGGACGCCGAGCTCCTCGTGGTCGGCTCCCGCGGGCTCGGTGGGTTCAAGGGGCTGATCCTCGGCTCGGTCAGCGCCCGGTGTGCCAACGCGTGCCCGTGTCCGGTGGCCATCGTCCCGGCGGATTGGGACGCAAGCGAAGCCGACCGCCACGGGGTCGTCTCGGTGGGCGTCGACGGGTCCGCGAACGCCGACGCCGCTGTCGAATGGGCCGACAAGTGGGCGCCCGAGGGGGCCGTCCTGCGGATCATCTCGGCATGGACGGTGCCTGCCCCCTACGACCGCACGATCCCCGAGATCGACGAGATCCGCGTCGAGGACGCGGCCCGGGCGATCGCCGACCGTTCCGGAGCGCTCGTCATGCGGCACGAGGTCGTGGTGGAGCCGATCCGTCTCGATGCCCGCGTCGCCCTCGCGCAGGAGGCCGCCGGGGCCGACCTCATCGTCATCGGCGCCCGCGGCCACCGCGGCTTCGCTCGGATGCTCCTGGGATCGGTGGCGTCCTCGGTGGTGCACCACGTCGAAGCACCGACCGTGATCGTGCCGGCGCCGCACGACTCCTAGGGTGAGGGCGGCCGGTCAGCGGCGGCCGGCGATGTACTCGTCGATGACCTGGTGGAACCAGGCGATGCGGGTCTCCTGCCCGGAGATGAAGGCACCCCGGTAGCCGCGCGACCGCACGCCGAGCTGCTGGCCGGTGGTGATGGCGACGTCCTGGTCGGGAATGATCCCCATGGGCTGGTCCCCGTAGTCGAAGATCAGGTGCTCGGACTCGGGGCCGTCGACCCGGACGTTGGTGGAGGCACCGACCATGTCTCGCCCCGCCGGAGCGAAGGCGTAGTACCAGTGGTCGAACACGCACTGCGTGGGGTCGGTCGCGTGGGGACGCATCCGCTGGAGCAGCACGCCGTCGGGCCCGAACGTGAGCGAGCAGTTGGGGAACAGGTTGTAGTGATGGGCGTCGGTCAGCTGGTCGTCGCGCAGGTTGTCGTAGTGGGTGTGTCCTCGCCCCGGCCCTTCCGCGCGCATCTGGGCCTGCATGGCCTGCCGGGCTTCGTAGGGTCGGTCGGTGAACTCGTCCGCATCGAGGCCCCAGATCTCGAGCCGCGTGGCCACGGCCTCGGGCAGCGGCGCATCGTCGCCGTAGAACGTTCGCGACGGGGTCGCCCCCTTCATCACCATCCGGTTGTGGCCCTCGACCGACATGTCGAAGGTGGTGTCGAGATAGCCGTCCTCGTGTGAGTCGCGGAGCTGCGGGTGCACGGTGGGCAGGTGGTACGACTCGCAGAAGTTGTCCTGCAGGACCTTCCAGTTGCACGGCACGCGCACCGTCATCGCGGTCATGCGCTGCCAGTCGTCGCACTCGTAGGCAGACCACTCGTCCCAGAGCGGACCGAGATAGTCGCGCAGGCTGGCGCAGTCGGGGTCCATGTTGATCCAGACGAAACCGGCGAAGGTCTCACACGCCACCTCGACCAAACGGAGGTGATCGCAGGGGTTCTCGGGGAAGTCCTCGGGGTCCTGGGCCACGGTGAGTGAGCCGTCGGTGGCGTAGGTCCAGCCGTGGTACGGGCACACGAAGCTCTGCGTGGTGCCGTCGGCCGCGAACGTCAGCCGTGAGCCGCGGTGCTGGCACACGTTGTAGAACGCGCGGATCGAGTGGTCCTGTTGACGCACCATGATGATCGACTCCGGGCCGACGTCCTCGACCTGGTACGAACCAGGCTCGGGCATGGCGTTGGCTCGCCCGAGCAGCAGCCACACGCGGGTCCACATGCCATCCCATTCGTCATGGGCGAAGTCGGTCGAGGTGTAACGGCTGCCGTCGAGGGTGTGGCGACCGACCTCCGGGTTCGCCCATGGCCGCGCCGGCCCGTGGTCGGTGGTGACGGTGTCGATGGCCTCGTTGGTCGACATGGCGGACCCCCTCGTCGTGGCCTCGACGTTACTCCGATCGACCGCCTCGAACCGCACGAGTAGCCTCGGCCCACCGACAGACGGGGGGTCATCGTGTCGGCAGCCTGGTTCACCGACCATCCACCGAGCACGCGGTTCCCGCACTACACGCGGGCCAACGCGGGCGAAGTGTTGCCCACGCCGGCGAGCCCGCTCGGGCAGACGCTGGCCTTCGACGAGGCGATCCTGCCGGGTTTCCAGCTCGGGTCGATCCGCATGGGTTCCTACGAGGCCGAGGACTACCGTGACGGCGCCCCCGAGATGTGCGGGTTCTTCGGGGGGCACTTCTACATCAACCTGTCGTGCGTGCGGATGCAGGCCGTGCGCAACCCGGCGATCACCGTCGACCAGTTGGACACCGCGATCTTCGGCGCCCGCGACGACACCCCGCCGTACGAAGCGCACCCGCTCGACGACAAGCCGCATCTGCTCCCGATCGCCGAGGCCCACCAGGCCTTCGTGGTGACGGCGACGGCGTGGCCCGAACTGCTCGAGGAGAAGGAGCGAGCCGCAGCGATGCGGGCGAACCGCCCGGACCTGGGCGCGCTGACCGACGACCAGCTGCTCGCCCACATCCGGGCGCTCGTCCCCGTCATGCTCGAGCTGGCCGAGAACCAGATGATCGCCGCGGGGTCGAGCGGCATCGCTCCGGGGATGCTCGCCGGTGTCGCCGAGGCGATCGGCGATCCGACCCTGCCGATGAAGGTGCTGTCGGGTCTGGGCGACGTCGACTCGGCCGCGCCGTCGTTCGAGCTGTGGGAGATGTCGCGGTTCGTGCGCGACTCGGGTGACCTGACAGCGGCGTTCGACGCCGGGGTCGACGCGGTGATGAACGTGCTCGCCGACCCGGTGAGCGACGACGCCCGGGCGTTCAAGGCCGCCATGGACGCGTTCCTGTACGAGTTCGGCTCACGCGGCCCGAACGAGTGGGAGCTGAGCGCACACACCTGGGAGACGGATCCACGCCTGGCGCTGGTCGCCATCGATCGCGCCCGGCTCCAGCCCGACGACAAGTCACCCGACGACGGCCAGGCGGCGATGGCCGCAGCCCGCGATGCGGCGGTCGCCGAGGCTCGCCAGAAGCTGGCAGACCTCGGCGACGACGAGATGGCGGGCATGTTCGAGGCGGCCCTGGTCGGTGGGCTGATGATGGTCTACCGCGAGCGGGCGAAGACGACCTTGGTGCGCGTCCTGCACGAGGTGCGGATGGCGGCGCGCGAGCTCGGTCGCCGCCACGCCGATGCCGGCGACCTCGCCGACCAGAACCACGTGTTCATGCTGACCTCGGCGGAGCTCGACGACTTCGTCGCCGACCCCGCGGCGCAGCGGGACCGCCTGGCGGTCCGGGCTGCGGACTGGGCTGCGTTGTGGGAGCTGGAGCCTCCGTTCTTCATCAGAGACGGCGAGATCCCGCCGCTGGACACGTGGCCGGGGAAGGGCCACTCCGGTGCCGCAGTGGCATCGGTCGGAGACATCCTGACGGGCATCCCCGGCAGTCCGGGAACGGTCACGGGTCGGGCGCGGCTGGTCACCGATCCGTCGGACCCGCCCGACCTCGAGCCCGGCGACATCATGGTGGCGCCGCTCACCGACCCGGCCTGGACCCCGCTGTTCCTCGCCGTCGACGGCGTGGTGGTCAACGTGGGCGGCCAGATCAGCCACGCGGTCATTGTCAGCCGCGAGCTGGGGCTCCCCTGTGTGGTGTCGGTGGCAGACGCCTCCGAACGCATCCCGGACGGCGCCACGATCCAGCTCGACGGGGCCACGGGCGAGGTTCGGATCGTCGCCCTGCCCTGAGGGTCAGTCGATGACGAAGTCGAGGATGGCGTAGCGCTCGGCGTACTTGCTGACCGCCGGACCGACGGCTCGGTGGACGGGATCGTCCCGGTAGCGAAGCACGTCGTCCTCGGCGATGTCGAGGGTCATGCCCCAGTCCCATTCGGCGCTGTTCGAGCCGCCGTAGGGGTTCGGCTGGACACCCCAGCCAGAGACGTACCCCGACACGTAGGCGGCTTCCAGGCTCCACTGCGAGCGCCGGATGAACTCCGCCCGCTGCTCGTCGGTGGCGTCGTCGCGGAAGCGGACCAGGACGACGTGTCGGACGGTTCTCGGAGCCTCGGCCATGCAGCGACAGTACTCTCGACGTGACGCGACAGTTCCGGGGGGATCATGTCCGACACCACGAAGGCCTCGCCGTCGCAGCCATCGCATCCGTTGGCGATGGACGGCAACGACCCGTCGCTCCTGCGCGGCGACCCGATCGACGCCGAGCGCTACTTCAGCGCCGACTTCATGCAGCGCGAGTGGGATCACCTGTGGTCCCGGATCTGGCACATCGCGGGCCGGGTGAACCAACTCCAGGACGCCGGCGACTACGTCGTGCACCACTTCATGCACGAATCGGTGGTCGTCGTGCGCCAGACCGACGGCAGCCTGCGCGGCTTCTACAACACGTGCGCCCATCGGGCGCAGCGGCTGGTGTGGCACGACGGCTCCCAGGACTCGCTCACGTGCCCGTATCACGGCTGGATCTACGGACTCGATGGTGTGCTGGTCGACCTCCCCGACCGCGACGACTTCCCGCAGGGTGATCCGTGCGGCGAGCTGAGCCTGGTCGAGGTGCGCGTGGACACGTGGGGAAGCCTCGTCTGGTACACGATGGACCCCGACGCGCCCGACCTCATCGACTACCTGCACCCGGTCCCGGAGCTCTACGCCAACCACCAGCTCGACCGCACCATCCGCGTGCGATGGATGCGCATCGCCCTCGACTGCAACTGGAAGTTCTCGTCGGACAACTTCAACGAGAGCTACCACACCAGAACCGTGCACCCGCAGGTCCCGCAGGTGATCGACCAGGACCACTTCACCTCGCGGTTCGAGATGTACCCGATGGGCCACGCCCGCATCGTGCAGCTCGGTCGCCCGTCACTGCGGGATCGGGTGCCAGATGGGCAGCATCACCGCTGGGACGACCACTTGCGCGACTGGGGCATCGACCCCGACGCCTACCCCGACTACGAGACCAAGGCGGTCCAGGGCTGGCACGACCTCAAGGACGCGAAGCGCCGGCTGTGGCGCGAGCGCGGCCACCTCCACTACGAGCACCTGACCGACGAGGAGTTGACCGAGAGCCCGTTCCAGACGATCTTCCCGAACATCGCGATCTCACCGTCGGCGGACGGGTTCGGCGTGTACCGGTGGGAGCCCCACCCCACCGACCCGGAGAAGTGCTTCTTCGATCTGTGGACCATGGCGTATCCGGTCGAGGGTCAGCAGGAGTACGTGAAGCGGACCGGCCGCGTGCCGGTGAAGCTGGAGGAGGCCGAGTACGACGAGCGACAGTACGACGACGGGCTCGGCGTACCCGACCTCGCCGACCAGGTCGTCTTCCAGGACTGGCAGCTGACCGCAGGCCAGCGCGCCGGCTGGCGCTCTCGCGGGTATCAGGAGCCGTACCTGGCCGCGCAGGAGACGCGGGTGCGCCGATTCCACGAGGTCCTCAACGACTACCTCGCAGGGCGACCACCGGGCCGATGACGGTCAGTCGGCCCCGGCCTCACTCGTCCGTTCGGCCAGCGTGACGGCGTCGAACGCGCCGGGCAACAGCACGTCGAGCGCCACCGGACCCGCAGGGCTGTCGACCAGCAGATCGGGTCCGCCGTGTTCGAGCAGCAACTGACGGCATCGACCGCACGGGGTCAAGTGGTTGCCGTGGCCGTCCACCGTGGCCACCGCGACCAGCCGGGACAGCCCTCGCCGGTGCAGCTCCGACACCAAGCCGCACTCGGCACACAGCGTGAGGCCATAGCTGACGTTCTCGACGTTGCAGCCCGTGACGAGGTCGCCGTCCTCGGTCAGCCCCGCGGCCCCGACCCAGAGACCGCTGTAGGGCGCATAGGCCGTCTGCGCCGCGTCGGTCGCCGCTGCTCGCAGCTGATCCCAGTCGATGGTCATGGCGCGCCTCCGAGCCGTCGGATCGCCAAGCCTACGCCGCCGGCGCGTCCTGCAACCGGCGTGTTGCCGCTGTGTGAACATCTGTCGCAGATCGCCCGGAGCGCTCCAGCCCGGCGACGGTCGCTGTCTAGGTTCGGCTCATGGCGAACGATGATCTCCTGCAACTGAAGGCCTCCCCGGACGCGCCGTTGCGGCTGCTGCCCAAGGTGGAGCTGCACTGTCATGTCGAGGGCACGGCGCGAGCCACCACCGTGGCCGAGCTCGCGGCCAAGCACGGGATCTCGATCGGCGTCGAGGAGCCCGAGGACCTCTACTCCTACGAGTCGCTCCCCGACTTCCTGGCAGCGTTCGGCACCGTGTGTTCGGTGTTCGTGGACGCGAGCGATTTCCACCGCATGGCCTACGAGGCGGCGGAGGACGCGGCGAAGGCAGGTATCCGCTACCGCGAGATGTTCGTCTCGCCCGGCTTCCACCTCGACCGCGGCATCCCATTCGACACCCTGTGGTCGGGCCTGGTCTCGGGCATCACCGATGGTGAGAGCGACCATGGCGTCCGCACGCGGCTGATCATCGACATCGACAAGCCCAAGGGTCTGGGGCCGGCCATGGCAGTGTTGGAGGTGGCCAGGAACCTCGATCGCGACATCCTGCTCGGCATCGGTGGCGACAGCAACGAGATCGGCGTCGATCACCATCAGTTCGCCGCGCTGGTGACCGAAGCGAAGCGCCTCGGTTTCAAGACCAGCTTCCACTGCGGCGAGGAGGGCCCGGCCGACAACATCGCCACCATGGTCGAGGCGGGCATCGACAGGATCGACCACGGCACACGCCTGCTCGACCTGCCCGAGCTGGCGGCGCGCGTGGTGGACGAACAGATCCCACTCACCAGCTGCCCGAGCTCCAATGTGGAGCTGAACATCGTGGACACCATCGCCGACCATCCGTTCATGGCTCAGCTCGACGCCGGGGCGCTGGCCACCCTGAACAGCGACGACCCCGCCTTCTTCCGTTTCGACCTCGCCGACGAGTACGAACGGATCGCGACCGCGTTCGAGCTGGACTTCGATGCCATGGTGGCCATCCGAGACCGCGCCATCGACGCAGCCTGGATGGACGACGTGGACAAGACCGCGCTGCGACGAGAGTTCGCGTCCTGAGCACTCGGCCCGACGCCGCATCGCCCGACGCGACCGGACACCCCGACCGTTGGCGCGCGCTCGGGGTCGCCTGCCTTGGTGTCTTCCTGCTCGTCGTCGCCCTCACCGCGCTCAACGTGGCGTTGGCCGAGATCGCCGATTCCTTCGACGGCGAGATCGAGGACCTCCAGTGGATCGTCGACGCCTACGCGGTGACGTTCGCCGGCCTGCTTCTCGCCGGCGGCGCGTTGGGTGATCGCATCGGCCGGCGAACGGCGCTGGTGTTGGGTTTCGGCGTGTTCGGGCTCGCGAACCTCGCCGCCGCATTCGCCGGCTCGGTGGAGCTCCTGATCGGCCTGCGCGCACTCGGCGGGATCGGCGCCGCGATCATGATGCCGGCCACGCTGGCGACGGTCAGCGAGGTCTTCCCCGATCACGAACGTCCACAGGCGATCGCCACCTGGGCGAGCATCGCCGCGGCCGGCGGCGCCTTCGGTCCGCTGCTGGGCGGCTGGTTGGTCACCATTTCGGGTTGGCAGGCCGTCTTCGTGGCCAACGGCGCGCTCGCCCTGCTCGGCTTGGTCGGCAGCCTCGTCTGGGTGCCACGACTCGTCGGCCAGCGCCGCGGGCGCTTCGACTTCCTCGGCGGCGTCCTGTCGGTTGCCGCGGTGGCGTGCCTCGTCTTCGTGGCCATCGAGGGGCCGGGCCATCCGCTCGCGCCGTCGACCCTCGTCGCCGCCGCCGGGGCGGTGGCCTTCACGGTGGCGTTCGTCGCGCACGAAGCCCGGACGGAGGCGCCACTGCTGCCGCTGTCGCTGCTGGCCGACCGTGGGCGGGTCGCGGGGGCCGGCACCCTCGTCCTGGCAGCGCTCGGATTCAACGGCGTCTTCTTCGTCGGCGCGTTGCTGCTCCAGATCGGCTGGGACGAGTCCGGTCTCATGGCCGGGCTGCTGCTCGTCCCCATCGGCGTGGTCGAGGTGGTGGTGGCCAACGTCGCGGTTCGTGCCGCGCATCGCATCGGGGTCGAACGGGCCATCACCGCCGGCCTGTGCTGCATGGCGGCCGGCTACCTCGCCATGGGCTTCACGCCCGTGGGCAACCGGTGGTGGTTCATCGCCGCGGGCGTGGTCGCCGGGGTCGGCAACGGCCTCACGATCCCGTTGTCGGTCGAGCGGATCGTCGGGACGGTGGAACCTGCGTTCGCCGGCGTTGCGGCGAGCCTCAACGACATGTCGATCGAGCTCGGCGCATCGATCGGCATCGGCCTCCTGGGCGCGGTGCAACGGGTCTGGTTCGAAGCCGAGCTGCCCGACGGGGCGAGCACGGCGATCAGTGACGTCTCGGACGAGGTCGGCCGCAGCGCGTTCCGGTCGGCGTCCGCGGCAGCATTCGTGCTGGCGGCGGCGGTGGCCCTGCTGGCCATCCCGATCGCCCGCTCCACCCGGGTGCGACGGCGCGCGCCGGGACTCCTTCGCCCTGCGTAGCGTCCGCTCAGCCGACCTCGAGCGCTGCGAACTTCTGGCCGAGGTAGTCCATCGACCGAATCGGCTCGTAGCGGGCCGGGTTGTCCGCGGACACACAGGTCTCGAACGGTGCGATGAGCGCGGTGGCGTCCGGCTCGTGGAAGAAGACCAGGCTGATCAGCTCCTCGTCGGGCGCATCTGCCGACGGAGGTAGCACCCGGTGCTCGTTGGAGCACCACCGGTCGTTGGTCCACTGGCGAAGCATGTCTCCCGTGTTCACGATGAGGCCGCCATCGACGACCGGCGCGTCGATCCAGTCGCCGTCGTCGTCGAGCACCTGAAGGCCGCCGATGCCCGGCTCGCGGTCGAGGATGGTCACCGTCCCGAAGTCGGTGTGGGGCCCGATCCGGTACTGGCCCGGCTCGGGTGGTGCGTGGGAGTACGGGTGGTACCAGTTGAGCGTGCCCGTGGACGTCGTGGCCCGACACTGGTCGACGATCGTGTCCGGCGGTAGCCCGAGCGCGACGGCGAAGAGCCGCAGGATCTCCTCGGCCAACGTCTTGCCGGCACGCCAGAACGCCTCGGCGCTCTCGCGGAAACCGACGGGCTCGTCCGGCCAGAAGTTGGGTCCGTACCACTCGGGGATCTCGGTCCGGAGGGACTCGTCGACGAGGTCGACGGTCCCGTACGCATAGGTCTCCTTGAGATCGGGGGGCGTGTCGATGCCGTACGTGGCGGCGTTCGATTCGCGGCCGGGTCCGATCCAGCCCCGGTAGAGCCCCCCGTCGGGCGGCACCAGGATCTCCTTCGCCTCGGTCGGGAGGTGGAAGAACTCGCGGCACGCGGCCCGAGTGTCGGCGAACACGCGGTCGTCGATGCCGTGGTTCACCACCACCAGGAAGCCGCAGCGCTGCAGGTGCTCGTCCACGGTCTGCGCCAGAACTGCTCGATCGTGGCCGCTGCCGTCGAACCACGTGGCCAGGTCGATCAGGGGTATGAAGGCATCGGCGGGCATGGACGCTCTCCTCTCAGCGCATCTCTCGTGAGTACGGCTGGGCCAGTGCGGCAGGCGCTGCGACCCGACGCGCCCGGGTGGGGCTCGCCGACACCAGGATGACCACCAGGTAGGCGGCGATGAACGGGATCATCCGCAAGAAGTCCGAGGGCACCGAGATCTGCGCCAACTGCAGGGTGAACCCGAGGCCGTTCAGCCCGCCGAACGCGAGCGCCCCGATCAGGGCCAGCCAGGGCCGCCAGCCGGCGAGGATGACCAGGGCCACCGCGATCCAGCCCATGCCCGCGGTGAGGCCGTTCTGCCAGGTGCCGACGATGGCCAACGTGAGATAGGCGCCTCCCACCCCTGCACCGAAGCCACCGATCGCCGTCGCCAGATAGCGGATCCGCGCCACGGGGATCCCGGCAGCGTCGGCGGCGGCCGGATCCTCGCCCACCGCCCGCAGCGACAGGCCCACAGGCGTCCGGTACACCACGTAGCCGGCGACCCCGACAGCCAACAGGCCGATGTACACGACGATGTCGTGACCGAGCAGGGTCGGCCCCACGATCGGGAGGTCGCGGACGGCCTCCGGCAGCAGCGGGTTCACCTCGACGCCGTTGGGGGCCGACAGCAACCCGGGGTCGCCGCTGGTCCCGATGAAGGAGGAGAGGCCGCCACCGACGATCACCAGCGACAGACCCGAGACCGTCTGATCGACCCGGAGGGTCACGGCCAAGACCGCGTGCACGAGCGCCAGCGCAGCACCGGCGAGGCCACCGACGATCAACGCCAGCGGCAGGCTCCCGGTCTCGACACCGGCCCAGAACCCCACCACTGCGCCGACCAGCATCATGCCCTCGACGCCGAGGTTCATGACCCCGGAACGGTTGGCGATGATCTCACCGAGAGCCGCGAACAGCACCGGCGTGGCGGTGACCACGGCGCTGGCGATCGAGAGGATGATCACACTGTCGTTCACGTCACTCCTGTCGCGAGGTCGGCACCCGGTCCCTCGGCGGTCTCCACGGCCTCGGCCCGGACGACCTCGACCTTGTTCATCACGAAGAACTCACCGGCCGTCACGGTGAGGAAGATCAGCCCCTGGAGCAGGAAGACGACTTCGACGTCGATGCCGATCGACTGGAGCCGGCTCCCCGCCGTGGCGATCGCGGCCAGAAACGCCGACACCGGCACCACGCCCAGGGGGTTCGACCGGGCCACCACCGCCACGATGATCCCGGTGAAGCCGATGTCGGTGGCGAGCGAGCGCGGCTCGAGCCCCTTGGTGACGCCGCTGACCTCGCTGACCCCGGCGATCGCGGCGAGTGCACCCGAGACCGCGAGCACCGTCATGGTCTTGGCCTTCACGCCCATGCCGGCGTAGCGAGCCGAGGGCGGGGAGTCGCCGATGGTCCGCACCTGGAAGCCCCAGGTGGTCTTGCGCAGGACCCACCACACCACGAGTGCGCACGCCAGCGCGATCAGGAAGCCGACATGCAGACGTCCCGACAGGCTCGGCATGATCGCCGACTCGGGGAGCCGCTTGCCGCCCGGCACCGTCCGCTGCGGATCCCGCCAGAACGTCATCGAGCCGAAGATCAGGTAGTTCATCAGCGACAGCGCGACGAAGTTGAGCATCAGGGTGGTGATGATCTCGTCGGCGTTGAAGAACGCCTTGGGGATCCCCGCCAGCAGGGCCCAGAGCGCACCGGCCACCGCGCCGGCGACGACCATGGACGACAGCATGACCACGATCGGCGTGCCGGCCGGCAGCGCCAGACCCACCCAGCTGGCGGCGATGGCGCCCAGGTACAGCTGGCCCTCGCCCCCGATGTTGTACACCCGCATCTGGAAGGCGACCGCCGCAGCCAGGCCCGTGAGGATGAGCGGTGTGGCGAGCGCGAGGGTGCGCGTGATGGGGTCCCAGCCGTTCAAGCTCGCGTCGAACATCGTGCGATAGGCCTCGAACGGGTTGTTGCCGGCGACCGCCAGGATCACCCCGCCGATGGCCAAGGCGACCAACAGCGCCACGAACGGGACGCCGAAGCGGACGGTCGGCCCGGAGAATCCCCGCGGCGTGACGCGGAGCCTGCCTCTCATGCCACCACTCCCGTCGGCGTCGAGATGTCTGCGGCGACGGCGACGGCCTCGCCGTCGAGCTCGATCGCCGGCTCGTCGGGCGCGTCCTCGGCCACCGAACCCGTCATGAGGAGGCCGATTCGATCGACATCGACGTCGTCACGGTCGAACCGACCGACGATGCGGCCCTTGAACATGACCAGCACGACGTCGGACATGCGGATCACCTCGTCGAGATCCTCGGAGAAGACCAACACGCCGCGTCCGTCCTCGCGCTCGTCGACGATGTGGGACCGCACCGCCTCGGCGGCCGCCATGTCCAGCCCCCGCGTCGGGGCAGCAGCGAGGAGGATCTCGTGGTCCTCGTTGAGCTCGCGGGCGAGGATCGCCTTCTGCAGGTTGCCACCCGACATCAGGCTGACCCGCATCCCTCGGCGATTGCCCCGCACGTCGAAGGCCTGCACCAGCCGCTCCGCAGTCTGCTCGATCGCCGATCGGGACAACACGCCACGCCGCGAATGCGGGGCCCGGTCGTAGCTCTTCAACGCGATGTTGTGGTCGAGCGTGAGCCCGGGGGCCAGCCCCACGCCCAGGCGATCCTCGGGGACGTAGGCCAGCCCGGCCCGCATCCGCGCTCGAGGACCGCCAGACGTACAGTCGGCGCCCGCCACCTCGATGGTGCCCGATGTCAGCGGGCGCAGCCCGGCGATGGCCTCCTGCAGTTCCCGCTGGCCGTTGCCGGCGACGCCCGCCACGCCCACGACCTGCCCGCGCCGCACCACCAGGGACGCCCCGTCGACGGCCTGGACACCTTGGTCGCCCCGCACGCCGACGTCGCGCAGCTCCAGCACGGGTTCGCCGACCGCCGCCTCGGCCGGCGCGGCGTGCTTGCGCTCGGCGGCGTCGCTGTCGCCGAACATCATCCTGGCCACCTCGGCCGGGTTGGTCGACCCCGTCGCCACCGACCCGGCGTTGATGCCGCGCCGCAGCACCGTGATCCGATCGGTGTGGGCCATGGTCTCGGCCATCTTGTGCGACACCAACACCACGGCATGGTCCTTGGCGACCATCGTGGTCACCGCGTCGAAGAGCCGGTCGGTCTCCTGGGGCGCGAGGACGGCCGTCGGTTCGTCGAGGATCAGGATCCGGGCACCACGGAACAGCTGCTTGAGGATCTCGACACGCTGCTGTTCGCCCACCGACAGCTGCCAGATCGGGGCGCTCGGGTTCACGTGCAGGCCGTACTCCTCGGCCAGGTCACCCACCAGGGCCTCGACCTCACGCATCGAACGGGGCCGGCGATCCTTGCGGAGCCCGAGCACGATGTTCTCGGCCACCGTGAAGCTGTCGACCAATCGGAAGTGCTGATACACCATCCCGATGCCCCGCAGCGACGCGTCCTGCGGCGATCGGAACGCCACCTCCTCGCCGTCGATGAGGACCTGCCCGGAGTCGGGCCGGTACAGCCCCGACAGCACCGAGCACAGCGTCGACTTGCCGGCACCGTTCTCGCCGAGCAGGCCGTGGATCTCACCCCCGCGGAGGTCGAAGTCCACCGAGTCGATGGCGGGAACGCCATAGAACGACTTGGTCAGACTCCGGACCTCGAGGCGGTTGTCGCTGGTGCGCATGGTGAATCCTGGGACTCGGACGGCCGGACCTACTCGCTGGGCACCTCGCCGATGACGCCCTCGATCAGGTAGTCGCAACACTCGTAGCGGGCCTCGAACGGGATGGTGTCCCCTGCCCCGACGACCTCGTTGCCCTGGTTGTCGAGGAGCGGTCCGGCGAAGATGTCGAACGAGCCGTCGATGATGGCGGCCTTGCGCTCCTCGATCAGGTCGAGGGTCTCCTGGGTCACGCTGGGCCCGTAGGGGGCGAAGTCGATGAAGCCGTCGGCCAGGCCGCCGAAGGTGAATCCCGGCTCGAACTCCCCGGCGAGGATGTCCTCGATCTGGGCCACGTAGTAGGTGCCCCAGTTGTAGAGGAACGACGACGCCCAGGCCTCGGGTTCGAAGTCCGACCAGTCGTTCGTGTAGCCGATCACGTGGCCACCGTTCTGGGCCATCACCGTGGCGTAGACCTGCGACCCGACCTCGTGGGCGATCACGTCGGCGCCCTCGTTGGCCAGTGCCTCAGCGGCCTGCTGTTCCAGCGCCGGGTCGAACCAGGTGTTCAGGTACAGCACCCGGACCTCGGCGTCGGGCCGCATCTCCTGCACGCCCAGAGTGAAGGCGTTGACGGCTCGCTGGACCTCGGGGAAGGGGAAGCCGACGGGGTAGCCGATGATGCCCGACTCGGTCAGGCTCCCGGCGACCAGACCGTCGAGGTAGCGGCCCTCCTCGGACGCGCCGTCGAAGTGGCCGACGTTGTCCTGGGGCTCGAAGCCCGCCCACGTGAGGAAGTAGACGTCAGGGTTCGCGTCGGCGATGTCGATCATGTCGAACTGGTAGAAGGTGGTGCCGATCACCAGGTCTGCGCCGCTGTCGACCGCATCCTGGAACGCGTTGGTCGCCGGCTGACCGGGCTCGATCTCCTCCACGAAGCTGAAGTCGATGCCGGGGAAGGCCTCCTCGATCATGCGACCGCCGCGGAGATGGGTGGTGTTCCATCCCCCGTCCTCGGACGACCCGTCGAGGATCATCACCACCTTGAAGTCGCTGAAGTCCTCGGTGGCCTCGGCGCCGGCGTCGTCGCCGGACGCAGACGCTTCGTCGGATTCGGCGGCGGGCTCATCGGACGTCGCCGGTTCGTCGGTGGTGGTGCTGTCATCGTCGTCGCCACCGCAGGCCGCCGCGACGAGCGCGAACGCCAGCAGCAACGCGAGCAGGGCGCGAAGTGTGGGAACAGAGCGTGTGGTCATGGCGTCGAAGATCAGCACCGGATTGTTTCGTGCCAGTTTCTGGCGCATCACGCCGGAGTATCGTCACACGCCGTTCACACAGCCGAAGCACCGCGACACGACCCAGACATACGATCGGCGCCATGGCCGTCACCGCCTCTCCCCTTCCGCCGTCTGGTGCTGCCCCCACGTCCAACCGCGCCGTGCTCGACCGGTGGCAGCCGGCCACGCCGCTCGAGGAGCTCGTGCCCGGCGAGCCCAGGACGGTCACCGTCCTCGGCACCTCGGTGGTGTGCGCGACGGACGAGGCCGGAGCCGTCCGGGCGTGGCGAGCCGACGAGCCCGGCGACGAACTGCCGGTCCTGGCCGAGTACTGCTACCTGTGGGTCTGCCTGGGCGACCCGATCCATCCGCTGTTCGAGATCCCCGAGACGGCCGAGCCGGACCGACGCGTCCTGCACGCCGGCACGATCGGAGTCCACGTGTCGGCGCCCCGGGCCATCGAGAACTTCCTCGACATGGCGCACTTCCCCTACGTGCACACCGACATCCTCGGCGTCGAGCCCTTCACCGACGTCAAGGACTACGAGGTCCACGTGGACCCCCAGACCAACGAGGTGTGGGCCACCGAGTGCGTGTTCTGGCAACCCCTGGCCGCCACCACCTCGACCGAGGGGCAGTGGAGCGACTACCTCTACCGAGTCCCGCACCCCTACTGCGTGATCCTCTACAAGACGACACCGGTCGACGACGAGCGCATGGACGTGATTGCACTGTTCTGCACGCCGGTGGCCGAGGACCGTATCCAGGCGCACATGTTCCTGTGTCTGCTCGACGCCGACAATCCGGTTCCGGCGATCCGGCACTTCCAGCAGACGATCTTCGGGCAGGACAAGCCGATCCTGGAGAACCAGTACCCCAAGCGACTCCCGCTGGACCCCAGGGCCGAGACGCCGATCCGGGCAGACCGCGTCGCCATCGCGTACCGACGCTGGCTGACCGACCTGGGCGTCACCTACGCCGTCATCCCGGCGCCATGACCGGCTGGCATCCTGTCGCCACCATCGACGACGTGGCGCCGCGTCACGTGTTCCGTGGGCAGCTGTCGGGCCGCGAGCTGGCGATCTGGCGGGCCGACGACGGCTACGTCAACGTCTGGGAGAACCGGTGCCTGCACCGCGGCGTCCGCCTCTCGATCGGCTGCAACGACGGCGCCGAACTGGTCTGCCGCTACCACGGGTGGCGGTACGCGAACCGCACGGCGGGCTGCACCTACATCCCGGCACATCCGGCCGACTCCCCGGCGCGAACCATCACGTCGACCACCTACCCCGCAGTCGAGCGCTACGGCCTGGTGTGGACCACTGTCGACCCCGATGCAGCCGACGAACCCCCGACGGTCGGCGCCCTCGGCACCGACGCGTTCGGCCTGCGCAACCTGCCGGTCGCCGCGCCTGCCGAACTGGTCGCCCACCACCTCACCGGTCCCGGCGCCACCCGAGAAGGCCTGTGTGTCGTCGCCGACGCCGAGATCGATGGGGAGGTCTCGACGATCGTCTCGTTCGTCCAACCCGTCGACGCCGCCCGTTGCGTGATCCGACCGGTGCTCGCCGGGTCACCCACCGACCCGCTGCGCGTCTGGCGGCAGCACGCCCAACGACTCCGCGAACTGATCGCCGACATCGAGGCCCTGCCCGAAGCCGCCTCGGGAGAACCATCGACACCACTGCTGGAGACACCGGTGGTCTTGCCCACCACCGACCGTGCGGCGACCGCCGACACCATCCTCACCACGGTGGCCCGCACCTGGTCGACCGCCGACGGCATCGTCGGTATCGAGCTGACGCCGGCCGAGAACGACGGCCTGCCGACCTTCCAGCCGGGCGATCACATCGACGTCCACCTGCCTGGCGACCTGATCCGCCAGTACTCGTTGACCAACGCCCCGGGCGAGACGGACCGCTACCGCATCGGGGTCAAGCTCGAGCCCGACTCCCGGGGAGGTTCGGTGGCCATGCATGCGCTCACCGAAGGCGACCGGGTCCGCATCTCACCGCCCCGCAACAGCTTCCCGCTCCGCAGGAACACGCCGCATTCGCTGCTGATCGCCGGCGGCATCGGGATCACCCCCATCCTGTCCATGGCGCAGGCGCTGCGATCGATGGACCTCGCCGTTGATCTGCGGTACTTCGTGTCCGCGACGGCACAGATCGCGTTCCCCGAGGTCCTCGACACCCTGGGCGACTCGGTGCACCGCCACGTCGGTCTCTCCCCGACCGAGACCGTGGCCGCGCTGGACGAGCTCCTGTCCGACGCCCGACCGGGGACCCAGCTCTACGCGTGTGGGCCCCCGGCGATGCTCGACGCCGTCCGCGACCTGGCGACCCACCACGGTTGGCCCGACGACACGGTGCGGTTCGAGTACTTCGAGAACACCACCGAGCTCGACCTGTCCGGGACCTTCTCCGTCGACCTGGCGCGCTCGGCCCTCAGCCTGGAGGTCGCGGCGGGCGAGACGGTCCTGGACGTGCTGCGCAAGCACGGGGTCTCGATGGTGTCGTCGTGCGAGCAGGGCGCGTGCGGGACGTGCGCCGCCACGGTGCTCGACGGCGAGCCCCTCCACCAGGACGTGTACCTCAACGCGGCCGAGCGGGAAGCCGGCGACACCATGCTCACGTGCGTGTCCCGCGCCCGATCCGAGCGGCTGGTCCTGGATCTCTGATGCTGACCCTGTACGAGTACGTCCTGTCCGCCAACTGCTACAAGGTGCGATTGCTGCTGCACATGCTGGACGTCGAGTACCGCTCGGTCCCGGTCGACTTCCACCCAGGCAAGGAGCACAAGGGAGCCGAGTTCCGTCGGATCAACCCCATGGGCCACATCCCGGTGATCGACGACGACGGGTTCGTGTTGCGCGATGCCCACGCCATCCTCGTCTACCTGGCTGCCGCGAACGACCCGTCCCAGCAGTGGTACCCCGTCCACGATCCTCGTCGGCTCGCAGAGACGGCGCAGTGGATGCAGTTCGCCGACGCCACGGCAGGGACGGCGTCGGCCGCTCGACTGGTGGTGAACCTCGGCTACCCGCTCGACCTGGACGCGGCGCAGGCCGGAGCACACGAGCTGTTCCGCGTCCTCGACGAACATCTCTGGTTCCAGGAGAAGACAGGTGGACGATGGCTCGCGTCGGGCGACCACCCCACCCTGGGCGACATCGCCGTGTTCCCCGATGTGGTCCTGGCCGAGGAGGGCGGCGTCGATCTGTTGGACTATCCGGCAATCCGCCGATGGCTCGACCGTGTGAAACAGGTCCCCGGATTCACCACCATGCCCGGCGTCTTCCCGTTCGCGACGCGTTGACGCTCAGCCGGCCACGCCGTACGCGTCCTGCATGCACGCCTCGACGTACTCGCCGGCCACCACGGGCGGGTAGCGCGGCGGCCGCTCCTCGGACTGGCAACTGGGAAGCACCTCGATCGTCTCGAGTGGATCGATGTTCGAGAAGAACGGGATCGAGTAACGGTCGCGGTCACCGACGTTGACGGCGCGGTGGACCGTCGACCGGTAGAGGTCGTTGGTCCACCGCTCGAGCAGGTCCCCCACGTTGACGATGAAGGTGCCCGGCACTGGCGGCGCTTCGATCCAGTCGCCGGCCGGGTTGAGGATCTCGAGTGCCGACACGTCGTCGGTGGCCAGGACGGTGAACACGTCGTAGTCCGAGTGGGCGCCGATGCCCAGCACCTTGTCGTCTCGGCTCGGTTGCGCCGGATAGCGCAGCACCCGGAGCTCGCCGATGGGCTTGTTCATCAACCGGGTGAAGTGGTCCTCGGCGAGATCCAGTGACAACGCGAACGCGCGGTAGAGCGCGTCGCAGAGCTCGCGCATGGCGTCGTAGTACGCCAGCATCCGGTCACGGAAGCCGTCCAGTTCCGGCCACTGGTTGATCCCCCAGCCGTACACGTTGCGGTGGGCGTCGGGGTCATCGGCGGACAGGTCGAGGCCGATGTCGAAGGCCTCGTGCAGGTCGCCGTCGTTGTCGGGGTCCGTGTTCTCCTCGAGCAGGCCGGTGTAGCCCCGCAGCTTGTCGGAGTGCAGGATCGAGACCGCCTCCTTCTCGGCCGCAGGGAGCTCGAAGAAGCGGCGCGCGGCATCGAACCCTCCGTCGACGACCGCCGGGTCCACCGCGTGACCGGACACGTAGAAGAAGCCCACCTCGAGGCACGCCCGACGGACGGCGTCGGCGACACCTGCCCGAGCGGCCTGGTCCCCGCCGAACATGGGCGAGATGTCGATCTCGGGGATGCGTTCGAACGGTGCGGCGGTGGCGGCGGCCTCGGCCTGGGCCACCAGTCGGCTCGCGTTGCGGGCCCGCAACGTGGGTGCGTCCTCGGTGTCGGTCGTCATGTGCTGCCCCTCGGTTCGAACTGCTCAGTGGTGGTTCCAGAAGGCCACGTGCTGCTTCGCGATCTCCTCCTCGAGCTCCGGGTACGGCCCGCGGACCTCGGTCGGGTTGCGTCCGGCCGCGAACACCGTCCGGCAGTCGAGGTCCTGGGTGGGGTTCTCGTCGTCGCCTTCGGTGAGCTCCGCCAGTCGCTTCTCGGTCATGCCGTACACGACACACCCGATCTCGGCCCAGTAGATGGTGCCGGCACACATGCAGCAGGGCTCGACCGAGGTGTACAGCGTCGAGCCGCGGAGTCGATCGAGCTCGAATTCCCTGGCCGCGCGGCGAGCGAGATTGGTCTCGGCGTGGCCCGGGCCCCGGTCGATCGTGTACTCGTTGCCACCTTCGCCGATCACGACCCCGTCCGCGTCCACCAGCACCGAACCGAACGGATGGTTGCCGGCCGCCACTGCCTCGTCGGCGAGCTCGATGGTCCGCCGCAGGTGCAACAGATCGGTCTCATGATCCATCCCGCGGACCATACGGACGATCGGTCACGGTGTCGTCACGACCGTGTGACGGGTTCGTGAACTGGCTCGGGACCTTGGCCCCTACCGGGACTCGGTCGGGGGCGGCAAGCTGCGATCAGGGAGAGACGCCAAAGAAAGGACGTCTGATGTTCGAGCGAATCCTGGTTCCATTGGATGGTGGACCCCGCGGCGACCTGGCGCTGGGGGTCGCGGAGCGCATGGCGACGCAGTGGGGCGCCCGCCTCGACGTCATCGGCCTCGCCGAGAGCGCCGGCACCCTGCCCGCAGCCGAGGAGGCGGTGCTCCATCAGACCGCCGACCTCCAAGGTCGGGGCACGGTGTCGGTGCGGATGGCGGTCGCATCGGTGGCCGACGAGATCGTCGACGCCATCGAGGCCGCCCCGTCGACCCTGGTGGTGATGGCGACGTCGGCGAAGAACCGCAGCGCTGCGTTCTCCGAGAGCATCGCCGACGCGGTGCTGCGCTCGATCGACGGTCCCGCGCTGCTCATCGGTCCGCACGCCGAGGTGGACCCGGACTGGCCGACCGGACCGATGTTCGTGTGCACGGACGGTTCGGACCATTCGGAGGCGATCATCCCCCACGCC
>CBDHFJ010000088.1:0-41149 GCA_965262315.1 Acidimicrobiales bacterium
GACGCTCCTCCCGCCGACCCGATCGTGACCACCGAATACGTCGACACGTCCTCCTCTTCCACGGGTGCCTCGACCGAGGCTGCCGGTGCCGAGTACGAGCACGAGGAGTATGACGACGAGGAGTATGACGACGAGGACGACGAGCACGAGGAGTATGACGACGAGGACGACGAGCACGAGGAGTATGACGACGAGGACGACGAGCACGAGGAGTATGACGAGGAGGAGTACGAGCACGAGGACGAGTCCGAGGAGCTGGACGAGGAGGAGGACGATGACTGACCCGGTCGAGACCGAGCGGCCGCCGGCTCGCCGGCGACCGCAGCCCACCCAGGGTCACGCCGCCTCCGGCGCTCGGATCCTGGTCGGCGGTCTCGCCGCCGGCGCCGGCCTCGCCATGGTCGGCGCCATGGCGGCGGCCGCCCAGGCGTCGGAGTCCGAGGCGACGCTGATGACCCAGGACGCGGTCCGTCGCGTCGTGGTCGTCGAACAACCGCCGAAGCAGATCGTCGTGGTCCTCTCGGGCACACAACAGCCCGAGGTGATCACCCAGGTGGCGCAGCGAGAGGCGCAGACGCCGGCGCCGCAACGCCACGCTCCGTCGCCGCAGACGCAGAGCGGCGGAAGCTGATGGGTGCGCCGACGACCGAGCGTCGCTTTGCGGCGATGGGGACCCGTGTCCACGTGATCGTCGTCGGAGGGCCGTCTCGGTTGGCCGTCCGAGCCTGTCAGCGCATCGACGAGCTGGAGCAGCGATGGAGTCGCTTCCGAGCCGACAGCGAGCTGAGCCGCCTGAACGCCGCCGATGGGCGTCCGGTCGAGGTGAGCCACGACACCTGGGTGCTGGTCTCCAAGGCGTGTCAGGCCTGGCAGCTCTCCCAGGGCGCATTCGACCCCACGGTGCTCGGGGCCATGGAGGCCAACGGGTACGACCGTTCGTTCGACGAGCTCGGGCCTCGCGTGCCCGCCGGCCGCCAGCCCACAGCCGCTGTGGGGTGCCGCGACATCGAGCTCGACGACCGCCGTCGGTCCATCCGACTGCCCCATGGTGTCCGGCTCGATCCCGGCGGGATCGGCAAGGGCCTGGCCGCCGATCTCGTGGCCGCGGAGCTGATGCGCTCGGGTGCCGCTGGCGCTCTCGTGAACATCGGCGGCGACATGGTCGCCCTGGGCGAGCCGCCCGACGGAGACCAGTGGGTCGTCGAGATCGACGAGCCGACCGTCTGCCCGGTGCCGCTCTCGACGGTGCGCTTCCGCCGTGGTGGGCTGGCGACCAGCGTCACGACCCGGCGTCGTTGGTCGTCGCCGGACGGCGATCACCATCACCTCGTCGATCCGGCGACGGGCGACTGCACCCGGACCCCGACCGTGTTGGCGTCCGCCCTGGCATGCGAGGGCTGGCTGGCCGAGATCACGACCAAGGCGCACATCGTGGGCCGGGTGTCACCTGCACTCGCGTCGGTGCCGGCCCTGGTCCTCGACATGGCCGGTCGTCTGGAGGCGCATGCCGGGTTCCACGAGCACCTCGTGGACCTCGAGCTGTCCGGCCTCGAGAAGGTGGCGACATGAGTCGCGCGGCCGCAGCGGGGCACGACGATGAGTGAGCAACTGTGGTGGTACGTGGCCAGGTCCGGGGGCATCGTCGCCCTCGCACTGACCGGGCTGTCGGTGATCTGGGGCCTGCTGTACTCGACCAAGCTGTTGCGGGGTCGTCCCGCGCCGAGGTGGACGCTCGACCTCCACCGCTTCCTCGGTGGCGCGGCGGTGACCTTCACCGCGATCCACGTCGCGGCGCTCGTCCTCGACTCCTACGTCCACTTCGGGTGGGCCGAGATCCTCATCCCGTTCGCCTCGGAGTGGAAGCCGGCCGCGGTTGCCTGGGGGATCGTCACCACGTATCTCCTCCTTGCGGTCCAGGCCACCTCGTTGCTCATGCGGCGGATCCCACGCCGCTGGTGGAAACTCGTCCACTTCTCCAGCTACGGACTCTTCTGGACCGGGCTGATCCATGGCATCACCGCAGGCACGGATGCTGCGAATCCGCTCTACGTCGGCGCGAGTGCGCTTGCGGTGGTCACCGTGCTCTGGTTGACCGTCTACCGCATCCTCACCCAACGCAAGCTCCGTTCCCCCGGCCACTCCCGCCCGGTGACCTCTGCCGGGCAGGCGGTCCCCGGGAGGGCGGAGCACGCCCCTACGCTGGTCGAGACATGAGGGTGTTGGTGGTCGAGGACGAACCGGCGATGGCCCAGGCGCTGCGGTCGGGTCTCGAGGCCGAGGGCTTCGCCGTCGACGTCGCCGACGACGGCGAAGCAGGTCTGTGGATGGCCACCGAGCACCCCTACGACGTGATCCTGCTCGACATCATGTTGCCCAAGCGCAACGGGTACCAGGTCTGCAGGGCGCTGCGAGACGCCCAGATCTGGACACCGGTGCTCATGCTCACCGCCAAGGACGGCGAACTCGACGAGGCCGAGGCGCTCGACACCGGCGCCGACGACTACGTGAGCAAGCCGTTCGCCTTCGTCGTCCTGTTGGCCCGGATCCGGGCGCTGCTCCGTCGGGGCGCCGCCGAGCGGCCGGTCGAGTTGGTGGCCGGTGATCTCCGGCTGGACCCCGCGGGCCACAAGGCGTACCGGGGCGACGTCGAGATCGAGCTGACGGCGCGAGAGTTCTCGATCCTCGAGTTCCTCATGCGTCGCCTCGGCGAGGTCGCGTCGAAGGCGGAGATCATGGCGCACGTGTGGGACTTCGCGTTCGACGGTGATCCCAACATCGTCGAGGTCTACGTCCGGTCGCTCCGCAAGAAGGTGGACCTCCCGTTCGACCGCAAGGCCATCGAGACCGTCCGGGGCGCGGGCTACCGCCTCGACCGCCACGGTGGTTGATCGCATCCCGCGAGGCATCCGCGCTCGGACCACGGCGGCCGCCGTCGGGCTGGCCGCGCTGGCGCTGGCGGTGGCCGCGCTTGGGCTCCTGTGGGTGCTCGAGAACAACCTCGAGGGCGGTCTCGACACCACCGTCGAGGCTCAGGCCCGCACGCGAGCCGACCTGCTCGCCGCCGGCGGCCAGCCGACCGCGCTGGCCGAGGACAGCGGCGACGGCGAGTCGATGGTCTGGATCGGCACCGCGGACGGCGAGACGCTCGCCGCCGGTGGCAGCTACCGGGTCGTCGACGCTCCGCCGGACCTGTCGGTGGGCGGTGCGCGCAGCGCCGACATCCTGGTCGAGGAGCCCCAGGAGCTGAGCGGTGCGGTGGAGCGCGAAGTCACCACGTTTCGGTGGGCGGTTGCGAGCGCCTCCGACGGCACCCTCGTTGGCGTCGGCGCCGAGACCGAATCGGTCGCGGAGACCGTGGGTGAGGTCCGCCGCCTGCTCGCCATCGGCCTCCCCATTCTGGTGGTGGTGTTGGGGATCGTGACCTGGGGCGCCACCGGCCGAACGCTGCGGCCCGTGCAGCGAATCCGCACCACCGCCGAGGGGATCAGTGCGGAGACGCTGAGCGACCGGGTCCCCGTCCCCGAGACGAGGGACGAGGTGCAGCGTCTCGCCGAGACCATGAACCACATGCTCGATCGGCTGGAGCGTCAACAGATCGCCCAACGGCGGTTCACCGCCGACGCATCCCACGAGCTCAAGAGTCCCGTGGCGAATCTGCGGGCCACGGTCGAGACGTCGGGCATCGACGATCCCGGGTGGGATCGTCTGCAGCCCCTGCTGGTCTCCGAGACCGAACGCCTGGCCGCGATCGTGGAGGACCTCCTGTTCCTGTCCGTCAACGACGAGGCGCCGCTCGCCACCCTGGACGTCGACACCGTCCACGTGGACGACCTGTTGTTCGACGAGGCCGAGGGGCTCGCCGCCCGCTCGACACTCTCGGTCGACATCGGCGGCGTGGGGCCATGTGACGTGTCGGGCGACACGAGGTTGATCGCCCGCGCCATCCGCAACCTGGTCTCGAACGCCGAACGTCACGCATCGTCCATCGTGGCGATGCGCTGCTCGGTCGACGGGTCGACGGCCACCATCGAGATCATGGACGACGGACCCGGGGTCCCGTTGGAGATGCGTGACGTCGTGTTCGAACGGTTCGGCCGCACCGCCGAGGCCCGGGATCGCGCCTCGGGCGGGACGGGCCTCGGGTTGGCGATCGTCGACGGGATCGTCACTCGTCATGGGGGTGCGGTCACGGTCGGTGATGCGCCCACCGGCGGGGCGCGATTCTGCGTGACCCTGCCGACGGATCGAGCCCTTTGATCACACGCTGGGGCCGGCGAGCGACTAAACCAGCAGGTGGGACAGCGCTGGGGGAGGGCCGTGACCCCGAGTGACAATGCCGACATCATCGACGGGCGCACCGCTCGCCGCGACCGGAACCGACGCGCCGTCCTGGATGCGATCATCAACCTGATCGAAGAGGGCAATCCGGCCCCGACCGTGGCGGAGATCTCCGAGCGATCGGGCACCTCGCATCGGTCGTTGTTCCGGTACTTCGACGATCTGGACTCGTTGTTCGCCGAGGCGGTCCTGAGCGCGTACGAGCGCTACGCGCCCCTGTCGCGCATCCACCGGTTCGGCCAGGGCGATCTGGAGGAACGCGTCGCCAATGTGGTTGCGCAGCGCCTTGCCTTGTTCGATGCCATGGCGCCACTCGTCGACGCGGGGCGCCGCCGTCGGGGAGCACTGGATCCCATGGATGCCGCGATGCGTCACTACATGCTCGGTCCGATGCGCGATCAGCTGGGTGTGCACTTCGCCTCGGAACTCCAGGCGATCCCCGAGGACGAACGCGGCGCCGTCCTCGATGGCCTCGAAGCGTTGCTGTCGCTCGATGCATTCGAGTACATGCGCCGCAGCGAACTCGACGACGAGCGCATCGCCGCTGCGTACCGGGCCGGTATCCGCCGACTCCTCGGCTGACCGCGCGCTGGTGACCGCCCCTTTCGTGACCGCGGCGCCGGGGCGTTGACCGCTCACCGCATTTGACCGTACATTTGGACAAGAGGGCCGCGACGTGGCCCCAGTGAGTCGGGGGGTTGACCACATGATCCTGGAACAGCACTACCTGGGGTGCCTCTCGCAGGCGTCCTATCTGATCGGCGACGAGTCGACCGGCCGGGCGGTGGTCGTCGATCCGCGGCGCGACGTCGGCGTCTACCTCGAGTCCGCCGAGGCCCACGGTCTCACCATCGAGCTCGTCATCGAGACCCATTTCCACGCCGATTTCCTGAGCGGTCACCTGGAGCTCGCCGCGGCCACCGGCGCGGAGATCGCCTACGGCTCGGTGGCCGAGACCGAGTTCCCGTCCCGCAAGCTGGCGCACGGCGAGCGCATCAGTCTGGGTGAGGTCGAACTCGAGATCCGGCACACGCCCGGGCACACGCCGGAGTCGATCTCGGTGGTCGTGCACGAGACCCCGGACGCGCCGCCGCACGCGGTGCTCACCGGCGACGCACTCTTCATCGGCGACGTCGGACGCCCCGACCTGCTGTCGTCCAAGGGCGTCACCGCCGACGACCTCGCCGGTCAGCTGTACGACTCCCTCCACGAGCAGCTGATGACGCTGCCGGCCGAGACCCTCGTGTACCCGGCCCACGGTGCCGGGTCGGCATGCGGCAAGAACCTCTCCACCGACACGTTCTCGACCATCGGACAGCAGGCCGCCACCAACTACGCAGTCGCGCCGATGTCGAAGGACGACTTCATCGCCGTGGTCACCGACGGTCAGTCGGCGCCTCCGGCGTACTTCGGCTACGACGCGGTCAAGAACCGCGAAGACCGCGAGATCCTCGACGAGACCGCCGCGCCGCCCGACCTCACGATGCAGGAGGTCATCCGGCACCAGCGCCAGGGAGCGGTCGTCCTCGACACCCGCGACCCCAACGAGTTCGCTGCCGGCCATCTGATCGGCTCGGTCAACGTCGGCCTCGAAGGCCGCTACGCCGAGTTCGCGGGCGGCGTGATCCAGCCCGGTGCGCCCATCGTCCTGGTGGCCGAGGACGGGCTGGCCATCGAGGCCAAGAACCGCCTCGCTCGCATCGGCTTCGACACCGTGGTCGGCCACCTGGCCGACCCCATCAAGGCATTCAGCGAGAACCCCGACGAGGTCGAGCGCTCGAGCCGAGTCGACACCGCGCAGCTCGCGGAAGCCATGCGCGATCTGGAGGACCTCCAGTTGGTCGACATCCGCCAGCCCGGCGAGACCGCTGGCGGCATCATCGACGGTGCGATCACGATCCCGCTGACCCAGCTCAACGAGAAGCTTGCCGGCCTCGACGCCTCGCGTCCCACCATCGTCTACTGCGCCGGTGGCTTCCGGTCCTCGATCGCCGCGTCGAAGATGCGGGCCGCCGGATTCAGCGACGTCTCCGACCTGCTCGGCGGCTACGGCGCCTGGGAGTCGATGGCATCCGCGTAGATCTGTTGCATCAACGCTTGGTGTGTCGCCACACCCAGGCGGCCATCAGGAACTGCATGGGGAGGCGGATCCAGTTGCGCGCGTCCTTCACCTCGCCGGGGTAGCGCTGGAAGCGACCGTTCTCGTCGGGTCGGATGTCCACGTCGTTGACGGCTGCGTCGATGTTGGCGGGGTAGACCGCCGCGAGCAGACCGAGGAGCCCCCAGGCTGCCGCGGGTCGGGTTCGGCGCGGGATCATCGCCAGCCCCAGCGCGATCTCGGCGGCGCCGGATGCCTGATTCGCGAGCTTCTTGTCCGGGAACCAGTCGGGGACCACGGCCTCGAAGAAGTCCGGACGGGCGAAGTGGCCCACGCCGGCTCCGGTGAAGAAGGCGGCTGCTGCGTAGGCGGATCCGTCGCTGCTCATGCGGGGACCGTATCGTCCGGCGCCAGCAGGTCGTCGAGCAGGGCGCGGGCCAGCGGGGGCAGCGGCGCGCCGGCCGGCCAGACCGCGCGGAGCTCGCGATCGATCTCGAGGTCGTCCACCGCGATCTCGACGAGGGTGCCGGCGTCGAGCTCGGCGGCCACTGCGAGGCGGCTGATCACGGTGGGGGCATTGCCGCGCAGGACCGCGCCCCGGACCGCAGAGGTGGAGCCGAGCTCCAGGATCGCGGTGGGGGCCCCGAGGTCGAGGCGGCGAAGGGCGGCTTCCAGTGCCTCGCGCGTGCCCGAGCCCGCCTCTCGTGTCACCAGCGGGGTGGCGGCGAGCGCTTCGACCGGGACTGCTCGCCGGTTGGCCCACGGGTGACCGGGGGCCACGACGGTCACCAGCCGGTCATGGCCGACCGTCATCTCTTCCAGTCCGGTCACCTCCGAGGGCGTCTCGATGAAGCCGAGGTCCGCCTGGCCGCGGTGCAGGTGATCGATCACCGCGGTGGAGTTCGCCACCTCGAGCGACACCGAGTCGCGGGGGTGCTCCTGGGCGAAGCCCTCCAGCCATTGGGGAAGGAGGTACTCGGCGATGGTGAAGCTCGCGGTCACTCGGAGCCGCCCGGACTGCTCGGCACGAAAGGCGGACAGCCCGGCGTCGAGCTCCTGTGCCGCCCGCAGGATGGCCTCGGCCCAGCCGGCGACCACCACGCCGGCGTCGGTCGGGCGCGATCCGCCGGGTCCGCGTTCGAGCAACTGCATGCCCAGCTGGCGTTCGAGATGCTTGATGCGGCTGCTGGCCGACGGCTGCGTGATCCCATGCGCCGTGGCGGCCTGGGAGACGCTGCCGAGCTCGATCACCGAGACGAAGAGGTCGAGCGATGCCAGCTCGGGGAAGGTCGGGGGCAACGGCATCGCATCAGCGTACCCAACGGCCATAGAACGTCTCTATGTCTGTATAGAGAGGTCCCCACTATCGGTAGGACGTGTCCGATGTCACGATCTCATGCTGTGACACGAATGGGATTCCTGCTCGACAGCGACAGTTGCATCGGCTGCCACGCCTGCACCGTCGCCTGCAAGAGCGAACACGACGTGCCGCTCGGTGTGAACCGCACGTGGGTCAAGTACATCGAGACCGGCACCTTCCCCGACGTCAGCCGCAAGTTCAACGTGATGCGGTGCAACCAGTGCGACGACGCGCCCTGTATGGCGATCTGTCCCACCTCTGCGCTGTATCGAGCGGACAACGGTGTCGTCGACTTCCAGGACGACAACTGCATCGGCTGCAAGTCGTGCATGAACGCGTGCCCGTACGACGCGCTCTACATCAATCCGGAGACCAACACCGCACACAAGTGCAACATGTGCAACCACCGGCTCGAGGTCGGCCTCGAACCGTCGTGCCAGATCGTGTGCCCCACCGAGGCGATCAAGATCGGCGACCTCGACGACCCGACCAGCGAGATCAGCCGGATCATCGCCCGCGACGACGTCGCGGTTCGTGCTCCCGAGCAGAACACCAAGCCCAAGGTGTTCTACCGCGGCGCCGACCAGGCCTCGCTCGACCCCACCCGGACCGCGATCGCCAACGACGGCATGATCTGGGCCGACACGCTGAAGGCTGGGTCCGATTGGAACCAAAGTCTCGACAAGGTCCACCCGACCGTCTCGGTCGAGCTCGGCACCAAGCCCACCGATCTCGATGGCGTCGTCGCTCGGACCGCCTACACGACCGCCCACCAGATGACCTGGAAGGAGAAGGTCAGCGGGTACTTCGTGACCAAGGCCATCGCCGGCGGCACGATGCTGCTGGCGGCCCTCCAGGTCCTGCTGGGCAACGCCGACGTGCAAGCCGCCGTGGGCGTCGTGCCGCCGATGATCGCCGGCCTCTTCCTGGCCCTGACGGGCGTGCTCCTGATCGCCGATCTCAAGCAGCCCACCCGGTTCCACTACCTGCTCACCAAGGGCAACTGGACGTCGTGGTTGGTGAAGGGCGCGTACATCCTCATGGGGTTCGCCATCGTCACTGCACTGTGGTGGATCGGCGGCCTGACAGAGAGCGAGGGCTTGCTCCAGGTGATGGCGATACCGGCCGCGCTGTTCGGACTCGGGACCGCGGGCTACACCGCGTTCCTGTTCGCCCAGTGCGAAGGCCGCGACCTCTGGCAGACACCACTGCTCTTGCCGACCCTGCTCGGTCGAGCCGTCATCGCCGGTGGCGCCACCTTTGCGGTGATGGACGTGTTCATGGACGTCCCCGACGCCGCCGCCATGCGGTGGGCGTTCCTCGGTGGCCTCGGCGCCGTGGCCGTGCTCACCTGGATGGAGACTGCGTCCCACGGCAGCCGCCACGTCGAGCTGGCCGTGCACGAGATGGTGAAGGGCCGTCATCGGCAGCTCTTCTGGGTCGGCGTGGTCGTCGGCCTGCTCGCTCCTGCTGCCCTGCTCGTCATCGATCGGGCGGCCGATGTGTCGAGCCCCGGCCTCGCCGCGATCGCAGCGGTGCTGGCCATCCCCGGCATGTTCGCCGCCGAAACCGCCTTCGTCCGCGCCGGCCAGTCCGTGCCTCTCTCATGATTCGGCTCGTCTCCCAGCCTCGCTGCACAGACGAACCGCGCTGCTTCGACGACGTGGTCGCTCGCACCGCACGTCGCCGAATGACGTCACTGTGTCAACGCGCCCAGCCACACGACAGCCCCGAACGTCGACGTGGCCATGGGACGCACCGCGCTCTGGGCTGCCCAGCGGCCGAGCGACTACTCCCACTGACCGGAGCTCATCGACGTGAGGTGAGCTCGATGTGCGCGACCACGCCAGGATCGACGTCTGCGACGTCAGACTCGGAGACGAGATGAGCCATCTGAACAAGTACCCGCCGCTGGACAAGTGGCACGACTGGCGGGAGCTCGACGCCAAGGCGTGGCCCGACAAGGTCGAGCGCAAGTACACGCTCGTCCCCACGTCCTGCTTCAACTGCGAGGCCGGCTGTGGCCTCGTCGCGTACTTCGACCAGGAGACCGGCGAGATCACCAAGGTCGAGGGCAACCCGGAGCATCCGGCCAGTCGTGGCCGGAACTGCGCCAAAGGCCCGGCCACCCTCAACCAGGTCTATGACCCCGAGCGTGTGATGTTCCCGATGAAGCGTGTCGGTGAACGCGGCAGCGGCGCCTGGGAGCGCATCTCCTGGGACCAGGCCCTCGACGAGATCGGCGCCCGCCTGCGGACCGCGTTCGAGGAGGATCGCCACAACGAGGTCATGTACCACGTCGGTCGTCCGGGCGAGGAGGGCTACACCGACCGGGTCCTCAAGGCCTGGGGCGTCGACGGGCACAACAGCCACACCAACATCTGCTCGTCCAACGCTCGGATCGGCTACCAGAGCTGGATGGGCCACGATCGCCCGTCGGCCGACTACGCCAACGCCGAGGTCATCTTCCTGATCTCGGCCCACCTGGAGTCGGGCCACTACTTCAACCCGCACGCGCAGCGGATCATCGAGGCCCAGCAGAAGGGGGCCACCGTCATCGTCTGCGACCCCCGCCTCTCCAACACCGGGTCGAAGGCCGATCACTGGCTACCGACGTGGCCCGGTACCGAGCCGTTCCTCTGCCTGTCGATCATCCACCTGCTGCTCGAGAACGACACCTGGCAGAAGGACTTCGTCCGCCGCTGGGTGAACTGGGAGACCTTCCTGGCCGAGGAGTACCCGGACCTGCCCCAGGAGTGGGAGTCGGTCGAGGGTGCGCTCAAGCAGCACTACGCGGAGTACACCCCGAGCGGGCCGAACACGTGACGGGTATCGCCGCGGACAAGATCCGCGAGATCGCCGACATCATCGGCCGCCACCCCACCAAGTTCGCCAGCCACAACTGGCGCGCCGCCGGCGCCGGCAACCTCGGCGGCTGGCAGGTGGCCCGTTGCCTGTTCTTCATCGCTGTCATGACCGGATCGGTCGCCACCGTCGGCGGCACGTCGGGCAACGGGTGGAACAAGTTCAAGCCCGCAGCCCCGCTGGGTGCTCCGCCGATCACCCGCTGGAACGAGCTCGAGTGGCCCGAGGAGTACCCCCTCGCGTACCACGAGATGTCGATCCTGCTCCCGCACTTCCTCAAGGAGGGGCGCGGCAAGCTCGACACCTACTTCAGCCGGGTCTACAACCCGATCTGGACCAACCCCGACGGCTTCACGTGGATGGAGGCCTTGCGCGACGAGTCCATGGTCGAATGCCACGTCGCCCTCACGCCGACTTGGTCCGAGACCGCCTGGTACGCCGACTACGTGCTGCCCATGGGCGTGGGCGCCGAGCGCCACGACGTCGTCTCCTATGAGACCCATCAGGGCCGGTGGATCGCGTTCCGGCAGTCGGTGTTCCGACGCTTCGCCGAGATCCAGTCCGAACAGAACGGGACCGACCCCGTCGGCGCCGAGAACCGCACCCACGAGTACAACCCGGGTGAGGTCTGGGAGGAGAACGAGTTCTGGATCGACCTGTCGTGGCGCATCGACCCCGATGGCTCGATGGGGATCCGTCAGTGGTTCGAGTCCGAGGACAACCCGGGTACGCCGGTCGGCATCGACGAGTACTACGGCAAGATGTTCGCCGAGTCGGTGCCGGGTCTGGCCGAGGCCGCGGCCGATGCCGGGGAAACACCGCTCGAGTACATGAAGAACCGCAGCGCGTTCGCGGTCGAGGGCGACATGGTCACGCCCTACGAGAAGGCCGTCGACGCGTCGGCTGTCGAGGGGTGCGAGAAGGACGAGCAGGGCGTCTACCGCAAGCCCGGTACCGCGGGCACCTGGGACGGCACGCCCGAGGGCCTCGAGCAGATCAAGCTCGACGCGCTCGGCGACGGCTCACCCGCGGTCGAGGTCGACGGCGAGCTGAAGGCCGGCTTCACCACGCCGTCCAAGAAGCTCGAGCTCTTCAGTACCACCATCAAGGACTGGGGCTGGCCCGAGTACGCCACGCCGACGTGGATCCCGTCGCACGTCCACTGGGAAGACCTGGACATGGAACACAACGAGCGCATCCTGCTCCCCACGTTCCGGATCCCGACGCTCATCCACACCCGCTCGGCCAACAGCAAGTGGCTCAGCGAGATCAGCCATCGCCATCCGCTGTGGATCCATCCCGAGGACGCCGAGAAGCTCGGCATCGAGGAGAACGGGCTCGTCCGGATCACCACACGGATCGGGCACTTCGTGATCCAGGCATGGCGCACCGAGGGTGTTCGCCCCGGCGTCGTCGCCGCGTCGCACCACATGGGGCGCTGGCGCGTCGAGGAGGACAAGGCCCGCAGCTGGGGTGCCGGCAAGGCCAAGATCGACAACGACGGCTCCACCTGGAAGCTCAACCGCACCGACGGCATCCGCAAGTGGAAGAGCAACGACGACGACACCCAGCGCATCTGGTGGAACGACACCGGCGTGCATCAGAACCTGACCTTCGCCGTGCAGCCCGACCCCATCTCGGGCATGCAGTGCTGGCACCAGCGAGTCCACGTGACGCCTGCCGAGAAGGGCGACCAGTACGGCGACGTCGTGGTCGACACCGAGAAGTCGCGCGAGGCGTACCTCGACTGGCTCTCCAAGACCCGCCCGGCGCCCGGGCCCGGCGGTCTCCGCCGGCCCCTGTGGTACGCCCGCCCGCTCAAGCCCAGCGCGCCGACGTACCTGCACCCCGACGCCTGAGGGGGCGTGCCATACGGTGGATCGGTGACCGAACTGCCGCACGTCGAGGCCATGGAGGCCGACCGGAAGCACTGGAACGCACGCGTTCCCGTGCCACGCGGTTGCCCGAGTCACGACGCGACATCGTCCCCCTGCGTTCCACGATCCAGGCGGTCAAGCCCGAGGCGTGACCCGCATGTCCGGGCCCGGCGACGCCGAGCCCGGACAGGGGCGGGGGTGGAGGGTCGGTGGACGACGATTCCCACCATCGTCGGACCGACCTGCTGTTGGGGGCGTCTGCGGGAACAGCCCCCCAACGGGTGTGTGTCCGGCCGAACCGTGATGTCGCGGTTCAGGCGTCTGGAATGGGCACGATCGCGACCAGGAGCGCCGGTTCGTCGACGCTGTAGCTCGCGCAGGGACGCTCCCCCGAGGTCGGCGCGGTCTGCCGGACCGCCCAGCCGGCGTCGGCGAGATCCAGTTCGGCGAGGAATCCATCGACCAGCTCCACCGCCTCCTCGGGTGGCACGCACCGGCCGTCGCCCGTGATGGCGGCACGGATCCGTTGATCGAGCTCGCGGACCGGGTTGACCACGGTGTCGCCACGGTTGGAAACGGGCAGGTCGAGCTCGAGACACGTCTCGGTCCCGCCCGGGAAGACGCCGACTGCGCCGTTCTGGAGCACGCAGGCCGTCAGGGGCGGCACACCGACGACATCGCCCTCGACCTCGCCGCCGAAGTTGCCGTCCTGCCACGGCCGCGTGCACGCGTCGACGCCGGTCCCGAGCTGGAGGTCACCCTGGACCCGATCAGCGTCGAGGTCGGCCTCGGCGAAACAGACGACGTCGATGCGTCCTGGCTCGTCGTTGAACCACACGACCGCGCCCACGGCGGCTGCGCTGATCAGGACGACCGCAGCGGCGATCGCAGCGACCAGGCCTCGGCGGGAACCTGGTCGCCTGATCGCCGCATCGCGGATGGCCCGACCTCGTTCATCGTCTGGGTTCGGGATCGATGCGCTGCGCGCGGGATCCCGGTCTCGCATCCACTCGTCGAACTCGTGCTCGGTCATGGTCGACCGCCCTGGGCTCCGTCGTCGTCGTTGCTCCTCCCCCGAGGTATCGGCGGATTCGTGTCCGGATCCCGTGCGATGTCGCGCGACTGTAGTGAACGCTCCATCCGCTGCTTGCTGCGGTAGAGGCGAGACCGCACGAGCGCGGGGTCCACATCGACGACCTGGGCGATCTCGGCGTGGGGCAACTCCTCCCAGACGGCGAGGCGGAGGATCTCGGCGTCGACCGGGTTCAGTTCGGCCAGGGCGGCCTCGAGGTCCCCTCGGAGCTCGTCGTTGGCGGCGTTGTCGGTGACGGTTTCCTCCGGTGTCGCCGTGCCGGCCCACCGTCGGCCGGACAAGCGGTTGACCAGCCGCAGCGATCGGGCCGAACTCCGTCGTTGATTCCCGATGGTGCGGTAGGCAACGGCGTAGATCCAGGCCAGTGGGACGTTCGCCGCGAGCACGTCGTCGAGGCGCCGCCACACCACCGCGTAGACCTCCGAGACGACGTCGTCGACGTCGGCCCGGCGGTCCACGCGGCGGATGCAGTACGAGTACACGTCCGCGAGCGTCGTCCGATACAGCTCATCGAACCGCTGGTCGCGGGGTCGTTCGGGCACCAGGTCCGCCGTTCCTCTCGATCGTCCCGCTCGATGCCGGCAGGCCCTCAGCCTCGCCGGCGCTCAGAGGATGTAGACCGACGAGATGTCATTGTTCCAGCTCCCGGAGATCACCGCGTCGACGTCCCAGGCCTGGGTGAGGCTGGTGCTGATCCACGCACCGCCGCCGTTGCTGTAGTCGGCCATGTACGTCGAGCAGCCTCCCACCTTGTAGGACGAGGCTCGCTGGTTGAAGCCGTACACCGACAGGTTGGTCCACGTGCTGCGGGTGCTGAGCCAGAGGCTGGTGCTGGAGTAGTTGTAGCCGTCGTAGAGCTTGAGGTACGACGAGCACGACGCGAAGGCGAAGCTGGCGCCCTCGGGCGCGGCAGCCTCGGCGAAGCGGTCGGTGAGCCCGAGCTCGTCGAGTCGCTGGTCTCGCTCGGCATCGCTGTCGAAACACTCGGCGAGCGTCAGCGTGTCGGGGACCACGACGCAGGTGGTTGCCCCGTTCCAGCTCTCGGTGAGGTCGATGAGGCGACCGTTGTGCACGGCGAGGCTCGCCGCAGGTGAGGTCTCGTCGGCGATCTCGGCGTCGTCGGCGAAGGTCTCGACGGCTTGTGCCGTCGGTGTGATCAACAGCAGGGCCGTTGCCGCGATGGCCAGTCGGCCGAGGCCGCGTCGAATGGTGATGGTCCGCATTGAAGTCTCCCTGTTTCTGGGTGGGTGGGTCGTTCGGACTGTGTCCACTTCCGGTCAGATGTCGCGACATCCGGCCTGATCCGGACACAAGTCCGGCTGACGAACAGCAATCGGTTCGGTCGGTGGACCGAACCCCAGCCCGGGAGATGTCATGAACACCACGACGACGATGACCGCGCAGGCGATCGAGGTCCTCGGGCCGCGGGTGGTCGTGTCCGTCGCCGCCTCCTCCCGCGGCGGCTTCCTCGCGACCGTCCGGTCCGTTGCCCATGTGGTCGACCCCGCGGCCCGGGACGAGGTCCAGGTCCGGGTCGTCGACGTATCCGAGCTCGAGGAGCTCTTCGTCGGTCCGCCCGTCGTCGCGGTCTCCGAGGCGCCGCTCGACGCCGGCATGGTTCGGGCAGCACTCGCCGGCGGGGCTTCAGGGGTGGTCGAGCGCGACGTCGATGCCGTGGAGCTCGGTGCGGTGCTGGGTGCGGCCGCGGCAGGTCACAGCACGGTGCGGGACGATCTGGTCCGTGACCTGCTGACCAAACTCGACGAGCCGCCGGCCGATCTGGATCTTCGAGCCGGAGACCTCGAACTGCTCCAGGACGTCGCGGACGGTCTGACATTGGACGAGCTCGCAGCGGCGCGCCGGCAGAGCTCGCGCACCATCCGACGCGAGCTCCGCGACATCTGGGCTCGGCTGGGGGTGCCGGGCCGAGCGCCGGGCCTGGTGCGTGCGGCCCGCTGGGGCCTGCTGCGCGAGTGATCCGGCCCGGTCCGGGGCGGAGGGGCGAGGACCCGGGCCGGCGGGCCGCGGCGGCGGAGTGGCGCCCTGCGTCAGTGTCCTTGGAGGAGGGTGGCGAGGACGTCGGCCAGGGGCGGGCCCGGGTCGAGATCCTTGAAGGAGGCGAGTGAGCGGTAGACCTCGGCGGCGGCCAGGTGGAACCCGGGCGGCAGTCCTGCGCCGGCGAAGGTCTGTGCGATCTCGTCCATCTCCGGGGCGAACCGCCACGCCTTCGGTCCGGTCATGCCGGCGACACCCTCGCTGCGGGTGACCAGATCCGGCATCGAGGTCTGCCACTCACCGATCAGGTCGTCGGTGACTCCCTCGGCCTCGGCGACGGCACGGATGGCCAGCAACAGCGCGGCGGTGCCCTTGGTCCAGCCGGCGAAGCACATCTTCACGGCCGACGCTGCGCCGGCGTCACCGTCGATCACCCGTGTCTCGAGGGCGGACCCCGTCCAGCGTTCCGCCACCTCGTCCGCTCTCGGGCCGCTGAGGTAGAGGCGCGTCGTCCCCGGGGTGCGCGCCGGGGGTCCCACGATGCCGCCGTCCACGAAGTGCTCGAACATCGAGCCGATGTCGCGGGCGGTCGCCGGCGCGATCGCGTTGGCGTCGACGTAGATGCCGTCGAACCCGGTGGCGGCGACCGCCGCGGCCTGGGCGCGCGCGGCGCCAGGCGGGCAGACCGACACCACCGTCTGGGCTTCGGCCGCCAGGGCCTCGAGGGTGCCGGCGTCCTCGAGGCCGGCACGGTCGGCGCGAGCCGCAGTGGCCTCGGATCGCCCGCCGCTTGCCCACAGCACCCGACCCGCACACGTGGCGCCGATGGTCTCGCCCATGGCGCCGGGATGCAGCAGGCCGGTGATCATGGCCACGGGATGCGCAGGTCCGAGGCGATCTCGGCCATGGCGTCGGTCGGTCCGATGCCCATGGCGTCGAGATTCCGGTTCATCATCTCGAAGTTCGCGATCACCGCCGCCGCCCGGACGGCGCCGGCGTTGTCGACCAGCGGCACGAGCGCCTCCAGCGCGGCGTCCCGCTCCTGCTCGTCACGCAGCACCACCGCATCGGCGAGGGCGAGGAGCTCGCGGCCCGCCGGGACCAGCGGGTCGACCATGGGGTCGGCAACACCGGCCAGGTCCAGCTCGGCTCCGGTGGTCTGCACGCTCCAACGGAGCATGGCGGCGTGGCCGAACAGTCAATAGAAGCAGTCGTTCAGCAGCGACGTGCGTGCGGCGAGCAACTCCATCTGGGCCCGGCTCAGGGTCTTCTCGATCGTCGGGTCGCCCATCTCCTGGAGGCTGAGGTACAGCACGGCATGAAGCGCGAACAACGCATCCGTCTCGGCCGGCACGGCGCTGAGCGAGTTGGGTGCACCAGGGGATCCGACCGTGGGGGCGAGCGCACCGTGCATGTCGGCCTCGTCGGCGAGGCTCCGAGTCGGCGAGCCATCGATCGGGGTGGGCAGCGGCTGGGGCTGGGAGCCGATGCCGAACATGAACGAGTCCACGGCGCTGAGGCGCCCCACCACCCCGACGATCTCGACGTAGGCCTCCGGCGAGAGGCCCTGCGCGGTCAACGCGGCAACCCAGTCGGCGTCGACGTGTGGGTTGGCGGCGATTCGAGCAGCCGCCTCGACCGCCGGCGGAGGCAGGTCCGTGTCGGTGTCGGCGCCGCGCTCTCGTGCGGCCCGCGCCACCGCGGCGATCGCCACCCGCTGGGACCCGGTCCACCAGGTGCCCGGAGACGCCAGGGTGTTCCACTCCGTGTTCAGCCCTTCGATGTACTCGTGAGGCAGCGGCAGCGGGCCCATGGGCGCATCGTACCGGTCCCCTCCGCGGTCACACCGACCATCGCGGCGGCGGATGCTAGACACACGGCCATGGATCTGGGAATCAAGGGAAGACGCGCACTGGTGGCGGCATCGAGTCAAGGGCTCGGCCGCGAGACGGCCCGAGCGTTGCTGGAGGCCGGCTGCGAGGTGACCATCTCGGGCCGGGACGCGGCGCGACTCGATGAGGCCTCGGCCGACATCGGTGGCGGAACGCCGATCGTTGCCGACCTGTCCTCGGCCGAGGCCGGAGTCGCACTCGTCGAGGCTGCGACCGAGTCGATGGGCGGCCTCGACATCCTGGTCACCAACAATGGCGGTCCGCCCCCGGGGACGTTCGAGTCGACCGACATCGAGGCCTATCAGGGGGCCTTGGACATGAACCTGTTGTCGATGCTCGCCATGGTCAAGACCGCGGTCCCCGCGATGCAGGCGCAGGGGTGGGGCCGGGTGCTGGCGATCACCTCGGTCAGCGTCCGTCAGCCGATCCCCAACCTGATCCTGTCCAACACCGCGCGAGCCGGGCTGACCGCGTTCCTCAAGACCACCGCGCTCGAGGTCGCCGGTGATGGCGTCACGGTCAACACCATTCAGCCCGGCCTGCACGGAACCGCCCGGCTCCTGGGACTCTACGACGGGGCCGCAGACGCGCTCGGCCAGGCGGTGCCGGCGGGGACCATCGGCGACGCCGGGGACTTCGGGCGCATCGCAGCGTTCATGTGTTCGGAGCACGCCAAGTTCATGACCGGTGTGTCCGTGCCCGTTGACGGCGGTGCCCACGCCGGGCTCCAGTGACTGCGGAGGCAGCGATGGGCGACGACCTGCATTGGTGGTCTGCCACGCGCCTCGCGGGAGCGATCGCGGCCGGAACGGTGGGGAGCCGCGAGGCCCTCGAGCACCTCGTCGCCCGCATCGAGACGATGGACTCCGACGTGAACGCAGTCGTCCACTGGGATCTGCCTCGAGCCCGTGACGCCGCCGATGCCGCCGACCGTGCGGTCGCGGCCGGCGAGGCCCTCGGTCCGCTGCACGGCGTCCCGATGACGATCAAGGACTCGTTCCAGACCGAGGGGTGCATCACCACCTCGGGTGCCCCCGAGCTCGCGGACTTCGTGCCTCCCACGGACGCGTGGCCGGTGGCGCGTCTGCGAGCGGCCGGCGCCATCCCGTTCGCCAAGACGAACCTGCCCATCTGGGCCGGTGACATCCAGAGCCACAACGAGGTCTACGGCTGCACCAACAACCCCTTCGACCTGTCCCGCACGCCCGGGGGCTCGTCCGGTGGGTCGGCCGCAGCGCTCGCCATGGGCTTCACGCCGCTCGAGCTCGGCAGCGACATCGGGGGCAGCATCCGGGTCCCGTCGCACTACAGCGGGGTCGCGGGGCACAAGCCGTCGTACGGGATCGTGCCCGCCCACGGGCAGATCCCGGGGATGCCCGGAACGCTCTCCCAGGCGGACCTCGCTGTTGCCGGGCCCATGGCGCGTCACGTGGAGGACCTGGAGCTCGCGATGGACGTGATGGTCGGTCCGGATCGGTGGCACGAACGTGCCGTCAGCGTCGATCTGCCGCCGGCGCGGCACACCGATCTCGCGAGCTTCCGTATCGCTGCATGGCTCGACGACCCCTATTGCCCGGTGGACGCCGACACCGAGCGGGTCCTCGGAGAGCTGGTCGGCGCCATCGAGAGCGCCGGAGGCCGGGTGGACACCGAGGCCAGGCCGGGCTTCACACTGGAGAAGGTCGATGGTGTGTTCTCTCGCCTCCTGCAAGCGGCGCTGGCAGGAGGCCATGACCGGGCGAAGATCGAGCACATGGCAGCCACGGCCGACGACACCCAGGTCGGCCGGATCAAGGCCGCCACCTCCATGCGTCACCGCGACTGGCTGGCGGACAACGAACGCCGACTCCAGATCCGAGAGCGGTGGCGCGAGTTCTTCGTGGACCACGACATCATGCTGTTGCCCGTGCATCCCCGGCCGGCGATCGCACACGACCACAGCCCCGACCAGTGGGACCGCACCGTCGAGGTCGGCGGAGTGGAGCATCCCTACAGCCATCTGTTCCGGTGGACGGGCCCCGCGGGTGCGGGCATGCTGCCGGCCACCGTGGTCCCGGTGGGCATGAGCGAAGACGGTCTGCCGATCGGCGTCCAGATCGTCGCTCCCTTCATCGAGGACCGCACCGGGCTCCGGCTGGCCGCGCTGCTCCTGGAGCTCGTCGGTGGTTGTCCTCGCCCAGCCCTCGCCGGCTGAGGAGAGGACCAGCACCCGGGCTTCGCGGGTCGCGGTGTCGAGCTCGACCTCGGCGCCGTCGGGAACCCGCGAGGCCGCGCCCTCGCTCGCCGCGTGGTGCGTTCCTGCTCGACGTGGGGTACGGCACGTCGCCACTGGGCTCGGCGCCGAGTCGTGGGGCGCGAGACACTGGACGGGTGAGCGATGACGTCCAGGTCGTGACGGTCGACGAGGCCGGCAACACCACCGGTACCGCCGGGCGGCTGGACGCGCACCTGGGGGCCGGCACGCTCCACCTCGCGATCAGTCTCCAGGTGCGGCACCGCGACGGTCGTTGGCTGATCCAACGACGAGCGATCGACAAGGCCGTCTTCGGCGGGCGTTGGGCCAACACGTGCTGCACCCACCCGCGTCCTGGCGAGGCGCCCGCGGCCACCGCCCGGCGCCGGGTCGCCGAGGAGCTGGGTCTCGAGCTCGACGAGGTCCGGTTGGTGGGTGCGTTCGTCTATCGGGCCGTCGACCCCCGCACGTCCATGGTGGAGTACGAGTACGACAACGTCTTCGTCGCCGTGGTCGACACCGAGCCCACGTTGGCCGTCGACGCGTCCGAGGTCGCCGAGATCGCCTGGGTGGACGACGCCGCGCTCGACGAACGGTTGGCGGCGGACGACGCCGCCCCGTGGTTCGGCGAGGTCGTGGCTCGCGTCCGCGCCGCGTAGCGCGCTCAGACCCGAGCGCCGGGCGGGACGATCGGTGGTGACGCGTTCAGTGCGTCGATGGACAGGCCGGCTGTCTTCTTGAAGTTGGCGGCCAGGTCGGCCCGTTCCTGGTACGGCATGACGTCCTCGATGTCGTCGAAGTCGCCGCCCGAGCGGTCCTCGACGATCTGGAGGACGGCGTCGGGACCGGCGCCCCGCGCGGCCAGCACCATGCGAGCAGTCGCCGGTCGCATCTCCTCCTCGTAGGCCAGGAGTGCGTCCGGGCCGACCCCGTGGTCGAGGAAGGCCCGGCCGATCTTGCGGGCGTCGACGATGGCCTGGCTGGCGCCATTGGACCCCACCGGGTACATGATGTGCGCGGCGTCGCCCATCAGGGTGGTGCGGCCGTCGGTCCAGGAGTCGAGCGGGTCGCGGTCGACCATCGGGTACTCGAAGACCTCCTCGGTGGCATCGATCAATGCCGCACAGTCGATCCAGTCGAACCGCCAGTCCGCGAACGCGTGCGCGAAGTCGGCCTTGTCGGCCCGCCGGTTCCAGTCCTCGCGGTTCCATCCCGACGAGGGGTCGAACGCGAGCTCGGCGATCCAGTTCATGACGGCGGTGCCGTCGTCGGCGGTGGTGGAGATCGGGTAGGTCACGAACCGCTTGGTCGCGTGGCCGATCAGGGCCATCGAGGCGCCCGTCCGGAACGGAGCGGCGCGGGTGGCACCGCGCCACAGGACCGCACCGCTCCAGATCGGCGGACCCTCGTCGGGCCACATCTGCGACCGGATCGTCGAGTGCAGGCCATCGGCCCCGATCAGGACCGAGCCGGCCAGCTCCTCGAGACCGTCCGGGGTCTCGACCGTGAGGGTGACGTGGTCGGCATGGTTCTGGTAGCCGAGCGCCCGGGCGCTCGTGCGGAGCCGTCTTGGTCCGAGCCGGTCGAGCGCCGTCCGGTAGAGCAGCATCTGGAGCTCGCCGCGGTGGACCGAGTACTGCGGCCACGCGTACCCGGCGTGCAGGCCGCGCGGTTCCGTCCAGATCTCCTTCCCGGTCTTCGAGTAGAAGCCGTACTCCTCGGTTGCGAGCCCGACTGCGGGCAAGTCGTCGGCCAGGCCGAGATCCACGAGCTCGCGCACGGCGTTGGGCTGGACGTTGATGCCGACACCGAGGGGCCGCAGTTCGCGAACGCTCTCGACCACCACCACGTCGACACCGATCTGGTCGAGGGTGAGGCCGAGCGCGAGGCCCGCGATGCCGCCTCCCGCGACGAGGACAGGCCGTGGCTTCATCGGCCGTGTGCTCCTCGGGTTCCTCGGTTCCGTGGGCGCCGCAGGAGGGGCCACGGGTCGGGCATCTCGGTCACCTGGACCTCGACCAGGCTGGGCCCGTCGTGGGCGATGGCCTCGTCGAGCGCCGGGCGCAGGCCCTCGGGTGAGTCGGTGTGCCAACTCCGGACTCCGAAGGCATCGGCGAGCTTGGCGAAATCGGGGTTCTCCAGCTTCGACGCGATCGTGCGGTCCTCGCCGAACCTGGTCTTCTGGATCCGGCGGACGTTGCCGTAGGCGCCGTCGTTGAACAACAGGATCGTGCACGGGATGTGGTGCTGGACGGCCGTGGCGAGCTCGGACGACGTGAACAGGAAGCCGCCGTCCCCGGTCACGCCGATCACCGGCTGATCGGTGGCGGCCGAGGCGCCGATGGCCACCGCGGTGCCGGCCCCGAGCGTGCCGGCGGCGCCCGATGACAGGAACGTCCGCGGCCGTCGGTGGTCGTACATCAGATGGGCGGCGAAGCCGATCTGGGTGACGTCCTCCACGATCACCCCGTCGTCGGGAAGGACGTCGCGGATCGCCTCGCAGTAGGCGCGTTGGGGCTGGAGGTACGCCGTGGCGTCGAGGTGGGCTCGTCGCAGTTCGGCCACCTCCTCGGTTCGGTCCGGCGCCTGGTGGTCGCCCAGCGCCTCGAGCATCGCCGCGCAGGCCTCGGCGGCGTCGGCGTGGATCCCCACGGTGGTGACGCCGTGGCGGTCCACCTCGTCGGCGTCGATGTTGATCTGGACGAGACGGAGGTCGTCATCGATGCCCCAGGTACCCAACGGCCATTCGATCCGGCTCCCGATGCCCACCACCACGTCGATCCGGGGCCACAGGTCGTATGCGGTGCTGATCGGCACGAAGAGAGGATGGCTGGTGGGCACCACGCCGTGTCCCATGCGGCGGGTCGTCACCGGTGCGCCGACCCGTTCGGCCAGGGCCGCCACCTCGGCGCCTGCGCCGTAGGCTCCCGAGCCGACGACGATGAGCGGGTTCCGGGCCTCGGCGAGCAAGGAGGCGGCCCGCTCGATGGCCTCGCGGTCCAGTTCCGGCGTGGTCGGCGACGCCGGCCGGACGGCACCGGGGGCGTCGCGACCCCAGACGTCGACGGGCACTTCGATGCTGACGGGCCGCGGAACACCTTCGTGGACCAGGTCGACGGCCCGCTGGATGTCGGCAGCGGCGGTGGTCGGGTCGTCGGCGACGACGGTGGCCTTGGTGAGCTGGGCCAGGATCGCCGTCTGGTCCGGCAGGTCGTGCAGGGTGCCGACCTCCCGGCCACGCAGGAAGCTGGCGATCTGGCCCACGACGGCCAGCACTCGGGCGTAACCCCAGTACGCGCTCGTGAGGGCACCGGCCGCGTTCAGCATGCCGGGGCCGGGGACCACACAGCAGGCCGCGGGCCTGCCCGTCACCTGCGCCGCCCCCATGGCCATGTAGGCGGCGCCCTGCTCGTGTCGGCACACGATCGGCCGGATGTCGGGCGCGTCGACGAGGGCGTTGAAGAAGTCGTCGTTCTGGACCCCGGGGATACAGAAGAGGGTGTCGATGTCGCTCGCGCGCAGCGCGTCGACGACCAGATTGGCAACCGTCGGCATCGGGGCATCTTCGCGCAGCGGCTCGGCACTAAGTTGCCGTCGTGCGTTTCGCCTCCAGGACCGCGGACCTGATTCACTCACCGATCGGTGCCGCACATGCCTTGGTTCCACAACGCACCAACGATCGGCCTCTGCTCGACCTGTCGCAGGCCGCGCCGTCGTTCCCTCCGGCCCCGGCGGTGGCCGCCCGAGTCGCCGCGGTGGCCCACGAACCGGACGGTGCTCGCTACGCCCCCCAGCCGGGCCTGCCAGCGCTGCGCCAGGCCTTCGCCGCTGATCTCTCGACGGCGTACCGGGCATCGATCGAGCCCGCGCAGATCCTGATCACGGCCGGATGCAACCAGGCGTTCTGTCTCGTCGCGTCGGCCCTGGCATCACCTGGCGACTCCGTGGTGCTCGCGACGCCCTTCTACTTCAACCACGACATGTGGCTCCGGGTCGAGGGTGTCGAGCCCCGACACTGGCTGCCCGACGACGACCTGCTGCCGCCCGTCGAGACCCTGGCGTCACACGTGGACGAGACCACGAGGGCCATCGTGGTCGTCAGCCCGGGAAACCCCACGGGGGTGACCATCCCGCCGCAGCGGATCACGGCCATCGCCGACCAGGCCCGCCGGCTCGGCGTGCCGCTGGTGATCGACGAGACGTACCGCACGTACCGCGCCACGACCGCGCCGGCACACGACCTGTTCGCGTCCGAGGATTGGGGCGAGCACCTGATCAGCCTCCACAGCTTCTCCAAGGACCTCGCGATCCCGGGGTACCGCGTCGGCGCCATCGTCGGTGCGGGCCCGGTGGTGGTCGAGACGCTGAAGCTTCTCGACTGTGTGGCCATCAGCGCGCCGAGGATCGCGATGGAAGCCGTGATCGCCGGACTGACCCAGGCCGGCGAGTGGCGTCGGGAACAGGTCGAGCGGATCGCCGCGCTCCAGGCTCGGTTCGAGTCGGTGATGGCGCCCGCCCCCGGTGGGTTCGAGCTGGTCAGTGCGGGTGCCTACTTCGGCTGGGTGCGTCACCCCTTCGCCGATGAGCCCACCGACGCCGTGGTGCGGCGACTGGTGCTGGACCATGACGTGCTGGTGATTCCCGGTACGGCCTTCACCCCCTCCGACGAGCGCATGCTTCGTTTCAGTTTCGCCAACTTGACCGATGCGGAGATCGACGAGCTGCCCAGCCGACTCGTGGAGATGGGATCGTGAGCCAGTACGCCGAGGACACCCGACTCGAGCCGGCCGGCGATGGCCGGTGGACGGGCACGGTCAGTGGGGCCTGGAACATCGGTGGCAACCCCAACGGTGGCTACCTGGTCTCGCTGGTGATCCGGGCGATCCGCGAGCTCGGGCCGCACCAGGATCCGCTGTCGATCACGACGCACTACCTGCGCCCCGGGTCGCCCGGCGAGCCCTGTGAGGTGCAGGCGGAGCTGGTGCGGACCGGTCGCACCGTGACCACCGCTCGGGGGCGGCTGGTGCAGGACGGCAAGGAACGGCTCGAGGTCGTCGCTGCGTTCGGCGAGCTGGCCGCGGGGGCCGGCGCCGACGGCGGCGGGCCTGCGCTGAGCGTCGAGCCGCCGGACATGCCGCCGCCGGACGAGTGCCCCGCTCGCTCCGGTGACGAGCAGGGCGTCGAACTGCCGCTGCTCGATCGTCTGGACATCCGGATCCACCCGGATCAGGTCCGGGCGGGCGAGGCCGGCGCCGCCGAGATGTCCGGTTGGATCCGTTTCGCCGACGGCACCCCACCGGACACGGCCAGCGTCGCCATGTTCGCGGACGCCTTCCCGCCGTCCCTGTTCGGATTGCTCGGAGTGATCGGGTGGGTGCCGACCATCGAGCTCACCGTCCACGTTCGTCGACGGCCGGCGCCCGGCTGGATCATGGGCCGCTTCCGCACCGAGGATCTCCTCGACGGCCGCATGATCGAGTCCGGGCACCTGTGGGACGAGACCGGAGCCCTGGTGGCCCAGTCCCGTCAACTCGGGCTGTTGCTCAGTCGTTCGTAGTCGGGCCTCCCACCGGTCGGCAGGTCGGCGGGCGCTCTGGCGCGGCGGAGCCGCCCCCGCGGCGAGGGACGGTCCACCGACTCAGTGGGTCGACGTGACGTGAGGCGGTCCGCCGAGCGACGAGAACGACCAGGACGTCAGACGCCGATCGGGTTGGGGAGCACGCCGGCCATGAGCCGGTCCCAGTCGTCGATGCCGCAGCCATTGGCCCGGTCGAAGGTGGTGTCGATCGCCTGGTCGTCGAGGGTGCCGACCACGCGTGCCGTGTCGGGGCCGCCGTACTGCTCGGTGCAGACCTGGTCGGCCGGCGCACCGTTGATCAGCCGCTGCTGGACATCGCCGTCGGCGAGCCGCAGGCACGCGCCCTGGTCGGTGACGCCGTCGGCGCTGCCGATCAGGGTGGCGGTGTCGCCGAGGCACACGACCTGGTACTCGACCGTGCCGACGTCGGGGTGCTCGTAGGTCACGGTGAGCTCGGCGATGGGGTAGGGCCCAGCGCCCAGGGGCTCGTCGGGAAGGGGCTGGGCGCCGTCGCCGATGCCGTTGTCGGGTTCGACCGGGATGGGCTCGTCGCTGTCACCGGGCTCGGTCTGGGGGTCATCGGCGGGTGGCTCGTCGCCGTCGTTCACGGGAAGGTCCTGGCTCGGCTCGTCGCCGCCACCGGCGGTGACGGTGTCGTCATCATCGCCGCCGCAGGCCGCGGCGACCAGGACGAAGGTCAGCAGGAGGGCGAGAAGAGGAATCGTGCGGCGCATGGGTGGGCCTTTCGGGGGGGGGAATCGGTCGGTACGAGATGGGACGAGCCCCACGTCGGTCGAGTTCCCGGATCCGCCAGGTTTTTCGATCCCGCTATCGTCGCGGCGATGGACGTCGAGCGGTACCTCGGTCGGATCGGCTTCACGAGTGCGATCCGTCGGGACCTGGAGACGCTGACCGCGCTCCAACGAGCCCATCTGTCGACCGTGCCGTTCGAGAATCTCCACGTCTTCCATCGGCTGGGAGTCCGGACCGACACCGACTGGTCGATCCCGAAGATCGTGGACCAGGGTCGTGGCGGATGGTGCTTCGAGAACAACGGTGCCTTCGGTGCGCTCCTGGAGACACTCGGCTTCGACGTCATCCGCCTCGGCGCCGCGGTGCTGCTGGGTGGTCCGAACACGGTCGTGGATCATCTGGCCCTGGAGGTCGCGCTCGACGAGCCCTGGCTCGTGGACGTCGGATTCGGCGAGAGCTTCACCACGCCGCTCGCGCTCAACCGCCGCGGACCCCAGGATGGCGGCAACGGGACCTACGAGCTGATCGACTCGTCGCAGGGAGTCACGCTGACGGTGCACGACGACGAAGGCATCCCCGTTCCGCAGTATCGGTTCAAGCGGGTGCATCACGAACTCGTCGACTTCGATGCCGCGTCCGAACATCTCCAGCGCGCCGACGACCTGCACTGGCGGCACAAGCCGTTCGCCACCCGTCTGATCGATGGCGGTCCCCAGCGGGTGACGTTGTTGTCGGATCGGATCAAGTTCCATGGCACCGGCGAAACCATCGAGAAGCCGGTCGCGGCCGAGGACTGGGACGACGTGCTCCAGGAGTGGTTCGGGATGCGTTCGCCCGCATGACGCCCCGATCCTGTGCCAGGCTCGCGCCATGACGCTCGAGAACGGGGCTCCACTGCCCGAGATCCCGGCCCTCACGCGCGGGGGTGAGGCCACCACCATCAACCAGGCGATCGCCGACAGCTGGGCGGTGGTGCTCTTCTACCGGGGCCACTGGTGACCGTACTGCCGTCAACAGTTGGTTGACTTCGACACCAACGCCATGCTCCTCCGTCAGGAGGGCATCGTGGTCGTGGCGGCCTCGGTCGACACCGCCGAGGAGACCGACGCGCTGGCCACCGGGCTCCAGCTCCGCTACGTCCACATGCTCGCCGGCCTCGACGGGCCGGCGGTGGCCGAATCGACCGGCGCCGCGATCCAGACCGGAGACCGGACCTTCCTCCACGCGACCGGCTTCCTGTTGAACCCCGACGGTGAGATCTCCAACTCCGTCTACAGCAGCGGCCCGATCGGTCGCTTCACCGCCAACGACGTGCTGAAGAAGGTCGTCTTCGAGAAGTACATGGCGACGCGGAGCTGACTCACCGCCTCGCCATCCACAGGAAGGCGATGGAGAGCAGGCCGTAGCCCACGTAGCCGACGGCCATGGGGGTGACGGTCATGTCGATCCGGGCGTCGACGATGGCGGCCAGGCCGGCGCCGGCGGCGGTGGACATGAAGCCCATGACTGCGGACGCGGTGCCCGCGAGCTCACCCATCGGCTCGAGACCGAGCGCGTAACACGTCGGGGTCAGCAGCACGGAGAAGACGTTGATCGTCCCGATGAACCCGAGCCAGAGCCAGAAGCTGGGCACGCCGTCGGCACGCAACGAGATGACGAGGAAGACCCCGGCCAGGGTGACGACGGTCGCGGCGCAGACCATGGCCACACGTTCCGCACCATGGCGTTCGATGAAGCCGTTGACCGTGAAGAAGCCGATCGCCATGGCCACGCCGGCGACGGCGAACCACAGCGCGAACTGGTCGCCTCGGCCGTAGATCACATCGATGATCGGTTGTGAGCTCGCCAGGTAGACGGTGAACCCACCGAACGCGAAGACCAGCGCCATCGTGTAGGCGAAGGTCGCTCGCGTGGTGAAGACCGCCCGGAAGCCGGCCAGGATGGCGCGGATGTCGAGCGGTCGGGTGTTCTCGGGCGTCAACGTCTCGCCGAACCGGAACGTCCAGGCGAACAGGACCGCTGCCAGCAGGAGCGAGCACGCAAACACCCACTCCCAGGTGCCGAACGCGAGGATGCCCTCGCCGGCGATGGGTGCGAGGATCGGGCCCATCAGGAAGAACGCCATCATGATCGACATCACGCGGGCCATCTCGTTGCCCTCGTAGAGGTCGCGGGCGATCGCGGCACGGAGGACGCCGGGGGAGGCAGCACCCAGGCCCCAGACGAAGCGGGAGACGAAGAGCCACCCGAGGGTCGGCGCCAGGATCGCGCCGATGGCGCCGAGACAGTAGATGCCGATCCCGACCCGCAGCGCAGGGACCCGGCCGAAGCGATCCGACACCGGCCCGTAGATCAGTTGGCCGACGGCCATGCCCAGGAAGTACCAGGTGATGACCAGCGTGATCCGGTTGGACTCGGGCTCGAGGCCGAAGGCGGGTCGCAGCTCGTCGAACGCCGGCAGCGCCGAGTCGATCCCGAACGCGAGCAGGATGCCGGCGTACGCCAGGTAGGCGATGACCTCGCGATCCGACGGCCGCCCGCTCGCCCGGGATGCAGCGGCCATCAGTCGGTGCCGGCTGCGTATCGCTGCTCGGCAGCGAAGTACTCGGGGAACCCGGCGATGTCCTGGAGCTCGGCGAACGACGTCAGGTCGTTGGGCCGGTCGCCTGCGGCCAGGGTGGTCAGCGCCTGCTCGACGGCGCGGACGGCTGCCATCTGGAGGGTGAGCGGGTTCATCGACAGCTTGTAGCCCAGGTCGGCCAACTCGCTGGGGGACAGGATGGGGGTGGAGCCGCCCTCGACGAGGTTGGCGACCTTGGGGCCCTCGACCGCGTCGCAGTAGGCCCGCATCTCGTCCCGGTCGAGCGGGGCTTCGAGGAAGGTGATGTCCGCGCCGGCCGACCGGAACGCCTGCGCCCGGGCGATCGCCTCGTCGAGGTCGTGGGTGGCGCGGGCGTCGGTGCGGGCCATGATCAGGATGTCCGCGCCTTCGTCGCGGGCGTCGGCCGCGGCGGCGACGCGCTGCACGGCCTCGTCGCGAGCGACGACCTGTTTGCCCCGGGTGTGCCCGCAGCGTTTGGGGGCGACCTGATCCTCGATCATGGCGCAGGCGAAACCGGCGGCGGCGAAGCCGGCCACCGTGCGCTTCACGTTGAGGGCGTTGCCGTAGCCGGTGTCTGCATCGCCGATGACCGGGATGTCGACCGCGCTACAGATCGACCGTCCTCGTTCGACGACCTCCCCGTAGGAGAGCAGACCGGTGTCGGGCAGTCCGGCCGATGCCGCCAGGGCGAACCCCGACATGAAGGCCACCTCGAAGCCGGCCCGTGCGATGAGGCGAGCCGAGAGCGCGTCCCAGCACGACGGCATCACCAGGACGCCCGGTTGTTCGAGCAGCGAGTGGAGTCGGTCGGCCGGAGACGTCACCGGCCGGACACTACCCGCAGGAGGTGTGGGTCTCAGCGTGAGATGTCGGCGGCCTCGGCCCGGTCGCTCGCCTGGTCGGCGGGCTGGTCGTCGTCTTCGTGCCGGCCGGTGCGCATCACGAGCAGCACCGAGGCGAGCATGCCGGAGACGATGAGCGAGTCGGCCAGCATCCTGCCGTTCTCGTCGCCGGCGCAGCTGACGATCGCGTCCTGGCCCGTCTCACACACCACGACCGGGCCCTCGTCCAGCCGAGGCAGAACGAGCGCCGCCACGGCAGCGAGCACGATGACGGACAACAGCAGGACGCGGGTCAGCCGAGACACATGTCTCCATCGGCATGGGGGCCGGGCCCCTTGAGGACGCCGATCAGGCCTTGAGCGCCTCGATCGGGTCGGTGTAGCGCATGCCCAGCGCCTCGGCCACGGCGCGGTCGGTGACCTGGCCGTTCATGACGTTGAGCCCGTTGCGGATGTGCGGATCCTCGATCAGGGCGCTGTGCGGACCGTCGGCGAGACGGATCACGAAGGGGAGCGTGGCGTTGTTCAGCGCATGCGTCGACGTCTTGGGCACCCCACCCGGCATGTTGGCGACGCAGTAGTGCACGACGTCGTCGACGATGTAGGTCGGGTCCTCGTGGGTGGTGGGCCTCGACGTCTCGAAGGCGCCGCCCTGGTCGATGGCGACATCGACCAGCACCGAACCCGCCCGCATGCCGCGGACCATGTCGGCCGTCACCAGTCGAGGGGCGCGAGCACCCTTCACCAACACCGCGCCGATCACGAGGTCGGCGTCGAGGACGGCCGACTCGAGCGCATCGGTGGTGGAGTACAGCGTGCGGATGCCTGCATCGAAGCGGGCGTCGAGCTCGGCGAGCACGTCGAGGTTGCGGTCGAGCACCGTGACGTCTGCACCCATGCCGATCGCCATCTCGGTGGCGTTGCGGCCGACGACGCCGCCACCGATGATCACGACCTCGGCCGGCGCGACCCCGGGCACACCGCCGAGCAGGAGCCCCGCGCCGCCGTGGGTGGACTCCAGCGCGGTCGCTCCGGCCTGGATCGCCATGCGCCCCGCCACCTGTGACATCGGCGCGAGGAGCGGGAGTCGCCCGCGGTCGTCGGTCACGGTCTCGTACGCGATGCACATGGCGCCAGAGGCCACCAGGTCCTTGGCCTGGTCCGGGTCCGGTGCCAGGTGCAGGTAGGTGAACAGGACGTGGTCGGACCGGAGCAGGGCGCGCTCGTCGGGTTGTGGCTCCTTGACCTTCACGATCATCTCGGCGTCGGTGAACACGTCGGCTGCGGTGGCGCCACCGAGGCACCGGCTGTCCGGTACGCCTCGTCGTCTGCGCCGATGCCGAGACCGGCACCCGACTGGACGACCACCTCGTGGCCCGAGCGGACCACCTCGCGAACGCTGGTCGGCGTGAGTCCGACCCGACGCTCGTTGTTCTTGATCTCTGTGGGGACGCCGACCTTCATGGTTGGAACTCAACTCCTGGTCCGGAGGACACGCTTGCTGCAACCGTACGGGATCGCCGACGCCAGATGGTTGCGAGATCATGCGCATCAGGGAAGCCTGGTTGCAGAAGGCGCGACAAAAGCGTCCCGGACAGGCGTAATCTTGCGTCGATGGAACTCGATGCGACGGATGTCGCCATTCTCGACGTGTTGCAGCAAGAGGGTCGGGTCACGAACGCCGAGTTGGCCGAGCGCGTGAGCCTGTCCCCGTCGGCCACCCTGCGCCGGACGCGCGCGCTGGAGGATGCCGGCGTGATCAACGGGTACGTGGCGCTGGTCGATCCGGCCGTGGTCGGCCGGCCGACGTCGGTGTTCGTCGAGATCTCCCTGGCGAGTCAACGCGAGGCCGAACTGGACGCGTTCGAGGCCGCGATCCGCGAGACGCCCGAGGTGATGGAGTGCCACCTGATGGCCGGCGACGCGGACTACCTGGTGAAGGTCCAGTGTGCGGACGTGGCCGACTACGAGCGCATCCATCGCCAGCACCTGGCCGTGCTGCCAGGTGTCACCCGGGTGCGGACGAGCTTCGCGCTGCGGACCGTGCACGCCGCAACGGCCATGGATCTCGTCGCAGGGGTCAGCTCGTCGCCCAGCCGACCTCGTGGACGACCTGGGCGGCACCCAGCCCCTTGAGTCGACGGTGGTGGCGGGCCCGATCTCGATGTCGCCGCGCGTTTCGACCAGGGTCTTGGTCAGGTCCGAGATCAGGATCTGCCCGCCCTCGGCGACGCCGGCGATGCGCGCGGCGATGGTGACGTGGCGACCGAACAGGTCGCCGCTCTGGTCGTGGATGGCCTCGCCGACGTGTGCACCCATCCTGACCCGGACGGCGTCGGGATCATCGGCCTGCCACCCCGCCAGATCGCGTTGGATCTCGATCATGCAGCGGACCGCCGCTCGCGCGCTGGCGAAGCTGAGCATGAAGCCGTCGCCCTGATTCTTGATCTCGGAGCCGTTGCGGGCCCGGACGCGTTCGCGAATGATCGCGTTGTGGCGTTCGAGCACCCGGTACCACGCGGCGTCGCCCAACGCGACCGACCGTTCAGTGGAGGACTCGATGTCGCTGAACACGATCGTGACCGTGCCGCCGTCGTGCGCGAGAGCGGACGGATCGAGAGGCGACTTGTCGACCTGGCGCACCATGACGTCGATGGACGTGGCCGTCGGGTCGAAGTCCGAGACCGGCGCGGCCGGTCGGCCGTCGTGGGCCATTGCCTCGATGGTGGTGCCGCCGACCGTGAGCGGTCGACCTGGCATCAGCACCACCGGGACCGTGATGCGTTCACCGTTCAGGAACGTGCCGTTGGTGCTGCCCAGGTCCGTGGCCACGACGCCGGTCGGTGTGCGCGCGAGCTGGACGTGACGCCGGGACGCGAGGTGTCGGCGATCAGGAGCCCGTCGCAGTCCCGTCCGATCTCCAGGGTGTCGGTCACCACGACCGTGAGCGCGGCGTCGACCCGGTTGCCGCACGATCACCATCGGCACCTCTTCCGCCATGGCGCGCAAGCGTAGGCTCTCGATCCCCGCTGGTCCTCACGCGATCGCGTCCAGGAGCAGCGGCACGCCGGCGCCGATCAGTCCGGTGGCCACCAGCGCCCGCACGGTGGCGGGGGCGAGGCGGCCGGCCAGACGGGCGCCGGCCACCGACCCGGTCATCGCCGCGACCATCAGCACCCCGGCTTCGGCCCAGCGCACGTTGCCGGCGATCGTGTGTCCCGTCGATCCGGCGAAGCTCGACGCCATGGCGGTGGCCGACGTGGTGGCGGTGGCCCGGTGGGTCCGCATGCGCTGGAGCCGTTCGAGCAGTGGCACCGTGACCAGCCCACCGCCGACGGCGAAGGTGCCCGACGTGAGTCCGATCAGCGCGCCGGACAGCACGAGGCGTCGGCTCGCCGCCGGCCGTTCGACGACGTCGGCGGGCCGGGTTCGAGTGGCGAGCACGGCGACGGCCAGGAGCAGCAGGAGGACGCCGAGGATCCCGACGAATGCCTCGGCGTCGATCCGGTTGGCGAGAAGCCACGCGGCGAGCAGCGCCGTGGGGACCGCGCCCAGCGCGAATCTGCCGGCCACCGGCCACGCCACCAGGCCCGACCGGCTGTAGGAGACGGCACCCGTGAGCCCGATGACCATCAGGGCGACGGCGCCGGTCCCCACGGCGGTTGCCCCCTCGAGGTCGAACAACAGGACGAGCGCGGGGATCATGAGGAAGCCCCCGCCGGCACCGATCACCGTGCCGTAGGCCCCGATGCTCATGCCGACCGCCACCAGTCCGATCGCCGTCCCGGCGTCCATCAGGCGAGCCGGTCCAGGTGTGAGCCCGTCGCGATCGCGGCCACGGTGCCTGCGACATCGGTGACCCGGTCGGTCGGCAGGGTCCCGATGCTGACGCGTATGTGGGCGCCGTCGCTCGCCAGCCGGAACGGCGCGCCGGGTGCGACGCCGATCCCGTGGGCCGCCAACGCGACGACGGCGCGCTGTTCGTCCTCCACCGGCACCCACACGTTGAGGCCGTGCCCGTGACCGACGGCTACGCCGTGGGCGATGAGGGCGTCCTCGAACATGCGTCGCCGGGTCGCGTACTGGTCGGCGGCCGCGCCGACGCTCGCCTGCATGGCCGGGTCGGTCAGCATGACGAGCAGGATCCGCTGGATCAGACGACTGGTCCAGGCCGGGCCGAGCGCCCGTCGACGGAGGACGCCGTCGATCACCTCGGCCGGCCCGCCGATCGCGGCGACGCGAAGGTCCGGGCCATGGGACTTGGAGAAGCTGCGCACGTGCACGACCTGATCGGGCACCCTGGCGGCGAGGCTGTGCAGGTCCACGCCGGCGGCGTCGCCGGAGTGGTCGTCCTCGACGACGATCGTGCGGGTGCCGGCCACCAGTCGAGCGATGGCGTCGCGTCGGGTCGCACCGATGCTGACACCGGTCGGGTTGTGGGCGCGCGGCTGGCTCCAGATGGCCACCGGGTCGAAGGCCATCGCATCGGCCAATGCATCCAGGCGCGGTCCCCCGTCGTCGACGGGCACGCCGATGATGCGGGCGCCGGCCAGCTCGAGCATGTCGATCAGCGGAGGGAAGGTGGGGTCGTCGACCACGACGGCGTCGCCGAACCCGACGAGTTCTGTCACCAGTCGGTCCAGTGCGTCCTGAGCGCCGTCGACGACCGTGAGGGATTCGGGCTCGCACGGCCATCTCCGGCGCAGCTCGGTCTCGAGCTCGGCGATCAGGGGTGGGTCGACATAGGACGACACGGTGACGTCGGCATGGATCCGATGCAGCACCGGACCGAGTGCCGGGAGCAGGTGTTCGTCGGGGGTGCCGGTGCTCAGGTCCAGCTCGATGGTGCCCGGTGCCACCGGGACCTGCCAGTACCGCCCGTCGAGGCGGATCCGTCGGGAACGGACCCGAGTGCCCCGTCGTCGGTCGGTGGTGATGGCGCCGTGGCTCTGGAGGAGCCGCCAGGCCTCGGCAACGGTGTTCGGACTCACGCCGAGGTGGCCGGCGAGGGCGCGAACCGTGGGGAGGCGGTCGCCGGGCTCGAGGACGCCGTCGCCGACCAGGCTGCCGATGGCCAAGGCGATGGCGCGGCCACTGCGGTCGTCGGCGCGGGCCGCGATCTCGTCGAGCAGCGTGGGGGGAGGGGGGCTGGTGGTCACGGGTCACCGGAGTCGGTCGCCGGAGGTCCGTTTCCGGCGGGTGAAATGTTTTGTGTACAACAAAACAAGGCTTGTATCACATTCGGGGCTGCCATACCGTCGCGAACTCCGGCTGTGCGCCGGCCCGTTCCTCAGCCCCGGGAGGCTCCGATGTCCGAGACCGTCAAGGCCGCGATCGTCCAGTGCGCCTGGACCGGCGACAAGGAGTCGATGATCGAGCTCCACGAGAAGTACGTGGCCGAGGCGGCCGCCGCCGGTACTCGGGTGATGTGCTTCCAGGAGCTGTTCTACGGCCCGTACTTCTGTCAGGTCCAGGACGACCAGTACTACTCCTACACCGAGGCCATCCCGGACGGCCCGACCACCAAGCGGTTCCAGGAGATCGCCGAGAAGCACGGCATGGTCCTGGTGCTGCCGATGTACGAGGAGGAGCAGCCGGGCATCCTCTACAACACGGCCGCGGTCATCGACGCGGACGGCAGCTACCTCGGCAAGTACCGCAAGACCCACATCCCCCAGGTGAAGGGCTTCTGGGAGAAGTTCTACTTCCGGCCCGGGAACCTCGGCTACCCGGTGTTCGAGACGGCCGTCGGTCGGGTCGGCGTCTACATCTGCTACGACCGCCACTTCCCGGAGGGATGGCGCGCGCTGGGGCTGAACGGCGCCCAGATCGTGTTCAACCCGTCGGCCACCAGCCGCGGCCTCTCCGCCTACCTGTGGCAGCTCGAGCAGACCGCATCGGCCGCGGCGAACATGTACTACGTCGGCGCGATCAACCGCGTCGGCATCGAGCCGCTGGGCGAGAACGACTTCTACGGCACGTCATACTTCGCCAACCCTCGCGGCCAGTTCGTCGACGGCACCGCCAACGACCAGGACGCCGAGCTGCTGGTGCGAGACCTCGACCTGGCGCTGATCGACGAAGTCCGAGCGCAGTGGGCCTTCTACCGCGACCGCCGCCCCGACATGTACGGACCACTGACCGAGGCCTGATCTTCATGACCACCAACGCCGAGCTCTTCGAGCGCTACCGCGCCGTCCTGCCGTCGTACGTGAGTCCGCTGTACGCCGACCCGATCTCGATCGATCACGGCCAGGGCGGCTACGTCTTCGACGTCGAGGGGAACCGCTACCTGGACTTCTTCGGCGGCGTGCTCACCACGATGGTCGGCCACAACAACGCCGCGGTCACCGCCGCGGTGCAGGCGCAGGCCGCGAAGGTGATGCACACCTCGACGCTCTATCTCTCCGAGCCCATGATCGAGCTGGCCGAGCGCATTGCGGCCATCTCCGGGATCCCCGACGCCCGCGTCTTCTTCACCACGTCGGGCTCCGAAGCCAACGACACGGCCATCCTGCTGGCCACCTCGTACCGCAAGTCCAACGAAGTGCTGGCGATGCGGAACAGCTACCACGGCCGCTCCTTCACCGCGCAGGCCATCACCTCGCATTCGTCGTGGTCGTCCACCGCGCTGTCGGGGCTCTCGGTCAACTTCGTCCACGGCGCCTACCGACTCCGCAGCCCGTTCCGCCACTTGGACGACGACGAGTTCACGCAGGCGTGCACCGACGATCTGCAGCAGGTCATCGACATGATGACGGCCGGCGACGTCGCCTGCCTGATCGCCGAACCCATCCAGGGCGTCGGCGGGTTCGCCACCCCGCCCGACGGGTTCTTCAGCTCCATGCAGAAGGTACTGGCCAACCACGGGATCCTGTTCGTCACCGACGAGGTCCAGACCGGCTGGGGTCGCACCGGCGAGCACTTCTGGGGCTACCAGGCGCACGACATCGTGCCCGACATGCTCACCTTCGCCAAGGGTGTCGGCAACGGCATCACCCTCGCCGGCATCGTCGCCCGGGCCGAGATCATGGACAGCATCACCGCGCTGAGCTTCAGTACGTTCGGCGGCAACCCGCTGTCCACGGCGGCGGGCCTCGCGACCCTGGACTACGTGCTCGACAACGACCTCCAGGGCAACGCGATGCGCATGGGCAAGCGGCTCACCGACGCGCTGCAGCCGATCGTCGACCGCACGCCCTGGATCGCCGAGCTGCGAGGCAAGGGTCTCATGCAGGCCATCGAGACCGTGCAGCCCGACGGGATCGAGCCCGACACCGACCGTGCCGCACAGCTGCTCGAGGGGTGCAAGGACCGGGGCCTGTTGATCGGCAAGGGTGGGCTCTATGGCAACGTCATCCGCATCACGCCCATGCTCGACGTGAGCGAGGACGAGATCGACGAGGGCGTGGCGGCCATCGCGGCCACCGTCGACGTGATGGACTGATCGAGGGAACCGAGCGACAACAGGCGTACGGCGCCGGAATGGGAGACAGACGATGACCACGCTCATCAAGAACGGGACCGTGGTGTCCTCGACCGGCGCCGAGCCGGCCGAGGTCCTCATCGACGGCGAGATCGTCGTCGGCGTCCTCCAGCCCGGATCCGACCTGGCGCGGTCGGCGGAGAACGGCGCCGAGCGCGTCGTCGACGCGAGCAACAAACTCGTGGTCCCCGGCGGCGTCGACGTCCACACCCACATGGAGCTGCCCTTCGGCGGCACCGTCGCGTCGGACGACTTCGAGTCCGGCACGACGGCAGCGGCCTGGGGCGGCACCACGACCATCGTCGACTTCGCCACCCAGTCCAAGGGTCTCGACGTCCGCGAATGCCTCGACGCCCGCATGGAGCTGGCGCAGGGCAACTGCGCCATCGACTACGGCTTCCACATGATCATCGGTGACGTCACCGACGCCGCCCTCAAGGAGATGGACCTCCTGGTCGACGAGGGCATCTCCAGCTTCAAGCTGTTCATGGCCTACCCGGGCGTCTTCTACAGCGACGACGGCGAGATCCTCCGGGCCATGCAGCAGTGCGCCTCCAACGGTGGGCTCCTGATGATGCACGCCGAGAACGGCATCGCCATCGACGTGTTGGCCGAGCAGGCCTTCGAGCGCGGCGACACCGACCCGGTTCATCACGGCTACGTGCGCCGTGCCGAGTTCGAGTCCGAGGCCACCCACCGCGCCATCCAGCTCGCCAAGGTCGGCGCTGCGCCCCTCTACATCGTCCACCTGTCGGCCAAGGAGGCCCTGGAGCAGGTGACCATCGCCCGCGACAAGGGCATGAACGTCTTCGCCGAGACGTGCCCGCAGTACCTGTACTTCAGTCTCGAGGACCACTTGGACCAGGGATGGGACGGCGCCGCGTACGTCTGCTCGACCCCGCTGCGTCCGCGCCACGAGCACCACCAGGACGAGCTGTGGCGCGGCCTGCGCACCAACGACCTCGCCGTCGTGTCCACCGACCACTGCCCCTTCTGCATGAAGGAGCAGAAGGAGCTCGGCAAGAACGACTTCCGGGCCATCCCCAACGGCATCGGTGGGGTCGAGCACCGCATGGACATGATCTTCCAGGGCGTCGTGAGCGGCGAGATCACCCTGCCGCGCTGGGTCGAGCTGTGCTCCACCACGCCGGCCCGCATGATGGGCCTGCATCCGCGCAAGGGCGAGATCATGGTGGGCGCCGACGCCGACATCGTCATCTACGACCCGAACCGGTTGTGGACCATCAGCGTCGACAACCATCACATGAACATGGACCACTCCGCCTACGAGGGGATCGAGGTCACGGGCCACGTGGACACCGTGTTCTCCCGTGGCCAGATGATCGTCGACGACGACACCTACCTCGGCCGCAAGGGCGACGGCCAGTACCTGCGCCGCGGCCTCTCGAGCTACCTCATCTGATCGGTCCGTGACAATGCCCCCGCGCGCACTTCCCGACCGTTCCGAGAGCGTGTGGACACCACCACTGGAGACTCAACCATGAATCGCATTCACCATCTGATCGACGGCGTCGAGGTCGAGGGGACGTCGGGGCGGACGTCGGCGGTGTTCAACCCGGCCACGGGCGAACAGACCGGCGAGCTGTCGCTGGCATCGGTCGACGAGATCGATGCCGCCGTGGCCTCGGCGCAGGCGGCCTACGACGAGTGGAGCCAGGTCTCGGTCGCCCGCCGCACGAAGCTGATGTTCGCGTTCCGGAACCTCGTGGTGGACAACGCCGAAGAGCTGGCGAGAAAGCTGACTGCCGAACACGGCAAGGTGCTGAGCGATTCGATGGGCGAGATCGCTCGCGGCATCGAGAACATCGAATACGCGTGCGACCTCGCCGAGCACCTCAAGGGCGCCCACAACGAGGGCGCGTCCAACGGGGTCGACGTCACCACGGTTCGGCGCCCGCTGGGTGTCGTCGCGGGCATCACCCCGTTCAACTTCCCGGCCATGATCCCGCTGTGGATGGCCCCCAACGCGATCGCGTGCGGGAACACGTTCGTGCTGAAGCCGTCCGAACGGGACCCGTCGGCGCCCATGTTCATCGCCGAGCTGTTCCAAGAGGCCGGGTTTCCGCCGGGCGTCCTCAACCTGGTCAACGGCGACAAGGTCGCCGTGGACCGCCTGCTCGAGCACCCCGACGTCAAGGCCGCGAGCTTCGTGGGCTCCACCCCGATCGCCAAGTACGTCTACAGCACCGGCACCTCGCACGGGAAGCGCATCCAGGCGCTCGGCGGCGCCAAGAACCACATGGTGGTGCTGCCCGACGCCGACATCGATCTCGCCGCCGATTCGGCGGTGTCGGCGGCGTACGGCTCCGCCGGTGAGCGCTGCATGGCCATCTCGGTCGTTGCCGCCGTGGGCGAGGTCGCCGATCCACTGATCGAAGCCATCAAGGTCAGGATGGAGAAGCTCGTCATCGGGGACGGCACCGACGCCGCGTCCGAGATGGGGCCGTTGGTGACCCGCGAGCATCGCGACCGTGTCGCCGGCTACGTCGGTTCGGCAGCGGACCAGGGCGCGACCGTCGTGGTGGACGGCCGCGCCCAGCACTTCGACGGGGACGGCTTCTTCCTCGGCGTCTCGCTGCTCGACCACGTGACCACCGAGATGGACGCCTATCGGGACGAGATCTTCGGGCCGGTGCTCAGCGTCGTGCGCTGCGACAGCTACACCGAGGCCGTCCAGCTCATCGCCGACAACCCGTGGGGCAACGGCGCCGCGATCTTCACCCGCGACGGCGGTGCCGCCCGCCAGTTCCAGGAGGACGCCGACGCCGGCATGATCGGCATCAACGTCCCCGTCCCCGTGCCCGTCGGATACCACTCCTTCGGCGGGTGGAAGGACTCGTTGTTCGGGGACACGACGATGTACGGCCCCGAGGGCATCCATTTCTATACCCGACCCAAGGTGATGACGACCCGCTGGCCCGACCCGGCGAGCAGTTCGGTGAACCTCGGGTTCCCGACCAACGACTGAGAGGCAACAGACTCATGGACTTCGGCGTCGTCCTGCAGACCGACCCACCCGCGTGGCGAGTCGTGGATCTGGCGCAGCGCGCCGAGACACTGGGCTTCACCTACGGCTGGACCTTCGACAGTCACGTGCTGTGGCAGGAGCCGTACGTGATCTACAGCCAGATGCTGTCGGCCACCAAGCGCATGGTGGTGGGGCCGATGGTGACCAACCCGGGCACCCGGGACTGGACCGTCACCGCGTCACACTTCGCCACCCTCAACGACATGTTCGGCAACCGGACGATCTGTGGCATCGGCCGCGGTGATTCGGCCATGCGGGTCATCGGCCACAAGCCCACCAAGCTGGCCACGCTCTCCGAGTCGATGAAGGTCATCAAGGACCTCGCCGAGGGGCGCGAGACCACCTACAACGGCACCCAGCAGCAGTTCCCCTGGGCCGGCGAGTCCGAGCTCAAGATCCTGATGGCGGCGTATGGGCCCAAGGCACTCCACCTGTGCGGCTCCGAGACCGACGGCTTCATCCTGCAGTTGGCCGATCCGGCGATCGCCGAGTGGACCATCGCGGCGGTTCGCAAGGCCGCCGAGGAGGCCGGCAAGGATCCGGACTCGCTGTACATCGTGGTCGCGGCGCCGGCCTACGTCGGCGGGGACATCGAGCATCAGCGGGATCAGTGCCGGTGGTTCGGCGGCATGGTCGGCAACCACGTCGCCGACCTCGTCGAGCGGTACGGCGACCAGGGCGTCGGTGTGCCGCAAGCGCTCACCGACTACATCAAGGGCCGCGAAGGCTACGACTACAGCGGACACGGCAAGGCCGGTCACGACCACACCGACTTCGTGCCCGACGAGATCGTCGACCGGTTCTGCATCCTCGGCGACGAGGCCGCCCACATCGCCCGCCTCCGAGAGCTCCAGGATCTCGGTGTCGACCAGTTCTCGATCTACCTGATGCACGACCAGAAGGACGAAACGCTCAACGCCTACGGCCAGCGCGTGATCCCGACCATCAACGGTGCGGGGTGAGCGATCTCGCTCGCGTCGCCGGCGCGTCACGCCGAGCGTCCGCCGCGACTTGGAGGTGACCCTCATCGACACCCTGCAGCACGACCGCTGGATCCGGTCCAACGCCTATGACGCGGCGTGGGTCGTC
>CBDHFJ010000089.1:0-47908 GCA_965262315.1 Acidimicrobiales bacterium
ATGACGACCAATTCGTTGCCGCCGCCGAAGGCGCCGCCGTTGACCGCGGCGATCACGGGCATCGGCGCGTTCCGAATGGCGTCGAACAGCTCGAGGCTGCCCGTGAACATCTTGCGCAGCTCCCAGAAGTCGGGATCGGCCAGGTTGGCCAGATACCCACCGGCGCAGAACGCGCGGCCGGTGCCGGTGATCACCACCACCCTCGCGTCCATGTGCTCACGAAACGCCGCGATGATCTCGTCCACCGTTCCCCGGTCGTACGCGTTCATGCGCTCCGGCCGGTTGAGCCGCAACCAGAGCACCTGGTCCCGGCGTTCGACGATCACGTCACCGTTCTGTTCGGTCATACAGCCCCCTGGTCGTGGTCCCGCGGAGCTTAGCGGTCCGGCCCATTCGTGCTATTTGTGCGGATAGATTGCGCCCGGCTACGGTGCTGGCCGCGCCATCCGGGGGGATGGTTGCTCATAGGAGGGGAAGCCCGAATGCGGAAGTTCCATTGGTTGATCGCGCTGCTCTGCGTGTTCTCGCTGATCGCCGCTGCATGCGGTGGCGATGACGACGACACCAGTGCGGGCGGTGACGACAGCGCAGCATCCGACGACGACGGCAGCAGCGACGACAGCGCAGCATCCGACGACGACGGCAGCGCCGACGACAGCGCAGCATCCGACGACGACGGCAGCGCCGACGACAGCGCAGCATCCGACGACGACGGCAGCAGCGACGACAGCGCAGCATCCGACGACGACGGCAGCAGCGACGACAGCGCAGCATCCGACGACGACGGCAGCGCCGGAGGCGATCCCGCCAGCTGCGGCGCCAACACCGAAGGTGACGTGCGCGGCATCGACAAGGAGAACGGGGTCATCAAGATCGGCACCTCGCAGCCCTTCACCGGCACCGCCGCTGTCGCTGGCGAGGGCCTCCTCGCCGGTCTGCAGATCGCGGTCGAAGAGATCAACGCCGCCGGTGGTGTCGACGGTTGCACCTTCGAGTTGGTGTGGGAAGACGATCGCTTCGAGATCGAGCAGATGGTCACCAACGTCCGCAAGATGATCGAGGAAGACGGCGTCTGGGCCTTCGTCGGCACCGCCGGCTCGCAGGCCATCCCGTCGACCTACCCGGCCATCGAGGGCGCCGGCACGCCGCTGTGGGGCCCGGTCTCCCCGGCTGACCAGGACATCCAGCAGGTCTACCTCCTGGGTCCGACCCGCACCGAGCAGGGACGCATCTGCATCGACTACTTCGCCGATCAGGGTGTGACCAGCATGGCCGTCATCGGCCAGGACAACGAGCTCGGCGCCGAGGCCAACACCGCCGCCGACATCCAGGCACCGGTGCACGGCATCGAGGTCGTGGCCCGTGAAGAGGTCGAGGTCAACTCCGACGCGGTCGCTCCGGCCGTCCTCGCCGTGATCGACTCGGGCGCCGAGGCCGTCCTCACCGCCACCGACAATGCCCAGAACGCGCTGATCCTGGATCAGTTCTTCGAGGCCGGGTTCTCCCCGCTGGTGTGTTCGGACAACGGTTCCTCCGGTGCCGGCGGTCTCAACACCGTCGGTCTGGCCAACCCCGAGGCAGCCGACGGCTACCTGGGCACGCTCCAGCAGCTCCCGCCGGACGCCGACAACCCGTTCGCCCAGAACGTGGCCGAGCTGTTCGCCGCCTACGAGGGCCCGGGCAACACCGGCGCCCCCAACTTCGTGCTGCAGACGTTCTCGTACATGACGGCCTTCGCCGAGCTGGTCGACCGTCTCGACGGTGACTACAGCTACGAGAACTTCCACGCAGTCGCCGAGGCCATCGTCGACGACCCGATCGAGATCCCGGCGATCCCGGTGGTGGCCTGTGGGCCGCTGCCCGGTGGCCACAGCTGCGCTTCCGGCGCCGCACTGGCGCAGTATGACGCCGCCACCGAGACCTGGACCCAGATCCGGGACTTCCTGCCGCCGGCCTCCTAGGCCAGCCCTGACCCCTCCATCCGAGCTCGCTTCGGCCGGGCGCGGCGCCAGCGGCGCCGCCTCGGCCGGGGCGGACTCAGCCTGAGGGCACCCGTTACGTTCGGAAAGGGAAGCAGTGGACCAACTGCTGCAGCAGATCGTCGCCGGCCTGGAAGTGGGCTCGTACTACAGCCTGATCGGCATGGCGATCGTGATGATCATGAAGTCGACGGACGTCCCGAACTTCGCCATGGCCGAGATGGGACTCCTCGCTGCCTACGTCTCCTGGTGGCTTGCCGCCGGTGACGACACCCAGATGGACCTGTTCGTCGGCGACGTGACGTCGCCGGGATGGGCCTTCGGGCCGGCGGTGCTCGCCGGGCTGATCTTCGCCGGGCTGCTCGGCTTCGCGGTGCAGTACTTCCTGGTCAGGCCGCTCACCGGCCTGTCCAATCAGCCGTTCGCCTATCTCTTCTCGATCGGTCTCGGGCTGGCGCTGATCTCGCAGTTCCGTGACAACGGCCTGCCGTCGTTCATCGACTGGTTGCCCGGTTTGGGGGGCGGGTATCCGCTGGGTGTGGCCATCGTGCTGGCGGCGCTCACCGTGCCGCTCGTGTACGCGGTGCTGCGCCGATGGGTGAAGAAGCTCGACATCGTCGACCACTTCCCCCTGCTGCTCCTCACCATCGGCCTGAACTTCGCCCTGGCGTCGTTCATCGAGAACCTCTACGGCGCCACACCGCAGCGGTTCGAGGCGCCGTGGTCCGGAGACACCTTCGACATCGGCGACACCCGCATCGGCTGGGACCAGGTGATCTCGATCTCGGTCGGCGTGGCCATCGCATTGGCCCTCGCCTTGTTCTTCCGCTCGAAGTGGGGTGTCCGGATGCGTGCCATCGCCGAAGACGGCCCCACCGCCCGAATGCTCGGCATCAACGCCGGTCGCATCTCGCTGCTCGCCTGGGGCATCGGCACCCTCGTCGCCGGCGCCGCCATGATCCTCAACACCAGCTCCACCGTGCTGGGCCTCGGCAGCGCCGAGGGTCTGATCCTCAAGGGCTTCATCGCCGCCGTGCTCGGCGGCTTCGTCTCGCTGCCCGGGACCTTCGCCGGTGGCCTGCTCGTCGGCGTCGCCGAGGCCGTCGCCGGTGGCCAGATCGACACCAGCCTGCAGCCCACCATGGCGTTGCTCATCGTGGTGGTGGTCCTGCTCGTCGCCCCCGACGGTCTCAGCCGTCAGGCCAAGCTCCGGGAGGTGTGATGGCGACCAATCCCGTCTCCAGATCCGGACACCCGCTGTACCCGCCGCGCCCCGAGGGGTGGCGGCGGCACCGGAGCGTGATCTCGATCGCGGTCGTGTTCGCGGTGCTGGCGTTGCTGCCCTGGGTCCCGCTGCTTTCGTTCACCTCGATCTTCGACACCACCAACGACTTCGGCGCCGGCAACATGGCGTTCGTCTTCGCATTCGCAGCCGCGGCGGTGGGGTTCAACTTCCTCATCGGCTACAGCGGCGCCCTCGGCCTCGCGCACGCCGGGCTCTTCGGCCTCGGGGCCTACGGCACGGCGATCTTGTCGGCACCGCCCGAATGCATCGAGCAGACCTGTGACCCCATCGTACGGGAGGCATCAGCCGGCTACGGCTGGCCGTTCCTGGTCAGCGTCCCCGTCGTGTGTGTCGCCGCGGCGCTGATCGGCATCGCGGTGGGCTTTCCGGCGGCACGACTCAAGGGCTTCTTCCTGGCCATCGCCACCCTGGCGCTCGGTGAGCTCATCGTGACCATCATCCGGCTCGACGACGAGGTGTGGAGCGGGCTCAAGACCAACGGCGGAACCGGCAAGCAGGTGCAGATCTTCCAGCTCTTCGGGGCCGGTGCCGTCCGCAGCGCGTACTTCATGGCGCTCATCGCGCTGTTCATCGTGTTCGTGGCCTACGTGATCCTGACGGAACGTCGCCTCGGCCGCACCCTGAAAGTCATCCGCGACATCGAGATCGCGTCAGGCCCGATCGGGATCTCGGCCACCTACTACAAGCTCGTTGCGTTCGGTCTGTCGGCGTTCGCTGCTGCCCTCGCCGGAGCGGCCTGGGCCCAGAACAGCTCCTTCGTCAACCCCGCGAGCTTCCGCAGCCGCCTGTTGGTCTTCCTCCTGGTGGTGCTGATCGTGGGCGGGCTCGGCAGGCTCTGGGGGCCGCTCGTCGGCGCGCTGTTCTTCGTGTGGATCCGCCAGGAACTCCAGGACACCCAGAAGCTCCTCTTCCTGCTGATCGGCATCGCGCTCATGTTGTCGATCCTGATCCTGCCCGACGGGTTCACGTCACTCCCCGACCGCATTCGCGACAGCAGATGGGCCACCGACCTGCGGCGTCGCCTGAAGAACTCTGGAGTGCGATCGTGAGCGGCGACCAGAACGGACCCATCCTCGAGCTGAGTGACCTCCACGTCGCCTTCGGCGGCAACCGCGTGCTCGAAGGCGTAGACCTCGCCTTCGGGGTCGGCTTCAACGGCCTCATCGGCCCGAACGGTGCGGGCAAGACGACCGCGTTCAACGTGTTGTCCGGCTACGTCGCCCCGTCGAAGGGCTCGGTGCTCCTGCGGGGAGAGTCGATCGACGGGCTCTCCCAGACCGGCCGGGTGAAGGCAGGCATCGCCAGGACCTTCCAGTCGCCCAAGCTGGTGCTCGACAACACCGTCATGGAGAACGTCCTCCTCGGCCGTCACCACCTGTTCAAGCACGGCCACCTGGCCGAACTGCTCATGCTCCCCGCGCAGCGCCGCGAAGAGACCGAGGCCCGGTCGATCTGCATGGACATGCTCGATCGGTTCGGACTCGCCGACGAGGCACACCGCGAGACCGGTGACCTGTCCCTGGGATCCCAGAAGATCGTCGAGGTCTGCCGGGCACTGGTGTCGGACCCCGCGGTCCTCTTGCTGGACGAGCCCGCCGCCGGCCTCGGCGCCGAGGACGTGACGATCCTCCTCCGCTCGCTTCGCGAGCTCGTGGCCGATCGCGAGATGTGCCTGGTCATCATCGAACACGACCTGGAGCTGGTGACCACCCTGTGCCCCGACATCAGCGTCCTCCACTTCGGACGCATCATCGCCCGGGGCACGCCGGCCGAGGTCACCTCGGACCCGGTGGTGATCGAGGCCTACCTCGGCGCCGGCTTCGAACTCTCCGAGGAAGCCGCAGCGGGAGGTGAGGCCTGATGCTGTTCGAAGCGAAAGACGTCGTCTCGGGCTACGGCGCGCTGCAGGTCCTCAACGGGGTGTCCGTCCAGGTCGAAGAGGGCGAGATCGTGTCGGTGCTCGGCGCCAACGGCGCCGGCAAGACCACCCTGCTCCGCACCATCTCGGGCGTCCTGTCCACCTGGTCGGGATCGATCGTGCTCGACGGGGTCGACTTCGGCACGCTGGCCATCGAACGACGAGCCATGCTCGGTCTGGGACACCTGCCCGAAGGCCGCGGCATCTTCCAGAACCTGACGGTCCGCGAGAACCTCGAGCTGGGCACCGGCCTCCGGTCCGACGGTTCCGACGCCATCCGCCGCGACCGCGACCGTCTCCTCGACCTGCTTCCGGCGCTCGCCGAGAAGATCTCCGATGCCGCGTCGTCGCTGTCGGGCGGCCAGCAGCAGATGCTCGCGCTGGCCCGGGCGATGATCACCCGGCCGAAGATGCTGATGATCGACGAGCTCTCGTTCGGCCTCGCTCCCAACCTGGTCGACGACCTGTTCGAGCTGGTCACCGAGTTGCGCGACGAGGGCGGCACCACGTTCCTGCTGGTCGAGCAGAATGCGGGCGTGCTCGACATCTCCGATCGCACCTACGTGCTGCGGACGGGCAACAACGACATCAGCGGGCCATCGGCGGAGCTCAAAGAAGGCCACGACCTGGTCCGGTCCTACCTGGGCCACTGAACCCCCACCCAACTGGAGGCACGCATGGGCAAGCTCGAGGACGCACTGTCAGGGTCCGGGAGTTTCCCGTCGGCCATGCCCGAGGTCCCCGACCTCACCGTGCCCCAGCAGATGGCCGCTGCGGCGCGCATGCTGGCACACGCCGGTTATGCGCTCGACGTGGCCGGCCACATCACCGTGGTCCGTCCCGACGGCGACGGCTCGATGTGGTGCACGCCCTACGGGCTGTGGTGGCGTGAGGTCACCGCCGACGACATCATCGTGATCGACGCCGACGGCATCGTGATCGAGGGTCGCTGGGACGTGACCCCGGCGGTCGCCATCCACACCCAGCTCCATCGGGCTCGCCCCGACGCCACCGTGATCATCCACAACCACCCGTACTACGGGTCGCTGCTGTCCACGCTGCACGTCGCGCCGGAGATCACCGACCAGCAGGCCTGCATGTTCGACGGCGACATCGCGCTGTTCGACGAATACACCGGCGGCGTCGACGACGCCGACAGCGGCGACTACATGGCCAACGCCGTGGGGGACGCGACCGCGGTGATCCTCGCCAACCACGGCGTGTTGATCACCGGCTCCACGGTTCCCCAGGCGGCGTTCCGGGCGATGAACTTCGAGCGCACCTGCCGGCTCAACGTCGATGCCATGACGTCGGGCCAGAAGCCCGTGCCGGTCCCTCCCGAACAGCGGGCGATGCTCAAGGCGGCCATCAACTCGATCGCCGTCGACTACTACTGGGGCGGCGAGGTCCGACAGTTGTTGGCGAGCGAACCCGAGGTCCTGGGGTGACGATCCTCGTCACCGGGGGCGCGTCGGGCATCGGCGCGGCCACGGTCGGCCTGCTCCGTGATCGCGGGCACCACGTGGTCGCCGCTGACCTCAGCGCCGGCGACAGCGTCGAGGAGCTCGACGTCACCGACGAGGCCTCGTGGACGGCGCTGCTCGAGCACACCGGCCCGCTCTCGGGGCTCGTCAACTGCGCCGGTATCCGCACGCGTAGCCTGATCGTCGACACCAGCGTCGAGGAGTTCGAGCGCCATCTGCGGGTGAACGTGACCGGGACGTGGCTCGGCATCCGTGAGCTGTTCCGCAGCCATCCCGACGGCGCCACCGCGTCGATCGTGAACATCGCCTCGGTCAATGCGGTCATCGCCGTCCCCGGCCAGGCCCACTATGTGGCCTCCAAGGGCGGCATCGCGTCACTCACCAAAGCCGCGGCCATCGAGGGCGCTCCCCTCGGTGTGCGCGTCAACGCCATCGCCCCGGGCCCGATCCGCACACCGATGACCGAGGAACGACTCGTCGATCCGGCACAGGTCGCCTGGCTCGAGGGCAGAGTCCCCATGGCGCGCGTCGGCGAAGCCCCCGAGATGGCCGCGATCGCGGCCTTCCTCCTGTCCGACGACGCGTCCTACGTCACCGGCACCACGATCTACGCAGACGGCGGCTGGGTCGCCAACGGAGCATGACCATGAGCGGCAGCGCAACCACGGGACTCGTTCCCCTCGACGGCTTCTATCACTACGGGCTCGTGGTCAAGGACTTCGATCAGGCCCTGGAGGAGCTGGGCACCAACCTGGGGCTGGAGTGGGCCTCGGTGCAGCAGCGCACCTTCGACGTCCGCCAGCCCAACGGGATCGTGGAAGCCAGCTTCCGGGTCACGTACTCCGTCACCGGGCCGCCGCACTTCGAGGTGATCGAACCGTGCCCCGGCACGATCTGGACGTTCGCAGGCGGTGGGGTGCACCACCTCGGCTACTGGAGCGACGACCTGGCCGGCGACAGCGCCCGGCTGACCGACGCGGGCTACGTCTGGGAGGGCACGTATCACAACCCCGACGTCGACGGCCCCTTCGGATTCACGTACCACACGCTGCCCAGCACCGGGCTCCGGATCGAGCTCGTCGACCGGGGCCGCAAGGGTGCCTTCGATCAGTGGATGGCCGGCGGCGAGTTCCCGTCGGCGCTCGACGACGAGGGCATGGCACAGTGACCGAGCAGGCCCTCGCCGGCCTGTTCGAACCCATCCGCATCGGAGGTATGAACGCCCCGTCCCGGGTGATGCACTCCCCCCATGCGGGTGCGATCGGCAACCTCTTCGGGAGTGAGCGCGCTGCCACGCGCAACATCGCCTACTGGGCCGAGAAGGCCCGGCATGGTCCGGCATGGCTCACGGCCATCACCGGATTCGTCGAACACCCCGTCGTCCCCGGCTTCGACGTCACGGGCCTGGGCGGCCAATCCCAGGGACTGTTCCGACTCCCCCAGTTCCGAGCGCGCGGGCAACGCCTGGCCGACGCGGTCCACGAAGCCGGCAGCAACGTCATCTGTCAGCTCGTCCTCCAGGGCGGCAAGCCCAAGGGGCCATCGGCCGACGTCCTGGGCCAGATCGACCTCCAAGTCCCCCACGAGATGTCCACCAGCGAGGTGGAGGCACTCGTCGCCGAGTACGGCTACTCGGCGGCCGAGGTCGAAGCCGCAGGCATGGACGGGGTGGAGATCCACGCGTGCCACGACGACATCGTCGAGTGGTTCCTGTCTCCCCGCACCAACCACCGCACCGACCGCTACGGCGGCGACCTCGACGGCCGGCTCCGCATGCTGGTGGAGATCGTCCACGAGATCCGCGAGCGCACCGGACCCGACTTCACCCTCGGCCTGCGCCTCAACGTCGACGAGTGTGTCCCGGGCGGCTACGGCCCTGACGAGGCGCTGGAGATGGCGCGACGACTCGATGCCCTGGGCGCCGTCGACTACCTGAGCTGGGTGACCGGGACCAACTGGAGCGCCCTGTCCTACCTCCAGACCGAGCATTGGGGACCGGCACCGGCAGCGGAGGCCGTGGGCCGCATCAAGGCCGCCGTCCCGGGCATCCCGCACGTGTACGTGGGGCGGGTGACCGACCCACAGGTCGCTGCCGCCATTGTCGATGCGGGGCACGCGGACGTCGTGGGTATGGCGCGGGCATCGATCGCCGACCCGGAGATCCTCACCAAAGCCCGCCAGGGGCGCCTCGACGACATCCGGCCGTGCATCGGGTGCAACGACTGCCTCCACCGCGGCATCGTCGACGGCGTCCGCGCCCTGTGTGCGGTCAACCCTCGTTCGATGACGCCGGACCTCGAGTTCCCGGCCGCGACCGAGCCGCGCGACCTCCTCGTCATCGGTGGCGGGCCGGCCGGTATGGAGCTCGCGGCCCTGAGCGCCGAGGCCGGCCACCGGGTGCGGCTCTGGGAGCGCGACGAGCACCTCGGCGGGCAGATGTGGGTGGCGGGCCACGCGGCTGACAACGCGTCTTTCCACCGGTTCCTGGCGTTCCAGGAGCGACGACTCGCTGCGCTGGGCGTCGACGTCGAACTGGGACGGGAAGCCACCGCGGCGGACATTCGTGCGACCGGTGCCGACACCGTGGCCATCGCCACCGGCGCCGCACCCCGGCGACCGGCCATCTCGGGCATCGACGACCCGACCGTGTTGGAGGGGCGCGACGTCCTCGTCGGCGCTGCCGTCGCCGGTGACCGCGTCGCGGTGATCGCGGGCGAGAATCACCTCCAGCCGCTGGTGGTGGCCGGGCACCTGGTCGACCTGGGGCGCCACGTCACCCTGATCGTGCCCACCACTGGACCGGCGCCGATGGTGGGGCCGTACTCCATCGGGGCGTGGCTGGCGAAGCTCGACCGCGGCGGCGCAGCGATCGTGGTGATGCAACGCGTCGTCGAGATCGCCGACGGCGAGCTCCACCTGGCGCACGTGTTCTCGGATCGTCGATCCACCCTGGGAGGTTTCGACTCGGTGGTCCTCGCCTGTGGAGGCGCGCCTCGCGCAGGGCTGGCCCACGAGCTGGCCGACGACCCGTGCGAGGTCCACGTCCTCGGCGATGCCTACGCCCCGCGCCGCATCACCTATGCCACCCATCAGGCCTCGGAGCTCGCCGCCCTCCTGAGCCGACCCCGGGACGCGTCGTGAGCGACCGAGCCGACATCGTCGTCATCGGTGGTGGCCCCGGGGGCTCTGCGGCTGCGCTCGAGGCCGCGAGGCACGGCGCCAGCGTGATCCTGCTCGAAGCCGACGAACGCATCGGTGGCAACGCCGCCCGCTCCACCGGCTACCTGGCATTCCAGGATTTCGCCATGCAGGCCGAGGCGGGCATCGACGACAGCGTCGACCAGTTCATGGCCGACATGGACGCCGAGATCGAACGGCAACAGGACCGCTACGGCATCGTGTACGACCGCGACCTGGCTCGGCGCTACGCCGAGGAATCCAGCGACGCCTATCGCTTCCTGATCGAACTCGGGTTCCGATTCAACCGCTTCATCGTCCGACCCACCCAACACACGACCGACCGGATGGTCGACGTCGAGGACAACGCGATGTTCACCCGCCTGTTCGAGGTGGCGCTGGCCGACGCCGGGGTGGACGTGCGGGTGAACACCAGGGCCGGACGACTGCTGACCGACGGCGATGCCGTCGTCGGGGTGACCACCGGCACCGGCGACATCCGGGCCGACAAGGGGGTTGTCCTCGCGGCCGGCGGCTATCAGGCCAACCCCGAGCTGCGGCTCCGCTATCAGCCGGCATCGATCGCCGACACGCCGTATCTCGGCACCGACCACGACCGCGGCGACGGCCACCTGATGGGTCAGGCGGTGGGTGGCGATCTGGTCAACATGACCATGATCCCGCCGTTGGTCATGGTTGCGTCGGCGCTGGTCGAGGACTCGATCGCCGTCAACTGTGAGGGCGCCCGCTTCCACGACGAGGCCGGCCCCTACGACGACCGGGTGGCCCTGCTGCGTGAGCAGCCGGGCCGGCTGGCGTGGTACGTGTTCGACGACCGGGTGGCCCGGCTGAAGGGCCAGCTCGTCGACGAGATGCCCGAGGACCCGGCCACCGCACCGACCCTGGAGGCCCTGGCCGAGGCCATCGGCGCCCACCCGGCCGGCCTCGTCGAGACGGTCCGGAACTGGAACGAGACGGTGACCTCGGGCAGCGACCGTGACCCGGCGTTCGGGCGGGTCATCTTCCCCGATCCCCGCGTCGGCATCGTGGAGCCGCCGTTCCACGCCAGCCGCATGATCGAGGGCATCAACTTTCCGGCCGGCGGCCTGCGCATCACCACCGACACCCAGGTGATCAACGTCTTCGGTGAACCGATCCCGGGTCTGTTCGCCGTCGGAGACTGCGCCGGCGGCATCAGCTGCGCGATCGGGCTCGGCGGGGTGCGTATCACCGGCGCCCTGGCGCTCGGCCGCATCGCCGGCCGAACCATCGCCACCGATTCGGTGTCGGCCTCCGCTGCCGGTGGGCTCACCGGCGCACCCGCCCTGACATCGACCCCCCTGCCGTCGACCACCATGAAGATCCCCGTGATCGACGACTGAGCAGGACAGACAAGGAGTCACATGCCAATCGAGGGAATGACGTTCGTCATCACCGGAGGTGCCCGCGGCATCGGTGCCGACACCGGTCGCCTGGCCGCCAGCCGCGGCGCCAGGGTGGTGCTTTCCGATGTCCTCGTCGATGAGGGCGAGGCGACCGCCGCCGAGATCAACGACGCCGGCGGCGACGCCATCTTCGTCCCTGCCGACCTGGCCGACGACGCGGCCGTGGCTGACCTGATGCAGGCGGCAGCCGATCACTACGGCGGCTTCGACGTGTTGCACAACAACGCTGGCATTCACGAGGCGATGATCACGCCTGACTTCGCCTTCGAGGACATGTCGGTCGAGACCTTCGACCGGGTCCTCGCGATCAACCTCCGGGCACCGTTCGTGTGCGCCAAGGCGGCAGTGCCGTACCTCAAGGAGAGCACCCGATCGCCGTCGATCATCACGGCAGGCTCCACGGCGAGCCTGGCCGCGTACCCGTCGGGGCTCGCCTACGGATCGAGCAAGGGCGGGGTCGCACAGCTCTCGCGCAACCTGGCCGTGGCGCTGGCACCACATGGCATCCGGGCCAACTGCTACTGCCCGGCGGCGGTCGACACCGAGATGCCCCGCCAGGTCGGCGTGGCCACCACGGCCGGTGGCGACCCGAGCCGAACCGGCACGGGCAGCGCCAGCACTCACCTGGTGGGCCGCGTCGGCGACGTCCGCGACATCTCCGAATTGGTTTGCTACCTCGCCAGCCCGGAAGCATCGTTCGTCAACGGTGTGGTTTGGCCGGTCGACGGCGGTTCACTGGCCTGGCGAGGCACCATCGACCAACTGGGGATGACGTGAGTACCGACTTCCAAACCGTTCCATTGGCCGAGGCGCTGCTGCGCGGCGCCGCGGCGCATCCCGACCGCGACTGCATCGTCTTCCTCGACGAGCGGGTCACCTACGGCGAGCTCGCCGACCGAGCCCGCCGAGTGGGACGGTCGCTCATCGGGCTCGGCGTCGAGCGCGGTGATCACGTCGGGATCCTGATGGCCAACTGCCTCGACTACACCGATGTGCTCTTCGGAGCGTCGCTCATCGGCGCCGTGCCCGTCCTGTACAACGCCCGATTCAAGGCGCGCGAGATCAGCCACGTGACCACCGACGCCGGGGTGAAGGTGGTGGTCACCAACGACATCATCGAGCAACACACCGACTACGTGGACCTGCTGGAACGGGCCGGCATCCACGACGCACCCACCGTGGATGCCGCCGTCTTCCTCGGCTCCGGCGAGCGGGCCGGCTTCTTGAGTCGCCACGAGTTCGTGGCCGCCGGCGACGACGTCGACGCCTCGGTCGTCGACGAACGCCACGCCGGCACATCGGTCACCGACGTCGCGCTGATGTTCTACACCTCGGGCACCACCGCCATGCCCAAGGGCTGTCCGCTGGACCACGTCGTGCTCCAGCATGCCGGTGTGGTCGGTGGCCTCGATCGCTTCCGGCTCGAGCCCGGCGACGTGCTGTGGGGCCCGCTTCCCATGTTCCACAGCGCCTTCACCCAGCCACTCAGCGGTGTCCTGCACGTGGGCGGCACGTTCGTGTCGATGACCCATTTCGACGCCGGCGACGCCTTGGCGCTGATCGAACGCGAGGGCGTCACCGCAGCGTTCCCGGCGTTCCCCACCATCACGCTCCAGCTGCTCAATCACCCCAGCTACACCGACGAGTCGTTCCGCAACATCCGGGTCATGCTCAACGTCGGCCCGCCTGAGGAGCTGGTGGCGATGCAGGAACGGATGCCGCACACCACCCAGGTGACGGCGTTCGGCATGAGCGAATGCGGCGGGTCGGTGGCGATCTGCAGCCCCGACGACCCGTTGACCCTGCGGAGCGAGTGTTCGGGCCAGGCCCTGCCCGGCGATGTGATCGAGGTCCGTGACCCCGAGACCGGGGCGACGCTCGCACCCGGCGAACGCGGAGAGATCTGCGTTCGTGGGCGCGGCGTCTTCACCGGCTACCACAACGACCCGGAGAAGACGGCCGCCTCCTTCTATGACGGGGGGTGGTTCCGCACTGGCGATCTCGGCGTGATGGACGATGAGGGTCGGGTCACGTTCAAGGGACGACTCAAGGACATGCTCAAGGTGGGCGGCGAGAACGTGGCCGCCGTCGAGGTCGAGGGCTTCCTGGCCACCCACCCCGCAGTTGCGCTCGCACAGGTGGTGGGCCTGCCCGACGACAAGTACGAGGAGGTCCCGGCGGCCTTCGTCGAGCTCGCGCCGGGAGCGTCGGCCACCGAGGACGAGATCATCGAGTTCTGCCGGGGCGAGATCGCCAGCTTCAAGATCCCTCGCGTCGTGCGCTTCGTCGACGAATGGCCGATGGGTGCCACCAAGATCCTCAAGTACGAGCTGCGGGACCGCCTCGTCGCCGAGTTCGGCAGCTGAGCATCAGCCGCCGGGGTGGGCTCGCGCCACCCAGTTCCACTCGGTCCCTTCGAAGCCCTCCACGCCCATGGCCTCGACTCGCCGCTCCGCGATCAACCAGCGGCGCCCCTCGTCACGGCGGAACACGTCGATGTAGCGGAGCCGCAGGGCGGCCTGGCGGCCGTCGTGCCACTCGTGCCATGCGGTCACGTAGGTCACACCCACGGCACGATGCCCCTCGATCTCGACCAGGCTCTGGCCCAGCACGTGTGCGGTGCGGCGAAACTCGGCCTGGCCGGCAGCGATGCGCGCCCGGATGGCGGCACGGCCTTCGACCCGACCGCCGCGGCCGGCGCCGTAATCGGTGACGGCATCCTCGGCGAAGGTGGCGGCCATCGCGTCCAGGTCGTACTCGTCGAGTGTTTGGCAGTACGTGGCCAACAGGTCGGCGATGGCCTGCCGGTCGAGCAGGTCGTCGAGTTCGGCCGGCGTCGGGCTCACCGTGTCTCCTCGACGAGTATCGCTTCGTGGGGTCGTGCGGTCACCAGGTCGCCGAGCTCGGCCAACGCTCGGACCATGTCGTTGAGATGGGTGCAGGAGTCGACACCGCGGAGCTCGGTGAGCACCCGCGTCCGCAGGGCCGCCAATGGCATGCCGGCGAGGCGTTCGACGTTCGCCGCCGCGCTCGGGCAGTCGGGATACGGGATCACGCGCGGCCGAGCCACGACCGAACCCAGGACGAGCCCACCGTCCTCAGCGACCACGACAGCGTCCAACTCGTACTCGTGGACGATCGCCTCGGTGCCGTCGGGGTCCCAGCTGTGATCGCGAAAACCGGCACTGACCACGAAACGGTCACCGTCGGGCACCACGTCGATCCGGCGCCGCCGGCACATCCCGATGTCCGCGGGCGGGTCCAGCGGGTACCAGGCGGCTTCGGGGTCGTCGTCGGGATCGGACGCCACGACCGCGACGTTCTGGCTTCGTTGCTCGTTCCTCCGCCGCAGCTCCATCGCCAACCCGTCGCTGCGGTAGCCGGCGCAGACGTCCTCCATGAGCGAAACCGGGCCAGCTGACAGCTCGACGAACACGTCGTCGGTCTCGGGCCGGCGAGACAACGCGAACGTGGACAGCAGCGGCGTGGTGGTCAGGTCCTCCACGAGGAAGTACGCCAGCGATGCCCGATCCTCGTCGTCGGGGAACGCCGCGGCGATGGCCCGACGGAACCCGCGTCCCGGTCCGCTCCCGAGCAACTCCAGCGGCTCCCCCACCGATGGGCGGACCGACACCTGCTCGATCGCGCGGTCGGCCGAGAACCCCACATCGATGGCGGCCTCGGCAAGCACCTCCGCATCTCCGGCGGGCGATGTCCGGACGTCCCGCGCCCGACCCGCCACCTGGAGCGGGCCGTCCGGCTCGCCGGGTCGGGTGGACAGGATGCAACTGGAGCGACGCACGGAGCCGGGCACGCGGCCGGGCCAGGTGGTCAGCGGTTCGGCCGGATAGCCGGGAGAGGCCGACTCCGAGGAGGCCCCATCGACGGGTGGCACGCGATCAGGGGCCATGCCAGCATTCTATGATCAGGAATTCATCGGCGTCCCCGAGACGCCACATCACCACCGAGGAGCGGCGTATCCAATGGATCTCGGACTGAAGGGCAAGCGGGCAATCGTCCCCGCATCCACCAAGGGCATCCTGCGTCGCGTGGTCGACCAATTGATCGACGAAGGCTGTGACGTCGCACTCTGTTCGCGGTCCGAGGAGACCGTGAACCGAGCGCTGCGAGAATTGTCGGGCGGCGCAGGCCGCGCGGTGGGCAGAGCCTGTGACGTCAACGACAAGGACGACTACGAGGCCTGGATCGCCGAGTCCGCCGAGGAATTGGGCGGGGTCGACATCTTCATTCCCGGGGTCAGCGCCGGTGGCGGCCAGGACAGCGAGAAGAACTGGTGGAAGAGCTTCGAGGTCGACGTGTTGTCGACCGTCCGAGGTTGTGAGGTCGTGGTGCCGCTCATGCAGGAGAGCGGCGGCGGTGCCATCACCTTCATCACCACCACCGCGTCGGTCGAGACCTTCGGCGGCCCGCAGGCCTACAACGCAATGAAGGCCTCACTGCTGGTGTACGCCAAGCAACTGGGCCAGGTGGTCGGCCGCGACAAGATCCGCGTCAACTGCGTGTCGCCCGGCCCCATCTACTTCGAAGGCGGGGTGTGGGCGATGCTCGAGGACACGATGGAGAAGTGGTTCGCCAAGACGGTGCGTGACCACCCCGAGGGCCGCCTCGGCTCGCCCGAGGAAGTCGCCAACTGCATCCTCTTCGTCTCCAGCCCGGCGGCGAGCTGGGTGTCGGGCACCAACATGATCGTCGACGGTGGCTTCACCAAGCGGGTCCAGTTCTGATGAAGATCAAGCGCGAGCAGACCATCGAGCGGGTCGACCCCGACACCAACCCCGGCGGCACGCCGCTGGGCAAGGCACCGGACCAGGACCTGGGCCACGAACTCATCCCCAAGGAGCGCTACACCTCCGCCGAGTTCATGCAACAGGAATGGGACCACATCTGGTCCAAGGTCTGGCTGCTCGGCTGCCGTGAGGATCAGATCCCCGAACCCGGCGACTACATCGCGACCGACATCGGCAAGGAGTCGGTGCTGTTGGTCCGCCAGAAGGACGGCGGCATCAAGGCCTTCCACAACGTCTGCATGCACCGGGGCAACAAGCTGGCCGACGAGGGCGCCGGCAGCGTCGGGCGGTTCGTCTGCGGCTACCACGGCTGGGCGTACGCCATCGACGGCTACTTCGACGACATCCCCGACCTGGCGACCTTCCCGCAGGGCGCGCCGCCGTGTGGCGGTCTGGCCGAGCTGCCGTGTGACACCCGCTGGAGCTTCGTCTGGTTCAGCCTCAACACCGAGGTCGAGTCCTTCGACGACTACATCGGCGAGCTGGCCGGCCACTTCGAGCCGTACCACTTCGAACGCATGGCGATGACCCGGTGGGTCACCGCCGAGTGGAGCTGCAACTGGAAGGCCGCGGTCGACGCGTTCGCCGAGGCGTACCACACCGCCACCACCCACCCGCAGCTGCTCTGGTACCTGGACGATCTGGACATCCAGATCGACCTCTACGACAAGCATTCGCGCTATCTGATCGCGTTCGGCGTGCTCAGCCCCCGGATCGACTCGGCGCCCGAGATCCCCCCGCCGCTCAAAGCGCTGCTCACCAACGCCGGCCTCGACCCCGCGTCCTACGAAGGCCCGGTCAACGGCATCCGCCGCGCCGTCCAGGTGCAGATGCGGGAGAACCAGGCCGAGCTGGGCAAGGACTACTCGGACCTGCACGACGACCAGCTCACCGACGACTACAACTACCTGCTGTTCCCCAACGTCACCTTCAACACCCACGCCGACGACCTCATGTTGTTCCGGCACCGGCCCCATCCCACCGACCCCAACAAGATGCTGTTCGACGTGTGGATGTTCGACTACATCGCCGAGGGCGAGGAGTGGCCGGAACTCCCCCGCCACGACCACCGCCCCGAGGGCAGCACCCGCTCGCTCGGCCTGGTGATCGACCAGGACGCCGCCAACCTGGCGACGGTCCAGCAAGGCATGCACAGCTCGGGCTATCCGGGGCTGTGGCTGTCCGACCAGGAAGTGCGTCTCCGCCACTTCCACAAGACGATCACCGACTTCATCGGCGACGACTCCTGAGCACGACCTCCCAGGCGGCGCCGGCGCCGACCGCACACCTCGGCTTCGCCGCGGTCTTCATCGGCTTCCTGCTGTTCAGCTCCAGCCCGGCGCTGGTGGCGGGAGCGACCCTGGAGGGCCTGGCCCTGGCGGGCTGGCGCGCCGGGGTCTCGGCCATCACCTTCGGCGTGGTGGCGTGGCTCCGCGGCGGGATGTCCCGAGAGGTGTTCACCAAGGGGGCGATGGCCGGGCTGTGCTTCGGCCTGGCCGTGGGCCTGTTCTTCGAAGCCGCCCAACGGACCAGCGTGGCCAACACGGCGATCATCGCCGCCATGCAGCCGATCCCGATGCTGTTCGCTGCCCGGCTCGTCTTCAAGGAACAGGTCACCCGCGCCGACGTCGGCTGGTTCGCCGTGGCGCTGACGGGGGCGATCGTCATGGTGCTGTCGGCCGGCACCGGCGGCACGGCCTCCTTCGACGGTGACGCCATCGCCGCCGTGTCCACGCTGTTCGGGGCGGCGTACTTCATCTTCAGCCGCCGGGCTCGGGAGTCCCTCGACGCCGTCCCGATGATGGCCGGAGTCATGGCCTGGTCGAGCGTGGTCCTGATCCCGTTGGCGCTGATCGCCGGGCAGACCCTCACCCCACCCGCCGGCAACGAGGTGATCCGTCTGGCGGCGATCGCCCTGGTGCCCGGCATCGGGCACGTCCTCATCGCCTACGCGCAGGGTTCGGTCTCGCTGGTGGTCATCGGCCTCGCCCAGCTCCTCATGCCCGTCGGCGCGGCCACGCTGGCGTGGCTGTTCCTCGACCAGGACATCACCACCGGCCAGTTCCTGGGCATCCTGCTGGTCATCGCGGCCCTGGCCGCCCACACCCTCCACCGATCTCGGATGGAGACCGCACCCGCGGATCCCTAACAGCCTGCGAGCCAGCGGTCAGTCGGGGATCAGGCCTGCGGCTCGGGCCTGTTCGGTTGCCGCGTGCATCTTGCGGCCGTCGAAGCCGATGGTCTTCTCCGGCGTGACCTTGAGCACCCGCCGGTTGGGCGTGTCATTGAGGCGAACGAACTCGGCCTGCGCCTCGGGGTTGCCGGGTCGCAGCCGCTCGGCCAGCGCCGGCAGGAACCAGCCGATGGTCTCGGGGTCGGACAACACCTCGCACCGGCCCTTGTAGGTGACGGCCAGCGAGGCGCGAATACCGCTGCCCTTGCTGGTGATCGACAAAGAGACCCTCGGTTCGCGCTCGACCGCCTTCACGCGGACCCGCAGCGAGGACACGCTGAGCCAGAAGCAGCCGTCGTGGAACACGTACGACATGACCACGCCCACGGGCCACCCATCCTTGGTCGACCACATGAACGTGCACTCGTTCTGCGCCTCGACCAGGGCTCGTTCATCCTCGTCGTCGAGGGTGTAGCTGCCGACATCGTCATACGTGAAGGGCTCTGCCATCCCCCGATGCTGCCATGGCTCGCTTGTGCCCCGCTGTGGGTGTCGTCGATGATCGTGCGGAACGAGGGGGCTGTCATGACCGACGACCGACTGCAACAGCTGGCCGACAAGGACGAGATCCGCGACGTGATCATGCGCTACTCGCGCGGTGTCGACCGGCTGGACGAGGAGCTGCTCCGCTCCTGCTATCACCCGGACAGCCATGACGATCACGGCCACTGGAAGGGCAACGGCCACGACTTCGCGGCCTTCATCGTCGAGTCACTGCCGGCCCGGACCCACCACAGCACCCACGCCGTCACCAACTGCCTGATCGAGCTCGATCCCGAGGACCCCGATCTCGCCCGGGCCGAGTCCACCAGCCTGGCGCATCTCCGACGCACCGACGACGACGGCATGGAGTGGCTCGACGTGTTCGCCGGCCGCTACGTGGACCGCTTCGAGCGCCGCGACGGTGCGTGGCGTATCGCCGACCGCGTCGTGGTCCACGACTGGTCCACCTCGACCTGCCTCGGACAGGGACGCCTTTCCGCTCCCGATGGACGCCTTCGTCCAGGGCACGCGGGACCGTTCGGACATCGTCTACCGCATCTGAAACAGCCGGTCTCAGCCCGACGCCGGAGCCCACCGGAGCGGGTGATCCTGGTCCGCGCCACGGGCCCAGCGGCGACCATTCGCCGCGTCTCTCACCTCGCGGTCTCCGATCACGTCGTCGAGCTGCACAGTGACGCTCCCGGCGCCGCAGCCGTCGGAGCTGGAGCCCTGTTGCTCCAGCAGGATGGTGATGTGGCTGCTCACTTCGGTCACCTCGGCGAGGCGGAGCTCAACGCCACAGTCACCGCCCTCGACCCTCAGAACAGTGGCCGCATCCTCGGCCGGCAGAGGTCGGAATTCCACGGTCCGCCAACGGCTCTGATCCAGCACCCCATCGACGACGAAGGCGACGAACGCTCCGACGAGGGCCAGCACGAGGACCGGCCCCACCCAGCGACGTCGGCGGTCGCTGCGAACGATTCGCCGGACCTCGGCGCCACGATCGACATCAGCGCTCATGGAACCACAGTACGCCGGACGGCACGATCGGCCCGCGCGACCACCCGTCCACCGGTTTTGTGACATGTTTCGGCGGCGCCGAAACATGTCACAAATCGCAGGGACGTTCGGCTGCAGCGAACGTGGTGGTGAGGTGGGGGCTCAGGTGCTGAGCGCGTGTTCCACGGTGATCTGGCCGAAGCAGAGAGCCTCGCCGAGGTTGGAGCCGTCGCCCGGGTAGAGGAGGCCCGAGGCCTGGCCGAGCTCGCCGGCGGCGTAGAGGCCGACGATCGGCTGGTCGTAGGGGTCGAGGACCTGACCGTGGCGGTTCTTCCGCGGGCCGCCCGTCGTGTTCGACCCACCCGGCCACAGGGCCACGCAGTGGAACGGCGGCTCCACGATGGGCACCATCGACTCGGCGGGGCGGCCCTGCGGGTCGGCCTCACCCGACTCGCAGAGGCGGTTGTATTCCGCGACCGTGGCCGCAGCCGCCGCGGGATCGTCGACCCCAGCCAGGCGTGCGGCCTCCTCGATGGTGTCGGCCTGGGCGATCCAGCCACGTTCGATCTCGGCGGTGTTGTCCGGCGACCAGTCGTAGCGACCCACCGCGGTGGCCCCGATGTGGGTCAAGGTCAGCGGTCCGGCCTGACGCCTGGTCTCGTCGAAGAACCAGAAGCACGGGACGCGGGGCCGAAGGTTGCGGGCGGGATCGTAGAGGAGCAGGTCGTAGTAGAAGTCGTGGCGCAGCATGGCCTGGCCGTGCTCGTCGGCGAAGCGCTGCCCGAACCGGTCGGTGATCACATAGCCGGGTGGCCCGATGCTGATCAACATGTTGAGGGGCTCGCCGTCCAGGTCGAAGTGGCCGATGGCGCGGCCGATCATCTGATTCATGTGCCACAGCGACGCCCCGACCGCCTGCGCCATGTGGACGCCGTCACCGGTGTTGCCCGGGTGCCCGTAGAAGTGCACCGGGTAGGTGCGCAGGTTGTCGCGCTTGAGCGCCTCGTCGTACTCGTAGCCGCCACAGCAGAGGACCACACCCTTCTCGGCGACGAATGCTCCGGCATCGGTCGACACGCCGACGACGGCGCCATCGGTGTCGGTCAGCAGCCGCTGCGCCGGGGTCTCCCACCGCACGTCGACGCTGCGTCGCCGCGCCGCGGCATCGAGGCCGTCGAACAGCGCCGGCCCTCCCCCGGCAGCCGCGGCCAGTCGCTCGACCACACCACCGGGCTGGATCGCGACGATGGCGTCGGCGCCCGGGAAGCCCTTGTGCTCGGCACCGGCCGACGCCACCATGTCGAGCCCGCCAATCGCGGTGTCGAGCCACGCCTCCAGGTGGACAGCCCGCTCGGCCCACGCCCGGCTCACGTCCACCGGCACCATGCCGTCGGCGCACGCGTCGAGGTACGCCGTGGCGTCGTCGACGTCGGTGGCCGTCATCACCATCCCGCCCGACATGCGCGTGTTGGGCGTGTGGGCCGCCTCGGGGTTCTTCTCCAGGACCACCACGCTGGCTCCGGCGTCGTGCGCGGTGACCGCGGCGGCGATGCCGGCGGCACCGTAGCCCACCACGACGATGTCGAACGTCTCACTCATTGCGGTACCTCGGGTGGTCTGGGGAGCAGGGTCATCAGTGCTTTGGACAGTCCGCCATCGACGTAGATGACCTGCCCGTTCACGTACGCGGCGTCCTCTGACACCAGGAACGCCACCACGTTGGCGATGTCGGCCGGTTCGGCGAGGCGGCGGCTGGGCACCGCTCCCGACCGGATCTCCCGGACCTGCGGGTCGTCGTAGACCTCACCGGTGCCGGGCGTGGGGACGAGCCCGGGACCCACGGCGTTGCACCGGACGCCCCTCGGCCCCCACTCGAGCGCCACCTGCTCCGTCAGCGACAGCAGCCCGGCCTTGGACGGGCCGTAGGACCCCACGGCCGGGTTCGCGTGTTTGGCGGCGATCGACACGATGTTGACGATCGCGCCCGAGCCCCGCTCCAACATGGCCGGCCCGAACGCCTGCATGAGGTGGAAGGGGCCGCGGAGGTTGACGTCGATGGCGACAGCGAAGTCCTCGGCGCTGACGTCTTCGAGCGCCCCGAACCGCCATGCGCCGGCGTTGTTGACCAACACGTCGACCGGCCCGACCTCGACCGCGGCCTCGCGCACCGCGTCCGGCGTCGGTGACATCGCAGCCATCACGCCCATCGGACGCCACCAGATCGAGCACGGCCACCTCGTAGCCGTCGGATCGCAACCGCTCGACGATGGCGGCACCGATCCCGCGTGCTCCGCCGGTGACGACTGCTCGCTTGGCCACTACCCACCCCTCCCCCGAGACGAGCACAACTTGCTCGTCGGTCGAATCGTAGGAGAATGGCCCGATGCGTGCGATCGAGGGAATGTCGGTGCTCATCACCGGAGGCGGATCCGGCCTCGGTGAGGGCGCGGCGCGCCACCTGGCTGCGGCCGGGGCGCTGGTCACCATCACCGGGCGCCGAGAGGGCCCGATCACCGAGGTGGCCGACAGCATCGGCCCGAACTGTCGGGGCGTCGCCGGCGACGTGACGGTCGAGGCCGACCGGCAACGCATGGTCGCCGCCGCCGTCGACCATGGCGGTGGCCTGGAGGGCCTGATCTCCAACGCCGGCAACATCTATCGCTGCGACGTGCCGGACTTCGAGGAAGACCGCCTGCTCGACCTGTTCAACACCAACGTGGTGGGCGGGATGATGCTGACCAAAGCGGCCTACCCGCACCTCAAGGAATCGAAGGGCTGCGTGCTGTTCGTCGGCTCGGTCCACACCCAGCGGGCCTTCCCGAACGCGTCGCCCTACGCGGCCACCAAGGGCGCACTGGAGGCACTGACCGGCGTGCTCGCCGCCGAACTGGGCCAGGACCAGATTCGGGTGGGCTGCGTTCGCCCCGGCGGCGTGCTCACCGAGATCAACGTCCGGGCCGGGCTCACCACCTTCGAGGAACAGCGCGACCGGCTCGAAGGCATGGGCGCCATGCACGCGCTGGGCCGCCCGGGCACGCCCCAGGAAGTGGCCGAAGCGTTCGAGTACCTGCTGCGGGCCGAGTGGACCACCGGCAACGTCTTGACCGTCGACGGTGGGCTGGGCCTGGGCGTCACCAACGAATGAGCGCTCATGACTGACGCGGCCCTCGACCAGCTCATCCGACTCCTACCCGGTGACAGCCACCTCGACCACGACGCCGTCTTCGCCCGGCTCCGCCGGGAGGACCCGGTCGTGTGGTGCGAGCCCGTCGAGGGGTGGGTGGTCACGCGGTGGGCCGACGTCACACGCGTGTTCGAAGACGCCGACCACTTCACCCCCATGGCCGCCGGATCGGGCTCTTCGGGGATCTACGGCCGCACGATCCTGCACATGACGGGCACCGAGCATCGGCGCAAGGCCGCGATCCTCGGCCGCCGCATGCGAAACACCCGACGGCTCGACGGCGACATCCGCACCCTGGTCACCGATCTGGTCGAGGAGTTCGGGGCCACGTTGCCGTCGGCGCCCGAGGTCGCGGACCTCAAGGCGGACTTCACCTCACTCGTCCCCCTTGCCGTGATCGGCGAGCTGATGACCATGCGGGAAGCCACCGCGTTCCCCGACTGGTACCACCGCATCGTGGCCGCGTCGGTCTCGAACGTCACCGGTGACCCCGAGGTCCATGCTCGTGGCGTCGCCGCCCGCGACGACCTGTTCGAGTGGCTCACCCCCGAGATCGCCGCCAAGCGTGACTCCCCCGGTGACGACCTGCTCAGCGACCTGTGCACCATCGAGTTCGAGGGCGAGGCGCTGACCGACCAGGAGATCCGCTCGTTCTGCGCGTTCCTGCTCTCGGCCGGCATCGAAACCACCGACCGGGCGCTCGTCAACCTCTGCTGCGAGCTGATCGCCCATCCCGACCAGTGGGAGCGACTGCGCGCCGACCGCTCGCTGGTGCCGTCGGCGGTGGCGGAGATCCTCCGTCACCGACCACCCGTCCAGGCTTCGATCCGCCAGGCGGCCGTGGATGTCGAGCTGGGCGGGGTCACGATTCCCGAAGGCGACAAGGTCATGGTGCTGCTGAGTGCCGCCAACCACGACCCGGAGGTGTTCACCGACCCGGATGTGTTCGACGTCGCCCGATTCGCCGACGACGCCGGCGCCCAGTTCACGCCGGCCGGCACCAACCGGGGGTTCGGCGGCGGTGCCCACAACTGCACCGGGTCTCTGCTCGCCAAGCTCGAGATGGAGCTCGCGCTGACCCATCTGCTCGACCGCTTCAGCCACATGACCCACGCCGGAGAACCACCGCCGCTGCAGGGCTTCGTCCTGCGCTCACCCGCGGAGCTGCGCCTCCACCTGCACGCCAACTGACCACACACCGTTCCGAGGAGGAACCACCCATGACCGACCACACCGATGACATCGCAGCGCTGCGAGCACGGGTGCAGCGTCTGGAAGACCGCGAGGAGATCCGCGAGCTCATCGCTCGTTACGGCCGCGCCGTGGACGACCGCGACTGGGACGCGCTGCGGGCGCAGTACACACCTGACGCGGTGTTCGATTCGGCGGTCGGCCGCTCCGTGGGCGTCGACGCCATCATCGACTACTACGCCGAGCGGACCTCCGCGTACGTGGCGTCCTTCCACTACCCACACTCGTCGGAGATCGTGTTCGCCGACGACGACCACGCCACCGGCGTGGTGTGCGCCCACGCAGAGCTCACCATCGAAGGCGACACCGTCATGGTGGCCCTGCGCTACCAGGACGACTACCGCCGAATCGACGGCCGGTGGCGCTTCCACGAACGCAACACCAACCTGTTGTACGTGCTCAAGCTCTCCGAGCTCCCCACCGGCCTCGCCGATCGCATGCGTGTCCGCTGGCCCGGCACCGACCCCACCCCGGCCGAGGTGGGCGCCGACGTGGGCGACGGCCGAACCATGGAACCCCGCGGCCTCTGAGCGTTCGTCGTCCGGGGTGCCGCGTGTCGTCGGGAGACGCGGGCGCAGACGCTCCCGGAGTTGTGCGAGTGCGTTCCAACGCGTTCGGCGATCGGGAGCGCTGAGACCGTGCGCAGGAAGTTGCGGCAGGCCTTCGCCGGCGACCGCGGCGGTGGGGCGCTTCGACTCGGGGGACGCTTCGATGCCAATTGTGCATATGAACGTCACGAACTAGCTTCACTTCCGTCCACGGTCACCAGGGGGGTTCCGTGAGCAAGGTCGAGCCCGACATCCTTTCCGAGCTCTTCGCCACGGATCCCAACCGGGTCCTCGAGGCGATGAGGGAAGACCATCCGTGCGTCTACAACGAGGCGATGGAGTCGTACCTGATCACCCGGTACGACGACGTCGAGCGCGCCTTCAAGGACAAGGAGTTCACGTCCAAGAACTATGAGTGGCAACTCGAGCCGGTGCACGGCCGGACCATCTTGCAGATGGAAGGGCGCGATCACTCCCTGCACCGCAACCTGATCGCACCCGCGTTCCGCGGGAGCGAGCTGACCGCCAAGTTCGTCCCGGTGATCGAACAGAACGCCCGTGACCTCATCGACGGCTTCCGCACTGCCGGCAAGGTCGACCTCGTCGACCAGTTCACGATCAGGTTCCCGATCAACGTCATCGTGGACATGCTCGGGCTCGACAAGTCCGACCACGCCAGATTCCAGGCCTGGTACCACTCGATCATGGCGTTCCTGTCCAACCTGACAGGCGACGAGGCCGTGATGGCCCAGGGACTCCAGACCAAGGAGGAGCTGGAGGCCTACATGCTGCCGATCATCGCCGATCGGCGCGCCAACCCGGGCGAGGACCTCCTGAGCACGCTGTGCACGGCGATCATCGACGGCGAACAGATGAGCGACGTCGAGATCAAGGCGTTCGTGTCGCTCCTGCTGGTTGCCGGCGGCGAGACCACCGACAAGGCGCTCGCCAACATGATGATGAACCTGATCGCGAACCCTGATCAGCTTCAGGCCGTCCGCGACGACCGCAGCCTCATCGACGCCGCCTTCGCCGAGACGCTGCGCCACTCGCCGCCCGTCCAGATGATCATGCGCCAGCCCGCCGAAGACGTGGAGATGCACGGCGTCACCATCCCCGCCGGATCCACGGTCACCTGCCTCATCGCCGGAGCCAACCGCGATCCACGCCGCTACGCGGATCCGGACCGCTTCGACATCCACCGCACCGATCTGGACGTGTCGAAAGCGTTCTCCGGAGCGGCCAACCACACCGGCTTCTGTCTCGGTCGCCACTTCTGCATCGGCGCCATGCTCGCCAAGACCGAGGTGGAGATCGCCACCAATCAACTGCTCGACGCGATGGACGACATCGCCTTCGACGGGGACCCACCGGTCGCCGAGGGTGTCTTCACCAGGGCACCCACCAGCATGCCGTTGACGTTCACCCCCACCGGATGAACGCCGACGGCGACCACAACAACCAGACCCGAGGAGAAGGAACCACATGGGTGTAGAGGGAATGCGATTCGTGATCACCGGGTCGGCCACCGGCATCGGTGAGGCCACGGCCAAGCTCGCCGCCAGCAAGGGCGCCAAGGTGATGGTCAGCGACCTGAACGACGAACAGGGCGAGGCCGTCGCCCAGGCGATCCGTGACGACGGTGGCGAAGCCGCCTACCAGCACTGCGACGTCACCGACCCCGACGAGGTCGCGGCGCTCATGGCCGCGACCGCCGAGGCATTCGGTGGCATCGACGTGTTGCACAACAACGCCGGCGTCCACGAGACCGGCATCGGCGATCCCACCAAGGCCCATGTCGAGGACATGGACATCGACGTCTTCAAGAAGGTCGTCGAGATCAACGCGGTCGCTCCCTGGATCTGCTCCAAGATGGCCTTGCCCTATCTGAAGGAGAGCGACAACGCCTCCATCATCAACGCGGCATCCACCGGATCACAGTCGGCATACCCGTCCAACACCGCATACGGAACGAGCAAGGGCGGCATCCGGCTCCAGACCCAGAACCTCGCGGTCGACCTCGCCAAGTACGGCATCCGCGTGAACTGCTACGGCCCCACGGCCATCGCCACCAACATGGTCACGGACTTCATCAAACAGTCCGACGACCCGGTGGGCTTCGAGCAGCAGCTGGTGAGCACGGCACTGATCCCGCGGCTGGGTCTGCCGTCGGAGGTGGGCGAGCTCGTCTGCTTCCTCGCCAGCCCCGAGAGCGCATTCATCAACGCGGCCTACATCCTCATCGACGGCGGATCGCTCGCCTGGCGGGGCCAGGCCAGCGACATCGGCCTCTGATCCCGTCCGACCCCAGCCCTCACATCCATTCGAAGGAGATTCCCAAATGGCAGACAAGCAAGCGATCACCGAGATCCTCAACCGGGCCGGTGTGGCCTATGACATCGGCGACAGCGACTACCTCGGCGCCATGTTCACCGAGGACGCCGAGTTCTCGATGATCATCGCCGGCGGCGACCCGATCCGTTTCGAGGGCGGCCCGGCCATCCGGAAGCTGTTCAGCGACTCCATGCACGACCAGGAGGGCGAGCAGCGGCGCCACGTGGTGACCAACATCTACTTCACCGAGGACAGCCCTGATGCTGCTCAGGTCATCAGCTACCTGATCCTGCTCGTGGTGGCGGACGGCAAGATGACCGTGATGTCGAGCGGTCAGTACACCGACGACTTCGTCGCGCAAGACGGCGACTGGAAGATCAAGCACCGCCACCTCGACCTCGACCTGCCGTACTGATCTCGGATCAGCAGCGACGTCGACCCCAGACCGCCGGAGGACAATCTTGAACATTGGGCAGATCCCAGCGAAATGGGCGCGCATGACGCCCGACAACGAAGCGATCATCGACTCGACCACGGGTCGACGCATCACTTTCGTCGATCTCGACACGCACGTGCGCAAGCTGGCCAACGCGCTGTTGGGCCTGGGGCTCGAGAAGGGGGACCGGGTCGGCGTCTTGAGCATGAACAGCATCGAGTACTGCGCGCTGTACTTCGCGTGCGGTCGTGCCGGCCTCATCGCCCAGCCCATGAACTGGCGGTTGTCGCCCCCCGAGTTGAAGAAGATCATCGACAACGGCGGGCCCCGGGTGTACATCACCCAAGGCCAGTTCGCCGAGGTGTCGGCCGAGACCAAGGGCATGGTGGACTGCGTCGAGCACTGGCTGGAGTACGGCGCCGGCGGCGACGGGAGCTACGAGGCATTGGTCGAGGCGGCACCGGACACCGAGCCCGAGGGTTCGGACCAGATCGGCAACGACGATCCGTTCTTCATCCTCTACACCGGTGGCACCACCGGTGAATCCAAGGGCGCCCTGCACAGCCACAAGAGCGTGTACGCGGGGATGCTCAACCAGACCGTCGGCGAACGGATCGTCCCGAGCGACGTCTACATGCTGACCGGCCAGATGTTCCACATCCCGATCGTGCTGGCCATCAACTATCTGGCCCACGGGTGCCCGCTCGTGCTCATGAACTTCGACGCCAAGCTGGCGTTGGAGCTCATCCAGGAGGAGAAGGTCTCGGCCTTCTTGGGCGTCACCACGATGCTCAACTGGATGATGGCGGTCCCTGGCTTCGAGGACTACGACCTGTCGAGCCTGCGCAACATCCAGTACGGCGGCGGACCGATGCCCTCCCGCGTGATCAAGGAGGCCATGGACAAGTTCCCGTGCACCATGATCCAGGGCTACGGCCAGACCGAGGGCACGGGCATGACCTTCCTTTCACAGGAGGACCACATCCGCGCCATCGAGGAGGACTACCACCCGGAGCGGCTCAAGTCGTGTGGCCGCGAGGTGTTCGGCTCTGCCATTCGAGTGGTCGACGACGACGGCAACGACGTACCCACCGACGGCAAGACACCCGGCCAGATCATCGTGAAGTCCGAGGGCAACATGCTCGGCTACTTCGGCCGCCCCGACCTCACCGAGCAGACCATCCGGGACGGCTGGATGTGGACCGGTGACGTGGCCACGATGGACTCCGAACGATACGTGTTCATCGTCGACCGGGCGAAGGACATGATCATCTCCGGTGGCGAGAACATCTACTCGGTCCAGGTCGAGGAGGCGATCTCCAAGCACGAGGCCGTCCTCGAGAGTGCCGTGATCGGCATTCCCGACGACGAATGGGGTGAGTCGGTCAAGGCCTACGTGGTCCTGAAGCCGGGCGAGTCGGCCACCGAGGAGGAGATCATCGAGACCGCGAAGGCCAACCTGGCGTCGTACCAGAAGCCCCGCTTCGTCGAGTTCATCGACGAGCTCCCGAAGGCGCCGACGGGCAAGATCCTCAAGCGCGTCCTCCGCGACCCCTACTGGGTCGACGCCGAGCGAGACGTGTGAGGCAACGGATGGCAACGGGGTCGGCCAAGCAACTCCGCGAGTTGCCCGTGGCCGGCGAACGAAAGAGCGACGTGTGAGGCAACGGATGGCAACGGGGTCGGCCAAGCAACTCCGCGAGTTGCCCGTGGCCGGCGAACGAAGGGACAGCGCGTGCGAATTGGCTATCTGATCGACACCAACGCCGGGGCGTACGACCAACCACTGCCGGACCGGCAGAACGCGGCCGACACCCTCGATGCCATGATCGAGGAAGGCATCCTGGCCGAGAAGTACGGCTTCCACTCGATCCAGGTCCCGGACCGGCACGGCCGGACCGAGTCCTACTTCGGATCGCCGTTGAACCTGCTCATGATCCTCGCTCGCGAGACCGAGCGAGTCGCGCTCGGCGCATACTGCCTGGTCAACACGCTGTATCACCCGATGCACGTGGCCGAACAGTGCGCCATCATCGACAACATCAGTCGAGGCCGGCTCTACATGACATGGGGCCGCGGATTCCACAGCGGCTACTGGGGTCAATTCGGCGTGCCCGAGGAGCGCATGCTCGGGCGGTTCCTCGACAGCGTCCGGCTGATCGAGAAGGCCCTCGAGTCGAAGGGCGAGCGCTTCGACTGGGCCAGTGACTTCCACCAGGTGCGCGACGGTCTGCTGTCCCCCAATGCGTACCAGGAGCCTCGCTTCCCGTTCTGGGGCGGAGGGCAGCTCCCAGACGCGATCGAACGGTGCGGGGTGTACGCCGAGTCCTACACCTGCGACGACTTCCCGATCCTGCCCGAGGTCTGGGAACAACAGGCCGGCGCCTACCGCCGCAAGGCCGAGGAGCACGGCAAGGAGCCGTTCATCGTGCTCATGCGCAAAGCGTGGGTGGCCGACACCTTCGAACAGGCCGTCGACCAGTACGGCGCGCACTACGTGCCCGAGATGCGGTTCTACGCCGAGCAGGGGATCCTCGCGCACCACCCCGAGTTCGACTCTCCCGAGAAGATCACGGTCGAGTCCGCCCGAGAGCACATCGTGGTCGGCTCGCCCGAGCAGTGCCGCGAGCGACTCGAGCAGTACTACGAGGAGCTCGGCGTCCAGTACTTCACCGTGCAGTTCCGGGTCGTGACCGGCCCCTCCTTCGAGGCCACGAAGGAACAGATCCAACGCTTCGGTGAGGAGGTCGTGCAGCCGCTGCACAAGAAGTACCCGGCGATCGACCACCCGGCAATCCCCGAGGCCTGCCGCTGGTAGGCGCCACAACCGGCCCACTGGCCGAAAGGAACACCCACCATGAGCGACCCGGCACGCCCGGCTTCGGTCGACGACATCAGTTTCTTCGACCCTGCGGTCAACGACTGCCCTTACCACGCCTACGACCTCCTTCGCGACGAGGCGCCCGTCTGGCAGGACCCCTCCACCGGCATGTTCGTGATGACCCGCTACGAGGACATCAAGGACGCCTTGGTCAACGTGAGCGTGTTCACCAACGCCGTTGGGTCTGCCGCCGGAATGACGGAGAAGGCGGTCAAGCCCACTGACCCCGAAGAGCTCGCCAAGCACGAGCAGATGGTGAAGGAGGAGGCCGTCCTCACCGCCATGTACGAAAAGGACGGGTGGGTGCCGGTGGCGACCCTCGACGCGCTCGACCCGCCGACGCACATGGAGCTGCGGCGCATGTTCGACCAGGCGTTTCGTCCGGGCCGTATCCGAGAGCTCGATCCCTTCGTCGAGGACCTCACCAATCGCCTCTTCGACGACTTCGTCGACGATGGTGCCTGCGACTGGGTGCAGGCCGTGGCGATCCCGGTGCCGCTCTACGTCATCGGCCGCCAGATGGGGGTCCCCGACGAGGACATGCCCCAGATCAAGGCCTGGACCGATGCCTGGGTCCAACGGTTGGGCCTGATGCAGACCTTCGAGGAACGGGTCTGGTCGGCGGAACAAGAGATCCAGGCCCAGCAGTACTTCAAGCCGATCTTCGATCGCCTCCGCGAACAACCCGAAGACACGCTCCTGAGCGACCTGGTCAACAAGGAGATCCCCGAATGGGGGCGAACGCTGACCGACGCCGAACTCCAGAGCGAGATGATGGCCGACTTCTTCGTCGGCGGCTCCGAGACCACCACCAACGCCATCGCCGCCGGCATGCGCGAACTCATCGAGAAGCCGGCGCTGTGGGAACAGCTCAAGTCCGACCCGGACAGCTATCTCGAGACGTTCTGTGAGGAGATCATCCGGATCGAGGGCCCCGTGCAGGGCCTCCTACGCGAGCTGTCCGAAGACGTCGAGATGCACGGGGTACTCATGCCGGCCGGATCGGTCGTGAACCTCCGGTTCGCTGCCGCGAACCGCGATCCCCGCGAGTACGACAACCCCGGTGAGGTGGACCTCGACCGCACTCGGAGCAGGACACACCTGGCGTTCGGCTTCGGCGAGCACTTCTGCCTCGGGGCCCCACTGGCCCGTCGTGAGATGTACTGGACGTTCAAGGTCCTCATCGACCGGATCGACCAGATGCGCTTCGCCGAGGGCAAGAACGACTTCCGCTATCACCCGAACTACTTCCTCCGGGCGTTGAAGGAACTCCACATCGAGTTCGACCTCAAGTCCTGACCAGGTCAGGCCTCGACGGTCTCGGGCTGGGCGTAGCAGAGCTCGATCACGGCTTCCTCGTTGATCTCGTCGCCTTCGAGCTCACCCATGATCAGCCCGTCGCGCATCGCGATCACCCGGTGACAGGCACCGACCAGTTCGGAGAACTCCGAGGAGATGAACACGACGCCCTTCTTCTGGGCGGCGAGCTCGTGCATGATGTCGTAGATCTCCTCCTTGCCGTCCACGTCGACCCCGTGGGTCGGCTCGTCGAAGATGAGGATGTCGGCACCCTGGCTCAGCCACTTGCCGATCACGACCTTCTGTTGGTTGCCACCGGACAGCAGCCGGACCAGCTGGCGGTCGTCAGGGGTGGCCACGGCGAGGCGTTCGATCATCCGAGCCGCCTCGACCTTCTCGGAGCTGGTCGACGGCGCGGCCACCCGCGGGTTGACCCGGTGCTTGTCGAGCGACGCCAGGGTCATGTTCTGGCGAACCGTGAAGTCCATGACGTTGCCCTGGGTCTTGCGGTCCTCCGGGAGGAGGGCCAAGCCCGCAGCCATGGCTTGGGAGGGGGTCTTGATGTCGACGAGCTCTCCCCTGATGCGGATATCACCCGCAGTGCGCCGGTCGGCGCCGAAGATGGCGCGAACCAGCTCGGTCCGCCCGGCTCCGATGAGGCCGGCGATTCCGAGCACCTCGCCCTCGCGGACGTCGAAGTCGCAGCCGCGCACGCCCGTGTCGGTCGCGATGCCTTCGACCTCGAGCAACGTTGGCGCCTCCGGTCGACCACCGATGGCGTGGCTTCGGCGGCGCTCGATCGCCGTCTCGGCCTGCTCGTGCCCCGTGATGTGGCGGATCAGCTGCCGTCGGTCGAGGTCAGCGGTGCGCTCGTCGGCGACGACGGACCCGTTCCTCATGACCACGACGCGCTCGGTGATCTCGAAGATCTCCTCGAGGCGGTGTGACACGTAGATGACCGCGATCCCCTCGTCGCGGAGCCGGCGGATCACCGAGAACAGATGCTCGATCTCCTCGTCGGTCAACGAGGCGCTGGGCTCGTCGAGCACCAACAACCGAGCTTGTTGGGCCAGTCCACGGGCGATCATCACCAGGCGCTGCTCGGCGACACTGAGTTCGCCGACGGCCACGGTGGGATCGATGTCGACCTCGAGTCGCCGAATCTGACCGGCGGCGAGCTCGTAGAGCTCCCGCCAGTCCACGAACAGGCCCAGCCGCTTGGGGAACCCCAGCCCCAACATCACGTTCTCGGCGACGGACAGGTCGGCGACGTCGTACAGGTCCTGATGGACGAACGCCAGGCCGAGCTCAGTGGCTTGATGCGGGTGGTCGAGCTCGATGGGAACACCGTCGAGGTGCATGGTGCCGATGTCGGGGGCAACGGCGCCGGCCATCATCTTGATCAGCGTGCTCTTGCCCGCGCCGTTCTTGCCGACGAGGCCGACGACCTCACCTGCCTCGAAGGTGAGCGAGACGCTGTCCACGGCGAGCACGCCCGGGTACTCCTTGCGGACCCCTTGCAGCTCCAGGAACGGCGGTTCCGCGCTCATCGCTTGCTGGCCCCGAGCCTGCCGAGCAGCATCGCTGCGATCAGGATCGACCCCTTGACGATGTTCTTGACGTCCTGGTCGTAGCCCATGAACGTCAGGCCCGACTCCACCACCTGGAGGAAGATCGCTCCCACCACGGTGCCCCAGACGATGAACTGCCCCCGTTTGGACAGGGTGGCGCCGAGGAAGGCCGCCGCGAACGCCGGCAGCAGCAGTGACCCACCCACGTTGCGGACGTGGGAGCCGGTGCGCGCCGAGGACACGAGGCCTGCCGACATCGCACAGATGGCGACCACGACGAACCCACTCGCTCGCAGCAGCTTGACCTGGATGCCGCTCAGACGCGCTGCCTCCGCGTTGCCACCGATCGCGTACATGAACCGGCCGATCTCGGTCTTGGAGAGCAGCAACCAGAGCACGACGGTCAGACCGATGGCGATCCACACCGGGGACTTGATCTCGCCCAGGGGTTCACCGATGCCCAGGTTCCGATAGGACCGCGGGATCTCGCTGCCACCGGAGATGAAGGTCGACCCCGGTCCGGTCACCGCGAGCTCCACACCCGCCAATATCACCCCGCTGGCCAATGTCGTGATGAACGACGGGGTACCCACGTAGGCGACGAGCCAGCCGTTGAACGCACCCACGACGAGCGCGACCAGCAACGCCAGGATGACTGCGATCCCCCAGGGGATGTCGGTGCGCACCACCGTGGCGACGATCACCGCGCTCGACACCGCGACCATGCCGGACACGGACAGGTCGAAGTCGCCCATGACCAACACGACGGTGAGGCCGAGCGCCATCATCAACAGCGGCGCGGCACCCTCGAGGGTGGTCTGGAGGTTGTCGTAGGTCCGGAACTTCTCCTCCTGGACGGAGAAGAAGATCACGCAGCCGACCAACGCCAGCAAGACGCCGTACCGGGCGACCATCGCCACCCAGTCGATGGATCTGCGATCGGTGGCCGCCGATTCACCGGCCGAGATGTCGGTCATAGACGCTCCTCGTCATCGAGCCTCGATGCGTGTCGAGACGTGCACAACGAACCGTCGGCGGCCCAGTGGCGGGCCGCCGACGTCCGTTCAGATCAGATCACGTGTCGAGCTGCGCTCAGCAGTTCGGGATGCCGTTGAACTCCGCGCACCACTTGGCCCGGAAGAACTCTTCGTAGTCACCCGGGGGCGGCGGAGCGATCTCGGTGCCCGTTGCCGGGATCGAGTCGACCGTCACGACCTGGCGGCTCGAGAAGTTCAGACCGCCGAAGTCGGGGGCCCGCTCCTGGCTGGGCTCGGTGCCTCGTGCGAGCAACTGCAAGACGGCATCGACCTGTGCCCAGCTCTGCCACTCCAGCTTCTCGTCCACAGCCGCATCGAGACGGCCGGAACGGATGTCTTCCACCGAGGTGGGGTTGGCGTAGAAGGTCACCAACAGCGGCCGATCCTCTTCGTCGCCGTCGGGGAACAGGGCGCCAACGGCGTTCGCCGCGCCGATCGAGGCGACCGAGAAGTCGATCCACACGGCGTCCACGTCGAACTGCTGGAGCTTCGTGGTGACGTCGGCTGCGGTGCCCTCGACCATGTTGGTCGGGTCCGCCTCCCAGGTGTCGACGATCGTGATGTTGCTGCCCTCGATGGCCGAAGCCAGGCCTGCTTGCCGCTTGACCGACCATGCCGCCGGGAACGTCTGCACGATGATGTTGCCGCCGTCGGGCAGCTGCGACTTGAGATACTCGGCGAGCTGGACGCCGAGATCGGTGTCGTCCGACGCATAGCTGGCGATGTAGAAGTCACGTGGGTCGACCTCGCCACCGGCCGAGATCACGGGCACACCCTCGGCTTCGGCGCGTTCGAGGACGTCGGTGATGAACGCCTCGGGGATGCCGTCGGTGAAGATCACGTCGACACCCTGATCCAGCAACTGGTTGCCGCAGATGGGCATCTGCGCTGGGTCGCCGCCTGCGTCGCAGGTCTCCCAGTCCCATCCCACGAAGTCGAAGGCCTCGCGGGCCGCGTCCTCGATCCGCTTGCCGGCCTCGTCGGCGTAGACCCACTGCAGGTAGCCGGCCTGGATGTTGGGCACGTCCACCGGATCACCGGCCGCGCTCAGTGCCGCCGCGACCAGCGGGTCGTCGGACCCCTCGTCGGCCGGTGCCGGCTCGTCGGCAGGCGCCGGCTCGTCCGCCGGTGCAGGCTCGTCGGCAGGTGCCGGCTCGTCCGCCGGCTCGGACCCGGATGCGTCGTCGTCATCATCGCCGCCGCACGCGGCCGCGATGAGCGTGAACGCCAGTAGCACGGCCAACAGCCGCCAGAGATGTCGGACCTTCGGTTGCATGTGTGGATACCCCCCTGTTGCGCGCCCGAACGGCTGCCGAGCACGTTGAGACCCAGACCGTAGTCCGATCGATCTATGCGCATCAATCGGACGGAATGCCGCGGGCGTCTACTTCAATGCGATCGGGTTGATCGGTGAGCCGACAGCACCCGGGATGTTGAGTGGTGGCGCGACGAGCATGCACTCGTATCGGCCGTCCTCGGCACAGTCTGCGGCCAGCGGGTCCAACACCCAGAACTCACCGAGCGGCAGGCCGCGATCAACCAGAGCCCCGCAGTGGACCGGGTAACGGCGAGCCTCGGGGTCCTCAGGGCGGCAAGCACCTCGACCGCGATCGTGTCCGCAGCGACGGCGGAGATGTCGTTCGCGTCGCACCACTCGAGCGCGTTCGCACCGAAGCCGGGCGAGCCCAGGAAGTACTCCATCTGCTCGTCGGGCGACATCGTGTGATCCCACTGCGCCAGATAGCCGGTCCGAACCAGCGCCATGTCACCGGACCGAACCTCGCTTCCCTGATGCGCCACGCACCGTTCGAGCATCGGCGTGTCGATGATCGTGCCGCTCGGCAGCATCTCGTGACCCTCGGACCGGGCGACGTCGAGCACGACCGCTCGACCGACGAAGGACTCGCGGTGCTGCTCGATCCCGAGCGCCGACGCGCCGCCGAATGCGGTGACATTGCCCGCCCAGTACCCGTTGTACATCGTGTCCTGGTACATCACGTGCCCGAAGCCGTCCCACTGCGTGGAGCCCTGAAGCGGCATCTGGAACATGTCGTCGTTCCACTGGAATCCGGGGTCGACCTCCGAATACGGCGAGCCCACGATCTGGTCGGCGCCGGTCATCAGGAACCAATGGAGGGGCGCCGGCCTGGTGTGGAAGCGCGGCCCCGTCGCATCGATCGGAAGCGCGAGCGAGAAGACCTTGCCCGCCGTCACGAGCGACGCTGCCGCGACCCGTTCGTCGGGACCGATCAGGTTCTGCGTGCCGCGTTGGTCGTCGTCGCCCCATCGCCCCCAGTTGTTGACACCCTGGGGCTGGTACGCGCCGATGACCTTGCCGTCGGCGTCGACGTGGTAGCCGGGAGCCTCCCAGCTCCGGGCGTACTCGGCTGGCCCTTCGCGCCCCATCAGCCGAACACCACGATGCCGCGGGCGTCGCGCCCGGAGTCCATCTTCGCAACCGCCTCGTTGATGTCGTCGAGGTCGAAGCGGTGGGTGACGAGCTCGTCCAGCTGCAGCCGCCCCTGTCTGAACATCTCCACCAGCAGGGGGATGTCCTGGGTTGGTCGCGACGTTCCGTACAAACACGACATGAGTGTCTTCTCCGTGGTGGCGAACTGGCCTGCGGGCAACGTGGCGTCGGAGTCAGACGGATGCACCCCGATGGCGACGAGCGTGCCGTCGACGCGGAGGCAGTCCCAGCCGAGTCGGACCAACTCCGGCACCCCGACGACCTCGAACACGTAGTCGGCACCCTCACCGTCGGTCAGCTCGAAGACCTGCTCGACCACGGCAGCGGGGTCGGTGTTGCGAATCGAGTGCGTGGCGCCGAAGCGCTCGGCCATGGCGAGCTTCTCGTCATGGATGTCGACGGCGATGATGCTCCCTGCGCTGGCGAGGGTCGAGCCCTGCACCACGTTGAGCCCAACGCCGCCGCAACCGATCACGACCACGGACGCACCCGGATGGACCTTCGCTCGGTTGAAGACCGCGGACGTTCCGGTGAGGACCCCGCACCCGGTCAGGCAGGCCGACTCGAACGGGACGTCGCGAGGGATCGGAACCGCGTGCTTCTCGTTGCAGATCAGTTCCTCGGCCAGTGTCCCCAGCGAGGAGAACTGGTAGAGCGGCGTGCCGTCACCGTCGGCGACGTGGAGCGAGCCGTCGGGCGCCGTGCAGCCGAAGATCGTCTCCAGGCCCCACATGCACAGGTTCGGCCTGCCTTTGAGGCAGTTCGAACAGACGCCGCAGTGGATCAGCGCCGAGAGGACGACGTGGTCCCTCACGCTGCAGGTGGTGACGTCGGCGCCCACCTCGGTCACCACACCGGAGCCCTCGTGTCCGAGGACGATCGGCAAGGGGAACGGGAGTTCGCCGGTCTGGGCCGCCACGTCGGAGTGACACAGCCCGCTCGCCTTCACCTGGACCCGGACATCGTTGGGCCCGACGTCTCCCAGGGTCGCGTCGACGACGACGATGTCGGCCCCGTACTCGTACACAGCCGCTGCCTTCATGGCTCCCCCTCGAAGTGGGCGGTTGTCGCGCGGAACCTACCACGGCCCACCGGGCCGCCGTCGGGGGCGGGAGAACCTCAGCCGAAGGTGCCCGTGCGATACCAGGTCTCGAACATCGGCTGCATCACCTCGTCGATCAGCTCGATCCGGGAGCCGCCCACATCGACCATGGCGAACCCCTCGGGCCCGTTGTCGCCGGCTCCGGCGAACACCAGGGTGCCGCCGCCGGCCACCAGCCGATCGATGTCGCCGACGAGGTCGTCGGTCCAGTAGCCGTTGTGGTTGGGGCCGCCGTGCCGGTCGGCGTCCCAGAGCGTGCCCGCCGGGCCTTCGGCGACCTCGAGCTGCACTGGGCCTTCGACGGAGTAGGTGAACCGGGTCTCGAACTGCTGTCGATCGTCACCCACCTTGATGTCGAGTGCGAACACCTGCGGCGGGTGCCAGGTGACCCCGGTCGCGGTGGTGAGGCGGGCCATTGCCTCGTCGACGTCGGCCACGATGTAGCCGACGTGGAATGGGCTGGTGATGTCAAACGCCATGGATGGCTCCTGTTCTCGGGTCGTCCAGAGCCTGCCACGGTCGCGACGTCCTCATCCCTGCCAAGATGCTTGGGCGGCCAGACGCCGGCCGCCACGAAGACGCTGAGGAGCGACATGGGAAGAGTTGACGGCAAGGTGGCGCTGGTGACCGGCGCAGCACAGGGACTGGGGCGGGCCGACGCCGAGACGCTCGCACGCGAGGGCGCCACCGTGGTCCTGACCGACCTCAACGATGAGGGCGGCCAAGCGGTGGCCGACGGCATCGTCGCCGCAGGCGGCACGGCCAGCTACCTGCACCAGGATGCAGCGAGCGAGGCCGACTGGCAGGCCACGATCGATCACATCCGAGCCACCCACGGGCGCCTCGACGTGCTGGTGAACAACGCGGGCATGGTGATCGTCGAAACCCCCGAGGAGTGCACGCTGGAATCGTTCCGCAAACAGAACGGGGTCATGAACGAGGGGGTCTTCCTCGGCTGCAAGTACGCGATGCCGCTGCTCGCCGAAGAAGGGGGAGGCTCGATCATCAACATGTCGTCGACGGCCTCGCATCTCGGCTACCCGGTCTTCTTCGCCTATTCCGCGGCCAAGGGCGCCGTGCGTGCCATGACCAAGTCGATCGCCGTCTACTGCCAGACCGCCGGCTACGACATTCGCTGCAACTCGATCCACCCGGGCGCCATCGACACGCCCATGATCGACATGACGAGCACCGTGCTCGGGCTCGAGAACAAAGAAGACCTGAGTCCTGTCGGCCTCGGCGACCCGCAAGACGTGGCCAACGTGGTGCTGTTCCTGGCATCGGACGAGTCGCGCTACGTCAACGGCAGCGAGATCGTCCTCGACAACGCAATGTCGATTCAGTAGGCCGGATCCGTGCAGACGCGACCGCTCGCCGGGATGATCGGCGCCGAGATCCGAGGCCTGGATCTCACGCGCCTCGACACAGAAACCGTCGCCCGGTTGCGCCAGGCCATCCTCGACCACCAGATCGTCGCGCTCCCCGACCAGCACATCGACGACGCGCAGCACCGAGCGCTGACCGAGGCACTCGGCGGGGTCAGGCCACCTGTCGAGTACCTCCCGACCAACGCCGAGAACGGCCACCCCGACATCGCCGTGCTCGACAGCAGCGGCGGGATCCGGGCCGACATCTGGCACACCGACGTGTCATGGTCGGCCACCCCGCCGGCGCTGAGCATCCTGCGCAGCCTCATCGCCCCGGACGCGGGCGGCGACACCATGTGGGCCAGCCAGTACGCGGCCTACGACACCCTCTCGACATCGATGCAGGGATTCCTGGGCGGCCTCACCGCTTACCACACGGGCCAGAACCTGCCGCTCGAAGGCGGCACGATCCAAGGGGGCCGCGAGTCGTTCACCGCGGTGCACCCGGTCGTGCGCACGCACCCCGAGACCGGCCGCCGAGCGCTCTACGTGAACGAGACGTTCACCCGCCGGATCAACGAGCTCGAACCGGCCGAGAGCGACGTCCTCCTCCGGTTCCTGTTCGCACACGGCGCCCGGATGGAGTTCACGTGCCGATGGTCGTGGAGCCCCGGCGACGTCGTGATCTGGGACAACCGGTGCGTCCAGCACTACGGCGTGTACGACTACACCGAGCACCGCCTGATGCACCGCACCGAGGTGGTCGGCGACGAACCCCGGGCCAGCTGAGGACCTCGGGCTCGCCAGACGATCAGATCATCAAGCGGTCAGGTGGGCGATCGCTTCGTCGATGACCGAGTCCGCGAGCTTGCGGAGGTCGTCGTCGTCCATGGTGGACACCCGGTGCGGCACCATGATCGAGGCGGTGTACTCCTCCATCCCCACCGTGGGGGCGAACCCGGCGACGATCGGGGCGAACGGCTCGGTGATGATCAGCGTGGACGGGATGCCCTTGGCTTCCATCTGGACGGCGTCGTGCAGACTGCACGCGGTGCAGGCACCTCAATCGCCGAGGCCGCTGATGACGAGATGCGAGCGAGCTGCCAGCATCTCGGCCTCGTCGGCATCGAGTGGCTTGCCCGCCGCCGACTTCGAGTGCACGACGACCTCGGAGACCGGCAGCCGTTCGCGCAGGCCCTCGGCGACGTAGCTCAACAGCTCCTTGGCATGCGGTTTGGAGTTCTCGATCACGGTGATGACCACGGGATCGGTGGGCGTGAACCGGTCCGCCATGGTGACGGCGTCGGGCCCAGCGGCCTCGTAGAGCGGGTTCAGCAGGGTGATGGTCGACATGGACGACCTCCTTGGTTCAGTTCGAGGGTAGACCAGCGCCGGGGGGCAGGACCCGCCGCGTGGTTGCGACGGAGTGCAGGACCGGAGCCCAGGTGGGGATGTAGGCGGACCAGCCGGCGCCTGGGCTGCCGGCGGTGATCAAGAACACGTCGTCGGGACCCCGGACCGTGGCGAGCTTGCCGTCCGCGTCGGGTGTCATGTCGTTCTGGGTGGTGTGCTCCATCACGATGCCGCCGGCCTCGAGGTACTCGGGGGTGACCCGAGAGGCCTCGGCCAGATGTTCGCGGATGGCATCTCGAGTCCAGCCGCCCTCGGCCAAGATCGTGCGGTGCTCGTAGCCGAGCACCAGCAACACCTGGTGCTTCTTGCCGACCCCGTACGTGGCCGGGTTCGTCATCGCCGCGGCGAACGTCGCCAGCACTCCTTCGGGCGTGCCGTTGAGCTGGTTGGCCACCTGGTGGGAGCTCTCGCTGGCGAAGACCGTGACCGTGGTGTCGGCCTCGTCGTACCCGAGGTCTTCGCGCAGGGTCGACCACCCCTCAGGCGGCGGTTCCTCGGCCACGAGCATCGTGTACTTGCCCGGGTGGCCGATGGACGATCCGTCGAGCTCGGTCGATCGCGCACCGAGCACGTTCATGGCGATGAGGCGCATCGCCCGGCCGACCGTGGCGTTGGCGCGGTGGCCCGGGCCCAGGGCGTTGCGGGTGGCGTTGAAGCCATAGCTCCCGAGGTCCGGTCCACTGACTGCCAGACACAGCGCGGCGCCACCGGTACTGGTCACGGCCGTGTGGCACCCGAACGCCGGGTCGCACATGGCCGTCACCGCCGCGAGCACCACCGGGAAGTGGACCGGCTCACATCCGGCCATGACCGCGTTGATGGCGGCCTTTTCGGCCGTGATGTCCCGGGACCGCTCGGGCACGGTCCCCACGACGGCGTCGGCCTGCACGCCGGCATGGTCGAGCATCGCGGCGACCCGCTCGGGGGTGGGAGGGACGACGGGCAGCCCGTCGGTCCAACCCTGGCGGAAGAACTCCTCGATGGCGTCGTGTTCCTCGACGTCGATCTGGGTGGCCATGATCTCTACTCCTCGCGTTCGGGGACAGGCCCGGGAAAGCGCATCGGCGGCGGGCCTATGCTCGGCCGATGGCAGGACGACTGAATGGCAAGCGCACGATCGTGACCGGAGCCGGCTCCGGGATCGGGGAAGCGGCCGCAAGGCTCTTCGCTGCGGAAGGTGCGCAGGTGATGTGCGCCGACATCAACGGCGACGCGGTGGCGGCGGTGGCCGCCGACATCGGCGACGCGGCGATCTCGGCGCGTGTGGACGTGGGCGATCCCGGCGACTGCGAGCAGATGACTGCGGCGACGGTGGACGCGTTCGGCGGGGTCGACGCGGTGTACGCGAACGCCGGCGTCGCCGGCTCGGGGCGAGCGGGCGACCTCGACATCGACGAGTGGAACCGGGTGATCCGCATCAACCTGACCGGCGTGTGGCTGTCGGTGAAGTACGCGATCCCGCACCTGATCGAGGCCGGCGGCGGCTCGCTGGTCTTGCAGGCCAGCGTCGGCGGCGTGATCGGCGTGCCGGGCATCGCCTCGTACGCGGCGGCCAAGTCCGGCGTGATCGGGCTGACGAAGCAGATGGCGGTGGACTACGGCCCCGACCGGATCCGGGTGAACGCGATCTGCCCGGGCACCGTCCCCACCCCTTTGGTCCGGGCCACCTATGAGAAGCGTGGTGGGTTCTCCGCCACCGCCAACGCACCGGCCGACGCGAGCATCGACGAGTTGATCGACGCGGCCACGGTGCGCCACCCCATCGGCCGGCTCGGGACCGTCGACGACATCGCCCAACTCGCGCTGCACCTGGCGTCGGACGAGTCGTCGTGGACCACCGGCACGGCCATCACCATCGACGGCGGCATGTCGATCAGCTGACACGCTGTCTGCGGCCGGACATCTCGGGATTCGTGAGAGGTTCGGGACACGCCTGCGTGTCCCGAACCCTTCACAAATCGCAGAACGCTCAGTGCAGAACGACATCGAGGGCGCTGGGTGAGCGGAGCATGAGACCGGTGTCGGGCGGCACATCGCCGGCGAAGGTCATGTGGTCGAAGCGGTCGAGCAGGTACTCGAGGCTGCGTTCCATCTCGAGCTTCGCGAGCAGCGAGCCCGTGCACGTGTGCTCGCCCGCCCCGAACGCGCGGACCGGTCCGATCGGCGTGTAGTTGGGCCGCTCGCTGTCGACGAAGCGCCCCACGTCGAACGTCTCGGGGTTCTCGAACTTGTCCGGGTCGTGGTTGGCGCTGGCGATGAACGACATCACCTTCGAGCCGGCCGGGATGGTGGTGCCGTCGACGTCGATGTCCTGCTTGGCGAGCCGGATGGTGCCCTGCACCGGCGGCCGGTAGCGCAGGATCTCGGTCACCGCCGACGAGACCAACGAGCGGTCGTCTTTGAGACGACGCCACTGCTCGGGTTCGAGGATGAGGTGCTTGAACAGGTTGGCGCTGCCACGGTCGGTGGTCTCGATGCCCGCCGACAGCAAGAACGCGGTGAAGCTGCGCACCTCGTCGTCGGACAACCGCTCGCCCTCGTACTCCATGGAGCACAGGTCCGACAGCAGCTCGTCGCCGGGGCACTCGCGGCGGGTCTCGATGGTGGGGTTGACGAAATCGAACAGTTCGTCACGTGCAGCCTCGCCCCGAGCGTGGATCTCGGGGTCCTTGTTCACGTTGGAGATGCCGGCCGAGACGATGTCGTTGTACCAGTGGCGGAAGTTGCCGGCTTCGCTCATGTCCATCAACTCGGCGATCACGCCGAGCGGGACGGGCTCGGTGAACCCGACGCGGAGGTCGGCGACCTCGGGCGCGGTCGGCAACGTCGCCCCGTACTCCTCGCACAGTTGGGTGATCATCTCGTCGAGATCCGACGACAGCCGCTTGGGGCTCCGGATCCGCTTGGCGATGATCGCCTCCTTGCGCCGATGCTCATCGCCCGACATCTGCAGGAGCGCCCGTCCGAAGATGCTGGAGGTGCCGGGCTGGTTCATCAGCGGCCCGAAGCACTCCTGGTCCTCGAACATCCGCGACACGTCCGACCAGCGGGTCATGACCCAGGCCTGGAGCGGCTCGCTCCACAACGCCGGTTCCTGCTCACGCATGCGGGCGAAGATCCCGTAGGGCTCCCCTGCCTCGGGCGCGGCCACATAGGCGTTGAACTCCTCGGCGAGCTCAGACATGTTCGTACCTCTCGGCTTGGCGTTGCATGAGATCCCACGTCTGTTCGAGATAGCCCGCCATCTCGTCGACGAGCTTGCGCAGCTTCGGGCGGGCGTCTTCGGGCAATTCGGGTGCGCCGCTGCCCTCGAGGGTGACGTCGAGCTTGGCCATGTCCTCGAGCGTCGCGTGCAGCGCCGCTGCCCGACCGATGGAACGGTCGACGGTGATGGCCCCGTGCCACGGGATGATGATGGTTGACGCCTGCCCCAACGCCGCCCCGATCGACGCGAACGAGTCGTCGGGGCTCATCACCTGCTCGTCGTGGAACAGGGTGCACAGGTTGTGGCGCATCTTCAGCGGCCGAGCCAGCGATGCCAGCGCGGTCACCCAGAACCCGTGGGTGTGCACGATGGCGTTGACGTCGGGGCGCTGGTCGTAGATCCCGGCGTGGAACTCGTAGCCCAGGCTGACCTCGCGGTCGTTGAGGACGTTGTTGCCGTCGTGATCGAGCTTGACCACGTCATCGGCCGTCATCTCGCCCAGGGTCTTGTCGAAGCTGTTGATCCAGAACTCGCGGCGTTCGGGGTCGCGGATCGACACGTGGCCGCCGATGCCGGTGTCGCAGCCTCTGGCTGCGAGCGCCCGACAGGCGGTGACGACGTCGTGGACGGGATCGGTACTCATTGGTTCACCTTCACTTCCTGTCGCCGCCACTCCGGGAATGGCTGGGTCCGTCGCAGTGCATGCGCCCTGTAGCTCATGACGCCGCTCCGGCGAAGAACTCCTGCCAGGTGGGCAGCTTCTCGGGGATCTCGGCCGGGCCGATGGTGCCGAAGTACCGCTTGCGGTCGCCTTGGGCGAGGCCGCCGTCGACCAGCTCGGCGAGGTCCATGTAGTACAGCATCGCCAATCGTCGCTCGGTGAAGCGCCAGACGCCGTCGTCCACTCGGTACTGGTCGTGGTAGCGCAGTGCGGTCACGTAGGTGCGGCCGTCGATGCCCAACTCGGCGTGCGCACAGACCACGCCGCTGGCGCGGTCCGGATCACCGCCGTCCAGCTCGACCAGGTGGCTGTGCGGGTAGTGATACGTCGCGCCGAATGCCTGAAGACGATCGGAGTAGAAGTCGACGATCTCGTCGCGGCCGTGATTGACGATGGAGTCATCGCCGTGGCGGAACACCGCGTCCTCGGTGAAGAGCGCCCCCACCGTCGCCATGTCGCGATCATCGACGGCCATCCCGTACCGGACCACCAGGTCCTGGATCGCCGTCCGCGCCTCGATGCGGGCAAGCCGTACCTCGAGGTCATCTGCCATCGTCACCACCCCCCGGTTGTGAGACTGAGCGATTTATTCGCAGGAACTCCCTGCCGCGGCTACCTTAGCCCCCGATTCGAAGGACAGATCGGGGGGATCTCCTTGGCATTCGCTGCCAGCTACTTCGACGCCAGTGTCAACCTGCAGTTGGTGATCGGTGGTCTCGCGCTCGGCGCGATCTACGCACTGGTCGCGCTCGGGTTCGTGCTGGTGTACAAATCCACCGACGTGTTGAACCTCGCTCACGGCGAGTTCCTCATGCTCGGGGCGTACTTCTCGGTCACCGTGTTGGTGAGCGAGAACCTCAACTTCTTCGTGGGTCTGCTGATCGTCGTGGCGATCATGCTCCTGTTCGGGCTCTTCATCCACTACGGGATCATGCGACGCATGGTGGGCCAGGCGTTCTTCGCCATCGTGTTGGCCACCATCGGCATCGCCACGATCATCCGGGCGCTGCTGCTGATCTTCTACGGCCCGCAGGAACGTGGCCGCCTCGAGGTGCTCCCACAGGGCAACTTCGAGTTCGGCGGAGCCACCGTCAAGTACGTCGACCTGATCATCCTCGCCGTGGTGGCGGTCTGCGTCGCCGGGTTCTTCGCCTTCTTCAAGTTCACCCGCCTCGGCCTGCACATCCGGGCCGTCGCCGACGACCTCGAAGCGGCAGCCGCCATGGGGATCGACCCCGACCGGGTCTACGCCATGACCTGGGCCGCGGCGCTGGCCATGGCCGGCCTCGGTGGTCTGCTGTTCGGCCACGTGACCGGGGCCATCGACCAGAACCTGGCTGCCATCGGTCTCCGAGCCTTCCCCGCAGCGGTCATCGGCGGGCTGACCTCGCTGGGCGGCGCGATCTTCGGTGGCATCGTCGTGGGCATCCTCGAACAGCTGGCCGGCGGCCACATCGGGACCAAGTGGCGCGAGCCCGTGGCGTTCTCGGTGCTGTTCGTGGTGCTCCTCATCCGTCCCACGGGATTGTGGGGCCGCAAGGACTTGGAGCGCGTGTGACCGCCATCGACGACACCAACACCACCGCCGAACCGCCCGAGCAGGCACCGGCGAGCCCGGGTCGCGGGGTCCTGAGCCACCGCGCCACACCATTCATCATCGCCGCGGTCACACCGTTCGTCCTGGAGATGATCAGCCTCGACCTGGGCTTCCGGTGGAAGGCCCTCGTCGGCCTGATCGTGATCATCGCCGTCGCTCGGCTGACGTGGAACCAGACCGGGCGGGGCACCGAGTCGCTCCGCGACGAGATGCGGATGTGGCGCACCCCGTCCGAGCGGACCTGGGCGGTCATCTCGGTCTTCGCGCTGTGTGCGATCCCGTTCATCCTGGCGTCGGACTTCGATCCGCCCATGAACTTCCCCTGGGCAACGTGGTTCGCCATCATCAACACGGTCATGGTGTTCGCGCTCGGCGCGGCGGCCTTCAATCTGCTCGTCGGCTACACCGGCCAGATCAGCTTGGCCCACGTCGCCTTCCTCGTCCTCGGGACGATCTGGGGTGCAGTGGTCGGGATCCAGTGGGAAGGCGGATTCTGGTTCGCGATCCTGGCGGCCACCCTGTCGGGGGCCGTGGTCGGCGTGATCGTGGGGCTTCCCGCGCTGCGACTGCGCGGCCTCTACTTGTTGTTGGCCACGCTGGGCGTGCACTTCGTGATGCTGTTGATCTGGCGTGAGTACCTGCAGCGCAACTTCGGGTTCGTCGGCATCTCCTACGACGACCCCACCATTCCGTCATGGCTGCACTGGTTGCCCTTCATCGATCCCAACGAGGACGGCGAGTTCCTCATCCGGGGCAACTTCCGGTGGTACTGGGTCATCATGCCGATCACGGTCCTCACGCTGCTGTTCCTCGTGAACATCGTGCGCACCCGCGAGGGCCGTGCGTTCGCAGCGGTGCGGCAGCGAGACGTGTCGGCATCGCTGCTGGGCGTCAACGTGGCGCGGTCCAAGCTCATGGCGTTCGCCGTGTCCTCCGCCGTGGTGGCCATGAGCGGGGCGCTCGGCTCGTACTACCTCGGCGCCCGCGGCGAGGACAGCTTCGACATCCAACTGGTGCTCGACTACGCCGTCATCATCGTCGTCGGTGGCTTCTCCAGCATCCAGGGCGCCGTCTTCGGATCCGTGTTCTTCTGGGCCCTGCCCGAGTGGTTCAAGTGGGCCCGAACCGAGGTGCCCCTGATCAGCGACATCGACTTCTTGTCGGATCACCCCAGCGAGATCGACCTCGCGATCAAGGGCTTCCTGGTCGTCATCGTGCTCGTGTTCAAGCCCGAGGGCCTGACGGGAGTCTGGAAGGACCTCAAGGCCGTACCGGGCAAGATCAAGGCGAGGAGCTCACGATGAGTGACGGACTCGTGGTGTCGAACCTCCACGTCCACTACGGCGGTGTCATCGCCCTCAACGGCGTCGACGTCCGAGTGCCCAAGGGCGCGTTCGTGTCGGTCCTCGGCGCCAATGGCGCGGGCAAGACCACACTCGTCCGTTCCATCACCGGGCTGTTGGGCCTCCACAAGGGCCGGGTCGTCGATGGCTCCATCGAGCTCGACGGCACGTCGGTCCTGGGCAAGAAGAGCACCACCATCGTGCGAGCCGGGGTGGCCCAGGTGCCCGAGGGACGCAAGCTGTTCCCGAACCTCACCGTCGAGGAGAACCTCCTGTGCGGGGCGGCGACGCGTACCGACACCGACGACATCGATGCC
>CBDHFJ010000090.1:0-15196 GCA_965262315.1 Acidimicrobiales bacterium
GGTTCATGGCCATCGCCGACCCGGAGGCCTTGGCTGCCGAAGGCGAGCGCCGGCGCCGACGCCAGGCCGACGAGAAGGCCGCCGGCCAGACCCGGTAGCCCGCGATCCGACGCACGAACGAGTCAGAACAGCGGGTCGGTCCAGGTGCCGGCCGCCGCCAGAGCGCCCAGGAAGCAGGCGAGCCCGATGACCACGATCGCGCCCTCGATGGCACCGCGGGGCAAGCGTTGGCGCCGGGGCACCTCGTAGTTGAGCCAGCCGATCGCCAGGCCCACCACGAACCCACCCAGGTGGCCGCCCACCGAGATGTTGCTGATGCCGAGCGTCAGGGCGAAGTTGATGGCGAGCACCATGCCCAGCCCGCTGTCCCAGATCGAGATGCCCAGAGAACGCTGTGACATCACCGCGATGCCCAGGAGGCCGAAGATGGCGCCCGACGCGCCGGCGGTGAGCGCGACCGGGGTGGCGATCAGCGCACCCAGCGCACCGCCCAGGAGACAGGCGACGTACGCCATCACGAACCTCACGCGACCCATGCTTCGCTCGAACGTGGGGCCGAAGACCCACAACGCATACATGTTGAACGCGATGTGGAACAGGCCGTAGTGCAGGAAGCCCGACGTGATGATGCGCCACCACTCGCCTTCCGCGTCGATGAAGGGGCCGAACAGCGCACCGTCCACCAACAGACCGTCGCGGGCCGCCGACCCGCTGGTGAAGCCGTCGCCCATCCCCACGCTCAGCAGGAACACGGCGACGTTGATGGCCAGCAGGACCTGGGTGACGATCGGTCGAGCCCCGAACACCGAGCCGGCCGTGTGCACCTGCTGGCGCCCGGCCTTGGCGCACTCGGGGCAGTGGAAGCCCACCGATGCGGTGTTCATGCACGCCGGGCAGATGTAGCGGTCACACCGCTGACACCGAACGCCCGCCTGGCGGTCGGGGTGGCGGTAACACGTGTTGGACTGTGGCGGAGCTGGGGGCGTGTCGGCCATGGTCCCTCCATTGTCGCAGCTCCGAAACCGGAACCGCGGGCCAGGCGGCACTGGGCGAGGTCGCGTGCCTCGGTATCATCGACACGTGGCGATCGAGCGCGTGATCCTGGCCCACCAGGGCGGATGGGACGAGATTCTCCTCGTCGCCGGACCGTTGGTGGTTCTGTGGCTCCTGCTGGTCATGGCGAACCGGCGCGCCCGGCGCCTCAACGAGGCCGACGACGCCGAGTAGCCCGCGCCGACCACCACACCAGGCTCGTGCGTGCCCGGCGCCACGCGCCGGCCGTCAGGCGCGGACGCGTTCGATGTCGGCGCCGAGGGCCTGGAGCTGGGGCACCAGGTCGGCGTAGCCGCGATCGATGTGGTGGGGCTCGTACACGGTCGTCTCGCCGTCGGCCCCCAGCGCAGCCACGACCAGCGCAGCGCCGGCGCGGATGTCGTGGGACTTCACCGGCGCCCCCGAGAGTTGGTCGGTGCCGCGGATCACCGCATGGTGGCCCTCGACCCGGATGTCGGCACCCATGCGCACCAGCTCGTCGACGTAGCGGAAACGCCCGCTGAATACGTTGTCGGTGACGATGCTGACGCCCTCGGCCACCGTGAGCATCGACACCAGGAACGGCTTGTAGTCGGTGGCCACACCGGGATACGGAAGCGTGGCCACGTCGACCGACCGCAGCCGGCGGTTGGCCATCGCCCACAAGCCGTCGGGATCGGTGGAGGTTCGCACACCCATCTCCCCCACCTTCTCGCACAACATGTCCATGTGATCCGGGCGAGCCCCGACCAGGGTGATCTCGCCCCCCGCCACGCCGACGGCGGCCAGGAACGTCGCGGCCTCGATGCGATCGGGCACGACCCGATGCTCGACCGAGTGCAACGCGTCCACGCCGTCGATGGTGATCGTGGGCGTGCCCGCGCCGAGGATCTGGGCCCCCATGCGGTTCAGGAAGGCCGCGAGATCGGCGATCTCGGGCTCCCGGGCAGCGTTCTCGATCACGGTGGTCCCCTTGGCCCGGACCGCCGCCATCATCACGTTCTCGGTGGCCCCCACACTCGGGAACTCGAGCATCACACGAGCACCGGTCATGTGGTCACCGCGGCCGTGGATGTAGCCGTGAGACGACTCGAAGGTGGCGCCGAGCATCTCCAACCCGCGCAGATGCATGTCGATCGGCCGGGGCCCGAAGTCGTCACCACCGGGCATGGCCACCCGCGCTTCGCCACACGACGCCAGCAACGGGCCCAGCACCACGATGGATGCCCGCATCTGCTCCACCAGTTCGTACGGCGCCTCGGGGACGATCTCGTCCGGCCGCACGATCTCCAGTTCGCCGTCGGCGGGCTCGGTCACGGTCAGGCCGATGGCCCGCAGGACATCCGCCATGATGTGCACGTCGGTGATGCCGGGCACGTTGGTGAGCCGATAGGTGCCGGGCGCCAACACCGTGGCGGCCATCAGCTTCAGGACCGAGTTCTTGGCCCCATTGATCTGCACCCGGCCCTCCAACGGGCCGCTGCGGCGAACGATGATCCGGTCCACGAAACCTCCGATTGCCTCGCCTCTCAGTATGCTCCCGCCGTGCTGTCGAACGGCGTTTTCTCGAGCCTCCGGGTCTCCTGACCCGATCGCCCGTGGCCTCCGTCACCACGGTCGCAACATGCGACCCAGACGCCGCAGCGGCCCGTCGGGTTCCACGCGACTGCGTCCTGGTCCTCGAGTCCGACGCCGGCGATGGGCGGTTCACCGCCACCGAAGGCCCGTTCGACCGCTACGAACGGCGTCTCAGCGAGCGTGTCCTCCCGGACGGGCAGGTGGAGGTCACCGAGACCGTGGACTTCCGCGTCGCCGCGCCGATGTGGCGCCCCCTGCTGACCTGGCCCATGCGGCGGGCCCTCGCCCAGCGTCGCACCGACATCCCCTGGTGGGCGCCGCCGGACCGTTTCGATGCCCACACGGCCCGAACGATCAGCCTGCTGTGCGTCGGCATGATCGTGACCGGCTACCTCGGTGGCATCATCGGCCAGACGGCCACCTTCGCCTCTGACGAGTTCGGTACGTCCGACCGCGCCCAGGGTTTCCTCTTCGCCGCCGTCCGGCTCGGCACGCTGCTGACGCTGGTGATCACCACCCTGGCCGACCACCACGGGCGTCGTCGGATGCTCTTGATCGCGATGACGGTCGGCTGCTCGGTGACCCTGCTCGGTGCGGGCTCGACCGGGCTGTGGACATTGGGCAGCAGCCAGGCCGTCGCCCGCGGCATGGCGACGGCGATCTCGATCCTGATCGGGATCATGGCGGCCGAGGCGGCACCGCGGAACTCGCGTGCCTACGTGGCATCGGTCCTCAGTCTCACCGCCGGCCTCGGCGCCGGCATGGTCGTGTGGTTCCTGCCCGTCGCCGACGTCGGCATCCGGGCCTGGCGGCTGCTGTACCTGCTGCCGGCAGTCGGCCTCCCGGTGACCTGGTGGCTCGCGCGCCACCTGCGCGAGACATCGCGGTTCGAACAATTCCAGGCCGACGGGGACACCGAGCAGGATCGAAGCGCGATGCTCGGCCGCCGGCTCGTGCTCATCGCAGCCGTCGGCTTCCTCATCCTGTTGTTCGCAGCGCCGGCGTCGCAGTTCCGCAACGACTTCCTGCGCGACGAACGCGGGTTCAGCGCGGCCCAGGTGAGCCTCTTCGTCGTGGTGACCAACACCCCGGTCGGCATCGGTGTGGCCATCGCCGGGAAGCTCGCGGATCGCCGAGGGCGGCGACCGATCGGCGCGTTCGCCGTGTTCGGCGGCACCCTCCTCACGCTCGCGACGTACGCGATCGACGGTTGGGGCATGTGGACCGCCAGTGTCTTCGCCTCGATCATCGGATCGATGGCCGCCCCGGCCCTGGGCGTCTACAGCGCCGAGATGTTCGGCACCGCCCGACGGGGCCGGGCCAATGGCATCGTGTCGCTGGTGGGCCTGGGCGGCAGCGCGCTCGGTCTGCTCATCGTCGGCGATCTCTCCGAGCGCTTCGACAGTTTCGCCGCCGCGTTCGCCGTAGTGGCGGTGGCGCCCATGGTCGTCGTCGTGTTGGTGTTGACGTTGTTCCCCGAGACGGCCCATCGTGAGCTCGAAGACATCAACCCCGGCGACCGCACACCGACCGGGACCGAAGGAGTGCCATGACCGACCATGAGATCGGAGCCCTGTACGGAGCCGGCAGCCGAGCCCTCCAGGACACCTTCGACAGCCGCCGCCTCGCCGACCGACTCCAGGAGCTGACGATCCACGAGGAGCTCTCCGACGACGACATCGAGCTGATCGGGGCCCAGACCAGTGTGCTCGTGTCCTCGGTGGACGAGGCCGGTTGGCCCGACGTCTCCCACAAGGGCGGCGACCCCGGCTTCGTCCGTGTCCTCGACCGCCGCACTCTGGCGGTGCCCAGCTACGACGGGAACGGCATGTTCCGCACCCTCGGCAACGTGGCCGGCGACCCGCGACTGGCCATGCTCTTCGTCGACAGGGCCAGGCCGTGGCGGCTGCGTCTGCACGGGCTGGGGCGGGTCGAGGCCGGCGGCGAGCTCGTGGCCTCGTTCCACGGAGCCCAAGCGGTGCTGGTGGTGGAGATCAGACGGCTGTTCCCCAACTGTGGCCGCTACATCGACCAGGGCACCGGCCCGGCCCCGCACATCCCGCGGGTGGGCGAGGAAACCCCCGAGCCCGAGTGGAAGCAGATGGATCTGATCCGGCCGTACCTGCCCGGCCAGGACGCCTGACGGCCCTCAGCGCCGAGCGCGAACCCAACGCGCCACCACGGCGACCAGCTCGTCGTCGTTCTTCTTGGGGTCGTGGCCGTCACCGACCAGCCAGTGCATGGCCACCGCGCCGCGAATGGTCGCCAGGTGCTCGTCCCACTCCGACGGGGCCCCGAACGGATCCCGGTCGCCGGACACGAACAGACACGGCACCTTCAGCGCCGGGAAGTGGTCCACACGAAGATTGTCGGGCTTGCCCGGTGGGTGCAGCGGGTAGCTCAACAGGATCAAGCCACGAGCGGGAAGGCCGTCGGCCACCGCCAGGGACGCGATGCGTCCCCCCATCGACCGTCCGCCGAGCAGGAGCCGTCGGGGCTCGGTGCCGAGCTCGTCCGCGATGGCGGCCACGGTCTCACCCAACTCCTCGACCAGCTTCGGCGCCCGCGGCGGCGGCCGTCGCGCCCCGAGCTCCCGGTACGCGAAGTTGACGCGGCGGACCGGGATCTCCAACACCTGCTCGAGCGCCAGGAAGTGGCGGTGGTCCCGGTTGCCGCCGGCGCCGTGGAAGAGGACGAGTCCCGCCGGCTTCACCATGGTCAGGCGCTGAGGAGGATCCGGCGGGCTTCGGTCAGATCCGCGATGCGCTGCGCCGGGTCGAAGTCCTCCTCGTCGTCGGAGGTGTCCGGGTGCGCGGTTCTGAGCAGCTCTCGGAAGCGCTGCTGGATCTCGTCCTTCGGTGGCTGGTTGCCCGCGCCCAGATCGAAACCCAGCGTTCCCATGGCCCATCCCACGGGGTCGCCCATCCCGGCATCACTGGCGAAGCCGTCGGCTCGCCCCGTCACATGGGCGATGAACTTGCCGTCGACCGGGCCTTGCCAACGCTCGGCCTTGCGCATCAGGTCCATGACGGGTGGCCGCTCCGCATACGCGAACTCACCGGCCGCATAGGCGGCAGCCAGCACGTACTGCTCGGGCGCGCCCCGGTTGACATGGAACACGAAACGGAGCCTGCCCTCATGGCGCTCGAGTCGATGGCGGCTTCGGGTCAGCCCCACCACGTCCTGTTGCAGGCGGTGACGGAGCTTGGGCTGCGCCACCCGGGCTCCGCGCTGGAGTTGGGTCAGCAACTCGAGGTATTCGTCGTGGAAGTCTCGGTCGACGTCGGGCAGGAAGCGCGCCACGATGCCCGCCAACAGCAGCCCGCCCGGACCCGGAGCGGGATCGATGGGCAGGTACCGCCGCCCGAGCGCCACCCGCCGCGTGGGCGCGATCGGGCGCGAGTGATGGATCTCGATCTCGGCGAGCGGCCTGGACATTGCGGCAACGGTACTTCGAGCCGTCGCCCGACGAGGTGTCGAACGCAGCGGCGCCCGACGACCGGTCCTACACGTACGTCTGGAGCATGTTGCGAAGGGTGCGGGCTTCGGCCTCGACCAGGTTGTCGTCGCCGGCGTCCTCGATGAGGGCCACGAGGACCGCCGCCTGATCCAGGACGCCGCGCCACATCGGCGCCTCGTAGCCGAACGGCAACTTGAGGTCATGGGCGATCGCGGCGTTGTCCAGCAACCGACGCTGCGCTCGCAGGTCCCGGGTGTTGCGCCGCAACACGTCGGCCGCGACGAACAACTGCTCGACCACCTGGTGGGCATCGACACCTTCGACGCCCGGGCCGAACGAATCCGACGCCCGCATCGACTCCTGGATGGCCTCGATCCAGTCCCCGATCTCGTCCTCCATCTCGCTCGGGACCAGCAGGAAGCCGTTGCCCATGAGCTCGTGCTCGACGCCCTCCTCGGTGAGCTTGGCCACGACCGCGGCATGGAGATCCTGGTTGCGGGCACCGAGATCGAACCCGAGCTGGCCGTCTTCGGACGCGACCCCGGACGTGGCGCTGGTGGACATGCCCTCGTCGATCTCCTCGACGAGGTCGTCCACCGCTTCTTCGTCGGACTCGCGGATCAGCAGGGTCGGGCCCTGCCAGGCGTGCGCGAGGTGCGCCCGGTACAGCGCCGTCTCGAGCGCAGCCCGAGCCGGTCCGTTCCACGCATGGAACTCATAGGCCAGATGCGAGTCGTCGTCCGCGCCCACCGCTTCCAACGGCATCGGCGGGTGATCGACCGTGGGCACACCACACTCGACACACTCCGCGACGTCCGGGGCGAAGTCGAGGCCGCACTGAAAGCACCAGACCGCGATCATGGCCGGCTCCGAGCCGAACTGGATCCCATGGGTCACCATTCAAGCAGCTGCCGAGGGTGCCGATGGAGGCAGCGGTCAGCGTGCGGCGTCCGCCCTCTGGGTAGAAGCGCCTGCCTCCTTCCCGCGGTGGGGGCCGGGCGGTACCGTTGGTGACCGACAACGATGTCGAACCACGCCTTCGGAGGACCGATGAGCAGCAAGGAATCGCCCGACCGGAACCTGGCCATGGAGCTGGTCCGGGTCACCGAGGCAGCCGCGATGGCGGCCGCCCGCTGGATGGGACGAGGCGACAAGGAAGGCGCCGACGGCGCCGCCGTGGACGCGATGCGCGTGGTCCTCGACAGCGTGCAGATGGACGGCATCGTCGTCATCGGCGAGGGCGAGAAGGACGAAGCGCCGATGCTGTACAACGGCGAGTCCGTCGGCGACGGCAGCGGTCCCCTGGCCGACGTCGCAGTCGATCCGATCGACGGCACCACGCTCACGGCCCTCGGTCGAGCGAACGCCATCGCCGTGCTGGCGGTCAGCGACCGCGGCACCATGTTCAACCCTGGCCCGTGCGTGTACATGGAGAAGATCGCGGTCGGCCCCGACTGTGTGGGCGTCATCGACATCAACGCTTCGGTGACCGAGAACCTCAACGCCGTCGCCAAGGCGAAGGGCGAGCGCGTGCGCGACATCACAGCGGTCATCCTCGATCGTGACCGTCACAGCGACATCATCGGCGAGGTCCGAGAGGCGGGCGCCCGGATCCGCCTGATCCCCGACGGTGACGTCGCCGGTGCCATCTCCACCGCATGGGCCGACACCGGCGCCGACGTCCTGCTCGGCATCGGCGGCACCCCCGAGGGAGTCATCAGCGCGGCGGCCCTCAAGGCCATGGGCGGGGAGATGCAGGGCAAGCTGTGGCCCCGCAACGAGACCGAACGCACCGAGTCGATCGAGCAGGGCTACGACATCGACCAGGTCCTGACCACCGACGACCTGGTGAAGGGCGACAACTGCTTCTTCGCGGCCACCGGCGTGACCGACGGTGACCTGCTGCGCGGCGTCCACTACACGCCCGACCACTGCACCACGCAGTCGCTGGTCATGCGCTCCAAGTCCGGCACCGTGCGCCAGATCAACGCTCAGCACGCGCTGAACAAGCTCGAGGGCTACTCGATCGTCGACTACTGACACGCGCCGTTCCTGACCCGTCTCGTCGGTGGGCGTTCGCCGCGCGTCTCGATGATCTGCTGGCCGCAGGCCGGCTGTGGCAGGCTCTCCGGTCATGGCTGACCTCCGAGGCAAGCACGCGCTGGTGACCGGTGGCGGCACCGGGATCGGGCTGGGCATCTCGCGCCGACTGCTCGATGCGGGTGCCGTGGTGACCATCGCCGGCCGGCGCGGCGACGTCCTCGACTCGGCCGCAGCGGCCCTCAGCGCCGACACCGGCGGCACGGTCCGCTCCGCCGTCTGCGACGTGGTCGATCCCGAGGCCGTCGAGGCTGCCACCATCCACGCCGCCGACGCCGACGGCAACCTCCAGATCGCGGTCGCCAACGCGGGCATCGGCACCGGCGGCCCGTTCCTGGCCATGGAAGCCGACACGCTTCGACAGACGCTCGACATCAATGTCGTCGGAGCCTTCACCACCATCCAGTCGGCCGCCAGACGGATGCGCGACCACGGCGGTTCGATCGTTGGCATCTCCTCGATCGCCGGTGCGCTGGGCGGACGGTTCCGAGCCGCCTACGCATCGAGCAAGGCCGCACTGGACATGCTGGTCCGCAGCGCGGCCGACGAACTCGGCGGGTTCGGCATCCGCATCAACACGATTCGCCCGGGCGTCGTGCGGTCCGAGGCCACCGCTCCGCTCTTCGACCACATGCCGAACGTGGTGGACGACTACGTGGCACAGATGCCGCTCGGGTTCGTCGGCGAGCCCGAGGACGTGGGCGACGCCGTCGTCTGGCTGTGCAGCGACGAGAGCCGCTGGGTCACCGGCCAGAACATCGCGGTCGACGGGGGCCACACGCTGCGGCGAGCGCCCGACCTCGAACCCGGCATCCGCCTGCGCATGGGCGACGAGGCCTTCTCACAACTGGTCCGACCCGGCTTCGGACCCAACGATCGGAGAGCTCCATGATCGACCCCAGCCCGTTTCGTGTCACGCCCGGCCGTCGCGTCGATCTCGCCGACTGGGACCCGGATCACGAGCACGGCTGGAAGAAGGACGACCTCAAGGACGGCCACAAGGATCTGAACGAGGAGCTCGAAGAGCTCCAGGAGCTGCTCTACGCGGAGAACAAGCACAAGGTGCTCGTGGTGCTCCAGGCCACCGACACCGGCGGCAAGGACGGCACGATCCGCCACGTCTTCGACAAGACGAATCCACAAGGCGTCAAGGTCGCGTCGTTCAAGAAGCCCACTGCGGAGGAGCTCGCCCACGACTACCTGTGGCGCATCCACCAGCACACCCCCGGGACCGGTGAGATCGCCATCTTCAACCGCAGCCACTACGAGGACGTGCTGGTGGTTCGGGTCCACGACATCGTCCCGGAGGAGCGGTGGCGCAAGCGCTACGACCACATCAACGCGTTCGAGAAGATGCTGGCCGACGAGGGCACGACGATCGTCAAGATCTTCCTGCACATCTCCCGGGCCGAACAAAAGGAGCGCCTCCAGGCTCGCCTCGACGAGCCCCACAAGCACTGGAAGTTCTCAGCCGCCGACCTCGCCGAGCGCGCCCGCTGGAACGACTATCAGGAGGCGTTCCGGGAGATGCTCGAGCGCACCTCCACCGACTGGGCACCCTGGTACGTCATCCCCGCGAACGACAAGAAGTTCCGCAACCTGCTGATCAGCACCATCCTCGTCGACACCCTCAAGTCCCTCGACATGGACTGGCCCGAGGCCGAAGAGGGCTTGGACGAAATCGTCATCCCGGATTGAACGCCGGACGACGCGGGAGCGGCCGCCCACCGGCGAGCGCGGCGAGCGGCGACGCTCGAGTCAGCTCTCGTGCTCGGGTGGGCTGAAGAAGGTGCCGCTCGACGCGGGGTGACTGGGGTTCACCTCGGGCGCCCCGGCCGACGGATGGGTGTACTCGCCGTTGGAGGTCGGGGGCGGCGGCGCCGTTGCCGGACGGGCGGGTGGTTCGGTCGACTCCACCGCCTCGACCGGCTCTTGCGGTGCGGCCGGCTGCGGGCTCACGGGCTCCTCGGGAACCGAGATGGGCTCAGCAGCCGTGGCCAGCGCGTCGCGCTGGGCCTCGCGGAGGTCGATCAGCGTGCGATTCACGATCTCGTCGTTGATCGCGTCGGGCGTGAGCGCAGCCGAGTCGAGACGCGACTCCATCGCGTCCAGGTCGCCGCGCAGTGCGGCGAGTGCGTGCAGGATCTCGTGCTTGCGGCGCAACAGGTCCTGGAGCTCGGATCGAGCGGTCCGGAGCGTCTCCTGGGCCTGCTCCCGCACCCGCTGCTCGCCGTCGGAGCGCAACAGGGCAGCGTGATGCTCGGCGTCGGTCAGCATGCGTTCGGACTTGGTACGCATCTCGTCGGCCTGGACCGTGGCGGTGGACAAGATGGCCGCGGCATCGCGCTCAGCGGTCTGGAGCATGCCCTCCACCTCGGCCTCGGCGATCCGGCGCTTCTCCCCCAACTGCGCGTGGACGTCACGCATCAGCGTGGCCATCTCGGCGCTGGCGGCCTGGAGGTCCTCGTTGGCACCCTCGGCCGCACGCACCCGGGCGGACAGGCTGCGCACCTCCTCGGCGAGGCTCTGCAGGAACCGGTCGACTTCCTCGGTCCGGTAGCCGCCTCGCTTGACCGTCGAGAACGAGGCGCCCTCGATCTGCTCGGGTGTCACGGTCATCTGCGTCCTCCGACCGGTTGCTGCCGCCTGCGAAGGGACTGTACAGCGCCCCTGTACGGTCCTCTGGAGACCATCGGCGCGGCACGGCGACGGCTCACAAAGATCTTGTGTTCGGGCCGATCGACCCGGGTCTCACGGCTGAGTCCTGGCCCGCAGGCACAGTAGCAGCGGGCCGCCTCCCGAGGGCTGAAGCACGGCGCGGCGCCGCGCCGGTTGCGCTACCCCGCGCCGGTGGCGGCCAGGATGCGGGCGTTCGCCCTGGCCTTGGCGGCTGCGGCGTCTGCGTCCTCGCCGTCGGCGCTGAGGGCCTGGTCGGCCCGCTCCAGGGCGGCACGAGCACGGTCGACATCGATGTCCTCGGCCAGCTCGGCCACGTCGGACAACAGCGTCAGCTGATCGTTGGCCAACTCGATGAAGCCACTGTGCACGGCGATGCGCTGGATGCCGCCATCGGTGTGCACCTGCACCACGCCGGGAAGCAGCATGCCCACGAACGGGATGTGGCCTGGCAGGAAGCCGATCTCGCCCTCGACCGTGCGGGCGAGGACCTCGCTGCTCTCACCTTCGTAGAGCAGCCGTTCCGGCGAGACCAGTTCGACGTGGAGGGGCATCAGTGTCTCCTCAGCCGATCAGGCGTCAGCCTGGAGCTCGGCAGCCTTGCGCTCGGCGTCCTCGGCTCCACCGACCATGTAGAACGCCTGCTCGGGCAGGTGATCCAGGTCGCCGTTGGTGAGGGCTTCGAACGACTCGATGGTGTCGTCGACGCCGGTGAAGATGCCGGCCTGACCGGTGAAGATCTCGGCCACGAACATCGGCTGCGACAGGAAGCGCTGCACCTTGCGGGCACGGTCCACCGTGACGCGGTCTTCTTCGGACAGTTCGTCGAGACCGAGAATGGCGATGATGTCCTGCAGCTCCTTGTAGCGCTGGAGGATCTCCTGGACGCGACGGGCCACGTTGTAGTGCCGATCACCGACGACCTCGGGCGTGAGGATCGTCGAGGTGGACGACAGCGGATCCACCGCCGGGTAGATGCCCAGGGCCGCGATGTCACGGCTCAGCTCGGTGGTGCCGTCGAAGTGGGTGAACGAGGTGAACGGCGCCGGGTCGGTGTAGTCGTCGGCAGGCACGTACACGGCCTGCAGCGAGGTGATGGACTTGCCTCGGGTGGAGGTGATGCGCTCCTGGAGTTCGCCCATCTCGTCGGCGAGGGTGGGCTGGTAGCCCACGGCCGACGGCATGCGACCGAGGAGGGTGGACACCTCGGAGCCGGCCTGCACGAAGCGGAAGATGTTGTCGATGAACAACAGCACGTCCTGGTTCTGGACGTCGCGGAAGTACTCGGCCATGGTCACGCCGGCCAGGGCGACACGCAGGCGCACGCCGGGCGGCTCGTCCATCTGACCGAAGACCAGCGCCGCCTTGGAGAGCACCGTGGCGGCGTCTTCGCCGGCGCCCATGGTGGCCTCGCCCATCTCGATGAAGAGGTCGGTCCCCTCTCGGGTGCGCTCGCCCACACCGGCGAACACCGACACACCACCGTGGTTGGAGGCCACACGGGTGATCATCTCCTGGATCAGCACGGTCTTGCCCACACCGGCACCACCGAACAGACCGATCTTGCCACCCTCCTTGTAAGGGGTGAGGAGGTCGATGACCTTGATGCCGGTCTCGAACATCTTCGCCGACGGCTCGAGCGAGTCGAACGTCGGGGCCGGCCGGTGGATCTCCCAGCGGGTGTCGATGTCCAGCGAGCTGGTCTCGACGTCGAGCGACTCACCGGTCACGTTCCACACGTGGCCCAGGGTCACGTCGCCAACCGGCACCGTGATACCGGCGCCGGTGTTCTTCACCGCCGCGCCCCGGGTGAGGCCGTCGGTCGGCTTCAGGGCGACCGCACGCACCCGGCTCTCGCCGAGCTGCTGGGCCACCTCGGCCATGATCGTCGTGGTCTCGCCCTCGATGACCACCTCGAAGCTGAGCGCGGTGTTGATCTCGGGCAGCGCGCCGGGCGGGAACTCGACGTCGATCACCGGACCGGCGATCGAGACGACTCGCCCGTCCTTGAGTGCGGTGTTGTCGGTGACAGTCATTGGTGTGGAGTGCTCCTCGCGAATGAGGTTTGTGGTGTGGAGATTGGCTTGTCAGATGATGGGGCCCCGAGCGGGCCCGTCGGCGCAGTCGACAAGAGCGGAAGAGAGCGTCGGGAAGCGACCGAGATACTTGCGCTTCTCACTCGGTCGACCCCGACGTCTTCGGATGGGTGTTGGCCAGGCGGAAGCCGGCGGCTTCGGCCCGTTCGGGCGTGTCGAACCAGACCTCGGCGATGGTGGCCTTGTAGCTACGGCTGTCGGGCCGGTGGTACAGCATCGAGTCGGCGTTGCCCTTGATGGTGAAGCCCGCAGGGGCACCGTTGTCGGGCAGCGGGGCGTGCGACCCCTCGCCGTAGGGCTGCTGGTCCTGGTCGATCACGGCAGTCGCGGCGCCGGCGGCCGAGGCCGCGGGCGCATGGTCGGACTCGCCGACGAGGGGCCGGTGGCCGTGGCCGTGGTCGCCGCCGATGTGGCGCGAGGCGATGTGGCCGGTGGTGACGTGATCGAGCAGGAGGTCGACGTCCTCGCCGGCGTCGTCGCCCAGGGCCTCGGCACCGCCCACGATCTCCATGATCTCGGTGGTGATGGCGTCCTGGCGGGCCCGGGACAGCGCCCGGCCCAGCTTGACGATGAGCTCCTCGGCGTTGTCCGTGGCGGCCTTCATGGCTCGCTGCCGGTTGGCGTGCTCGGAGGCTGATGCGTCGAGCAGCGCCGAGAACAACCGGCTCTCGACGTAGCGGGGCAGCAGCGCCTGGAGCACACCCTCCGGTGAGGGCTCGAACTCGAACTCGGCTTTGGCCTCGGCGGTGCCACCGCCGGCCTCGGCGACGACGGACATGGACTCGAGCGGCAGGAAGCGGCGGACCGCGACACGCTGGGTGCCCATGGAGACGAACTCCTGGTAGGTCAGCACGACCTGTTGGACCTCGTCGGCCTCGAACATCTCGCGCACGGTGCCCGCGACCTCGCGTGCCATCTCGTAGGTGGGCGAGTCGGTCATGCCCCCGAAGAACGAGTGCACGTCGTAGTTCCGGAACGTGAAGTAGTCCCGGGCCTTCTTGCCGATGAGGACCAAGCGGTAGTCCTTGCCCTCCGTCTGGGCCGCCATGACCTCACGCTCGGCGGCACGGATGACCGACGAGTTGAACGGACCCGCCAGACCTCGATCGGAGGTGAGCACCACGTAGGCGATGCTGCGGATGTCGTCGGCCTGGCGCAGCAGCGGGTGGTCGACCGCGGTGCCCTGGGCCGCCAGGTCCTCGATGACGCTGGTGATGCCGGCCGCATACGGGCGCGCTTCGTTGGCGCGCTGCATGGCCTTGACCACGCGGGTCGCGGCGATGAGCTCCATGGCTCGGGTGATCTTCTTCGTCGACTGGACCGAATTGATCCGGCGACGAAGGATGCGTTCCTGGCCTCCAGGCACGGCGTCTGCTCCTCAGCGTCCTCTGGTGTCCTCGGCGTCCGCTCAGCCCTCGCCCTCGGGACGGGCGATGTCCTCTTCGGGCAGCGTGACATCGGAGTCGACGACACTGGTCTCGGCGTCGGCCTGGGCCTCGGGGTCGACGTGGATGCCACCGGGGCCGCCGGAGCCCTCGAAGGACTGCGCGAAGGCCTTGACCGCGGCATCGAGCGCGTCTTCGTCGACCGATCCCTCGCTGGTGATCTGGGCGAGGATGCCGGGGTGTGACCCTTCGACGTGGTCGAGCAGACCCTGCTCGAATGCCGCGACGTCTTCGACCTCGATGTTGTCCAGGTAACCACGGGTACCGGCGAACAGCGACACCACCTGCTTCTCGACCGACAGCGGCGAGTTGATGCCCTGCTTGAGCAGCTCGGTGAGGCGGTAGCCACGGTCCAGCTGGGCCTGCGACACGGCGTCGAGGTCCGAACCGAAGGCGGCGAAGGCCTCCAGCTCACGGAACTGCTGGAGGTCGGACTTGAGCGTGCCCACGGCGGTCTTCATGGCCTTGATCTGGGCGGCCGAGCCGACTCGGGACACCGAGATGCCCACGTCCACGGCGGGACGCACACCGGACTTGAACAGGTCGTCCTGGAGGAAGATCTGGCCGTCGGTGATGGAGATCACGTTGGTGGGGATGAACGCCGAGACGTCGCCGGCCTTGGTCTCGATGACCGGGAGGGCGGTGAGGCTGCCGGCGCCGAGCTCATCGCTCAGCTTGGCGGCGCGCTCGAGCAGGCGGCTGTGCAGGTAGAAGACGTCGCCGGGGTACGCCTCGCGACCAGGCGGGCGGCGCAGCAGCAGCGACATCTGGCGGTAGGCCTCGGCCTGCTTGGAGAGATCGTCGTAGAT
>CBDHFJ010000091.1:0-32807 GCA_965262315.1 Acidimicrobiales bacterium
TCCGACAGAACCAGGATGGGCGTCCGGATCCCGGCCTCGCGAAGGACACGGCCCTCCTCGACCAGCGCCACCGCGAGCCAGGAGGCGCCGGCCTCCACTGCAGCGCGACCCACCGGCACGCTGCCGTGTCCGTAGCCGTCGGCCTTCACGACGGCGCAGACCTCGGCCGGTGCCACCAGCTCGGCGATGGCCTTGATGTTGTGGGCGATCGCGCCCAGGTCGATGTCAGCCCATGTGGGTCTCACCCAGCACCTCCGGGATCACGGCGAGCAGGTCGGGGGCCACCATGCCATGTCTGGGAGCGAGCTCAGCGGCACGGCCGTGGATCCATGCACCGGTGGCGGCCGCCTCGAACGGAGCCATGCCACGCGCCAGCAGGGCACCGACGATGCCACTCAACACGTCGCCGCTGCCCGCGGTCGCCAGCCGCTGGTCCCCGCTGGCCGAGATCAGCACGTCTCCCTCCGGTGCGGCCACGACGGTGGCAGGTCCCTTGAGCAGCACCACGACGTCCAGTTCGGCGGCCGCGGTTCGGGCGGCTTCGATCCGGTCCCCGCCCGGCCGCCTCCCCGTCAGCTTCTCGAACTCGCCGTCGTGGGGCGTCAGCACGAGACCGCCGCGGGGCATGGAACCATGATCGGCCAGCGCCCAGATCCCGTCGGCATCGACGACCGTCGGACAGGCGGTGCCCGCCAGCGCTTCCCACACCTGGGACGACACGTCGGGGCCGCGCCCGAGTCCCGGCCCGATCACCATGCTGGCGAAGCGGTCGACCCGGTCGGCCGCCAGCACGTCGTCGGCCCAGCCGCTCGCCGGAAGGTGATGGGTCACGACCTCCATCGCGCCTGACACCTCCACGCCGGGACAGCTCCACCGGACGAACCCGGCACCGGCCCTGGCTGCCGCTCGTGAGGCGAGCTCGCCTGCACCCGACATGCCGGGCGCGCCGGCCACCACCCATGTCGCGTGGTGCCACTTGTGGGCAGCGGCCGATCGAGGCGGCAACCACCGATGCACGTCGTCTGCGGTCAGCAAGTGGGTCCTGGTCGCACTGACGTCGAGCCCGAGATCGGCCACCTCGACCGTACCGGAGTAGGACGCGCCAGGCTCGAAGAGCAGGCCGGGCTTCAGTGCCTGAAAGGTGACCGTGTGCACCGCCGGGAGTGCAGAACCCGGGACCGCGCCCGTGAGCCCGTCGACGCCGGATGCGATGTCGACCGCGAGCACCGGAGCGTCGGTCCGCGGCGGCGCATAGGGCCTGGCGAGGCCGGTCCCGAAGGCGGCATCGATCACGAGGTCTGCGGCCGGGAGGTCAGGCGGCGCCGCAGCAGCGTCGATGACCCGGACCCTCGCCCCCCACCGAGCGAGGCGCTCGGCCGCGACCCGACCGTCGGCGCCATTGTTCCCCTTGCCCGCCACCACGACCACGCGGTGGCCGTAGACACCCCCGAGCATCCGCCGCGCCGCCCACGCGACACACGCGCCCGCCCGCTCGATGAGCACCTCGATGGGCTCCGGCGCCGCCGCGTCGACCGCGGCCATCTCCTCCGGCGTGACGATCGGGATCACGGGGCGATCGTACCGCCCTGCCCCGCCCGGGCCGGGCGGGCCCTCGGCTCAGTCGGCGGTGTTCGTCCAGTACTCCGCGAGCTGCGTGATCGGGAGCACGAGCAGGTCGGCCACCGGGACCGAACCCAGCAGGTCCTCCCGGAAGGTCGGCTCCGTCTCCGTCACGAAGTCACGGAGACCCGAGTACCGGTTGCGGTAGCCCTGCAGCAGACCACGGGCCACGTTGGCATCCAGCGAGTCCTCGAGCTGGAGATGCAGCAACGTGATCCCCACCGCCTGCTTGTCCTTGATCTCGGGAACGATCGCGATGAGGCGGCCGTCCCGACGTCCCCGGGTCACCAGGATCTGTCGCTCGACCGCCACCAGGTGCTTGCTGCCTCGGAGCGACGGATCGCGGTCGACCCGGCTCGGCAGTTCGCGCGCGACGCCACCCCGGTCCACGATGACCAGCTGCGCGTCGCCGTCGACATCACCCTCGATCCGGTAGCGAATGTGGCCGAGGACCGACGCCACGGCGGGGTCGAGCGAGGCCAACGTCCGCAGGTTCTGGTAGCTCAGACGATCGCGCGGTGCCCCGGCTGCCAACAACTCCCGGACCAGGCCGACCTCGATGAGCTCCTCGTCGGAGCGGGAGATACCGACCGTCACCGTCTTCGCCTGGTGCTTGATGGCGTCGATCGGCCGCGTGAGATCCTCGATACCCACGGTCAGCGCAGCGGCGAGGTCTTCGAGCACCGTGGCAGGTGTACCCACCTTGCCGAAGTCGAGTTGATAGGAGTCCAGCGGAATCGTGCCGATCGCGTAGCGGAACAGCGACGCGATGCGGGTGGCGCTGGAGGCTTCGAGGTGACCGTTGTACTCGCCGGCCCGGACACCCTCCAGGAAGCGCTGTGCCTGCTGTGCGATGGCGGGACGGAGGGTCTGGAGCATGACCTCGCCGGTCATGTCGGGGTGCTCGGACACGGCCTGCTCGACCGCTGCCCGGGTCTCCCGCAGCGGCCGGGCCTGCGCGTCGATCGACAGGGCCGCCTCGTAGCCGAACAGGTGGCCGGCGACCGTCGACAGCACGAAGGCGAGGGCCGGGTCGATGGTCGGCACCTTGATGACGTGGAGTGCCGCCGGATACTCGGCGGTGTCGTCGGCGATGACGATGGGGGCCGCCTTGTGCGCGCGGTAGATCGCGACCTCCTTCGAGACGTCGGAGGCGGTGGAGCCGACCAGGCCGGCGGCGCAGATGAGGATCAGCGGCTCCGACGAGAGGTCGATGTGCTTCTTGTCCTCGGTGGAGTCCGCGGCGATCGACTTGTAGCAGAGCTCGGAGAGCTTGATCCGGATCTCGCGAGCCGCCACGACGTTGGGGCCGTTGCCGACGATCGCCCAGTACCGGCGCGGCGGCGCGAACTCGGCGGCGGCCTTGCCGATGTCGGCCCGCTGGCCGATGACTCGCTCCATGGCGGCGGGGAGATCGCGGAGGCTTCGCAGAATGCTCTGGCGCCCGCCGTGTTGCGCGTCCTCGCCGTTCACCTCGTCGGCGATCGCGATCGCCAGCAACGCGCCGGCGGCGATCTGGGAGTAGAAGGCCTTGGTGGAGGCCACGCTCATCTCGACGTCGCGGCCGTCGGAGGTGTAGAGCACACCGTCGCTCTTGTCGGTCAGGTCCGAACCGCGGCGGTTCACGATCGCGATGACCGACGCGCCCCGACCTCGGACCAGGTCGACGGTGCGGTTCGTGTCGGTCGTCGTGCCCGACTGGCTGATGGCGACCACCAGGGTGTCGCTCATGTCCGAGCGCATGTGGAAGCCCGAGAGCTCGGTGGCGGGCAGGGCTTCGACATGGAGGCCGGTCGCTTCTCGGCCCAACAACAGCGCCAGGCTCTGGCCCGCGACGGCGGCGGTCCCCTGTCCGATCACCAGGACCTGGCGGATCGAACCGTCGCGGAGCCGGGTTCGGATGCCTTCGGGCAGGGTGTCGGTGCTCAGGCGAACGTCGAACGAACCGTCCTGTTCGCGCAGCTTGCCCCGAAGGGTCTTGCGGAAGGACTGCGGCGCCTCGGAGATCTCCTTGAGCAGGAAGTGCGGGAACGCTCCCCGATCGATGTCGCGGGTCGTGATCTCGGCCTCGGTGACGTCGTCGTCGGTGACCGGCAGCTCGGTGCCGTCGTAGGCGACCCGACGGATCCCCTCGATGTCGCCGGCGCGGCTCCCATCGAGCGAGATGATCTGACCACGGCTGGCCGTGGGGTTGTCGGGGTTGCCCGGAGTCTCACCATCCATCCGGAGGTAGCGATCGGTGACCTCGACCACGCCGTAGGGCTCGGAGGCCACGAGGAAGCTGTCTTCGCCCAGACCGACGTAGAGCGCCTGACCGCTGCCGCGAAGCGCGAGCTGAAGGCGGCCGGGGGTCACTGCGGCGCTGGCCGCGATGGCGACGGATCCCTCGAGCGCGGCCACGGTGCGACGGAACGACTCGTCGACGCCGGTCAGCTCGGTTCGCTCATCGAGCCCTTCGAGATGCTTGCCCATCAGGGTCGGAATGACCTTGGCGTCGGTACTGATCGCCGGCGCGATCGCCAGACGCTCGGTGGCCTTGAGGTCGGCGAAGTTGTCGACGTCACCGTTCAGCGCAGCGGTCACGTAGGGGCAGGAGTAGTCGCTCGCCTGCTCGGAGTTCAGCGGGTGGGCATTCGGCTCGCTGATGATGCCGACGCTGGCCCATCGGGTGTGGCCGAGCACGGTCACCGAGGCCTGATCGTTGTCGAGGGCGCGGCGCAACAGCTCGTCGGAGACGATGGCCGCTCGCAATGCCGCCGTGTTGTCGCCCAGCTCGCCGATCTCGGCGGCGGCCTTGTAGACGAAGCTCAGATGGCCGTCGGCGATGCGCACGGAGCCCGATCCGAAGTTGGCGTCCTGGCCGCGGGCGGCGATCGTTGCCGCGATGGCCTCGGACTGGAGATCGAGGCCGTGTCCCCGCACCAGCAGGTGCAGGCCCGCCGAGTCGCGCCCCCGGACCTCGAGGCGATCGATGGCGGACAGGGCCTCCTGGACCGAGGTCATGGCTTCGATGGAGGCCACGGTCACCACCCCGTCGCAGAGCCCGATGACGGCGCGGGCGGTACGGAGGCGGTCACGGCCGATGGCCCACACCGCGTCCTTGAGCCGGAGGAGGGCGGCGTTGACCGCTTCTCCCGCCTCGGTGTCGGCCGCTTCGAGCGCCGCCTCGAGACTGTTGATGGCCGCTTCCACCTGGTCGATCCGAGCTGTGAGCATCGCCGTCAGGTCAGCGTCGTTGACGAGCGCGGTGACGCCCGGAACGCCGCCCAGGGCTCGGTTGATGTCCTCGAAGGAGCGGGCGAGCCCGGCGAGCAGCACCGGATCCGCCGACAGGGTGCCGGTCTCGACCGGGAGGAGATCGAGGATCTCCTCGGTCGAGGGCACGGAACGGGTCGCCCGCCGGCGCACGATGGCCACGATGCCGCACATAGGTGTTTGAATCCCTTCGCCGATCAGGGGTGAATCGGGGTGGTGCCAGTGTAAGGGTCGGTCCCGGGCGCGATCGCTGGGGAGGTCTCCCCGGGCCATCGGCCCCACCACACACCCGCGACGGCCACGATGGGTTCCCGACCGCCTGCGCTCAGCGACGCTCGAGCACGTCGACCAGGTCGTCGACGGCGGCGTCGGCCTCTTCCTGGGTGGGGGCCTCGGCCATCACCCGGATCAGGGGCTCGGTCCCGGACGGCCGAACCAGGAGGCGCCCCGTGTCGCCGAGCCCGGCAGCCACCCGGTCGATCTCGGCCTCGATGGCACCCATTGTCGCCTTGGCGTCACCGTCGACCCGCACGTTGCGAAGTCGTTGGGGGAGGCGCGTCATCGCGGCGGCCGCGAGTTCGGCGAGTGTCGCACCGGAGCGAGCGACGGTGTCGAGCAGTTGCACGCACGTCAACAGGCCGTCTCCGGTCGGTGCGAGGTCGTGGAAGATCACGTGGCCGGACTGCTCGCCACCGAGCGACCAGCCGTTGGCCTCGAGCGCTTCCAACACGTGCCGATCACCGACGGGGGTCTGGTGGACGGCGATGTCGTGGCGCTGCATCCCGAGGTGGAAACCGAGATTGGTCATCACGGTGACGACCACGGTCCGCTGGGGCAGGAGGTCACGGCTCGCGCGATCGATCGCGCAGATGCCGATGATCTCGTCACCGTCGACCATCTCGCCGGTGCCGTCGACCGCCAGCATCCGGTCGGCGTCACCGTCGAAGGCCACACCCAGATCAGCGCTGCTCTCGACGACCCGCCCGCTGAGGCGGGCCATGTCGGTCGAGCCGGCGCCGTCGTTGATGTTGCGACCGTCGGGCTGCGCATGCAGCGTGATCACCTCGGCCCCCAACGTCGCGAGGGTGGCCGGGGCGATGGTGGAGGCGGCGCCGTTGGCGCAGTCGACCACGATGCGCAACCCGTCGAGGTTCCGTCCGCCGATACTCGCGACCACGGCATCGCCGTACTCCGCGAGCAGGTCGGAGCGATCGAACGCTCGAGCACCCTCGAAGGGTTCCAGGCGCTCCCGCTCGGCCAGCAGCTGCTCCATGGTCTGCTGCTGGTCGTCGGTCAGCTTCCGGCCACCCGGGGCGAAGAACTTCACGCCGTTGTCGTGGTACGGGTTGTGTGACGCCGACACCATCGCTCCGGGGAGGCCGTGGCGAGCGCACGCGACCGCCACCGCCGGTGTGGGGGCATCGCCGATGAACCACGGATCGATGCCCAGGCGCGCGATCCCGCGACAGATCGCGGCCACGAAGTCCGGGCCGGACTCGCGAGTGTCGGTGCCGATGATCATGGCCTCGCCACCCAGCACTTCACCGGCCGTGACCGCGAGCGCCTCGACGTCCTCGATCGTCAGATCGTGGTACGCCCGCCCCCGGATGCCGTCTGTCCCGAACTTCAACATGCGCGCCTCAGAATACTGCCGTCCGACATGCCCATCGGCCGACAGCGGCGCTCGTGAAGTGGATGCGCGTGGACCCGGTCAGCACGGCGTCGTGCGTCCGGGCCGCAATCAGCGCTTGCTGTACTGCGGAGCCTTGCGGGCCTTCTTGAGGCCGTACTTCTTGGACTCCTTCTTCCGCGGGTCGCGGGTGAGGAAGCCGGCGCGCTTGAGGGGCTCGCGCATCTCGGTGTCGATGTCGACGAGGCCACGGGCGATGCCCAGGCGCACCGCACCAGCCTGGCCGGTGGGGCCGCCACCGTGCAGGGTCACGTCCACGTCGTAGGCCGAATCGGTCTGGGTGATCTTGAGCGGCTCGGAGAGCACCATCCGGTGCGTCTCCGAGGGAAAGTAGTCCTCGACGGTACGGCCGTTGACCGTGATGGTGCCGTCACCGGGACGAATCCGGACACGAGCGACGGCGCGCTTGCGGCGGCCGGTGGTCTGAGCGAGCACAGTCATGTCAATCGTCCTCAGGAGGCTTCGCGGGCCCGAGCGTGCTCCAGCGACAACGGCTGGGGCTTCTGGGCGTCGTGCGGGTGTGTGGGGCCGGCGTACACCTTCAGCTTGGTGAGCATCTGGCGGCCGAGGCGGTTCTTGGGAAGCATGCCGCGCACCGAACCGCGGACGGCCTCGGCGGGCTTGTTGTCCAACAGATCGGCGTAGGTCGTGGACTTGATGCCACCCGGGTAGCCCGAGTGGCGGTACATCATCTTGTCCTTCGCCTTGTCGTTGGTGAGCACGACCTTGTCGGCGTTGATGATGATGACGTGGTCACCCGTGTCCATGTGCGGGGTGAACGTGGGCTTGTGCTTGCCGCGCAGAATGCGGGCGACCTCGGTGGCCATGCGGCCGAGGACGAGGCCTTCGGCGTCAACGACGTGCCACTGGCGCTCGATCTCGGCAGCTTTCGGGGTGTAGGTCTTCACGGTTCGTCTTCGTCCAGGTGGTCCGGGTGTGTGGTCGCGGCAGCAGTGGCCGCTCAGACCAGCAGACAAGGATACGGGTGCGTCGGGCGCGCTTCCAACTGCACACCTGCGATGTCTTCGACCTCAATAGGTCACCGACCACAGGGTGAGGCCCTGTGGCGGGGCCAGCGCGCCCGCGGTGTGACGGTCGCGGGCCGCGATGGTGGCGGGGATCGACGAGGCGTCGCGCCGGCCCAGACCGACCTCCACGAGCGTGCCGGTGATGGCTCGAACCATCTGATGGCAGAAGGCATTGGCGGTGAGCCACAGATCGACCAGGTCGCCGGGCTCGGTCACGACGTCGATGCGATGGACCTCTCGAGTCAGGTCGGCCTCGACGTGTTCGCCGTCCACCAGAACGGTCCTGCGGCGACAGAACGACGAGAAGTCGTGTTCGCCCACGAGGTGCCCAGCTGCGGCTTCCATCGCGCCCAGGTCGAGGGCCCCGGGCACGTGCCAACTCAGGTGGTGCAGGAAGGGATCGCCGTGACCGCGGTTCAGGATCCGATATCGGTAGGTCCGACCCTCGGCCGAGAACCGAGCGTCGAAGTCGTCGGTGACCGGACTCAGGTCCCGCACGACGATGCTCGGAGCGAGCATGCGGTTCAGCGAGTGCTGTAGCCGATCGACGTCGGCGTCGCGGGGGCCGTCGAAGGACACCACCTGTCCCCACCCGTGGACCCCGGCGTCGGTCCGACCGGCGCAGGTGACCCGGATGTCGCACGCGAGGATGCGACCGAGCGCTGCGTCGACGGCGCCGGCGACGGTCTCCACACCCGGGTTGGCGGCGAACCCGTGGTACGCCGCGCCGTCATAGGCGAGGACGGCGGCGAAGCGTCGTAGGCCCGGCGGGGGCGGGGCGACCTCGGGCCTGGGCGGACGCGGCATACGACCATTGTGGCCGGGCTCAGATCAGGTCACGACGCTCGAATGCCTCGACGGCAGCCCAGACGAGCACCGCGGTCGCAGCGGCCACCCCCAGCACACCGATCTCCAGACCGTCCCGCAGCGGTTGGCTGCCCACGGTCCGGTGGTGGGGCGACAGTGCGCGGACAGGGCCGAGCCAGCCGACGATGCCGCCCAGGCCGGCCACCACATAGCCGAGCGTGAACGCCACCGACGCCGCGGCGATCGCCACGCCGCGCTCCCCCGTCCACGCCGCCACGAGCAGCGCCAGCGCCCCGTGGAACGAGGCCAGGACCGCCGTGGCGATCGCGGCGGCCAGCAGGTCGACGAACGCAACCTCCAGGTCGACCGCCGAAGAGAACGCACCCAGGACCAGCACGGCCACCAGGGCCAGCCCGACGACGACGACCAGGCCCACGAGCGAGCGCTCGCCAACCACCCGCCGACGACTGACCGGGTTCGCCATCACCAGATCGAGGAGTCCCGACCGTTGATCGCCGGCGAAGCGTGCGGCCACACCGACTGCGGCGATCGTCAGCAGGAGAGGCAGCACCAGACCGAACACCTCTGCCTGGAGGAACCCGGGCCCGGACGTGATGTCCAGCGCGCCGTCGCCTCCCAGGAACTCCTGGAGCACATCGGGGTAGTCCTCGACCGCTGCGGCCACGGCGTCGGAGTCGCGGACGCTCGGGTAGAGCGCCAACATCAGCGCGCTGTAGACCCCGATGCCGAGCATCCAACCGATGAGCGACCCCGAACGGTCCCGCAGGTCCTCTCGGGCGAGCGGGAGCGCCCTCACGAGACCGGCTCCGCGAGCTGCCCGAGGAAGACATCGTCCAGGGCGGCTCGGTCGGACGCGAGGTCCAGGACGTGGTGTGTGGCGGCCCACTTGACCACGTGGTCCACATCGCCGTCGACCGTGAGCGTGACCCGTGTACCGACGGGTGTCTGCTCCGCGTCGATGGAACACAGACCCGGGATGGCTCGAGCGAGCGCCAGGTCAGGGGCACCCCGAACGGTGACGACGAGCGTCCGCCGCGACCCCAGGTCCGTGGTGGTGGTGACGTCGCGCAAGCGGCCTTCCACGATCATCGCGACCCGGTCACAGATCGCCTCGACCTCGTGGAGGACGTGTGACGACACGAAGACGGTGGTGCCGGCGTCGCGTGCGTCCGCGACCAGGTGCCGGAACTCCCGCTGCATCACCGGATCCAGGCCCTTGGTCGGCTCGTCGAGCAACAGCACCGGAGGCCGGTGCATGAACGCCTGGACGAGGCCGACCTTCTGACGATTGCCGGCCGACAGGTCGCGCATCGCTCGGCCCGTGTCCAGCGACAGCCGCTCCGCGAGCGCAAAGCCGTGGGCCGGTGAGACGCCGCGCAACTCCGCGAACCAGCGGATCAGGCGACCCGCCGTCATGGCGCCCGGCACGGTCAGCTCGCCGGGCAGGTGGCCCAACCGCCGGTGCACCTCGACGGTGTCCTCGCGAACGTCGAGCCCGAGGACGCTGATCGATCCATGGGTCGGGCGCACGTAATCGAGGATCATGCGGATGGTCGTCGACTTCCCTGCACCGTTCGGCCCGATGAAGCCGACCACCTCGCCTGGCTCGATCGTCAGGCTGAGCGCGTCGACGGCCACGATGTCGCCGAACGTTCGGGTCACGTCCACCAGCTCCATGGCTGCTGCCATGCCTCGAGCGTCGTCGAACCGTCGTCGCGCACCCAGGGCCCATGGTCCCGACCAGCGGATTACGGTCGGACCGTGACCGCAGACGGAGCAGCACTCTTCGACCTGGTCGACCGCTACTGGTCGTTCGGGATCCACCGCGCCGGGACCGACGTCGACCGGACCACGGCGGCCTGGGTGGCCGACGAGCTCGCCGACCGCGGGCTGACGGTCGAGACGCACGCGGTCCCCTTCGGTCGGTGGATGGCGGACAGCACCCTGACCTGCGACGGCGAGCCCGTCGACCATCTGGCCGTGCCCTACGAGTGGACGGGCACGCTCCACACCGGAACCGTCGCGGTGCTGGACAGCGACGACCCCCACCACGGCGGCCGACCCGAGGCGCTCGTGGGGCCGATCACCGCCGCCCGGGCAGGCGGGGCCGCGGCACTGGTCGTCCCGACCGTCCATCCGGAAGGATCGCTGCGAGCGGTCAACCGCGACCCGGAGGCCGAGCCGTCGGACTTCCCGGTGGTCCTCGTACCGGGCCGCGATGCAGCACGCGTGCGTGCCGGCTCACTCCAGCTCTCGGTGCATGCGTGGACCGAGCCCGGGGCAACGACGAACGTCGTCGCCCGGAACGCGGTCCCGGGCCCGCCGCTGATCGTGACCACGCCCCTCACGGGATGGTTCGGCTGCGCCGGCGAGCGAGGCACCGGTGTTGCCGTCCTCTTCCACCTGGCCGAGGCGCTGGCCGACCTCCCCCTGCTGGTACTCGCGACGGGTGCACATGAGCTGACGTACCTCGGTGCCGCGCGCTGGCTCGAGGAACACCCCGACACCGACGCCGTGGGCGTCGTCCACATCGGCGCCTCGGTGGCCGTCGTCGAGCCCGGTGAGGGCCCCGACCGGGCGCTCACGACCACCCGGACGGCCCGGACCTCGCTCCCGCCGGCCGCAGCCTCGGCGATGAGCGAGGCACTGGCCTCCGCAGGTCTCGATCTCCAGTGCGACAGCGCGTCATGGTTGGGCGAGGCTCAGAGGTTCTGTCACCTCGGCATCCCGCTGCTGTCGATCACCGGCGCGGGTCGAGACTTCCACTGCCCCGAAGACACGCCATCTCGCGCCACCACCCCCGCCGCGCTGAGGACGGTGGCTGAAGCGTTCGAGTCCGGGGCCCGAGCGCTGTACCGCGCCGCCACCACCTGACGCCATCCTCCGCCGCAGAGCAGCCCACACGGGGAGCTCGATCCGGCTCCGCCGGTCGAGCGCAACAGCGCTTGCGCTCAGCAGAGCGGCCAGAGGAGCGCCAGCGACGAAGCCGCGATTGCGAAAGGACTCAGACCAACTCGATGCGCACCATTGGTGCGTTGTCGCCGTAGCGAGGGCCGACCTTGAGGATGCGGGTGTACCCACCCGGACGGTCGGCGTAACGCGGACCCACGTCCTCCATCAGCTTGTCGGCGATCTCCTGGTCACGCAGGAAAGCCAGGATCTGACGGTGGTTGTGGAGCCCACCCTTCTTGGCCTTGGTGATCATCTTCTCGGCGATGGGGCGCATGGCCTTGGCCTTGGCCTCGGTGGTGGTGATGCCCTCGGCGGCGATGAGGGACGCAACGAGGTTGCCCATCATGGCCTTCTGGTGCGCGGAGCTGCCGCCGAAACGACGGCCCTTCTTGGGGGTAGCCGGCATGGTCGTTCCTAATCCCGGGTGGCGAGCTGCAGACCGCGCTCGTCCAGCTTGACGATGACCTCGTCGAGGCTCTTCTGGCCGAAGTTGGTGATGGCCAGGAGGTCGTCCTCGGTCTTGCGCAGCAGCTCACCCACGGTGTTGACCTGGGCACGCTTGAGGCAGTTGCGGGGACGCTCGGAGAGGTCGAGATCTTCGATGGGGAGCTCGAGGTCGGGCGAGCCGGCGGTGCCGGTGGCCACGTCGGTGAGCTCCAGCGCCTGGGGCTCCTCGCTCATCTCTTCGACGAGCTGGACCAGGGCACGCAGGGTGCCGCCGGCGGAGGCGAGGGCCTCACGAGGCGAGATGGCGCCGTCGGTCTCGATGTCGAGGACGAGCCGGTCGAAGTCGTTGGACTGCTCGACGCGGGTGGGCTCCACCTCGAACGTCACTCGGCGTACCGGCGAGAAGATCGAGTCGACCGGGATGACGCCGATGGTGGCGGAGGTCTTGTTGACCTCGGCCGACACGTACCCCCGGCCACGCTCGACGGTGAGGTCGAGGGCGAGGCGGCCCTTGCCGCTGACGGTGGCGATCGCGAGCTCGGTGTTCAGGACCTCGACCTCGGGGTTGCCGATGAGGTCGGCGGCGGTGACGGTGGCGGGGCCGCGAACATCGAGGCGGAGCACGACCGGTTCGTCGGAGTGGGTCCGGAGCACGAGGTCCTTGATGTTGAGGAGGATCTCGGTGACGTCCTCGGTGACACCGCTGATGGTGTCGTACTCGTGCAGGGCGTCGTCGAAGCGCACCTGGGTGACGGCGGCGCCGGGGATCGACGAGAGCAGGGTCCGGCGCAGCGAGTTCCCGAGCGTGTGGCCGAAGCCGGGCTCGAGCGGGGAGACGGAGAACCGCTGACGGGTCGGATGCTCCTCGTCGACTGCTTCAACTGACGGGCGCTGAATGACCAGCATGGCTACCTCTGAGGGTTGTCGCCGCCTGGGACGGCGAGCAATGGGGACGAGACGGGGTGCCCCGAGCCGATGCCGGGGCGGGTGTCGTGGTGGTTACTTGCTGTAGAGCTCGACGATGAGCTGCTCGCGCACGGGCACGTCGATCTGCTCACGGATGGGCAGCTCGCGGACCTGGGCGCCGAAGCCGTCCTCGACCATGTCGATCCAGGCCGGGGCCTGGCGGTCGAGCACGTCGAGGTTCCACTGTACGACGACCATGTCCCGAGTCTTGGGACGCAGGGTGACGATGTCGCCCTTGCGAAGGCGGTAGCTCGGGATGTTGACGCGGCGGCCGTTGACGTCGATGTGGCCGTGGTTGACGAGCTGGCGGGCCTGCGGGCGGGTGGCCGCCCAGCCCGACCGGTACACGACGTTGTCGAGGCGCAGCTCGAGGTACCGGAGCATGTTCTCGCCGGTCACGCCTGACGGCGGCTGGCTTCCTTGAAGATGTTGCGGAACTGGCGCTCGGTGAGGCCGTACGTGAAGCGGGCCTTCTGCTTCTCCTGCAGCTGCAGGAGGTACTCCGAGACGTTCCCGCGGCGGCGGGTGCGGCCGTGGTCACCCGGAGGGTACGGGCGCTTGTCGAGGGCGATGGTCTCGCCCTTGGTGCCCCAGATGTTGGTGCCCAGGCGGCGGGACACGCGCGCCTTCGGTCCGGTGTAGCGCGACATGGATCAGACCCTCCGCCGCTTGGCCGGGCGGCAGCCGTTGTGGGGAACCGGGGTGACGTCTTTGATACCGGTCACCTCGATGCCGGCGTTCTGGAGCGACCGGATGGCGGTCTCACGACCGGACCCCGGGCCCTTCACCTGAACGTCGACCTTGCGGACACCGTGCTCCATGGCCCGACGGGCGCACTGCTCGGCGGCCATCTGGGCGGCGAACGGTGTGCTCTTCCGGGAGCCCTTGAAACCGACGTTGCCGGCCGAGGCCCACGCCAGCACGTTGCCCTGCTGGTCGGAGATGGAGACGATGGTGTTGTTGAACGAACTCTTGATGTGCGCAACACCGTGGGTGATGTTCTTGCGCTCGCGCTTGCGGGGTCGACGACCACCGGCGGGGGGCTTCGCCATGACTCCTACTTCGCCTTCTTCTTGCCGGCGACCGTCTTCTTCGGTCCCTTCCGGGTACGGGCATTGGTGTGGGTGCGCTGTCCCCGGACGGGGAGGCCGCGACGGTGGCGCAGGCCCTGGTAGCAGCCGATCTCCATCTTGCGCTTGATGTCCTGGGACACCTCACGCCGGAGATCACCCTCGACGCGGAGCTCGCCTTCGATGTAGCCGCGGAGCTCTCGCGACCTCATCGTCGGTCAGGTCGCGGACACGAGTGTTCTCGTTGACCGATGTGGCCTCACAGACGTGGCGGGCCATGGTGGGACCGACCCCGTAGATGTAGGTGAGCGAGATCACCGCGCGCTTCTCACGCGGGATGTCGACTCCGGCGATACGTGCCATTTCTGTCTTTCTCCTCAGCCCTGGCGCTGCTTGTGGCGTGGGTTGCTGCAGATCACGCGCACGACACCGTGCCGGCGGATGACGCGGCACTTGTCACACATGGGCTTGACGCTTGGACGAACCTTCATTGCTGAACCTGTCTTGGGGGCGGGGGTTCGGACTACTTGTACCGATAGGTGATGCGGCCGCGTTCGAGGTCGTACGGCGTGAGCTCCACCTGGACCTTGTCACCCGGCAGGATGCGGATGTAGTGCATGCGCATCTTTCCCGAGATGTGGGCGAGAACTTTGTGGCCATTGTCGAGTTCGACTCGAAACATGGCGTTGGGGAGGGGTTCGATGACCGTCCCCTCCATCACGATCGCATCTTCCTTTGATTTCGGCAGTTGTCCGACTCCTTGCTCGGGGGTGTGGTCCGCCGCCACACGCGAAGAAAGCGGCGGCCGAGCCAGCAGACAAGCCTATAGGCGCGCGCTGCGCGCAACCAACCCTGTCTTCCCGCATCACAACGCTTGTTTCGGTACGGACCCCGTGTGAACGCGTTCGGTCCCCGAACGTGGGGTTCCGCCCCCGCGACGAGGCACGCCGAGGGGACCAGCGCCTCCGGCGCAGCCGCATCCCGACAACCGTCGGGATACGGGACTACACCGTCTCGATGACCTTCTGGAGGCGGGCGAAGACCTCTTCTTCGGTGCCGAGGCCATCGACCACGTGCAGGATGCCGCGATCCTCCGCCCAGCTCAGCAGCGGGGCGGTCTCGGCCTCGTACAGCTCCAGGCGACGGGCGATCGACTCCGGCGTGTCGTCCTCGCGGCCTCGCGCCATCATGCGCTCGGTCACGACCTCGACGGCGACATCGAGATTGATGGCGAGCGTCGAGCTTGCGATCGCCGAGCAAAGCTTCGACCAGGGCGTACGGCCTGATCGCCGGCGTTCGTGGAAAGCCGTCGAGCAGGAAAGCCGGCTGGTCGGCGTCGGGCTTCTGGACAACCGCTCGTCGACCATCGCCGATCATGACGTCGTCGGGCACAAGATCACCGGCATCCATGATGGACCTTGGCCTTCTCGACCGAACTCGGTCCCTTCGGCTCGACCGCGGCGCGCAACATGTCGCCGGTGGAGATGTGCGGCACCTCGTACTCCTCGGCGATCCGCGCCGCCTGCGTACCCTTCCCCGAACCCTGCCGCCCCAGGATGATCATTCTGAGTGCCACCTTGCCCAACTCCATTGTTGGTTTTCGAGCTCGATTGAATCTATCGGCCGAGCACCGCGTTCGCGGAGTCAGCCCCACGACGTGTGGCCTCGGCTGCTTCTGCGGCCGCGTCGAAGGCGCTGCGATGTCGCTCGTCGCTCGCTCCTACGCGGTCGCGCCCTTCGACGGAACGGGGCCTTCGTAGCTTGGCCCCCAGCCTCGATCGATCCAGCTTCGGCTGTCGATCGACAAAGGCCGCATGAACGTCCAGGCCGACCACAGCCTTCGATGCAGCAACCTCCGAGTTCTGAACCGAGATACTTCAGGAAGCCTTCGTAGTTGCGCATCATCAGCTGGCTGCCGAGCTGCTTCATCGTCTCGAGTTCTGACGCCCACCGCGATGAGGATCGAGATGCCGCCGAAGCTGATCTGGCCCACGTTTCCTTCGTCGAGCACCTTGGCGAGGATGAAGGTCGGCAGCAGGGCGACCAGGCCGCAATGAACAAGGGCGCACCGGCCAGGGTGATCGCGGTTCAGGATCTTGGCCGAGGTACCGCTCGGTCTGGGGTCCGGGGCGGATACCGGGGATGAAGCCACCCTGCTTGCGGATGGTGTCGGCCTGACTTGACCGGGTCGAAGGTGATGGCGGTGTAGAAGTAGGCGAAGCCCACGATCATGACAGACCGAGGAAGATCAGATACGAAGGGGCTGGTCGGGGTTCGACCATGTTGTCGTTGATCGAAGTCCTGGACGAACTCGCTCCCAGGTGTTGTTGATGGCGTCGTTGTCCGAGGGCAGGACCGACGCCAGCAGCTGGGGCAGGTAGAGCACCGAGCTGGCGAAGATCATCGGGGATGACGCCGGCCTGGTTGACCTTCAGCGGAATGTAGGTGGACTGGCCGCCGAACATGCTTGCGACCGACCACCCGTTTGGCGAACTGGACCGGGATGCGGCGCTGGCCCTGTTCGACGAAGACGATCACCACCAGCAGGACGATGAAGAGCAGGATGACGCCGATCAGGCCACCGATGCCGGCGTCCTGGCGGACGAGCGCACCCTGGTTGGGCAGCGAGCTCACGACCGACACGAAGATGATCAGCGACATGCCGTTGCCGATGCCGTTCTGGGTGATCAGCTCGCCCATCCACATCAGCAGCGCGGTGCCGGCCGTCAGCGTCAGCACCACCAGGGCCACTCGTGGGGCGGTGAAGTTGGGCAGCAGGTCGAGCGACGTGCCGTCGGACAGAGTGGCCACCGAAGCCACCGCCACCGTTGTGGAACAGGAAGGCGAAGGCCGTCGACTGGAGCAGCGCGATGCCGATCGTCATGTAGCGCGTGGTCTGGGTGATCTTGCGCTGGCCGACCGCGCCCATCTGTTGCCACTGCTCGACCCGGGGGATCACCACACCGAGGATCTGCATGATGATCGACGCCGTGATGTACGGCAGGATGCCCAGCGCGAAGATCGCGAACTGGGTGAGCGCGCCGCCGGAGAACAGCCGGAGGAACGCGAGCGTCCCACCCTCTTGGTCGGTGCGTTCTCCAGGTCGAGCACCTGGATCGCGTCGATGTCGATGCCGGGCGCCGGGATGTGGGTCCCGATGCGGTACAGCACGAGCAGGGCCAACGTGAACGCGATCTTGTTCCGCAGGTCTTCGACCCGGAACACGTTCAGGATGCTTGCTCCAGCCACTGGTTCTCCCTGTGGTCGCTCCGACCGGTTTCGGTCGTGGGCGCTATCGGTTGGTGAGGGCGTTGCCCTTTGCCGGAGGACGGCCGTCGCCCCACGGCTTGGGCAGCACGGTCACCGTACCGCCCGCAGCAGTGATAGCTGCTTCAGCTGACTTCGAGAAGGCGTGGGCCTGAACATCGACCTTGCCGGCGAGCTCGCCGCGGCCGAGGATCTTCACGAGCGAGCCCTTGGAGACGAGGCCGGCCGCCAACAGCGTGTCCGGGGTGACCTCGGTGAGGCCGGACTCGGCGATGGTGTCCAGGTTGATGGCCTGGTACTCCACACGGAACGGGTTGTTGAAGCCGCGAAGCTTCGGCACCCGCTTGTGGAGCGGCATCTGGCCACCCTCGAACCACACCGGCACGGTGTTGCGGGCCTTCTGGCCCTTGGTGCCGCGGCCGGCGGTCTTGCCGCCCTTGCCCGCGATGCCGCGGGCGACACGCTTCTTGCGCTTGTTCGAGCCCTCGTTGGGCTGGAGATCATGGATTCGCATGGTTAGTCCTGAACCTCTTCCCACTCGATGAGGTGGGGGACCTTGTTGATCATGCCGCGGATCTCGGGGCGATCCGGGAGGGTGTTGCTCGAGCCGATGCGACCGAGGCCGAGCGCACGGAGCGTGCCGCGCTGCTTGGGCTTGGTGCCGATGGCGGAGCGAGTCTGGGTGACCTGAAGTGCCATGGATCAGGCTCCTCGTTGGATGGACCGAGCCTCGCGCTCGGACTCCTTGTACGCATTGAGCAGACCGCCCGGCACGAACTCTTCGGCATCGAGACCACGGAGTGCGGCGACCTCGTCGGGGCGACGCAGCTCCTGCAGACCGGCGATGGTCGCTCGGGCGATGTTGATGTAGTTCGAGCGAGCCGAGTGACTTGCACAGCACGTCGTGGATGCCGGCCTCCTCGAGAATGATGCGGGCCGCACCGCCGGCGATCACACCGGTACCGGGAGCGGCCGGCTTGAGCATCACCCGACCGGCACCCATCTCACCGATGATCGGGTGGGTGATGGTGTGGCCGGCCATGGGAACGGTGAACAGGTTCCGCTTGGCTTCCTCGGTGCCCTTCTGGATGGCGAGGGGCACCTCCTTGGCCTTGCCGTAGCCGAGGCCGACTCGGCCGGCGCCGTCGCCGATCACCACGAGCGCGGTGAACGAGAAGCGACGACCGCCCTTGACCACCTTGGCCACGCGGTTGATGTTGATGACGCGCGACTCCCGGAGCTCACCGGGAACGTGCGGCTTGTTGTCTCGATCGTTCATCGTGCCGTCTCCCGGCTCAGCGTGGTCTCGCCGACGGTTGTTGCGATGTGGTTGTCGACGTTCATCAGAACTTCAATCCTGCTTCTCGGGCCGCGTCGGCCACCGCCGCGATGCGGCCGTGGTAGCGGAAGCCGCCACGGTCGAACACGACGGTCTCGACGCCGGCGGCCTTGGCCCGCTCGGCCACCAGCGTGCCCACCTTGGCGGCAGCGTCGACACCGCTGGTGGTGCCGCCCTTGAGGTCGGCCTCGTGGGTCGACGCGGCCGCGAGCGTGTGAGCGGCATCGTCGTCGATCACCTGGACGGCGATGTGCTTGTTGGACCGGAACACGGCCAGGCGCGGGCGCTCGGCGGTGCCGTGCACCTTGCGACGCACCCGGTTGTGGCGACGGAGCCGCAGCTCCTTGTGCTTGTGCTGCCTACTTGCCTTCCCGCCTTGCTCGGGGCCGGTGGCGCTACTTCGCGTTGAACCTCGGCATCACTTCGCCGCCTTGCGAATGATGTGCTCGCCGGCGTAACGGATGCCCTTGCCCTTGTAGGGCTCGGGCTTCTTGAGGGCACGGATGTCGGCGGCCACCTGGCCGACGAGCTGCTTGTCGATGCCGCTCACGATGATCTGGGTCTGCTGGGGGACCTCGAACTCGATGCCCTCGGGCGCCTTCACGTTGACCGGGTGGGAGAAGCCGAGCTGGAACTCCAGCGCGTCCTTGCCCTTGGCCTGGCAGCGGTAACCGACGCCGACGATCTCGAGCTCCTTCTTGAACCCCTCGCTGACGCCCTGGACCATGTTGTCGAGCAGCGAGCGGGTCAACCCGTGGAGGGCCTTGCTCTGACGCTCGTCATCGGCGCGCTCGACGTTGAGGGTGCCGTCCTCCTGGGAGAGGGTGATCTGCTCGGGCAGCTCGTGGGTGAGGCTGCCCTTGGGGCCCTTCACCTCGACGGTGGAGCCGCTCACGTTGATGTCGACCCCGGACGGGACCGAGATCGGGGTGCTTCCGACGCGTGACATGCCAGCTCCTACCAGACGTAGCAGAGGATCTCGCCGCCCATGCGGCGTTTGCGAGCCTCTCGGTCGCTCATGAGACCCTTCGAGGTGGAGACCACGGCGACGCCGAGGCCGCCCAACACCCGGGGGATCTCGTTGGACTTGGAGTACACCCGGAGGCCGGGCTTCGAGACTCGCTTCAGGCCGGAGATCACCCGGGCCCGCTGCGGCGAGTACTTCATGTCGATCTTCAGGGTCCGACCTGGCCCGTTGGGGTTGTCGGTCACCGCGAAGTCGGTGATGTAGCCCTCGGCCTTCAGCACGTCGGCGAGGGATTCCTTCAGCTTCGAGGCGGGCATGCTCACGTCATCGTGCATCGCCGTGTTGGCGTTGCGGATGCGGGTCAGCATGTCGGCGACGGGATCAGTCATCGTCATCGCGTTACCTCCTCACCAGCTGGCCTTGGTCACGCCCGGGAGCTCGCCGGCGTGGGCGAGCTCTCGCAGGCAGACCCGGCAGAGGCCGAACTTGCGGTACACCGAGCGCGGACGACCACAGCGGCGGCAACGGGTGTAGCCCCGGACCTTGTACTTCGGGGTCTTCTGCTGCTTGTTGACGAGTGCCTTCTTCGCCATGGCTACTGTCCTTCGGTCCGGAACGGGAAGCCGAATGCGTCGAGGAGTGCTCGGCCTTCGGCGTCGGTCTTTGCGGTGGTCACGAACGTGATGTCCATGCCACGGGTGCTGTCGATCTTGTCGTAGTCGATCTCGGGGAAGATCAGCTGTTCGGTCACACCGAACGTGTAGTTGCCGTTCCCGTCGAAGGACTTGGTGGGCAGGCCGCGGAAGTCACGGATGCGAGGGATGGCGAGGCTGATCAGGCGATCGAGGAACTCGTACATCCGGTTGCCCCGCAGGGTGACCTTGGCGCCGATCGCGTTCCCCTCACGGAGCTTGAAGCCGGCGATCGACTTCTTGGCCCGCGTGATCTGGGGGTGCTGACCGGTGATGGTCTGCAGGTCGGTCACCGCACCCTCGAGCAGGGCACCGCGGGAGACGGCCTCGCCGACACCCATGTTGACCACGATCTTCTCGAGCTTGGGCACCTGCATGATGTTGCCCTTGCCGAGCGAGTCCTTGAGCTGGGCTCGGATCTCGTCGTTGTACTTCGCCTTCAGGCGAGGCGTGGTGAGTTCGGCAGTGGTCATCGTTCTGCCCTCTTGTTGCTGAGGCAACGGGCCGGGCGGCCTCGTTCACTACGTTCACTCATGGGAGATCAGCTCCGGTGCGGCGACAGACACGAACCTTCGTGCCGTCTGCGTCGAATCGGTAGCCCACGCGGGTGGGCTTGCCATCCTCGGGGCTGATCACGGCGACATTGGAGACCGCCATCGGCATCTCCTTGTCGATGATGCCGCCCTGCATGGTGGCCCGAGTGGGCTTCTGGTGCTTCTTGGCCACGTTGAGGCCCTCGACGATGACCGTGCCCTTCTCGGGGTAGGCGAAGGCAATGACGCCTTCCTTGCCACGGTCCTTGCCGGCGAGGACGACAACCCGATCACCCTTGCGGATCTTCATCGGGGTCGCCTGCTTCGAGGCGTTGGTGTGCTTCTTCTTCGAGGGCATCAGAGGACCTCCGGTGCCAGCGACACGATGCGCATGAAGCGCTTGTCGCGGAGTTCACGGCCCACCGGGCCGAAGATGCGGGTTCCGCGAGGCTGCTGCTGCTCGTTGATGAGCACGGCGGCGTTCTCGTCGAAACGGATGTAGCTGCCGTCGGGACGGCGGCGAGCCTTCTTGGTGCGGACGACGACGCACTTCACGACGTCGCCCTTCTTGACCGCAGCGCCGGGCATGGCGTCCTTGACCGTGGCGACGAACACGTCGCCGATGCCGGCGTAGCGTCGCTTGGAGCCGCCCAGCACCTTGATGCAGAGGACTTCCTTGGCACCGCTGTTGTCGGCCACCCGAAGGCGGGATTCCTGCTGAATCATCGGGCACGCTCCAGGATCTCGACGATCCGCCAGCGCTTGTTCTTCGACAGGGGGCGGGTCTCCTGGATCCGCACCCGATCGCCGACGTTCAGGGTGTTCTCCTCGTCATGAACGAAGAGCTTGGTGGTCCGCTGGACCGTCTTGTTGTAGCGACGGTGGCGTACCCGGTCGACGGTGGCGACCACCGCGGTCTTGTCCATGCCGTTCGACACCACGAGGCCCTCACGGACCTTGCGGGGATTGGCGCGGGTCTCGGTTGCTTCAGCAGATGTGTCAGCCATTGTCACTCCCCAGCCTCGGTCGCAGCGGAGGCTGCATCTTCTGTCGCGCCGGTCGAGGCCAGCGCTTCTGCTTTCGCGATCTCACGGGCACGCAGCTCGGTCATCGCCCGAGCCACCTCCCTCTTCACGACCTTGATCCGGCTGTAGTTGTCGAGCTGGCCGGTGACGTGCTGGAAGCGCAGGTTGAACAACTCTTCCTTGGCCTCGGACAGTGCGGCGACGAGATCGTCGTCGCTCAGCTCGGTGAGGGTGGCGGTCTTGGCCATCAGAACCCCTCCTGGCGCTTCACGAACTTGGCCTTGATCGGCAGCTTCTGGATGGCGCGGTCGATGGCGGCTCGGGCGACCTCTTCGTCGTGGTACGACAGCTCGAAGAGGACACGACCCGGACGCACGACGGCGACCCAGCGCTCGGGGTTGCCCTTGCCCGAACCCATGCGGGTCTCGGCGGGCTTCTCGGTGACGGGCTTGTCCGGGAACACGTTGATCCAGACCTTGCCGCCGCGCTTGATGTGGCGGGTCATGGCGATACGTGCCGCTTCGATCTGGCGGGCGGTGATCCACCCCGGCTCGAGCGCCTGGATGCCGTATTCACCGAACGCGACGGTGGTGCCGCCCTTGGCATTGCCCTTCGTCCGACCGCGGTGGTGCTTGCGGTGCGCGACCTTGCGTGGCATCAACATGTCAGTCAGCCTCCCCGGGACGGAAGTGGGGGGTCTCGTGCGACTCGCGAGTGGCCTCGGCGATGGCCTCTTCCTCGTCGAGCAGCTTCTCGAACTCCGGATCGGCCTCGGCGACGAGCGGCGCCGGATCGACAGCCGGGGTCTCCTCTTCGGGCGTCTCGTCTTCCTTGCGTGCGCCGGCGGAGGACACGATCTTCTTCGGGCGGCTGGGGCCGGCGGTCTCGCCGACGGCCATCGCGGCCTCGCGGGTGATCTTGTCCTCGGCCTGGACCTTGTAGGGCAGGATGTCGCCCTTGTAGATCCACACCTTGACGCCGATTCGGCCGTAGGTGGTGTGGGCCTCACGGAAGCCGTAGTCGATGTCGGCGCGCAGCGTGTGCAGCGGCACCCGGCCTTCGCGGTACCACTCGGAGCGGCTCATCTCGGCGCCGCCCAGGCGGCCCGAGCACTGAACCCGGATGCCGAGGGCGCCGGCCTTCTGGGCGTTCTGGACCGCACGCTTCATCGCACGGCGGAACGCGACACGACCGGCGAGCTGGTCGGCGACACCCTGGGCGATCAGCGCGGCGTCGAGCTCGGGCTGCTTGATCTCCTGGATGTTGAGCTGGACCTTCGCGTTGCCCGTGATGGCGGTGAGGCCGGCACGGAGGCGATCGGCCTCGCTACCGCGGCGTCCGATCACGATGCCGGGGCGTGCGGTGTGCACGTCGACCCGGAGCCGGTCACGGGTGCGCTCGACCTCGACCCGCGAGATCGCAGCATGCGGCAGTTCACCGGTGATGTACTTGCGGATCTTCCAGTCCTCGATGACGAAGTCGGCGTAGTCGCGATCGGCGAACCAGCGAGACTTCCACTCGGTGGTGACACCGAGGCGGAACCCGTAGGGGTTGACTTTCTGACCCATGGCTACTCTTCCTCGCCTTCGGCGTCTTCTTGCATCGAGGGCGGCAGGCTGAAGCCCGCGGCCTCGGCGGTCGCCGCATCGGTGAACCAGACCTCGGCGATCGTCCGTCCATAGAACGGCGACTCCGGCGGGTGGTACAGCATCGAATCCGCGTTGCCCTTGATCGTGTATTCCTCGGACGGGGCATCGCCGCCCTCGAGCGGATGCGCCGATCCCGGACCGAACGGGGTGTCGTCGTCGGGATTCGCCTCACCGTCGGCATCGGAATCGACCGTCGGGTCGTCCATGACGCTGATCTCGTCCTCGTGATCGTGATCGTGATCGTGATCGTGATGGTCGTCGGCCTCGCGGGCCTCCTCACGCTCACGGCTCTTGGCCACGCGAGCCCGGCGGGCGTCGGCGGCGTTGGCACGGCCACCCGACTGCCCCTTCGCCTCCTCACGAGCTCGCATCTCGTCGAGCTGGTCGGGGGTGTAGCGGGCCACGATGATCGTGATGTGGCAGGTGCGCTTGCGGATGCGGGTTGCGCGACCGCGGGCACGGGGACGCCAGCGCTTGAGCGTGGGGCCCTCGTCGGCGTAGCACGCAGCGACGTAGAGCTCCTCGGCCGGGATGTGGTCGTTGTTCTCCGCGTTCGCGGCGGCGGAGTCCAGGCACTTCAGGATGGTGTCGCTCACCCGGCGCTCGCTGAACGCCAGGATCGTGCTCGCCTCCGCGTAGGACTTGCCGCGAATCAGGTTCAGCACCTCACGGGCCTTGTACGCCGAGACCCGGACGTACTTGACCTGCGCGCGGGTGCCCGGGCGCTCGTTGGTCTTGGTGGCCATCAGCGACGGCCTCCCTTTTCCTGACCGGCATGGAACCGGAACGTGCGGGTCGGAGCGAACTCGCCCAGCTTGTGCCCGACCATGGTCTCGGTGATGTACACCGGCACGTGCTTGCGGCCGTCGTGGACCGCCAGGGTGTGGCCGACCATGTCAGGGATGATCGTGGACCGGCGGGACCACGTCTTGATGACCTGCTTCTCACCCGACTCGTTCAGGGTGTCGATCTTCTTGAGCAGGTGGGTGTCCACGAAGGGACCCTTCTTGAGGCTTCTCGGCATGTCTCTTCCTTGCCTTAGCGGCGCGAGCCGCGGGTACGGCGGCGACGCACGATCATCTGCTCGGACTGCTTCTTGCGGTTGCGGGTACGTCCCTCGGGCTTGCCCCAGGGCGACACCGGGTGGCGACCACCCGAGGTCTTGCCCTCGCCACCGCCGTGGGGGTGGTCGACCGGGTTCATGGCCACACCGCGGGTCTGGGGGCGCTTGCCCTTCCAGCGGTTGCGGCCGGCCTTGCCGATCTTGACGAGCTCGTGGTCGGAGTTGCCGATGGTGCCGACGGTGGCGCGGCAGTCGATCGGGACCCGACGCATCTCGGTGCTGGGCAGACGCAGCGTGGCGTACTCGCCTTCCTTGGCGACCAGCTGGACACTGGCGCCGGCGCTGCGAGCCATCTTGCCGCCGCCGCCGGGGCGGATCTCGATGTTGTGCACGACCGTACCGACGGGGATGTACCGGAGGGGCATGGCGTTGCCCGGGCGGATCTCGGAACCCTGACCGTTCTGCAGGATGTCACCGACCTGCACCCCGTCAGCGGCGAGGATGTAGCGCTTCTCGCCGTCGTGGTAATGCAACAGCGCGATGCGGCACGTGCGGTTGGGGTCGTACTCGATGGAGTGGACCGTCGCCGGCACGCCGTCCTTGTTCCGACGGAAGTCGATCTGGCGGTACTTCTGCTTGTGGCCGCCGCCGCGGTGACGTGACGTCTTGCGGCCGTAGCTGTTCCGGCCGCCGGACTTCGACTCGCCCTTGACGAGCGAACGCTCGGGCGTGGTCTTGGTGATCTCGCTGAAGTCGGACTGGGTCTGGAACCGGCGTCCGGGGCTGGTGGGCTTGCGTCTGCGAATGGCCATGATGATTCCTAGACGTCGAACAGCTCGATGGAGTCACCCTCGGCGAGGGTGATCAGGGCGCGCTTGGTGTCAGGACGCTGGCCGTAGGTGAAGTTCCGGCGGTTGCGCTTGCGCTTGCCCTTGCGGTTGAGGGTGTTCACCTTGGTGACCCGGACGCCGAAGATGGTCTCGACGGCATCCTTGATCTCGGGTTTCGAGGCGCTGGGATGCACCTTGAACGTGTAGACGTTCTCCTCGAGCAGGTTGTAGCTCTTCTCGCTCACGATCGGCTCGATGATGACGTCGCGGGGATCCTTCATTCTTCTTCCTCCCCGTCAACGTCGACGGCGTCCTCGGCAGCATCGTCGTCCTGCATGCTCGGCGGCAGGCTGAAGCCTGCGGCCTCGGCGGTGGCGGCGTCGGTGAACCACACCTCCGCGATGGTGCGTCCGTAGAACGGCGACTCCGGCGGGTGATACAACATCGAATCCGCGTTGCCCTTGATGGTGAACTCCGGCGAGGGAGCGTCGCCGCCCTCGAGCGGATGGGCTGAGCCGGGACCGAACGGGGTGTCGTCGTCGGGATTCGCCTCACCGTCGGCATCGGAGTCGACCGTCGGATCCTCCATGACGCTGGTCCTCTGCGACGTGCCAGCGGCGGGAGCCACGGGCAGGTTGTCCTTGGTGAACACCACGACGTCGTGGTTCAGGATGTCGTAGGTGTTGAGCTCGCCGGGGCTGACGACGTGGACGTCCCCCAGGTTCCGGAAGCTCTTCCATGCGGCCTCGTCGACGGGGTCGATCACCACCAGGACCTTGCCCTCGGCGCCGATGGCGCTGAGCGCCGCCTGCGCGTCCTTGGTCTTCGGAGCGTCGAAGCTCCAACCGTCGACCACGCGGACGTTGCCCTCGGCGGCCCGGTCCGACAGGGCCGAGTGGAGCGCCAGGCGCTTCATCTTCTTCGGCGTCTTCTGGCTGTAGTCACGAGGCTTGGGCCCCATGGCCACGCCGCCGCCGCGCCAGTTCGGCACGGTGCTGGAACCAGCGCGGGCACGACCGGTGCCCTTCTGCTTCCACGGCTTGGCGCCGCCACCGCGGACCTCACGACGGGTCTTGGTGGAATGGGTGCCGGCACGACGGGCCGCGAGCTGCGCGGTCACCACTTGGTGCATCACGGCCACGTTCGGCTCGATGCCGAACACGGCGTCGTCGAGCTCAGTGGTGCCGGCCTTGCCACCGGCGGGCGTCATCACATCGATGGTCGCCATCAGGAATCGCCTCCTGCGGGAGCCTTCACGGCGTTGCGGATCACGACGGTGCCGCCGCGGGGCCCGGGGACCGAGCCCTTCACGAGCAGGAGGTCCCGCTCGGCGTCGGCCTTCACGACCTGGAGATTGAGCGTGGTCACCTTGGCGTGACCCATGCGGCCGGGCATCTTCTTGCCCTTGAAGATGCGGGCCGGCGTGGCGCACTGGCCCACGGCGCCGGGCTTGCGGTGCACCTTGTGGGCACCGTGGCTGGCTCGCTGGCCACCGAAGCCGTGGCGCTTCATGGCGCCGGCGAAACCCTTGCCCTTGCTGACTGCGGTGACGTCGACGAGCTCACCGTCGACGAGGGCGTCGACGGTGATCTGCTGACCGACCTCGAACGCACTCACGTCGTCGAGGCGTAGCTCGACCAGCTTGGTGCCCGGCTCCACCCCGGCCTTGCCGAAGTGCCCGGCCTGGGGCTGGTTGAGCTTGCCCTCGTCCTTGTGCCCGAAGGTGACCTGCACCGCGCTGTACCCGTCCGAGTCGGCGGTCTTGACCTGCACCACTCGGCAGGGCGCGACCTTGAGCACGGTCACGGGAACGACACGGTTGTCCTCGTCCCAGACCTGTGTCATGCCGACCTTCTCGCCGACAATCGCCTTGCTCGCCATATCGATGGCCTCTTCTTCCGTACTTCTTCTCGAAAGTCTCGTCGTCGGTGCGTCTGCACCCACTCACGCGAACGCTCCGCATGGGCACAGCCCAGCGGAGCGAATCTCGGTTGTGCCGTGTGGTTCCCGGGAAGGCCTGCACGGACGTCGATTTGGGGTGTCCCGGATCCGGCCACAGCCGGTCAGGAGGATCGATCTCGGTGACCGGACCTGGGCCCAGACACGCAAGGTTCGAGCATATCGGTGTCCCGAGCGGATACCAATCTCGCCGGCGCGCCTCCCGGGTGACGAGCCCCCGGGCAGGGTTCCAAACGATGGTCCCGTTCGTCGGCCCGCCCGAGCCGAGAGGTCCCCGGGCGACCGGGTGACGGCCAGTAGCGTTTGGACGTGGCGAACTCCGAGCCCACCGAGCTGTCGCCGCACGATCGGATGCCGCGCTGGGTCCCGCGAGCGATCGTGTTCTTCTTCGCGACCTTCGCCGGCCTCTATTCACTCTTCTGGTTGGTCGAGCGGGTCCGTGGGCTGCTGATTCTCATTCTGGTGTCGCTCTTCCTCTCCTTCGCCATCGAGCCTGCGGTCAACCGACTCGAACGGATGGGCTTCCGTCGCGGCCTCGGGACACTGATGGTGTTCACGGTCGCGGCCGTGGCGTTGGGTGGGTTCGCGTTCGCGATCGGTTCGGTGCTCGCCGATCAGGTCGCCGCCTTCGTCGACGAGGCCCCCGGCTACATCGCCGACATCGAGGAATGGGCCAACGACAGCCTCGGCATCGAGCTCGACACCGACGAGCTGGTCAACGAGTTCCAGGAGGGTGGCGCAGCAACCGACCTGGCCACCCGACTCGCGGGCGACCTCGTCGGACTCGGCACCCAGGCGCTCAACATCCTGCTGCAGATCCTGACGATCCTGCTGTTCACGTTCTACCTGGTCGCCGACGGGCCTCGCCTCCGGCGCAGTGTGTGCAGCCTGCTGTCTCCGGACCGGCAGATGACCGTGCTGCGGGTCTGGGACCTCGCCATCGAGAAGACCGGTGGCTACATCTACTCCCGCACCCTGCTCGCGACCGCGTCATTCGTCTTCCACTGGATCGTCTTCGCCATCATCGGCGTCCCGTTCCCGCTCCCGCTGGCCTTGTGGGTCGGCGTCATGAGCCAATTCATCCCGGTGATCGGGACCTATCTGGCGGGAGCGCTCCCCATCGTCATCGCGCTGCTCAACGAGCCGGTCCATGCACTCTGGGTCCTCCTCGCCGTGCTCGCGTACCAGCAGGTCGAGAACTACGTGCTCGCGCCGCCGATCACAGCGCAGACGATGGACGTGCACCCGGCCGTGGCGTTCGGGTCGGTGCTGGCCGGCGCCGGCATCCTGGGAGCAGTCGGCGCACTCCTCGCCCTGCCGGCGGCCGCCGTGTTCCAGGCGTTCATCTCGACGTACCTCCACGAGCGAGGCTTGGTCCACGAGATCGCCCCCGAGACCGGCCTCCTGGGCGGCGCCCACAGCGCGCCCGAAGTCCCGAAGCGCAGCCGCTTCCGCCGCGGCTGAGCCGCCGCGGGCCGCGTTCCGCCGTCGGTCGCCGGGAGACCGGCGGCGTGACGGACCGATACTGCGAGACGACCTCCGACGGGCTGGCCCCGCTCCCCCACACGCATGCCCTGTGGTGATGGCTGATCGAAAACGCAAACGAGCCCCCGCCGGAGGCGGGGGCTCGTTCTGCGATTCGATCAGCTCTGCTGGATCTTGATCTCGATGTCGACGCCAGCAGGCAGGTCGAGACGCTGCAGCGAATCGACCGTCTTCGGCGACGGCTCGACGATGTCGAGGAGACGCTTGTGGATCCGCATCTCGAAGTGCTCGCGAGAGTCCTTGTACTTGTGCGGCGACCGAATCACCGTGAACCGGTGCTTCTCGGTCGGAAGCGGGATCGGGCCACGAATGTCGGCCTGAGTCCGCTTCACGGTCTCGACGATCTTCTTGGTCGACTGGTCGATGACCTCGTGGTCATACGCCTTCAGTCGGATACGGATCTTCTGTCCAGCAGCCATGCTCAGCCTTACTCGAGAATCTTGGTGACGGCGCCGGCGCCGACGGTCCGGCCACCCTCACGGATGGCGAACCGCAGACCCTCGTCCATGGCGATCGGGTTGATCAGCTCGACGGTCATCTTGGTGTTGTCACCGGGCATGCACATCTCGGTGCCGTCGGGCAGCTCGATCATGCCGGTGATGTCGGTGGTCCGGAAGTAGAACTGCGGACGGTAGTTCGAGAAGAACGGCTTGTGACGGCCACCCTCTTCCTTGGTCAGCACGTAGACCTCGGCCTCGAACTTGGTGTGCGGAGTGATGCTGCCCGGAGCGGCGAGCACCTGGCCACGCTGGACCTCCTCCTTGTCGATGCCACGGAGCAGGGCACCGATGTTGTCGCCGGCCTGCCCCTCGTCGAGGAGCTTGCGGAACATCTCGACACCGGTGCAGGTGGTCTTCTGGGTGTCCTTGATGCCGACGATCTCGATCTCGTCGCCGGTGTGGATGATGCCCTGCTCGACCTTGCCGGTCACGACGGTGCCGCGGCCGGTGATCGAGAACACGTCCTCGATCGGCATCAGGAAGGGCTTGTCCACGTCGCGCTCGGGCTCGGGGATGTAGGTGTCGACCTGCTCCATGAGCGCCAGGATCTGGGCGGCGGCGTCGCCATCGCCTTCGAGCGCCTTCAGGGCCGAGACCGGCATGATCGGGGTGTCGTCGCCCGGGAAGTCGTACTCGTCGAGGAGTTCACGAACCTCCATCTCGACGAGCTCGACGAGCTCCTCGTCGTCGACCATGTCGACCTTGTTCAGCGCCACGATGATCTTCGGGACGCCGACCTGGCGGGCGAGCAGCACGTGCTCACGCGTCTGGGGCATCGGGCCGTCGGCGGCGGACACCACGAGGATGGCGCCGTCGACCTGGGCCGCACCGGTGATCATGTTCTTGATGTAGTCGGCGTGACCAGGCATGTCGACGTGGGCATAGTGCCGGTTGTCGGTTTCGTACTCGACGTGCGACACGTTGATCGTGATGCCGCGCTCGCGCTCTTCGGGCGCCTTGTCGATGTTCTCGAACTCGGTGAACGACGAACCCTCGACGTTGTCGGCGAGCACCTTGGTGATCGCCGCGGTCAGCGTGGTCTTGCCGTGGTCGATGTGTCCCATCGTCCCCACGTTGACGTGAGGCTTGGTCCGCTCGAACGTCTCCTTGGCCATTGCTCTTCCTCAGGTTTCTTCTTGTGGCCGACCCCGGTGGTCGGACGCTGTGTTCTCCCGCCCCGACTGGGGCGGACCTTTCTTCTTGGTGGTCAGGCCACCGGGTTTGGATCGGCCGTGTGGCCGCTCGCTCCCCGCATCGCGGGTCGCTCTGTGTTCACTCGCCTCGGAGGCGGGTGACGACTTCCTCCTGCACGTTGGCAGGCATCTGCTGGTACGAGTCGAACTGCATGGTGTAGTTCGCTCGCCCGGACGACATGGTGCGCAGGTCACCGACGTAGCCGAACATCTCCGACAGCGGGACGAGTGCGGTGACCACCTGGTTGAAGCCACGCTGCTCGGTGCCCTGCACCTGACCGCGGCGGCTGTTGAGGTCACCCACGACGCCACCGAGGTAGTCGTCGGGGGTCACGACCTCGACGGCCATGATCGGCTCCAGCAGGGCCGGCTTGGCCTTGCGGGCAGCCTCCTTGAACGCCATGGTGCCGGCGATCTTGAAGGCCATGTCGGACGAGTCCACGTCGTGGAACTTGCCATCGTTGAGCGCCACCTGCACGTCCACGACGGGGAAGCCCGCGAGCACGCCGGAGGTCATGGCCTCCTTGATGCCGGCGTCGACCGCAGGGATGTATTCCTTGGGGATGCGACCACCGGTGATGTTGTCTTCGAAGGCGTAGCCCTCGCCGGCCTGGACCGGCGTGACGTCGATCTGGACCTCGGCGAACTGGCCGGAGCCACCCGTCTGCTTCTTGTGCGTGTAGGTGTGCTTGACGACCGGCTGGGTCAGGGTCTCGCGGTAGGCCACCTGGGGCTTGCCCACCGAAGCGTCGACCTTGAACTCGCGCAGCATGCGGTCGACCAGCACCTCGAGGTGCAGCTCGCCCATGCCGGAGAGGATGGTCTGGCCGGTCTCTTCGTCGGTGTGGACCTTGAAGGTGGGGTCCTCTTCGGAGAGGGCCATGAGGGCCTTCGAGAGCTTCTCCTGGTCGGCCTTCGACTTCGGCTCCACGGCCACGTCGATCACCGGATCCGGGAAGGTCATCTCTTCGAGGATGATCGGTGCTTCGATGGCGCCGAGCGAATCGCCGGTGCGGACGTCCTTGATACCGATGGCAGCCATGATGTCGCCGGTGTGGACGATGTCGACGTCCTGGCGATCGTTGGCGTGCATCTCGAGGATGCGACCCATCCGCTCCTTGTTGCCGGTGCGGGCATTGATGAGCTGGGAGCCCTTCTCGAGCTTGCCCGAGTAGACCCGGAAGAACGCGAGCTTGCCGACGTGAGGGTCGGTCATGATCTTGAACGCCAGCGCCGAGAACGGCTCGTTGTCGTCGGCCTTGCGGACCTCGACACCTTCACCGCGGACCGGGGCACCCTCGACAGCCGGGATGTCCAGGGGCGACGGGAGGTACCGGACGACGGCGTCGAGCAGGGGCTGCACGCCCTTGTTCTTGAACGCCGTGCCATTGAGGACCGGAACGACACCATGGTTGATGCAGCCGTCGCGGAGCGCCGCGATGATCTCGGCTTCGGAGATCTCCTGCTCCTCGAGGTACTTCTCCATGATGTTCTCGTCGAACTCGGCGAGCTTGTCCATCAGGAGTTCGCGGTACTCGTCGGCCTGGTCCTGGAGCTCGGCAGGGATGTCCTGCTCTTCGTAGGTCGCTCCGAGATCCTTCTCGTCGGTGGCCAGCGGCCACACGAGCGCCTTCATCTTGATGATGTCGACCACGCCCGTGTAGTCGCCCTCGGCGCCGATCGGCAGCTGGACGACGGCGACGTTGGTGGTCAGGCGATCCTTGATGGTGTCGAGGCAGAAGTAGAAGTCCGCGCCGGTGCGGTCCATCTTGTTGACGAAGCACATGCGGGGCACGTTGTACTTCTCGGCCTGGCGCCACACGGTCTCGGACTGGGGCTCCACGCCGGCCACACCGTCGAACACGGCGACCGCACCGTCGAGCACGCGAAGCGAACGCTCGACCTCGACGGTGAAGTCCACGTGGCCGGGGGTGTCGATGATGTTGATGCGGTGGTCGTCCCAGAAGCAGGTGGTGGCAGCCGAGGTGATGGTGATGCCTCGCTCCTGCTCCTGTTCCATCCAGTCCATCGTGGCGGCGCCGTCGTGGACTTCGCCGATCTTGTAGGAGCGGCCCGTGTAATACAGGATGCGCTCGGTCGTGGTGGTCTTGCCCGCATCGATGTGGGCCATGATGCCGATGTTGCGGGTCTTGTCGAGGGGGTGACGTGCCATGACTCTCTTGGTTTCTCTGCGTCTCTCTGCGATTTCGCTAGCTCGCGAACCGACGCCACGCTGCGGACCCGCAGGCGGCGTATCGGGTGTGGGGGGTGTTCACGATCGAACCAGGAAATTCTACGGCCACTACCAGCGGTAGTGGGCGAAAGCCTTGTTCGACTCGGCCATCTTGTGCATGTCTTCCTTGCGCTTCACCGCAGCCCCGATGCCGTT
>CBDHFJ010000092.1:0-39090 GCA_965262315.1 Acidimicrobiales bacterium
GGTCGTCGACCACGATCAGCGTCGGGCCGCGATCGCCGCGGCCGCGGCCGAGGCCATCGCCGACGACGGCATCGACGCGGTCACGATGAAGGGCATCGCCGAACGGGCGGGGGTCACCACCGGGGCCGTCACCCACTACTTCGCCGACAAGGACGAGGTGCTCCTGGCAGCGCTGTTGCTGGTCGACGCGTCGATGCAGATGCGCCTCGACGTGGCGATGGCACTCGGCCAGTCGTCGGTCGACAGCATCCTGGCCGCGCTTCCCCACGACGAGGACTCCCGCCGGTACTGGACGGTCTGGCGCGTGTTCAGCGACCGGGCGTCGCGCTCGCCGGCGCTGTTGGCGCACTACCGAACATCAACGGAGGGTTGGGTCCAGGCAGGAGCTCGGGCGATCGCAGCCCAGCGCGACATCACCTGCGAAGACGCCCGCCTGGACGCCGAGGTCCTGGTCGGGGTGGTCGACGCGATCGGGGACGCCGCCAGCGTGGACCCCGAACGGTGGCCCGTCCACCGCCAGCGGCGTGTGGTGGAACACGCGCTCGCCCGACTCGGCGGGGTCGAGTGAGCCCGGTGGCCGACGGACCGCCACCCGACGTCGTCGCGGTGGGGCCGACGTCCGGGGCTCCAGTACGTGCGAATGACGCCCGACATGGGCGAGGCGCTGGAGGAACTCGAACGCGCGGCCTTCCCGACAGCGGAGCCGGACGATCTCTACCGCGCCGGTGAGCTGCGGACGCTCGCCATCGAGTTCCCCGAGGGTTCCGTCGTGGGCTTCGACGGCGACGATCGGCGAACGCCGGTCGCCGTCGGCCTCGGCGTTCGGTCCTCGTTCGACTTCGCCGCACCCCAGCACACCCTCGGTGCGATGCTGGAGGCCGCACCGACCGAGTGCGGCGACGACCCCGATGGCGACTGGTACTACGGGACCGACATCGCCGTTCGCACCGAGTACCGCCGCCGGGGAATCGGGCGCGAGCTGTACGACCTGCGCAAGCGCATCTGTGTCGAGCTCGATCTGCGGGGGATCGTCGCCGGTGGTGTGATCCCTGGCTACGCCGCCCACAAGGCCTCCATGTCGGCCGACCAGTACATCGCGGCGGTGGCCACGGGCGACCTGTACGACCCCACCCTGACCTTCCAACTCGAGAACGGCTTCGAGGCGGTGTGCGCGCTCCGGGACTACCTGCGCGATCCCGCCGTCGACAACTGGGCGTCGCTCATCGTGTGGCGTCGCGCTGACGTTTCCCGACCAAACATCCACGAACCACCCATCCACAACTGAGGAGACCTGACCATGACCGATGTCATCCGCTTCGACCCCGACCCCACGATGGAGCCGTCGCGCGTGCAGCCGCGACGGTCCTACACCACCGACGACATGACCGACCACGGCCGCGTGTTCTTCGAAGCCGAGAACGGCAGCGTCAAGACCGGCGTGTGGGAAGGCGCCCCCGCCCGCTTCGAGGTCGAGTCCTACCCCTCGCACGAGTTCATGAGCGTCCTGTCCGGCTCGGTCACGGTGACCGATGTCGACCAGGGCACGTCCGACACCTTCACGGCCGGCGACACCTTCTTCGTCAGCAAGGGCTCGCACATCGTCTGGGAGATCACCGAGACGATGCGCAAGCACTACGTGATCGTGCCCGACGCCGACACATCCGCCTGAGGGGCGCTCAGGCCTGGGAGCGACGCTGCTTGCGGCGAAACGCCTCGAACCGCCCGACGAACTCGTCGGTCTGGGCCGCCGTCCACTCGACCGCGGCCCAGCCGGCGAGGGTGCGGCACCGTTGACCGTGTGCCGTCCACGCCGGGTCGATCGGCGCGTCGAGACCGAGCCGTCGCAGGCCGTCGAGGCGGACGTGGATCGGCATCGCGACCGCCTCGGCCAGCGTCGGTTCGGGGCCGGCGAGCCAGCCTGACTCCGTCGTCCATCCGCCCATCTCCGCCAGTGCCTCGCCAAGCTTGGCGCTCGCCCGGGCGATCCGGTCGGGGTCGGTGCCGTAGTGGACGCCGACCATGGGTCGGAACGCGTGCTGGTCGATCCACGCCATGCGCTCCCGAACGAGCACCCGCGCTGCGGGATCGACGGGGAGGAGGCCCGGCGCGGCGACCTCGCTCTCCAACCACTCCAGGATCGGGATCGAGTCGGCCAGGTAGCGGTCGCCGACCCGAACCAGCGGGACCTCGAGTCGCGGGCTGTGCTCGACGAACTCGGGCGGCAGGACGAAGTCGGCCGGCCGCACGCCCGAGGGTGGGAGATCGATGAGCTCGCGGTCGATGCCCCGCTGGGCCAGGGCGAACTCGACCCGGGTGACGAACGGGCAGATCCAGTGGCCGTAGAGGGCGACGTCGGTCATGGCGCCACCAGGGTCTCGCAGCCGGTCCCCGCCAGCACGTGGTCGACTCGAGCGCGGTCGGCTTCGGACAGCGCTGCGTACTCGTCTCGGATCCAGCCGAGGCACTTCGCCTGGTACTTGAACGGCGCCTGGCGGTACTCGCGGCCGTCGATCTCACACACGACCTCGTCGGCAGCGGCGGCGACCGCGGCGGCGTTGGCCACCATGAACGGCGCGTAGGTGCGGCCGGCCTCGGCCAACAGGGCTCGGGTGGTGGCCGGGATGTCCTCGGCAGCCGACCAGCCGTCGTCCCCGTCGACCCGCCACCACGACAGGTCGTCCATCCACTGGTTCCACATGATCGTTCGCGGCGCCCGTTCGACGGCCACGGCAGTCGGGGTCGGATCCCACCACAGCATCGGCATCAGCTGGCCGAAGAAGGCGAAGTCGGCTCGACCCGGGCGGGTGCCGAAGAAGAAGTCGTGCTCGCCGAGATGCGCCTGGAGGGCGTCGAGCGTGCGTTCGTAGGAGCGCTCGATGACGGGGGCGTTCGCGTCGGTCGAGCCGACGAGGGCCCGCCGACCGATCTGGCGGTCGATGAAGAAGTCGTGGGCCATGGCTGCCTTGTCGTCGGGCAGCTGGAGGTCGGCGTCCAGCGGCAGGAGGCGGCCCGACTTCTCGGTGTCCTCGGGGTTCGCCCAGCGGTAGTGGTACATCATCTTTGCGAGCCACTCGTCGGCGACGTCTTCGAGCAGGAAGTCCACGAACGCGGTGGCGGGGTCGGTGGCCACGATGCTTCGGCCTTGGTATTCGTCCTCGAGTCGGGTGATCTGCGGCGACGAGTCGACCATCACCTCGCGGTAGCCGCCGGTGTCGTCGCGCCACCCGAGCACCGGGATGACCGGCACGGGCGCGGGTGGGAGGTCGTCTCGGGCCGAACCGCGGACGACCCAGTCGTGGGGGATGTGCCGATAGCGGAGCACCGCCCGCATCTTGCGGCTGTAGGGCGAGCTGTGGGCCCCGAGAATGACGAGCGGGTGGGGATGATGGTGGAGCTCAGTCATCGACGGGCTTCTCCGAAGGGATGGCAGTGGTGGGGACGAGCAGGTCCCAGTGGTCGCGCGGGACGATGCCGCGGTCGGCGAACAGTCTGACGGTGCCACTGGGGTGATCGAGCAGGGTGGCCGCGACCTGGCCGAGCAGGTGGGCGATCGCGGTCTCGCGCCAGAACCAGTCGTTGCGGTCGTGGCTGGTGGCCCTGCCGGGCTGCTGTGAGACGGCGTGCAGGTACCAGGTCCGGAGGTCGTCGGCGGTCAGGCGCAGCTGCTCCACGTCGACCTCGGCCCCGTCGGCGATGGCGACCAGGACGTCGACCATCTCGGTGAGGGTGCGTCCGGTGTTGGGCGTCGGCGGGTTGCCGAGCTCGGCCCAGGGCGCCAGCCGGCCGATCTCGCTGCGGATCGACGCGATCAGGCCGGGGTCGTCGCCGGCGGCGGGCGCGAACGAGATGGGGCAGGCCCACACGGTCTCGTCGTCCCCGACGGGAGCGTCGTCGGGGAAGTCGGCGAGAACGACCGGGCCGTCGGTTCGGTCGAACAGCGCCAGCGCGTCGTGCAGCACGCGTCGCTGGAAGGCGGGCTCGTGCGGAGCGCCGAACGGGCGGCCCAGCTCGAAGGGCACCCACAGGAACCGGGGGAGCTGCATCGCCTCGGTCTGCTCACGCACCAGCGAGATGCCGGTGGTGGCGATGCCCCGGGCTTCGAGGTAGTGCGACACCGCGCCGACCGCGCGGGTGCAGTTCGGTCAGACGGGCACGAGGCAGACGGCGGTGACCTCGTCGGCGTGGAGGGTCCTCGCCAGCTCGTCGCAGGTCGGCTCGATCATCTCCGGTGGCCAGCCGGCCCCCATCAGGGAGTAGTGGTGGTCGGCGACCGACCCGATCGTCCCGTCGGCGGCGAGCTCCCGCAGTCGGTCGAGCGGGAAGACGGTGTTGACGTCCTCGCGGAACCCCGAGCGGTCGAAGTGCACCGACGAGTGGGTCATCGTCAGCGTCGAGGTGTCCATCGACGCCGGAATCACGCGGTAGCTGACGTCGACGAAGTCGAAGGCGTCGTCGTCGATCCGGTGGAGGCCTGCAGTGGTGATGAGGGCCACGCGGCGTTCGGCGAGCGGCGGTCCTTCGACCCACGGGCGAGCGTCGAAGGCGGGCAACTCCTTCGCCATGATGTGCTCGCGCTCCGCGGCACTGAGGTCGCTCAGCCGGACCATCAGTTGTCGATCCAGATGCTCTGGAACCACATGCGTCCGTTGGCGGCGCAGCGCAGTGGCACACCCTCAGGGGAGGTGCGGTCGCACATGCCTCGGACCTCGGGGGCGTACGACGAGGCCCAGAGCGTGTGGGTCAGGAAGACGTGTGTGTATGCGTCGTGCCAGCGCTGCACGACCTCCTGCCACAACGGGATGCGTGCTTCGCGGTCGGGCGTGGCCTGGATCTCGAGGATCAGCGCGTCGCGCTCAGGGTCGCAGTAGCGGACGAAGTTCAGCGAGATGAAGCCGACTGTCCGGCACAGCAGGTTGATGCGGTTGCCACTGGGCTCGGCGGCGCCGAAGCCGCGCCAGATCACCGCCTGGTAGTCGCCGAGCACCGTCTGTTGGATGTGGGCGTCCTGAGCGAGCTCCTGGAAGTCCACGTTGAACGCGGCCTCCCACCCCTCGGCAAGGATCTCGGCCGAGCGGGCGGCGGTGACGTCTCCGCCCACGTACTGGTACTCGAGGTCGATCTTGCCGCCGCTGCACGCATCGGGCACCTCCGCGCAGTACTCCGCGGCCAGCGCGGCCGCGGCATCGGGGTCGTCGCCCTCCTGGACGACGTCGGGGTTGTGGAAGGGGCTCTCGGGGATGAAGATCTGGTTCGCCGGTCGGGCCACGCCGAGGCCGATCAGCGTGCGGTAGTTCTGCAGCGGGGTCGCCAGCGCGAGGGCCTGCCGGGCCCGGATGTCGTCGAAGGGCGGTGCCTCGGCGTTGAGCTGGACGAACGCCTCCTCGCCGGTCTCGCTGATGATGTTCTGGATCTCGTCGGCCTCGAGGAGCTCGCCGACGGTCGCGGGGTCGGTGACGTGGAGCGCGTCGATGGCGCCCTCGAGCAGGAGCTGGCCGCGGACCGAGGAGTCCACGACGATCACGAACTCGACCGCTTCGAGCGCCACCTCGCCACCCCACCAGTCGTCATTGCGGACCACCCGGGTCTCCGAGTCCTGCGAGCGGCTGTCGATCCGGAACGGTCCGGTTCCCACCGGCAACTGGTTGAGGGAGGGGTCCGCTGCCGCGGCCGCCAGCCAGGTGGGCGAGGCGACCATGCCCAACTGTGATGCCAGGACCGAGGGGAAGTCGAAGCTGGCGTCGAGCAGCTGGAACTCCACGGTCAGGTCGTCGATCACCTCGACCGCGCCCTCGTCGGGAACGAAGGGCCGGACGGCGATGCCGACCAGCTGACTCGTGACCTGTGCCTCGAAGTTGAGCCGCACCGCCTCGGCGTCGAGGGGTGTCCCGTCGTGGAAGGTGATCCCCTCGCGGAGCGTCAACCGCCAGCGGGTCAGGTCGCCGTCGACGGGCTCGATCGACTGGGCGAGGAACGGCACCGCGTTGCCGTCGGGATCGAGTGCGACCAGGTTGTCGAGGACCGCACCGGCCATGGTCATGCCGGGCACGCTCAGCGACGACGTGGTGGGGTTCAGGCCGTCGACGTCGGCTTCGAGCCCGACGCGCAGCGTGCCGCCCGCCGCGGACTCGTCGTCGGTCTCGACCACGTCGATGATCGGCGTCGGTTCGGCCTCGTCAGCCTCGTCCGCTTCGTCGGCCTCGGGCGCGTCGGGCTCGGCTTCGCCAGTCTCGGGCTGGGTCGGCTCGGGTGCGGCGGTGGCGTCGGCTTCAGCCTCCGACGAGCCGGCCTCGTCCGATGACCCGCACGCGGCCGCCAGGACAGCCAGCGCCAGCAGGATCGCGAGCAACCGTCGTGTCGTCATGGTCGTTCCCCCTGCCTCGAACCGTAGTTAGTGCCAGTCGAGTGGGCAATAGATCCTCGCCGGTCGAGTGCGCTGCGCGGCCGGCGACGAGTCAGGGAACGAACAGGCGGGCGATGTAGTCGGCGTGGCGTTCGATCACGTCGTCGAGGGCGGGGTCGACCCCCGTGAGTGCCTTGCACTCGGGCGCGATGCCGAAGATCAGCGACGAGGCACCCGCCAGCGCGTAGTAGAGGTGTGCTGCCTGGACGCCGTCGCCGCTGAAGCGGGCGACGGACTCGTACCAGCGCGGGAGATGGTGCTCGACGAGGTACTGCGTTCGGCCGTCGTCGAAACGGCCGGAGTCGACCATGAAGTGGATCAGCTCCGGGCGGCGGGCGTTGAGACGCACGAACGCCTTGATGGTCTCCCGCGCGGTCTCGGCGTCGGTGGGGTTGGCCTCGAGCTCGCTGCCGAGCGTCTCGTTCAGCTCGCTGAAGATGCGATCCGCGGCCGCTCGCCACAGGTCGAGCTTGGTCTCGAAGTGGTAGCTGAGCAGGCCCTGGCTGGTGCCGGCACGGCTGGCGATGTCGCGGGTGGACGAGCCCTCGAAGCCGTGCTCGGCGAACGCCTCGATGGCCGACTCCACGATGCGCGCTCGTGTCTGCTCACGCTGTGCTGCCCTGGTGGTCACGCGCTCAGGGTAAGCGCCGGTGGCCGCCATGGATCAGACCTCCGCCTCCATCCGCCGACGCCAGTCGTGGTACGCAGCCCAGACGACCAGCATCGGGGGAACGACCGCGATCGCTGCGATGAGGGCGTAGAGGATCGTGATCGCCGTCACCAGACCGAACTGCTGGAACGGCACGAGTGGGCTGAACAACAGGACCGCGAAACCGAGGGCCGTGGTCAATGCGGATCCGACGAGCGCCGACCCGGTGGTGGTGAGCGTCTTGCGGGTCGCGCCTTCGAGACTCTCGCCGTGTTCCAGCTCTTCGGTGAAGCGGTGGATGATGTGGATCGTGTAGTCGACCCCGATGCCGATCGAGAGCGCGGTGATCAACGCCGTCACCACGTTGTAGGGGATGCCCAGGATCGTCATCGTCCCCAGGATCCACAGCAGCACCAGCACGATCGGGAGCACGGCGATCACAGCGAGCATCGGCCGGAACTCGGTCAGGCCGAAGAAGATCATGAGGATGATCAACGCCGCCAGAATGGTGGCCACGATCGAGTCGGTCTGGCTCGACGTCATCGACTCGGTGATCTCCAGGTTGGAGACCTCGGCCGAGGCCACGACGATCTGGTCTCGGTCGCCGAACCAGAGACCTTCGATGTCGTCGACGAGCTGCTGGGTCCGGTCCTGGTCGCCGGTGAGGGCGTTGAACTGGAGCAGCGTGCGGTCGACGTCGCCGTCCTGGTCGGCCACCTGGTCGAACATGACCGGATCGTTGGCCTCCAGCCGGTCGAGGAGTTCCTGGACGCCCTCCGCGTTCACCGTCAGCCCCTCGTCCAGCTCGTCCACGAGGATGGCGAGTTCCGGATCGTAGTTGGGGTCGTTGGGGCCCGAGTCGGTCAGCCAGTCCTCGAACAGGAGGCCGAGTGACAGGGTGAGGCCGCCGGCTGCGCCGGTCGGCCGGGAGAGCTCGTCCCCGAAGGCCTCGGAGAGTCCGAGCAGGTTGCGCAGCGTGCGGTCGTCGGTGAGGTCGGCCTCGACGAGGATGGTGACGATCTCGGTGCGACCGCCGAGGGCCTCGTCCAGTGCCTCGATGTCGGTCAGCGAGTCGCCGCCACCGGGGAGGAAGTCGTTCGAGTCGAACTCGGTGGAGATGTTGGTGGCGGTGAGGCCGAGGACCACGGTGGCGACGCCAGCCACGGCCAGCATGACCAGCGGCTTGCGCGCGACGTAGTCGCCCACGCCGCCGACGACCCTGCCGGCTCCGGGGATGGCGTCGGTCATCGCCCGGGGCGGGGTGAGGGTGTCCGCTCGTTCCCGGCGCTCGTCGAGGATCGCGCGGGCCGCAGGGACCAGGATCAGCATGACCGTCAGGCCGAAGGCCACGCCGAAGGCGGCGACGATCCCGAAGTCCTGGTTGGCGGGGATCGGCGAGATCAGGTTGGTGAGGAAGCTGATGACGGTGGTGATCGCCGCCAGCCCCAACGGGAGCATCACGCCGGCCAGGCCGCGGCGTGCCGCGTCGGCCACCGACTCGCCCTCGAGGCGGAGCTCCCGGTAGTGGGAGACCGACTGGATGGCGTAGTCCACGACCAGGCCGATCAACATGATCGGGATCATCGAGGTGATCTGGTTGGGCTGACCGATCAGTCCCAGACCGTCGGGGCCCATCCAGCCCTGGGCGCCCAGGGTGCCTGCGATGGTGATGCCCAGCCCCGCCATGCCCAACGCGACATCGGAGCCGGTCCGGAAGAACACGAACAGCAGCAGCGCGATGACCACCAGGGCGATGACCATCAGGATCGCCATCGACGACTCTGAGGAATCGCTCGACTCCTCGTTGACCGTGGCAGAGGACAACACGCTGATGTCGAGCGGGCCGGGCGTGGCTTCTGCCACCTCGGCCACGAGGAGTTCGGTGGCCTCCAACTCGTCGGGATCGCCGAGCTCGCGGAGGCGGATGGCAGAGATCGCGAGCCCCGTGCCGTCGGCGGTGCCCGACAGGCTGTCGAGCAGGGCCGCAGCCTCCGGGTCGGCGCGCATGCCGGCGAGCACGGCGTCGAGCTGTTCCTGGGAGAGCTGGCCGACGTCGTCGATCCCGGCGGCGGTGGCGACGAGGCCCGAGACCGAGATCACGGGGTCGGTCAGGGCCAGTCGTTCACGGACCGAGTCCTGGGCAGCGACCCGTTGGATGGCATCGTCGATCTGCACCAGTCCCTCGACGGTGAACACGTCGCCGCGGTGGAGGACGGTCACGTTCTCGAGGCCGGCCGAGTCCGGGAAGACGCTGTCGAGGGTCTCGTTGGCGATGGCCACCTCGGAGTCCGGGGGCAGGAAGACCGACTGGTCGGCCTGCTCGGGGAGGATCGCGTTGCCGGCCGCGAGGCCCAGGGTGAGGACGGCGAGGACCGCGAGCGCCCGGCGTGGGTTTCCGGTGATGGCGCCGGCAATGCGTTCGAAGAGGGAGGACATGGTGGGTGGCCTTTGGCTGATCACTTGACCAGTGAATCTCAACGGATTCGATTTCGCTTGTCAAGTGACCAGTGACACGCCTTCCTGCGGTTCGTGGCACGATGCGGGCATGGACTTCGACCTCGACCAGACCGACACTCTCCTCTCCACCACGCGCGCTGTCCGGAAGCGCCTCGACTTCGACCGCGAGGTGGGCGACGACGTCCTGCTCGAGTGCCTCCAGCTGGCCGTGCAGGCGCCCACGGGCTCGAACCAGCAGGGCTGGCGCTGGATGGTGGTGCGCGACGCCGAGAAGAAGGCCGGCCTGGCCGACATCTACCGACGAGCGGGCGGCGAGTACCTGGCTGCCGCTGCGGCGAACGCATCAGGCGGCACGCAGACGGATCGGGTCATCGACTCCGCGAACTTTCTCGCACAGAACATGGACCGGGTCCCGGTGATGGTGATCCCGATGATCATCGGTCGCCTCGACGATCCCGAGCGGGAGGCCGCAGGCGGCAACATCACCAACTCCGCGGCCGGTCTGATGGGGTCGATCATCCCCGCCATGTGGAGCTTCCAGCTCGCCCTGCGCAGCCGAGGTCTGGGCAGCTGCTACACCACCCTGCATCTGCGGTCTCGAGCAGGAGGCATCGGAGCTGCTCGGCATCCCGGCCCACATGACCCAAGCCGGGCTGATCCCCGTTGCCTACACCAAGGGCACCGACTTCAAGCCGGCGGCTCGCCCGCCGGTCGAGGAGATCACCTACCTCGACACCTACAAGAACCCGATCCGCTGACGCAGCCCCCCAGGGGCCGGCTGAGCGCTGCCCCCGCGAGGACCGCCGTCAGGGCGCGTAGGGGAACGACGAGTGGTGCAACACGATGCGCACGACGCCGGCGTCGTCCTTGGTGTAGCCGAAGCTCTTGTCCACCTTGGTGACCTGGCCGTCCTTGTCGGTCATGATCACCCATCCCATCCACATCGCGGTGTTGCCGTCGATGAAGCTGGCCGAGGTCTCCGACGTCACGTGGCGCCAGCCCTTGAGCCCGAAGCCGCCGTCGAGCGGGAAGTCGGGGTCATGGCCCACGAAGTAGGAGAGTGCCCCCGCCTTGGTCGGGCGGAAGGTCTGGTCGCCGCTGGCCATCGTGGGCTTGAACATCACCGGGCCCAGTCCGTACCCGTATGCGCCGTCGATGACATCCGATGCGACGGCGCGGGCGCCGTCGATGCCGTCGGCCTCGAAGGCCTTGGCGATGGAGACCAGCCCGTCGCCCCAGGCGACTCGGGCGGCGTCCAGATCGGCTTCGGTGATGGTCATCAGTTCGCTCCTGGAGTGAACGCGGCGCGGATCTCGTCGCGGGTGTCGGCGCTGGCCAGGCAGTCGACCATGGTCAGGGCCATCGACAGCGCGCCGTCGATGACCGCACGGTCGCCCTCCTCGCCACCGGCGAAGACCTCGAAGTCGGGCGTGTGGATGGCGGTGCCTTCCGGCGCCACCTTGATCATCGGATGGATCGACGGCACCGAGTAGCTCACGTTGCCCATGTCGGTCGAGCCCACCACCATCGCGCCCTCCTCTTCCGGGAGGGGATGACGCCCGACGTCCATGGCGTTCTGGACGTACAGGTCGAGGAGCGGGTGGTTGTCGATCATGTCGTAGAACGGTGGGTCGATCCATTCGGAGTGCATCTCGCACCCCGACGCGTCGGCCCCGCCCTGGAGGCAGCGGTGGACTCGCTCCTTGAGCGTTTCCAGGCTCGACATCTTGCCGCTCCGTACGTACCACTCGGCCGCAGCCTTGGACGGCACGATGTTGGGCTTGTCGCCGGCCTCGGTGAAGATCCCGTGGATGCGCTCGTCGGGTCGGATGTGCTGGCGGAGCGCGGCGACGGCGTTGTAGCCGAGGACGGCCGCGTCGAGGGCGTTGCGACCCTTGTGGGGCGCGGCAGCGGCGTGGGCGGCCTGGCCGTCGTAGGTCACGTGGAGCTGTTGGATGGCGATGGTGTGCATCGTGCGCAGGTCGCGGTCGGCCGGGTGCACCATCATGGCCAGGTCGATGTCGTCGAATGCGCCGCGGCGGATCATGAACTCCTTGCCGCCGCCGCCTTCCTCGGCGGGGGTGCCCAAGATGGCCACGCGGCCGCCGAGGGCTTCGGCGACCTTGGCCACGGCGATGCCGGCACCGAGCCCGGCCGAGCCGATGATGTTGTGGCCGCATGCGTGCCCGATGCCGGGCAGGGCGTCGTACTCGCACAGCACGGCGACGGTGGGTCCGTCGGCGGCGCCGACGCGGGCGTCGAAGGCCGTCGGCATGTCGTACGCACCACGGTCGACGTCGATGTCGTTGTCTTCCAGCGCCCCGGTGAGCACGTCGTGGGCGTGGTGTTCCTCGAAGTTGAGCTCGGGGTTGGCATGGATCGAGTGCGAGAGATCCAGCAGGGCCGGCGTCAGCCGATCGATCTCGGCGCGCACGATGTCTTTGGCCTCGGTCACATCCATGCGACTCAGGGTACTTGGCGGGCCCCGGGGGAGAACCTCGAAGTCGGCAGCGGGCCGTGGGGTCAGACGGTGACCATGGTCAGGTCGTCGCCGAGGACGATCTCACCGTCGAAGTGCTCGGCCGCCCGAGCGATCCACTCGGGGTACTGGTCGGGCGGGGGAGCGGGGACCATGTGGGTGAGGAGGAGGCGCTTGGCGCCCACCCGGGCCGCGGTCTGGGCGGCATCGACCACGCCCGAGTGGTAGTCGAGGATGTCCTGAAGCATGTCGCTGGGGATCAGGGGGACCAGGTCCTTGCGGATCACCGACTGCAGGTACGCGTCGGCGTTGGCCGCCAACTGGTCCACGCCGTCGCAGGGGTTGGTGTCGCCGACCAGCGCCACGGCCTTGCCGTCGTGCTCCAGCCGGTACCCGATGGTGGGGAAGACGGGTGGGTGTTCGGTGGCGGCCGTGGTGATCGAGACGTCGTTGACCATGAACGAGTCGCCGGGCTCCAGCTCGGTCACGTCGAGCTTCGGGCCCTCGGTGAGCTCCTCGTGGTGGGCGATGCGGTAGCCGATGTCGGGTCCGAGCATGGCCAGCGTGTGGTCGACGAGATCCTGAATGCCGACCGGGCCGTAGATCTTCAGGATGGCGTTGCCCTGACTCATCACCCAGTGGGTGGTGATCACGTCGTTGAGTGCAGAGATGTGGTCGCTGTGAAAGTGCGTGATCAGCACGGCGCTGAGCATGGGTGGGATCGACCCGGCGCCTGCCATGCGCATCACGACGCCACGCCCCGCGTCGAGCAGGATGTGGGTGTCACCGGCCTTGACGAGTGCCGTGGGGCCGGCCCGGTTCGGGTCGGGCATCGGCGTACCGGTTCCGAGCATGTGGATCTCCATGGCCGGAACCTACCTTGTGCCAGTCCACCCGGCAATTGCCTGAGCTCGTCGAACTGGCAAACGAGAATCATTCCTATTTCTGCTACGGTGGCCACGTGGCCAGCGACTACCCCCAGTCCTACGACCAGTGGCGACGGTGCATCACCGTCGACTGCGGCATCGACCTCACCGACGGCTTCATCGAGGCCCGTCTGCAGGCGCTCGGAGATCCGACGGATGTAGGAACGGCGAAGTTTGTCGAACTGTACGGCGACGCCTACCTGAAGCAGGTCGTCGTGTGGTTCGAGCCAGCGCGATCCGAGGTCGGCGCCGCCTGACGAGTGCGGCGTCCACACGCCCGGAACCTGATCGGAGCTACCAGTTGTTGCGGAACGCTTCGGCCGTGGTCTGCCAGTCGGCCAGCGCCGAGATGAACGATCCGACATCGGAGTCGGTGTCGGCTTGGCGTGCCGTCACCTCCATGTCGGCCAGGAAGTCCACCGATGGCCTCGGTCGGCAGGTCGCGGATCCACTCGCCCAGGTCACGCTGTTCGGCGAGGACGAGGTGGTCGTGGACCGCTACGAGATCGGCGAGGATCGTGGTGCGCGCCGACGGGTCGGGCTCGGCGCCCGGGTGGAGTGCCTCGGTGCATCGGGCGATCAGGTCCTCCAGCAGTGCCGGAGTCACGGTCGGATGAGCCATCGCCCAATCGTACGGCCGTCCACCCCCAGGGGCGTCTGTGTCCCGCCGCACCCTCGGGACGACGGGGAGGTGCTCGACACCGACACGCTGGTGGTCGGGGCCGGGCCCCAGGCCTTGACCGTCCTCGCTCGGTGGCTCTGTGCTGATCCTGCCGCCCTGCATGGAGTCGTTGTGGTCGATCCCCGGGGACGTGGCTCGATGCCTGGCACCGGGCATTCGAACGCCAGAAGATCGACGTGCTGCGGAGCCCCGGCGTGCACCACCCGGATCCGGACGAGATGGCGTTCGTGTGGGCACTCCAGCGGTCGCATACCGAGGAGCGTGCTGACGGAACGGCAACCCTCGACGCTGCCGGACCCCTTCGCCGCCCCACGGCCGCTGCCTTCAAGGCGTTCTGCGATGAGCTGGTCGGTCGCACCGGCCTCGCCGGGCGCGTGCGCGAGGCCGCGGTGATTCGGGTGGAGTCCCTCGGTGGGTCGTCCAGGAGCGTCCGCTGGGAAGCTGAACTCTCCGACGGCTCGGTGATTCGGGCCCGCCAGGTCGTGTGGGCAGGCAATCCGCGGGTTCGGAGGCACCCGGTTGGGGTCGAGTGCTGCGACGTCGTGGTGCACAGCGACGACGTCGACCTCGGTCAGGTGCGCAGCGGGGAGCGCGTCGCGGTGATCGGTGGTGGGCAGACGGCGGGCCAGCTGGCGCTCCAAGCTGCGCGGCGCGGTGCGATCGTCAGCCTGCTCCACCGCGGTCCTCAACGGATCGCTGATCTCGACGTCGACGCAGGCTGGCTCATGGACGACCACCTCGAACCGTTCCGGTCCTTGGCCGATCCGGTCGCTCGGCGAGCCGCGGTCGAGGCCGTGCAGCGAGGGTCGATGACCGCCGATCTGGATCGCGCGCTCAGTCGGACGGGTGTCGGGCGCCTCTGCAACACCGGCGACATCTTCGTTGAGCGGTCCGCTACCGGCGTGATGGTCGGGTTCGCCGGTGCGGAGTGTCAGGTGGACCAGGTCTGGTGTGCGACGGGATCGGTCCCTGACCTCCGGTCCGACCCTGCGATGGCGGTGTTGGCCGCCGCCGGTGCACCCCACGTGGAGGGTTGGCCGCTCCTGAGTGACGGCCTCGAGTGGCTCGATGGGTTCCACGTCGTGGGTGCGTTGGCTGCACTCACGCTGGGACCTGCTGCGGGCAACCTCGGCGGTGCGCGCGCCGCCGCCGATGTCCTCGCCGGCTCGCCACCTCGGGTCGATCGGGTGGAGCGCACCGCACCCCGGCAATGCGGGCGGCCCGACGGCCGGGGACCCGAACCCGCTGGCATCGGGGCCGCCGGACTCAGCGTGCGTGCAAGGCAGGGGACCGGTGGCTGAGTCCATTGCTTCGGTCCTCGTGTGTCGTGGGTGCTGTTGCGGCAGCGCCCGCAAGCACCCCGGGATGGACCACGACGCACAGGTCGAGGTGCTTCGTGCTGCGGCGGAACGGTCCGGCGCGCGGTTCAACGTCGTCGACTGTCTCGGGCCATGTGAACGGTCCAACGTGGTGGTGATCCGGACGGATCAGCAGCGTCGCTGGCTTGGCGGCCTCGGCGACCCCGAGGTGGATCAGCTGGCCGGCTGGGTGGCAACCGGTGACCAGCCCATGCCTGCCTCGATGGAGTCCCACGTCTTCGCCGGCCCAAACGAGCGTTCCCGACGTCGGCTCCTGCCCGAGCGCGGCGCTGACCTGGCCGACCTTCTCGCGGGTTGGGCTCGCACCACGGGACTGTGGGCCTTGGGGATCCCGGGCGCCGGGGCAGAACTCGACACCTCGGTCGAACCTTTGGCCGTCACCGCAGGGTCACGGGGCAATGCTGCAATCGTCACCGCCATCGGCGTCGCTGGCGCGATGCGGGTCGTCGTCGATCAGCGGACCCGCGCCTTCGCGTTCGGTCGACCGGACGCACCACAGGAGCTCGAGTTCCATCTCGTCGTGCGAACCGGCGAGGGACTGGTGGCGGCCCATGGTCTCCAGGAGGTCGGGCCCGACGTCGACCCGATCGACGAGACGGGGCTCGGCATGCCGCTGTTCGATCTGGGGCTGGGGCGCGATGCCGTGCGTGTCATGGTTCGAGTTGCCGACGCCGACCTCGTCGACCGTCTCCGGCGACTGTCCGGGGCCGCGCCGGAAGCGCTCGATGCGGCCATGATCGCTGCGCTGGACGAGGCATCGGCCACCGCGGTGGTCGAGACGGCCCTGGGGCGCATGGAGATGTCCGCTGCGGCCCTCGCCTCGGAGGCGCTGCCCTCCTCCGGTACGCGGCTGCGCCTGCTGCTCGATGTGGTCCGGGAAGGCGCCGACCTCCCGGCAGGGGTCGAGGTGCCGAAGGGGTGGCTGATCGGACCATCGCATCATCCGAGCAGCGCGATCGACCTGACCGGTCGCACCGAGGCGGAGCCGGTGGTGATCAGCCCCCGTCGCTGAGCAGTGCGGCGACGTTGGCGGTCGCCCACGCCGAGGCTGCCGCGAGCTGCAACCAGTCGCCGGTCGATTCGAGCCCATAGGCGAACACGCTGATGATCCAGCAGACGCTGGCCACCATCTGACCCAACCACTCGAGTCGCAGGGCTCGGGACACGATGCCCGGTGCCGGTGCCGTTGCCTGGGAGTCGTCGGTCAGCACACACACTCCTGTCCGCAGCAGCTCAGGTCGTCCAGGTACATGCCCCACATGCGGTAGAGCTCGAGCCGTTCGGCCGGCAGGTCGAGCGCGGTGGCGATGGCTTTGGCGACCACCGCGAACCGCTGGCGGTACTTGTAGATGAAGCAGAAGGACTGCTTGCCCTGGCGTACGGCGGGGCCGCAGAGGAACAGACCGGGCGTGATGGTCGACTCGTCGGTGTCGCTCAGCAGGGGGAAGCCGTCCTCACGCTTCTCGAAGAGGTCCGCCACCATGCGATGGCTGCCTTCGAACCCGCCGGCGAACAGTGGGGGAACGGGCGTCTCGAACTGCTGGCCGGCGAGCGCTGTGACCGTGAAGGTCGCGCCGTCGTGCTCCACCGACGAGACCGGGGTGTGGGTGATCAGCTCGACCTGCTCGATGAACCTGCTGTCACGCATCCGCTCCAGTGAATAGGTCGACAGTGCGACGCTCGGGTCGGAGGTGGCGCTCTCCCAGGGGCACCCCTTGTCGAACAGGCGGACTCGTTTTCCACGCAGGGCGAGGTGGTACGCCGCGTCGATGCCGCTCTCGTAGCCGCCGATGACGATGAAGTCGTCGCCCTCGAGATCGTTGTAGGCCTCGATCGTGGCGGTGTGGACGCAGTGTTCGGCACCCCGGACCCCCTTCGTGCGGGGGTACTGGAATTCACCGGCGGCCCAGACCACGTGCTTCGCTCGAATGACACCCTCGGCGACGGTGAGGTGGAACTCGTCGTCGGTCTTGGCGAGGCCGAGAACGTCGGTCTCCTGGTAGATGGGCAGCTCGAAGTACTGCGCGATGACGGTCAGGTAGGCCGCATATTGCGCCCCCGTGGGGTGCTCGGCGTGGAGGGTCACCGCCGGAGAACTGCCCAGGGCGATCGAGTTCAGGTCGAGCATCCCGATGGAGTTGGTGGGGAAGGACGGCGTGATGAATCGCGTCTCCTCGGGCCACGCCGAGAACGAGGCTCCGACGGTCTCGCGGTCGAGCACGAGCATGTCCTCGATTCCCGCGTGTTTGAGGGTCACCGCAACCCCTACTCCTGCGGCGCCGGCGCCAACGACGACCACGTCGTGCAGCTGGGTCATGCGTGGCGTGTCGGTCATGTGGGGTCCTCTGTGTCGCAGTCCGTCGGTCCGATGCCAGCCTACCGAGAAACAAGAACCGTTCTCAGTGGGTGCTCAGCTGAGTCGCCGGGTCAGGGGGTCCAGGTGTGCGTGTGTGTCGGCCTCGATCGCTGCGAGTCGGGCGTAGACGTCGGCGTGGTCGGATCGGGGCTCGAAGGTGTCGTCTCGTCGGACCAGCAGGTTCGTGGCCTCGGCGGCCGTTGCCCAGACGTCGGCGAACATGCCGGCGTTCACGGCGCAGCCGATCGAGGCCGAGCTGCGAAGGCGATTGCGGCTCGTGGGTACGCCGTGGACGTCGGCCAGGATCTGCATCATCAGGTCGCTGTTGGCGCCGCCACCGCTGACGATGAGCTCGGTGAATGGTTGGGCGAGCTCGGCGGCCATCGGGTCCATGTGGTTCTTGAGGCGGAGCGCGATCCCTTCGAGGACCGAGCGGTAGAGATGGGCGCGGGTGTGGCGGCCGTCGAAGCCGATCATCGCGCCCTTGCGGAATGGTGCGTGTGGGGGAGCGGCCCAGTCGTGCACGGTGAGCAGGCCCTCAGAGCCGGCGGGCACCTCGGCGGCCTCGTCGCCCAGGAGGTCCTCGATCGAACGACCGGTGGTGGCGCGCCCCGCTTCGATCGCCGCGGTGAGGGCAGCGGCGCCGAACTGGTCTCGGAACCAGCTGACGCTCCACATGCCGCGGCGGACCCCCCAACACTCGTACAGGTAGTGGCCCGGCAGCGATGCCTGGAACGTCCAGAAGGACTCGGCATCGGCCACGAGGCGTTCGCCGTGGGTCATGGCTGCGATGTAGGTCCCGAGGGAGACCAGGCCCACGCCCGGATCGAGCACGCCCGAGCCCAGTGCCTCCACCGCCTTGTCGTGTGCGGTGGCCACGACGGGCAGGCCCGCCGGCAGGCCGGTCGCCGCGGCGACCTCGGCGGTGAGCGTGCCGAGCTGCTCCCCGGGTCGGACGAGGTCGAAGACCTGCCCTCGGTCGAGGTTGCAGTCCTCCCAGAGGTCGGGGTCGGTGGACCAGTCGAGGGTCACGTCGTCGATCGGCCACCAGCCGATGAGGTTGGCGCAGGTGTCGGTGCGGTCGCCTGTCAGGCGGAGCCCGACGTAGCCCGAACTGGTGGTGACGTGGCTGACCTCGCCGTACTGCTCCTCGTGCGCGTGCGGATGGTCGAGTCGTTCATCCATCCAGCTGATGAGCGGATGCGCGAGCGAGCCGTTCGGGCGGAGGAGCGCACGGCAACAGCGGATGATGCAGATGCCCATCGCCTCGATCGCGGCCACGTCGTGGCCGGCGGCAGTGAACGCCTCGACCGCTGCGGTGAGCGCTCCGACGGTGGCATCCCAGAGATCGTCGTCGGGGTGGACAGCCCGGTTCGGCGATGGGATCTCGAGCGGCCGCAGCGCCTGATGGCCCTCGGCGACCAGGGCCCCGTCGTCGCCGAAGATCAGGACCTTGGCGCTCTGGGTGCCGACGTCGAGCCCGATGACGAACCGCTGCGGAGCCATGAGGCCGCAACGTAGCCGGTCCGTCGGCGTGGGAGGCTGGGCGCCGGGGGGCTCAGGCCGGGTCGACCGGATAGATGCAGCCGAGGTTCATGATCCCGTTGGGATCGAACTCGCGCTTGAGGCCCTCCATCAGCCGGTACGCGGTGCCGTGCTCCTCGGGCGTCCACGGGGCGCGGTACTTGCCGATGCCGTGGTGGTGGCACATCGACCCACCGGCCTTCAGGGCCTCTTCGACGAAGATCGCGTTGAGCGGGATGTGGTACTTCTCCCGCTCCTCTTCGATGGTGCAGTCGACCACGTCGTAGTCGTAGACGAAATACATGTTCGTGCCGGTCTGGTAGCTGTGCGACGAGTGGCCGCCCAGCATCGTGATGTCGGCGACGTGCGGGAACTCTTCGCGCACCCGGCGGATGCCGTTCTCGTAGATCTCGTTGATCTGCGACCAGTTGCCCGAGACCTCGGTGGTGTACCCCATCCGCATGTTCTCGCGGATGAAGTCCCGTTCCTCCTGGAGCTTCTCCGGTCCCCAGTTCAGGTGCTCGAACCAGTCCTTGATGATCGAGGTGTCGACCCGCGTGACCTCGGGACGGGCGTCGACGATCTCGGCGATGCCATCAGCGGTCGCCTGCGACACACCGGCGGGGCCCTCGGTGGTGAAGATCAGGACACACTGGTCCGGGGCGAAGGCGTCGAAGCCGTGCTGGGCGCCGTCCGCGGCGTCGTACAGGCGGGCGACCGACGGCTTGTACCCGGCGGCCATGACGTCTCGCAGGATCTCGAAACCGGGCTTCATCTCGTCGAGGCGCCACCCGAGGAAGTGGTTGTGGTCCGGGTAGAAGCTGAAGAGCTTGACGGTGACCTCGGTGATGTAGGCCAGCGCGCCCTCGTTGCCGATCAGGATGTGCCGGATGTCAGGGCCACCGGCGCGCCTCGGGACGTCCTTGATGCGGACGACCTCGCCCGACGGCAGGACCGCCTCGAGGCCCATCACCATGTCCTCGATGCCCCCGTAGAGCGTGGAGAACTGCCCGATCGATCGGGTGGCGACGAGCCCGCCGTACATCGCGATCGGCTTGGACTGCGGCGAGTGACCGGTGGTGAAGCCCAGGGCCCGTACCCGGTCCTCGAGGTCCTGGAGCTTCACGCCGCACTGCACGGTGGCCTGCATGTCGAACTCGTCGATGGAGACGATCTGGTCCATGCCCTTGCCGTCGATGACGATCGAGTTCTCGGCGATGGTCTCCAGCCCGCCCTCGGTGGCGGTCCCGCCGGTCTTCGGGACGACGTTGATGCCGTGCTCGTTGCAGAACGCGAGCGCCTTCGACACGTCGTCGGTGCCGGTGACCCGGACCACGGCTGCGGGTATCGGCAGGTTGTAGATCCCGAAGATGTCCTCGAGCTTGCGATAGCGGTCGAGGCTGTTCTCTTTCAGGACCTGTTCGTCGGTGTCGATCTTGTCGGCGCCGAGGAGGCCGATCAGACCCTCGACGATGGCTTCACGGGACAGAGACACGGTGGTTCTCCTGCATTGGGGGGGGGTCGGGTCAGCGGACGAGGTAGCCGCCGTCGACGGCCAGCACGTGGCCGTTGACGTAGTCGGACGCGCGGCTGGCCAGGAACACGCAGGCACCCATGAGGTCCTGGACCTGGCCCCACTCGCCGGCGGGAACGTGGTCGAGGACCGCCTTGTTGTACTCGGGATCCTTGCGGGTCTCCGCGGTCAGCTCGGTGGCGAAGTAGCCGGGGGCGATGCCGTTGACCTGGGCGCCGAAGGGCCCGAGCTCGTCGGCGTACGCCTTGGTCAGACCGGCGATGCCGTGCTTGGTGGCGGCGTACGCGGGGGAGCGTTGGCCACCGAGGAACGAGAACATCGAGCAGACGTTGATGATCTTGCCGCTGCCCTGCTCGATGAAGATCGACGAGGCGGCGTGGCTCATCTCGAAGGCGGCCGTCAGGTTGACGGCCACCATCGGATCCCACTTGGAGCGATCGAAGTCGCGGACGTCGTCGACGTTGATGCCGATGCCGGCGTTGTTGACCACGATGTCGACGCCGCCCAGCGCGTCGACGCAGCCGCGGACGACCTCTGCCGGTGTGCCGGTGATCGTGAGATCGGTCAGCACGATCTGACATCGCCGGCCCTCGGCCTCGATCAGCTGCTGCGTGGTGCCGTCGTCCTCGGCGATGGTGGGGATGTACAGGTCCGCGCCGGCCTTCGCCATGGCCACGGCGTAGGCCTGACCGAGGCCGCTGTTGCCTCCCGTGACGATCGCTCGCTTTCCTGCGAGCGAGAAGAAGTCGAGGGAGAAGGCTCGGATGTCGCGCTCGCCGGATGGGTCGAGCGGTTGCTGGTTGGCCGACATCGCGTCAGTCTCGCAGCGGAAGCGCCGCGGCGGGGCGACAGGGGCGGTGGGAATCGGGAGTCGTCCGGAACCGGTCGGAGCGATCCTGCTAGACACTGGGCGTCCGGCCCGCACGACCCATGGAGCCCCAACGTGTCTGACGCCCTCTCCCACTTTCGACTCGACGACAAGGTCGCGGTCCTGACCGGTGCCGCGAGCGGTATCGGCAAGGCGACTGCCGAGCTCTTCGGTTCGGTGGGCGCCAAGCTCGTGCTCGGCGACATCGACGAAGCCGGCGCGGAGGCGACCGCAGCCACGGTCCGGGACGCCGGGGGCGTCGCCGTCTCCCAACGGTGCGACATCACGGTGAAGGCCGACAACGAGGCACTGGTGGCTCGGGCCGTCGACGAGTTCGGGCGCATGGACGTCATGGGCAACATCGCCGGCATCCCGCACAACCGGATGCTGGTCGATGTCACCGAGGAGGAGCTCGACCGGCTACTCGCCATCAACCTCAAGGGTCCGTTCTTCGGCGTTCAGGCGGCGCTCACCCAGATGCTGAAGCAGGATCAGGGTGGGTCGATCATCAACGTGGCGTCGTCGGGTATGGACTTCGCCGCGCCGACGCTGGCGGTCTATTCGATGACCAAGGCCGCGGTCACCAGCCTGTCGCGCACGGCCGCGATCGAGGGCGCCCATCACAAGATCCGGGTGAACGTGATCGCTCCGGGGGCGACGGTCACCGCGTTCACCGAGGTGTCGGTCAAGGGCGACGACGGGAGCATCAACCAGGAAGCCCTCGACGGAAAGATCCAGATGCTCACGAACGCATCGCCGATGCAGGAGATCGGTGACGCTGCCGACCAGGCCAACCTCATGCTGTACCTGGCATCGGACGCATCGAAGTTCGCCACCGGCCAGATCTGGCGGGTCAACGGCGGGCTGCCCATGGTCTGGTGAGCACCGCTCACCGGGCTCGTACGAGCGTCAGGCGGTTTCGCTGCGGATGAGGTCGACGGCCATCTCGAGGTGTTCGATCTGGGCGGCCGCCGTCTTGCCCTGCGGCGGGACGCGCATGCAGCCGACGCCGGCGGCGGCGATGGCCCGCACCCGATCGCGGACCATCTCCTCGGTACCCATCGGATAGGCGGCGAGCACCAACTCCTCGGGTACCGCGGCGGCGGCCGCGGCCTTGTCGCCCTCGATCCAGAGGCGGCGGACTTCGTCGGCCACGTCGGCCCAGCCGGCCCGCGAGTAGGCGTTGTTGTAGAAGTTGGTCGTCGCCGAGCCCATGCCGCCCAGGGTGAACGCCATGCCGGGGCGAGCCCGTTCGATGAGTGCGTCCACGTCGTCGGACACGGTGATGGGGCTGTTCACCTGGATGTCGATCTCGCTCAGGTCGCGGCCGGCCCGGTCAGCCCCGGCGCGTATCGAGTCCAGGAAGACGTCGGCACGCTCGGGGATGAAGGAGGTGCCCAGCCATCCGTCGGCCAACTCACCGGTCAGCTCGAGTGACTTCGGCCCGAGCGTCGCCAGGTAGATCGGCAGGTCGGGCTTGGGTGGGATCGACGACTTGAGCGGTTTGCCCTCGCCGCCAGGGCGGGGGAGCAGGTAGTGGTCGCCGTCGTAGACGAGGCGCTCCCCGCGCAGACCCATGCGCACGATCTCGATGTACTCCCGGAGCCGGGCGAGCGGCTTGGCGAACGCCGCCCCGTGCAGGCCCTCGACCACCTGGGGGCCGCTGACCCCGAGACCCAGGACGAAGCGGTCGTCGGAGATCTGCGCGAGCGACATCGCGGTCAGGGCCGTGGTGGCCGGCGTCCGGGCGCTGATCTGCATGATGCCGGTGCCCAACGTGATCTGGTCGGTCACCGCGGCCAGATAGCCGATCGAGGCGACCGCATCCATGCCCCACGCCTCGGCGGACCAGACGAAGTCCACGCCCAGGCGGTCGGCCGCTCTGACGTACTCGACGATGGACGGCCAGTTCTCGCCGTCGTAGTAGGCGCTGCCGACCGAAACCGAGATCTTCATGGCGCACACCGTAGGTGGTGGCGGCCGACCAGATTGATGGTCCGCGTCGTCCTAGGCTCCGCCCCATGCCGGACTTCGCACCGTTCATGCCGAACGTCGTCGACCCCGATGGCGTCGACGCATCGCCGCATCCACGGGCGATGCCCATCACGACCGACGAGACCCGCGCCGTCACGGTCACCGAGACCGGTGGGCAGCCGCTCACCGAGTTCGAGGGCACGTCCAACCCCTACATCGACTACCAGAGCATCGACCTGCTCCTGTCACTGCAGCACCCGCGCAGCGAGGGGTACGACGAGATGTGCTTCTTCGTGATGGGTCAGGTCAAGGAGCTGTTGTTCCGTGGCCTGCACTTCGAGTTGGTGAACGCCCAGCGCCAGGTCCGGGACGACGCCGTCGCCAACGCGTTGATGATCCTCGGGAGGGCCGGCTCGTACGTCGAGTACATCGCGTCCTCGTGGGACGTCCTGACGACGATCACCACCGACGGCTTCAACCAGTTTCGCGACACACTCGGGACGGCGTCGGGGCAGCTGTCCTTCATGTACCGCCACGTCGAGTTCGCCCTGGGGAACAAGAACGAGCAGCTCGCGCAGGCCCACCGCAACGTGCCCCACGTCTGGCCCGCGCTGGAGGAGGCGCTGCGGTCCCCGAGCCTCTACGACGACGTCGTCGCTCTGCTCGCACGCCGCGGGCACTCGATCGACGACGACGCCCTGGACCGCGACTGGTCCCAGCCCTACCAGGCCAACGCCTCGGTCGAGGCGGCCTGGCGAGCGGTGTTCGCCGATCCGAGCCAGGGCAACGAGCTCTACCGGTTGGGTCAGGCGCTGCTCGATCTCGACCAGCGGTTCCTCCAGTACCGGTGGCGCCACTTCACCAGCGTCGAGCGCATCATCGGCTACAAGCCGGGGACGGGCGGCTCGTCGGGGGTCGCGTGGCTGGAGCACGTGACCCGCCACAAGTTCTTCCCCGAGATCTGGGCCACGGCGAACTGATGGGCCCGCGGTGGCACGAGCTCACCGACGACGAGCGTGAGCGGGAGTACTCGCCCAGCTCGTGCCTGCCCGATGGCGACTACCGCCCGTTCGTTGCGCAGTACGTGCATCGCAGCGAGGCGGCGTGGCAGGAGGTGGAGGCGTCGGCGGCCCGCACCACGGTGCTCCGCTACGGCGACCTGGACACCAACACCATCGATGTCGCCGTGCCGTCGGTCGAGGCGTGCCCGTTGCTGGTCTTCATCCACGGCGGCTACTGGCAGGAGCTCTCCAAGGCCGAGTCCCGGTTCGCCGCGGCCGACTGCATCGCCCGGGGCTGGGCCTTCGCCGCTGTCGACTACACGCTGGCGCCGGCCATCACCGTGACGGGCATCGTCGACGAGTGCCGGGCCGCCGTCGCGGCGTTGGCCGCGGCCGACCTCGGCTTCGACTCGCAGCGGATCGTGGTGGCGGGGAGCTCGGCCGGCGCGCACCTCGCGGCGATGGCGGCGCTGGCGCCTGACTCGGTGGTGGCCGCCGCTGTGCTCGTGTCCGGTGTCTTCGACCTCGAACCGCTGGTCGGCACGTCGATCAACGACGCGCTGGGCCTCGATGCCGCCGAGGCGCGCCGCGCGAGTCCGCTGCACGCCGACCTGGGAGCGTTCCCGCCGGCCGTCGTGGCGTTCGGCGACAACGAGACGAGCGAGTTCAAGGCCCAGTCGGCGGTGTTCGCCTCGGCGATCGGTGCCGATGCGATCGAGATCGCCCACCGCAACCACTTCGATGTGATCCTCGACCTCGCCACGCCGGGCACCGCGTTGGGTGACGCGGTGAGCGCCCTGGTGACCCGCGCGCCGTCAGGCGGCGACGGTGGGGAGGATGGTGGTTCGGCGCAGTAGGCGGGAGTGGCCCTCGTAGCCGCCGGTGGCCCGGTGCAACACACTGCGGTTGTCCCAGACCACCACCATGTGGGGTGCCCACTGGTGCCGGTACGTCACCTCGGCTGCGGTCTGGTGGCGCTGGATCTCCACCAGGAGCTCGCGTGCCTCCGTCTGGTCCATGCCGACGATGCCCTGGATGTAGCCGGCGGTCGAGTAGAAGGCCGGTCTGCCGTTGCCCTCGTGGATTCGCACGAGCGGGTGCTCGCCGTCGTAGGGATCGCGGTCGGCGCGGATCTTGATGCTGCGGCCCTGCTCGCCCTCGTTGTCGGGATGGTGCTGGCCACCCTTGCCGTAGATGTTGCGATCGGTGTGGAAGGCCCGAAGCCCGTCCACGCGGGCTCGGAGGTCGTCGGGCAGTCGCTCGTAGGCGAGGTGCTGGTTCGCGAACAGGGTGTCGCCGCCGACGGGCGGAATGTCGATCCCGTAGAGACAGGTGGCGACCGGCGGTGTGTCCAGGAAGCTCCAATCCGAGTGCCAGCCCTCCCCGAACAGGCGGGACGTCTCGTCGGCCTCTCGGCGGATCTCGGCGATGTAGTCGCTGCCGTCGACCGGGATGAACCACGGGTCGGTGCCGAGTCGCCCGAACGCCTCGGAGAATCGTTCCAGGTCGGCGTTGGTCAGGCGCTGGTCGGGGAACGCGAGGACGTGGTGATCGTCGAGGCCCTTCCGGAGCGTCGCCGACTCCTGCGGGCTGAGCGGGCGGCTGAGGTCGATGTCGGTCACGATGGCGCCGCACGCCTGTCCTGTTGCGGTGATGGTGGTCATGTCGAGCTCCTCGCCCTGCGCCTGACGCCAGGGTACTGACGCACGGTTCGGCGGTCAGGACGAGCACCTGCTCGGTGCGGCCTCCGCCATGGTGCGACCCACCCGGCGCCGCACCCGCGTCGATGGTTCGATTCGGTACCGTCGTGGCATGGAGGTGGCCGAGGACTTCGTTTGCGAACACGGAATGCCCAAGCCGTGGGTGACGTGCGTGGACTGCATGGAGCTGCCCTACGACGAACAGCCACGTCCACCGCGCGAGGTCAAGCCCAAGCCGGCGCCGAAGGCACCGGCCCGCACGTCGGCCAAGGCGACGCGGTCGCCTCGTGCGAAGCGGCCTCCCAGGCCGCCGGCCGCTCGGCTGCCCCGGTCGGTGACCGATCCGCTCCCGGACCTCGTCGGCGGTCATGACCTCGCGTACGAGATCCCTCCCGACGATCTGGGTTCCTACATCAGCGGCGGCGAGTCCGACTGGCTCCCGATCTCCAGCCTCCCCACGGCGCTTCGAGCCGGCGGCTACGTGTACCTCCAGATCGACGACGAGCTCGTTGCTCGGGCCCGGGTGCGCGGCATCGGGTTCCGTGAGCGCCGCTGGGACGTGGCCGCCGGCACCGACCTGGGGCCCGGAGCCACCATCGAGGTCGATGGGTGGTCGTTGGCCTCGATCGACCTCGGGCCCGACGGTGTCGTGCCCGTGAGCGGTTTCCGGTACGTGACGACCGCCGGTGACGGTTCGGTCGAGGTCGCCTCCGGCGACGCCTGAGAACAGGTAGAGGTCCTCGTCGGAGTCGCCTATGGCTCGCTCCGGCGCATCTCCCGGTTGAGCAGGCGGGCCACGATGCCGACGGGCACGAGGTTGTGCAGGAACCGCGCCGGTCGCGACAGGTGGCCGGTCACGATGCGGCGACGGTTCTTGCGGATCGCTTCGATGACCGCCCTGGCGACGTCCGAAGGGTCGGTCTTGAACATCTTCCTGGCGTCGGGGTCGTCCCCGACGGTGGTGCCGGCGACGATGTTGGTGTCGATGCCGCCCGGGTGGAGCAGGTGCACCTGGATGTGGGTGTGGGCCAGCTCGGCCATGAGCGTTTCGGTGTACCCGCGCACCGCGAACTTGGTGGCGCAGTAGTCCGCGTTGCCGGGGACGCCCAGCAGGCCGAAGATGCTCGACACGTTCACCAGCGCCGCCTCCTCGACCGCTTCGAGCTGGGGCATGAAGGCCAGTGTCCCGTGGACGACGCCGTAGAAGTTGACGGCGAAGACGTGCTCGAGCGCCTTCACCGACGTGTCGACACCGCGCTCGAGCGAGCCCACGATGCCGGCGTTGTTGATCACGATGTGTGCGTCGCCGAGGGCCGCCCGGCTCTCGGCGGCGAAGTCGATCATCGCCTGTTCGTCGCCCACGTCGACGACCGCCGAGAACACCGGGGGATCGCCGAGGGGGCGGACGAGGTCGACGGTCTCGGCCAGGCCGACCTCGTCGATGTCGCACAGGATCAGACCGGCGACGCCCTCCTTGGCGAACTCGGTGGCGTAGGCCCGGCCCATGCCGGAGGCGGCGCCGGTGATGACCACCCGCTTGTCGTCGAGACGTTCCATGGCCCGACGCTAGGGCTTGTTCACGCGGGTCCCGCCGTCACCGGCCTCGCATGGTCGTGACCGCCGGCCAGGTCGATGTCGTGGTCGGCGTCCCGGGTGACCAGCATCAGGATGCTGGGGAGGACAGCCAGGGTGGCCACCAGCGCCAGGACGATCATCAGCGCCGTGAGCAGCCCGTAGGAGGCGAACAGCGGCATGGGGGCGAAGGCGAGGATGCCGAACCCGACCGCCGAGCTGACCGCGGAGGCCACGAGGGCCACACCGGTGCCCTCGCCTGTGATCCGGACCGCGGTGTCGCGGCGGCCGTGGCGATCGAGCTCCTCTCGATAGCGGGCGATGAAGTGGATGGCGAAGTCGATCCCGATGCCGATGGACACGGCGGCGATGGTCGCCGTGACCAGGTTGATGCTGTAGCCGGCGACCTCCATGAAGGCGTAGAGCCAGGCGACGACCATGAGGATGGGCACGATGCTGGCCAGGCCGTAGCGCAGCGAGCGCAGGAAGGTCGTGGCCACGAGCAGGCACAACAGGACCGCGATCGGCAGCGACACCTGGAGCGCCCGGTTGGTGGCGTCGAGCGATGCCTCCCGCACGATCGGGCTGCCCGTCGCCTGGACGAACGTTCCGCCGAGGTCGGCCGAGATCGCCTCGGCGATGGGGTCGAGGCTGTCTCGGACGGCGGTCACCGACTCCTGGGCTCGGCTGTCGACGACCTGCATCTCGAGGATCGTCGCCGAGGCCTCACCGTCGAGTTCCACCACGGTCGCGACGTCGTCGGGTGTCATCGAGACCCGATCCTGGTCGATCACGACCCCGATCTCCGACGCGGTCGCGATCAGCGCCTCGACCTGCGCACGAGTGTCCGGGATGCCGTCGCCATCGGCGTCGGAGAGGGTCACACCCGTCTGGCCGGCGACGATGTCGGTCATGACCGGCGACGCCCAGGTCTCGTCGAAGACCTCGAAGATGCCGGCGTCGATGTCGACCAGACCGTCGTCGTCACGGGCGAGCGCGAAGGTGTCGAGCGCCCGGATCTCGTCCACCCGGGTGCTCAGCGCCGCCAGCGCCGCGGGTTCGGCGAGCTCGCCCTCGACGTAGAGGATGGCGGGCTCACCGCCGCGGTCGCCGACATGGGTGTCGAGCTGGTCCAAGCCGACCACGAAGTCGGTGTCGGGGCTGAAGAAGTCCTCCACGTCGAAGGCGGCGGGCACCTGGACCGCGAACACGGCGGCGATGCCGGTGACCGCGAGGGCGGCGGCGAGGACGGGGAGCGGACGCTTGGCCAACCCGGCGACGGCGGCGCCGATCGGCTGGGCCAGCGCCGCCTCACCGCCGCTGACGGGCAGGTCACCCACAGCGGGGCCCTGGCGGCGTCGGCTGGCGACGCGGTAGGGCAGGGCCAGGATGGCGACGGCGGTGATGACGGCCAACACCGCGCCGAGCCAGGGGAGGACGAACACGAGGAGCAGGACCGATGCCATCGTCATCGAGGCGGCACCGAAACCGGCGGCGACTCGGGCGATGGTCGACCGGCGCCCCTCGGTGGGGGGCGGGACGTCGGCCTCGATCCGGGCGACGACCAGCGGCGTCACCACGCCGAGCAGCAGGAAGGCCGACGCCAGCGCAATGGCGGCACCGACGCCGAAGCCGATGATCGACTCGATGCCGGAGGTGACGTTGGCGAGGAAGGCCACGCCATCGCTGATCAGGGCCAGCACGAGGGCACCGGACACCGCGGCCAGGCCGCCCACGACCGCCGGGCCTGCGCTGCGCCCGGTTCCGCGCTCCTCTCGGTATCGCCCGACCGCATGGAATGCGAAGTCGACGCCGAAGCTGACCATCGCGATCGGGACGATGAGCGAGAGCACCAGGTCGTCGCGGAGTCCGATGAGATTCGAGATGCCCTTGAGCCACACGATGAGTGCCAGGAAGGCGACCGACACGGTGGCCATGATCCAGTAGCTGCGGAAGGTGAGGCCCACGAGCACCAGCGCGGCGAGGATGGTGAAGCCGATGAAGGGCCCGGCGACCGCGCCCTGCTCCTCGCTGGTCAGGTTCACGTCGATCGCCACGCCGTTGACCTGGTAGCCGGGGGCGGTGCGGAGGACGTCCTGGACCTCTCGGTCGTACTCCTCCACGTCGGTGTCGCCGCCGAGGTTCACCGACACGTTGCCGAAGCCGAGGACGTCATTGTCGGCGAGGACGGGGTAGTTGACGGCGGGGACGATCCAGTCGCCGTCGGTGGTGCGGGTGCTCTGGGCGGAGATGCCCAGGAGATCCGAGCGTTCCCCGTAGCGGTCGATGAGGCGAGCGCCGGCCGCCTTCACGTCGGCGTCGGTCGCAGCGGCCAGCCCGTCGATCCCCTGGTCGCGCAGGTCCATGTCGACGAGTTCGGCCAGTCCGAGGACGCCCACGGCGTCGACGCCGGCCTCGGCCTCGAAGTAGCGCAGCAGATTCGGACCGAGGTCGGGATCGTCCCGGAGGGCCTGGTTGGCGCCGAGCAGGTCACCGAGTGCTGCGGCGGTGAGGAGGTCGCCGCTGTCGTGTTCGGCGATCACGAAGGTGGCGTGGACCGAGGAGACGAACCGGTCGTCGATCCGGTCCCGGGCCGTGAACACGTCGCCGTTGGGTTCGGTCGAGGCGGACTCGTCGGGAGCCATGGCGAGGAACGGGATCAAGAGCGCGCCGGTGAGGGCGACGACGACGGTGAGGACGACGCCGAGGCGTGCGTAGAGCAGCGACGTCAGTCGGGACGAACGGCCGTGGGGGTCGGCGTGAGGAGACATGTGGTGGGTGTCCTGTGGAAGTGCGATGGGTGGGGAGGAGAAGCGCATTGCAGTGCCTCGTTGCACTGTCTCATTGCACTGTCTAGTTGCAGTGTCTAGATTGCACGGGACCACACCGACGTTGCACTGTCAAGATAGAATGACGACCGTCACACGACGACCCAGGGCACACCAGATCATGACCATCGAGACCGCGACCGACCCCCAGGTCGGCGACCGCTATCACCACGGCGACCTGCCGGCGGCCCTGCGCGCCGCGGCCGCCGATCTCGTGGCCGAACGGGGCCCGCACGCGTTCAGCCTGCGCGAGACGGCGCGGCGGGCCGGTGTCTCCCACGGTGCGCCGGCCCACCACTTCGGGTCGGTGCAGGGGCTGCTGACCGCCGTGGCCACCGAGGGTTTCGAGTACCTCGCCGCCGCGCTGGCCCAAGCGGCGGCCACCGCAACGGACCCGCGGGACCGGCTCCGCGCCTGCGGGCATGCCTACGTTCGGACTGCGTTCGCACATCCAGGCCACTACGCCGTCATGTTCGCTCAGGACCTGTGCAACCCCGACGACGTTGCCCTCATGGAAGCCGGGATCTCGGCCTACGGACACCTGCTCGCGACCATCGAGACCATCCGCGACGAGCTCAACCCCGACCTCGACGTCGAGACCGCCGCCACCATGGTGTGGTCGACGATGTCGGGACTCGTCGTGCTCGCACCGGTCCTGCCCGACGTCGCCGAGAAGAACGACCTCACCACCCACCCGATCGACGAGCTGATCGGCAGGATCACCGACCTGATGCTCGGCGGCCTCGTCCCCGCTGGCTGAGCGCGGACGCGCCGGTCACGGCGTCGTCGAGCGACGGTCCAGGAAGGCGCCGAGCTGGTCGAGTCCGGCGCTGAGGATGGCGGGGTTGTCGGCGACGCGGGTTTCGGCCAGGCGCGTACGATTCCGCCAGACGGCCAACCAGGAGCCCCAAGATGACCGACGTGCAACCCGGAGACATCCTGGTCGAGGCCGAGGAGTTCACCGACTACGGGGGCTGGACGCTCGACTCGCAGTTCGTTGCTGAGATGGGCTCGCCGTACTTGTTGGCCCACGGCAACGGTCGTCCGGTTGCCGACGCGACCACGACCGTCGAGCTCGCCCAGTCAGGGACCTTTGGCGTGTGGGTACGGGCGAAAGACTGGGTGCCGGACCATCATCCCGGCCGCTTCGGGGTGTCGCTGGGCGGCCACCGTCTGACCACCGAGTTCGGTGCCAATGGCCAGGACTGGATGTGGCAATCGGCCGGATCGGTGAAGCTCGACGCCGGACCGCTCCACGTCGCGTTGCATGACCTGACCGGCTTCGACGGCCGCTGCGACGCCATCTATCTCAGCCTCGACGGCAACGAACCCGTCGAGGGTGCCGGGCCGGAGGCGATGGCGTGGCGCCGCCGTCTTCGCGGCCTCCCGGATGCTCCCGAGGTCCAGGATCCGTTCGATCTCGTCATCGTCGGCGGTGGGGTCACGGGCTCGGTCGGTGCGCTCGTGGCGTCCCGGCTCGGTCTGCGTGTGGCCGTGGTGCAGAACCGCCCCGTGCTCGGCGGCAACGCCAGCGTCGAGATCGGCATCGGCCCGCGCGGTGAGAAGGGCGCCACGGTTGCCGAGGCCATCGCCCGGACTCCCGACGGCGACCTCCAGGTCGGCCGGCTCCTCCAGTCCGAGCCCGATGCCACCGTCTACCTGCACCACCAGGTCTTCGATGTCGCCATGGACGGCGACGTCATCGAGTCGGTCGATGCCCGCCATGCGGTGACCGGTCGGGAGATCCGCATCCCGGGCTCACAGTTCATCGACTGCACGGGCACGGCGATCCTCGGCATCCTGGCCGGCGTTCCCACCATGTTCGGCATCGAGGGTGCCGACGAGTACGGCGAGAGCCACGCGCCCCCCGAACGACTGGACCAGCACCACGGCAACACCATCTTCTTCCGCACGCGGATGGCCGACGAGCCCGTGGAGTTCCCCGAGGTGCCGTGGGCGATGGAGGTGGCCAAGGACTTCGCCGACCTCGGCGGCCAGGCGCGCGAGCCAGGCAAGGACAACGGCGACGGTCCCGTGGTCGCGGCGTTCCGGCCACCCCAGGACGACGACCGCGCCAACCTCACTCGTCGGCTCACCCACTACTGGGAGTACGGCCAATGGTGCGACCCCTACACCGAGGGCGAGCACATCCGGGACCATCTGCTGCGCGCCGTCTACGGCACCATGTGGAACGTCAAGACGATGGAACCCGAGGAGTGGGCGAACCTGGAGTTCGACTGGGTGGGCCACGTGCCGGGCCAGGGCGAGTTTCGGCGCTACATCGGTGACCACGTGCTGACACAGAACGACATCGACGACCACGTGGCGTTCCCCGACGCCGTCGCTCAGAACTCAGGCGCGTTCTGTCTGCACCATCCGATCCACCAGGACTACGACTTCCGGCTGAAGGACTGGACCTGGGACACCCGCGACGACGAGCCCTTCGACATCCCGTTCCGGAGCCTCTATTCAGCTCACGTGTCGAATCTGATGATGGCCGGCAAGCACATCAGCGTCACCCACGTGGCCGGCTCGGTCTGCAAGTTCATGGGCAACGGCGCCCAGCACGCCATCGCCACCGCCGCAGCGGCAGCGGTGGCGATCAAGCACGGCGCCACGCCGCGCCAGGTCCACGATCATCACCTCGACGAGCTCAAGACCCTCGTGGCCGAGGCGCGAGGCGCCGACTGAGCGACGGCGCGGTCGGCGCGAACGGGTGCCCCCCCCTGTCCTGTCAGCCGCGAGCAGCGCCGGTGGTCGACGCGGCGGCTGTCCCACCCGTTCACGCCGCGTCGGCAACCGATGCCCGGGTTCGTCGTGCTTCCGCGCGGTGCCGGGCGCGGTGGCATGGCGCGCATCGTGGTTCGAGCTCGGTGGTGATGGTGTGGTGGGTTTCAGCGAATGGTGGGTTGTGGTCCAGCTCGATGAGGTCGGTGCTGCCGCAGTCGACGCATCGGTGGTCGTGGCGTTCGAGCACAACCAGCTTCTGTCGAGTGGTGGGGAACCGCCGGCGGTTGGTCACATCGATTGGACGGCGTTCCATGTCGTGCAGCATCAGGCGGAGGTAGCCGTGGTCGAGCTGGCGGGTGATGGCGCTGGTGGTGATGGGTGTGCCGTCGTCGAAGGTGGTGGCGTCGCCACGGACATGGATGACGATCTCTGTGGTGACGCTCACGTCTCGGAGCAGGAAGAGGGCGGCGAGGGCGTCGGCGCGCTGTTGCGCCAGTGATGGGCAGGCCCATTGGTGGTGCTCGACGGGTTGCCAGCGTCGCTTCAGGTCGCTGAGCGTCGCTGCCAGGGGGAGGGGCGTCTCGGTCGTCCGCGGACGACTTTCGTCACCACCAGTGGCGACCGTCGCCGCAGGGGGTGGTGGGGAGTCGTCCGCGGACGACTCGGCAGCCCGCTCGTCGGTGGCAGGTGTCCGCGCGATCTGGGTGACGAGATCGTCCACGGCCGCGAGGATCGGTTTGGCGATCTCTGGCGGCAGGGCGGCGCGGATGATCACCATGCCGTCGCCGTCGGTGTAGCTCGTCACGCTGCGGGCGTCGTGGAGTCGGCGGTCTCGCTGGTCGTCGGTTTCGTCGCGGGCGGTCTCCCTGGCGATCAGGGTGGTGAGACGGTTGGCGGAGTGCACCAACGCGAGGTCGAGCAGGTCTCGCTCGTTGTCAGGGTCGGCCCAGCGGGTGAGGATGCGGGCCTTTGCGTAGGAGATCTCGCCCGCGGCGAAGGCGGTGTCGACCAGCGGGAGGTGGCGCAGGGCATGCCCGACCCTGATCCATTCGTGTGCGGTCGAGGTGTGCAACTGGAGACGGGCGGCGATCCCGGCCGCGGCGTTTGTCAGCCCGAGGTGGAACCACTCCAGCTCTTCGTCGTAGCGGGCGGCGAGGTGGACGGCCCGGTACTGGTTGGCGTTGAGCTCGAGTCCGATGGCCGTGAGCTCGTCGCCGGCCGAGATCGGAGCTGATCGGTCGGCGGTCGTCGAACGGGCATGTGGGGCAGACGTGGGCATCTGAAGTCCTCGCAGGAGCGCGTGCCGGCCGAGGGCGCGGGCACGATGGAGATGGAGAGGACAGCCACGAGGATTGCCGGGTGAGGCCAGTCGAGCACCCACCGGCCAGCGCCGGTACCGCCACCGTACCGACGAGGTGTGACAGGAAAGCCGCGCGCAGTCGGGAGCGATCCCCGTCCGCACCGACGGGGGCTGGAACGACGAACGCCGCCACCCGGGAGGGTGGCGGCGTTCGTGAGCAGGCGCTCCTGTCGATCAGATCACTCGAACGTTCTGCGCCTCTTCGCCCTTGCGGCCGGGTGCAACGTCGAACTCGACCTTCTGGCCCTCGTCGAGGGACTTGTAGCCGTCGCCGGCGATGTTGGAGTAGTGGACGAACACGTCGTCGCCACCGTCTCGCGAGATGAAGCCGAAGCCCTTCTCACTGTTGAAAAACTTCACGGTTCCTTGCATGTGCATGTGCTTTCGTTCGAGTCGATCACGCGATCCACTCCACCATGACTGTACGGCGCTCGAGCCCCGGTTCCCTCCAGGTGGGGGATTCCGCCGCGAAGTTTTCTTGGGAGTCGGCTCGTTCGCGTTCGTCGATCGTTCGTCGGTTGCGACGCCTGACGCCCCGACCCACTCGGCCGCCTGAGCGCGCTTGACCGGCCGCCCTCCGTCAAGTGTGACAGAGTGTGGCGGCGGTCGGCAGGCGGCCCGCAGGGAGCAGGCATCCCGAAGCGAGGGGCACGTTGCCCCATGAACTCCGCTCGCCACCAGCGCAGGCGCGCTCGGCGGCCGTCGGCAACGGACGTCGGGGAGCGGGAACGTTCCGGGGCCCGCACGTCACCGGGCGGCGGATCAACCTCCCTGCACCCGGGGTCGAAGTACGTCTCCGCCCCCCGCTCGCATGTTCGACAGATCGATTGGCTGACCGCCCCGGGCTCGTCCGGGGTCGTCCCAGCCCACGAGGAGTCCGCAATGGAATCGAGTCCCAACGAGTTCAACCTCCTCCGGGCGGATCTCACCCCGGGCGACACCCGGGAATGGGACATGCGTCGCCTTCCCCGACAGGCCGAGCGGTGCCTCTGGGCCGAGGCTCACACGACGCCGGAGTTGATCACGGCGTCCGCAGGCTCCGAGATGCGCACACAACGTGGCATCGCAGGTGTCGTGGTCTCGGACCCCCTGGGGAACCGCCTCGGTGAGGTGCCTGCGCACGCGTTGCTCGCCCCCGACTGGGAGCACGTGATCGACCGTCTTGGATCGATGATCGAGGACGCACAGACGGACCAGCAGCGAGCGACCCTCCAAGCCGCGATCACGACCATCCAGAACGAGCCGTGGGAAGTGATCGACCGGCCGTGCTGGGACATCGTGATCGTGCCGACCGGTCCGCGAGACGGGATGGTGTTGACGCGATCGTTCGTGGTGCCCGAGTGGCCGGCCCGCAAAGGGCCTGCATGCGAGGGCATGTACGTGGTCGACATCTGGGACCTTCCCGCGGGCTTCACCGGAGCCGACGCGCTGGGGTGACCGCGGAGACACGGTCCGCGGCGCTCAGCTGTCGTTCGTGGCGAGAATCAGCTCGGCGATCATGGCGCCGATCCGCTGGCTGCCTTCCTCGTTGGGATGGACTTCGTCGGCCCAGAGCTCGGGCGTGTCGGGGCCCGAGACGGCCGTGGCGTCGACCAGCGTGACGTTCGGTCGTTCGGCGGCGAAGGCGGCGTAGCGGTCCATCAGGGTCCAGATCTCCGGGCAGAACGAGTCGTCCGCGACTGCGGCGCTGTAGCGGTAGAGCAGTACCTCGACATCGGTGGGAATGCGGTCGATCAGCTCGACCATGGCGCCGGTCCGGAGGTCGGGGGAGATCAACTCGTCGGGCGACGAACACGAGTCCTCGAATTCGCCGAGGTCGTTCCCTCCACCGGAGACGAGAACGTGGGTCCAGTCGCCGGTCACGTAGCGAGCGGGGATCCGGTCATCGGGCGCACCGCAGTTGCGCAGACAGCTCCCACCGATCGCCCGGTTGACCACCAGCGCCGACACGCCCTGTGACTCCAACGCGGCACCGACAGCCTGTGGCGTCGACCGTTCGTCGCTGAAGTCCAGCACCGAGTCACCGATGGCCAGAAGGCGAACGTCGGCCGAAGCCGCTTCCTCGTCGAAATGTCCTCGTCGTCGTCGAACTCGTCCTCGATCGTCCTCGTCGTGTCGTCCTCGATCGTCCTCGTCATCGTGGAACTCGTCGTCCTCGATGTCCTCGTCGTCGAACTCGCCACGCTCGATCGCGTCGAGGTCCATGTCGGCCGGTGGTTGTCCCGGGACACACGAGCCGAGATGGGCGTTGTCGCGTGCTGGCTCCTCGACGTCCGGGGTCCGTGGTCCGTCGACGACCCGTCCGGCGCCGTCCTCGTCGGGGATGACGTACTGCGTGTCGGTCTGATTCGAGAGCCGATTCCCGCTCAGGCTCACCTCGCCGACTGCGTTGACTCGAATGCCCGTGCCGAAGCCATCGACTCTGGCGTCGGTGATCTGGATGCCGCGTTCGTTCATGAAGTGTCCGACATCGATACCGATGGTGTCGCCGCCGGTGCCGATCAGGGTGAGACCGTCGATCGTGATGCGGTTGGTGTACGGGGCGGCAAAGCCGACCTGGTCGACGTTCCAGATGGTGGAGTCGGTGAAGGTCGATCGAAGCTGTGCGTCGTAGGCAGCGGGCGGGTCGATCGTGCAGTCCTCGTGGTGGAGTTCGGCGCCGAAGAACTCGGTGTGCAGATAGAAGAGCTGGACGCCGCGGGTGACGCTGTAGGCCTGGTTGCCCGTGAACGACCCGAACGGGACGTCCATGATCTGCATGCGAGTGCCGTCCGGGCCGATCAGCTCCCCTCCGACGACGTTGGCCGTGTCGTGGAACACCTTGGAGGTGGATCCGTCCGGGTTCCGCTCGAGGAGGCCTTCGGGCCAGACGATCACCGCGTGGCCCGACGTCCCGGAGAACACGTTGTTCTCGACCCGCACGTTGGGTGAGTGCAGCCACATCCCGTCACCCTGGAAGCCGTAGTCCTGCCGGTGTTCGCGAGCGTCGGGGTCGACTTCCTCGCCGTCGATGCCGGCCTTCAGCGGCATGTCGGGATTGACGATTCGGATGGCGATGTTGCCGATGAACGAGCCGATCTCGTCGCCCGCCTCGGTGTAGTAGGCGGCTCCGACGATGTCGTGCGCGACGTTGTTCGTGAAGTCGACGTGTGACGAGTGGTTCACGAACGCCCAACCCGGGTCGTTCGAGACGACGCTCCCGTTCACCCGAGCCGGGGCCGAGTCGCGCTCGGTCCCACCCCGATGGAAGTGCAGCGAGTACCGGCCGCGGACGTTGTCGCCGCCGAGGGTCCGCGCCGGGATGAACGGGTTGAGGTCGATGAACTCCAGGTCGTCGTAGCCGGCCGCCTTGTCCGATCGCCCCAACCCGTCGAACCAGGCGAAGTCGATGGACGCTGCGTTCGTGTGCATCACCATGACGTGGCCGCGCCGGCCGATGTCGGTGTTCTGCGACGAGAAGCGGACGTTCCGGGTGAGGTTGGCGACGTGGACCTCGAGATCTGGCTGCGGGGCCGCGTGGTCCAGGGCCAGAGGAGCATCGAGCTCCACCAGGTCGCCGTCGATGGCCACGATGGTGCGTTGTTCGTCGGTGGTCGGATCGTTCGGGTCGGTGCCGGCGACGACGACCACGTCGCCGGGGCGCCAGCCGGACGGCGCCTCGGCCAGGCGCACCGATGTGTCGCCCGTCCGCGGGAACGTCGCGACCGCGACGAAGGCTCGCTTCTCCGCCCCATGCACCACGGTCGTGCCGTGCAGGAGGGCACCGCGGCCGATGAGGGTCGGGTCCGACGCCCGGTCGATCGGTCCGTCGTCGACGAACACGATGCTCGCCGTCGCCTCGGGGGCGATCGGTGCACTCGATGTTCCGATCTCGAGGAGACCCGCACGCGTGGTGACCAACGTCTCGACACGCAGTGCCGTGTCGACGTCCGGTGCGAACCGCAGGGTGCCGTCGACTCGAACGGTCTCGATCTCGGTGGGTATGACGCCATCGACCGTGACGGTCACGCCCGCCGGGATGTGCACCCGGCTGCCGCGGCCGGGTTCGGCGCCCTCACTCCAGGTGCCGGGTGATGCCCATGGCCCCGATGAAGCCGCGGTGTGCGTCACCATCGAGACATCGACCAGGGCGAGGGCCGCGTCGTGACCGGCCGACTGGTGCGGCCGAGCGCCACCCTCTGCGGCTTGTGCCGACACAGGCGGCGAGTCGGCATCGACCTCGTTGTCGGCGGCCGCCTCTGCGTCGGTCGAGGACACGTCTGGCGAGGTGGCGGAGGAGCCGTCGGCGCACGCAGTAGCGAGCAACACGAGGCCGACCGAGGCAAAGAGTCGGCGGAGACGACGGGGCGTGCAGGTGGGGGGAGCCATGGGCGTACTGTGCCAGCCCGACTCTGAAGAACTCGTGAAGGCGCATCCTCTGACACGGCCCACACGCGCAGAAGCGCTGCCCGGCAGCAGCGCTTCTGTGAGTACCCCGTACGGGATTTGAACCCGTGCTACCACCTTGAGAGAACGCTTGACCCCGGAACCAAGCGGAAACGAGAGGAACTGGTGACCTGTGTTTGCGCTGGTTTCCGCTCAGTTCCCACCAGTTCCGTAGCACGCTCGTAGCACGGTGAAAGGCTGTGAGCGGTCGGGTTGCCGCCTGTGTCTACTGGAGTAGGCGCGGTT
>CBDHFJ010000093.1:0-47336 GCA_965262315.1 Acidimicrobiales bacterium
CGTCCGCGCAACCCCGCCGCGCGCGACAACCTCGCACAGGGCGGTGACGGCGCGCTCGTCCCACTGGGCTCCGGCGTGCTCACGGAGGACGGCGATCGCCCGCTCCTGCCCCATCCCCTCCCGGTACTGCCGGGTGTTCGACATGGCGTCGAAGGCGTCGCACACTGCGACGACTCGGGCGACGAGGGGAATCTCGTCCCCGACCAGTCCGTCGGGGTACCCGGCGCCGTCGATGCGTTCGTGGTGTCCTCGGACCCCGTCGGCGATGCCTGCCAGCACCGGCGAACCCGAGACCAGGCGGGCGCCGATGTCGGTGTGGGTCTTGATGACGTCGTACTCGTCGTCGTCGAGCCGCCCCGGTTTGGTCAGGATCTCGTCGGGAATCTCGAGCTTTCCGACGTCGTGGAGGATCGCGGTCAGGCCGGCCGCTCGGACCGACTCGGGGTCGAGGCCCATCTGCGTCGCCACCTGGACGGCGAGCGATGCGGTCCGGACCACGTGGTCACGCGTGATGCGGTCCTTCGCCTCCAGGTCGGCCACGAATCGATGGACGACCGGGTCGAGTCCGACCTCGAGCGCACCCAGGGGGTCGACCGCCAGGACCGAGGCGACGACGGGCCGAACGACATCGGTGCGCCGGTACACGATCAGACCGGCGATCGTGCCCAGGAACACGCCCGAGATGTCGAGCGCGTGAGCCACCCAGAACCCGACGGAGAACGGCGCCGCCCCCAGCCAGGCGAACGCGGTCGCTCCGACCAGTCCGTAGCCGGCTCCCACCAGCAAGGGGCCGTGCCGCCCTGCGATGCGAGCGAGCCGAAGGTGTCGAGCGGCCAGGACGACACATCCCACGAAGGACACCAACGCCACGACGACCACGGCTGCGGAGCGAGGGACGGGTTCGGCGAATGTGCGCGGCGCGACCACCATCAACACGGCTGCTGCGGTGCTGATGGCCAACGATGCACCGAGCCACCGACGCCACCATGCCGCAGCGAGCGGCATGGTGCGCCGCGGCGCCACGACGAGCGGCAGCGCCGTCACCAGGCCGAGCGGGATCGCAACCAACACGGCGACGGACGTCGCGCTGTTCGGGCCGTACAACACGCCAGGTGTGGTGACCCCGTGTGCCAGCGGCAGGATCGACATCGCATAGAAGAAGCCACCGGTCAACGCCAGTTCCGCCTCGCCGTTGCGCCACCCGCGAAGCACGACCAGCACCGCCACCACCGCACACAGGCTCGCGGCCACCAACACGAGCCAGAACAGGACCAGGGGCGAGTGGGCGACGCCGGCGTCGCTCAGCCACAGGCTCAGGACGACCTGGAGCGCCGCGGGGACGACGATGGACGCGGCCCAGACAGCCCCGAGGGAGCGGAGTCGGCGAGCAGGGCCAGGGTGGGATGCCGTGCGCACCTGCTCCCATCGGCAGTCGAGCCCGACCACTGAGCCGCAACGCGCCGGCATCGAGCCCTGACCTAGCCTGGTCGACGATGAGTGCACCGACTGTTTCCAACCTCCCGGCCGGCGACGAACTGCGGGATGCCGCCGCCGGCGTCCAGGACGCGACGGTCGAGTTGCGTCGCGCGATCCACGCCGACCCCGAGCTCGGACTCCAGCTCCCCGCCACGCAGGCCAAGATCCTCGAGTCCCTGACCGGCCTCGGCTTGGACGTGACGTTGGGCGAGTCGTCCACCTCGGTCGTCGCCGACCTCGACACCGGTGTCGAGGGCCCCACGGTCCTGCTCCGCGCCGACATGGACGCCTTGCCGATGACCGAGGACCTGGACGTGCCGTTCCAGTCCCGTCACGAGGGCCGGATGCACGCCTGCGGCCACGACGGCCACGTCGCCATGCTCGCCAGCGCAGCGAGGCTCCTGAGCGAGCAGCGGGGCGAGTTCACCGGCAAGGTGCGCTTCATGTTCCAGCCCGGCGAGGAGGGCCACCACGGCGCCCGGCACATGATCGAGGAGGGTGTGCTCGACGGCGTCGACCGCGCCTTCGCAATCCACCTCACGCCGAACATCCCTGCGGGGATGGCGGCGAGCCGTCCGGGCCCGCTGATGGCCAGCGCCGACACCTTCGAGGTGACGGTTCACGGCCGCGGCGGCCACGCCTCGACCCCGCACTTCGCCCAGGACCCCATCCCGGCCGCGGCGGAGATCGTGACCGGTCTCCACACCATGGTCGGACGCTCCATCGATGTGAACCAGCCCGGTCTGATCACCGTCGCCCACATGGAGGCCGGGACGACCACCAACGTGATCCCCGAGACCGCGTTCATCGAGGGCACCATCCGGTCCCTCAACGAACACAGCCGCAGCGCGCTCCATGAGGGCGTCGGCCGGGTCGCCAACGGCGTGTCGCATGCCCACGGTTGCAGCTGCAGCGTCCACATCGAGGAGGGCTACCCCGTCACCGTCAACGACGCGGGCCAGGTGGACCTCGTGGCCGCCGTCGGCGCCCACACCCTGGGCGAGCGGGGGTACGTGACCATGCCCACCGCCATCATGGGCGCCGAGGACTGGAGCTACGTCCTCCAGCGGGTCCCGGGTGCCATGGCGTTCGTGGGCGCCTGTCCTGACGACATCGACAACCCCCGCGAGGCGCCCAGCAACCACTCCAACTACATGCGCATCGGCGAGGACGCGCTGGCCAGCGGGGTGGCGCTCTACTGCGCCATGGCGATGGTCGACTGACCTCGCTCGACACCGTCGCCGCCACCCGGTCCAGGGGTCCAGGACCGACGCATCGGTCGGGCCGAGGAGCGGGGCACCCCGGCCCCGGCGACGTCCCCGTACGACCGGCGCGGCGCCTTCCTGAAGACCGTGTGACGATCCGCGAAGCCGGTTGCCGGCCGCTCGAACGGACGGACTAGGGTCCCGACGACACCGAGCAGGGAGGGCTCCATGGGGACCGGCCGGGGGAAGTCTCGACGCACCAGCGCCATGAGCATGCTGATCGCGACGGTACTGGTGGCCGCGGCGTGTGGCGGCGGCGACGGGGACGAAGGGACCAGTCAGGGCACGATCCAGGGCGAGACCATCGTGGTGGACCAGGAGCAGCTCGAAGCCGCCCGGGCCGAGATCGATGCCGAGGCCCAGGGCGAGGAGCCCGAGATCGCCAGCGCGGCCGAGACCGACGTCGACGCGCTGGCCGACGACGGTGGTGACGCGTCCGACGACGAGGGCGAGGACGCCATCGAGGTCGCCGAGGCCGAGGAGGACGAGCTCGACGGCCTCCTCAACGCCGTGACGGTCTTCACCCAGTGCCTCGAGGACGAGGGCTACGAGTTCCAGGGTGCCCCTGGCCAGGACGGCGCCGCGGTCGACGACTTCGAGCAGGGCTACCTCCAGGCGCTCGGTGCCTGCGCGGCCGAGTCGGACATCGTGGCCAGCCTCCAGGCGTTCGGTGAGGCCCAGGCCAACCTGACACCCGAGGAGATCGAGGAGAACAACTTCGGTCTCCCGTTCTTCAAGGAGTGCATGGAGGATCTCGGCTGGACGGTCGCCGAGCTGGTGCCCGACGAGCGCGGCGCCCTCGGATTCGGCGAGGGCGGTGGGGGCCTGGAACCGCCCGCCGGCGCCGACGACCTCGACTTCGACGACGTCAACCAGTGCCGCGTCGAGACCGAGGCCTACGTCGCGGAGAACTACGTGGCCGAGGACGCTGAGGGCTGATGAACCGCGGGCAGCTCGTCGGGATCGGGGTCGCGCTCGTCGTTGCGGTCATCGCCGGTGTCCTGGTGTGGCAGGTCCTCGACGACGGCGACGGCGGCGGGGGCTCCGCCGACGACGGGCCCACGTTCGTGATCGCCCCCGTCGAGCGTCGAGACCTCACCGACGACGTCACCGTGCGCGGCGAGATCCGGCGCGACGAGCTGCAACGCATCACGTCCGGGATCGACGGCCGCGTGAGTTCCGTACAGGTCGACGACGGCGACACGATCAACGCCGGCGACGTCATCTTCGCCCTCGACGGACGCGCTGCGGTCGCGGTCGAGGGGGAGTTCGCCTTCTTCCGCGACCTCGACGTGGGCAGCGACGGACCGGACGTGCTGCAGCTCGAGCGCATCCTCGCCGACCAGGGCTACCAGGTGGGCATCGTCGACCAGCTCTACACCGAGGAGACCCGTGCCGGTCTCGGCGAGTGGCAGATCGACCGAGGCTACGGCGGGGCGACCCCGGAGCCCGACGAGAACATCGTGATCTCCCTCCAGAACAACTCGGCCGGCTACCGGATCGGACCCAAGAACACGATCAGCCTGCAGCTGGGCCCGACGGTCCCGGGCCAGAACGTCGACGTCGAGACATCAGGCCTCCCCGCGGAGCAGCCGACCGACGACGAGGACGACAGGGAGGACGAGGACGAGGCCGAGGACGAACAGAGCCTGACCCCGCCGTTGCCCGATGCCGACGACGGCATCTCGTTCTTCGCCGCGCAACCGGCCCTGCCGGTGATCGAGGTCACGGTGACCCCCCGCGAGGTGGAAGAGGGCGCCACCGCCGTCTTCACCTTCACCAGCGACGTCCCCATGCCCACGGCGACGATCGTCGACTACCAGGTCGGCGGCTCCGCCACCGGGGGCACCGACGCCGACGACGGCGACTTTCGGAACCAGGGCCTCGACGGCACGTTCGTGTTCCCAGCCGGCGCGTCGAGTGTCGAGATCCCCGTCGAGACCTTCGAGGACGACGAGATCGAGACCAACGAGACCCTGACCCTCACCGTCGGCACCGCGCTCGTGCAGAACGAGACCGAGAACTACCGGATCGGGCCACTCAAGGAAGCCACCCTGGTCATCACCAGCCCCGACGACGAGGTCCCCGGCGTCTCGGTGTCGGCGGATCAGCCGTCCACCGACGAGGGCGGCACGCTCAGCTTCACCTTCGAGGCCGACCGCACCTCCAACGAGGACCTGACCATCTGGTTCCGGCTCGGCGGCTCGGCGCGCAACGGTGCCGACTACAGCGAGATCGACGAGTTCCAGATCGACCTCCCGGCGGGCGCCGACGAGGTCACCCTCGACATCACCACCATCGACGATGACCTCGTCGAGAACGACGAGACCGTCGTGGTCGAGGTCAACACGTCCCGGCGTCGGGCACAGTACGTGGGCACCGGCCAACAGACAGCCTCGGCCATCATCGAGGCCGACGACAACGACCTGCCCGAACTGCGCATCGAAGGCGGGGGGCTGATCGGCGAGGGCGAGGTCGCTGCGTTCACGATCCATGCGGACCAGGCGGTCGTGAAGGACACGTCGATCAACTACAACGTCAGCGGCTCGGCCACGCCAGGGCGCGACTACCAGGAGCTGTCGGGCACCGTGGTGATGAAGGCGGGGCAGCGCACCGTCAACGTCGGGGTCCGCACCATCGACGACGACGTGATCTTCCGACCGGGGGACATGATCGTGGCCGACTGGCCGGCGCGGATCGGGACGGTGTCGGTCGACGAGGGTGAGTTCATCCTCCAGGGCCAGGAGGTGCTGACCCTGACCGAGCCGGACTTCACCATCACCCTGTTGCTCTCCCCCACCGACCGCGGGAACCTCGAGGAGGGCATGGCGGTCGAAGTGGAGCTGCAGGCCTCGGACCAGGACGCCGTGCCCGGGTTCATCACCGACCTCGACGACAACGCCACGATCGACGCCGGCGGGGGTGAGACCTACGAGGGCGTCGTGGAAACACAGGCGCCGCTCGCCGCCGTCGACGGCGCCGGCGTGAACGTGGACGTGATCCGCGAGGAGCGCCTGGATGCCATCACCGTGCCGGTGGCCGCCGTGCTCCAGGACGGCGAGGGCAACGACGTCGTCCGCGTCGTGCTGACCGACGGCACGACCAGACAGGTGCCGGTCGAGGTCGGCCTCAGCGAAGGCGCCTTCGTGGAGATCACCAGCGGCCTGACCGGCGACGAGATCGTCCTGGTCGAGACCTAGGCGCAACGGTGGACCAGGGCCACGAGCTCTTCGCGCTGACCGACGTCTCCCGGATCTACGGCGAGGAACCCGTCGAGGTCCGGGCGCTCGACGGGGTGTCGCTGACGATCAACGCCGGCGACTACATGGCCATCATCGGCCCGTCCGGTTCGGGCAAGTCCACCCTGCTCGGGCTCCTCGGCTGCCTTGATCTGCCGACCCACGGTTCCATCCGAGTGGGTGGCCGGGAGGTCACCGAACTGGAGGACGCTGCACGCTCGAAGCTCCGGGGTGACGCCATCGGGTTCGTCTTCCAGCAGTTCCACCTCATCCCCCATCTGACGGCACTGGCCAACGTGTCCACGGCGCTGCTCTACCGCGACCTGTCCAAGCGGGAACGCCACGATCAGGCCATGGACGCCCTCACTCGAGTGGGACTCGCCGAACGCCACGACCACCGCCCGGTCCAGATGTCGGGCGGCGAACAGCAGCGCGTCGCGTTGGCCCGAGCCATCGTGACCGACCCGATGATGGTGCTCGCCGACGAACCCACCGGCGCCCTCGACACCCGAAACGCGAAGATGGTGATGGAGATCTTCGACGACCTCCAGTCGAACGACCGCGCGGTGGTGATCGTGACCCACGACCTGGAGATCGCCGAGCGCATGGACCGAGTGGTGTCGATGCGCGACGGCAAGATCATCGCCGACGAGCGCAAGGCCGACCGCACGAGCGCCCTGGCCGACCGGTTCTACGAAGCCGGCGGCGGAACCAAGCTGGAGTGACCATGGCCTGGTTCCGCGAACTCCTCGGTGTGGCGATCGGCGGCCTCACGGCCCGCAAGGTGCGAACGCTGCTGATCATGTTGGGCCCGGTCCTCGGCGCGGCCGGCATCGTGGCGGCCGTCGGGCTCAACGAGTCCGCCAAGGGCAACGTCCGGGAGACCCTCGAGCAGCTGGGCACCAACCTGATCGTGGTCAACGCCGACGGCACCTTCAGCGGGGGCGAGGCGCCGACGCTGCCAGAGGATGCCACCGTACGCGCCCGGAACATCTCGACCGTCGACCGAGTGGTGGGCCTGACCGAGATCGGTGGCCGCCAAGTCCTGCCGTCGGAGGGAGGTGAGGACTTCTTCCGGACCGTGCCGGTGCCGCTGCTCGCCAGCGAGAACAACCTGCTCGACGTCCTCGACGTCGAGATGAAGCACGGGCGTTTCCTCACCCCCACCGACGAACGCCACGAGCTCCGGGTCGCGATCCTGGGCGAGGACCTCGCCGACGACTACCAGTACCTCCCTGGTGAGGAGCGCACCGTCTCGATCGACGGCATCGACTACGCCGTGGTGGGCGTGCTCGAACGCGCCGCACTGGTCCCCGACCTCGACACGGCCGTGCTGATCCCCCGATCGACCGCCGAGTCCGACTTCGACGTCGAGCAGAAGCCGACGATCCTCTACGTGCGGGCGGACGAGGAGGCGGTCGACGCCACGGCTGACGCGCTGCCCGTCGGCATCAACCTCGGGGGCGCCGAGGGCGTGTCGGTCGCGGTTCCCTCCGACCTGTTGGAGGCCCAGGGCGAGGTCGACACCACGCTGCGAAACGTGCTGTTCCTCATGGGTGGCCTGGCCCTGCTCGTGGGCGGCGTCGGCATCGCCAACGTGATGTCGATCTCGGTGATCCAGCGCTCGGGCGAGATCGGCATCCGGCGTGCGCTCGGCCACAACAAGGCCAAGATCGCGCTGCAGTTCCTGCTCGAAGCCTTGTTCATCGGCGTGCTCGGTGCGGTGGTGGGCGTCCTGTCGGGGATCGGCGTGATCTACCTGGTGTCGGCCATCCTCGACTGGGTCGCCACCCTCAACCTGCCGCTGTTCATCATGGCCGGCGGGATGGCGCTGCTGGTCTCCATCGTGGCCGGCCTCTACCCAGCCTGGAAGGCGGCGCGGCTCGAGCCGCTCGAGACCCTCCGGCTGGGCTGAGGCGCCGGGTTCAGTCGATCGGCCAGAGCACTTCGGTCAGCAGTTCGTCGACCGGCACCAGGGTGGGGTCGTTGAGGTAGTACTCGCGGGGCGCACCCGCGGGCGTGTGGCCGTGCTCCTGTATCCATCCGGTCAACACGTGGTAGGCGGGGCCGATCTCGTCGTAGGCCCCCCGGTGCGTGACCGCAGCCACGGTGGCGGGCTCGAGCACCCGGACCTCGACGTCGTCGCCCCCGACCGCGGCGTGATCGACCACGGGGACGCAGAGCTCGATGTCGCCGGGCGTGTCCTCGTCGATCACGTCGTGGTACACGATGAACGGCATACCCGCCGGTTCGTGCCCCGCCGCGTACACGGCACCGACCAGTTGGCCGAAACCCTCGGCGATCGTCGTGCCGACGCTGGCGATGTCGGTGTGTCGCCGGAGCGCGGCAACGGTCTGGGGGTCGATGGTTCTGGTGGTGACCTCGTAGGGCACGATCGGTTCCTTCCGGGAGATGAGCCGACCGATGAACTCGAGTCGGCGACGGGCCTCGTCCACCTGTTCGGCCAACCGTTGCCGGTGGCCGTCGAGCACCTTCTCCGCGATCTCCGTGTCGTCGGCTGCGAGCACCGACGCGATGTCGTCGAGCGGCATGTCGAGGGACCGGAGCGTCCGGATCGCCTCGGCCTCGCGGGCCTGGGCGAGCCGGTAGTAGCGGTACCCCGACGATGCGTCGACCATCGCCGGCGGAAGCAGCCCGATCTCGTCGTACAGGCGCAGCGCCTTGACCGACAGCCGGGTCATCTTCGAGAAGCGTCCGATGGGGACGAGTTGTTCCATGCCCTCACCCTCCTGTCTCCCCCGAGGGGAGAGTCAAGCACCGTCTTCGTGGACCGAGCCGGCTCAGCCGGGACGAGCGCGCAGGACCGGCCAACGGCCGGGGACGCCGCGCAGCTCGTGGACGCCGCGGGCCTCGTACTCGATGGCCGAACCGATCGTGATCGCGGGAACCGCGCCGGACACCAGGATCTCCCCCGGTCCCGCGAGGTCGAGGATCCGCGCGGTGAGGTTGACCGCCAGCCCCCCGATGTCGTCGCCGCGGACCTCGACCTCTCCGGCGTGGATGCCCGCCCGCACCTGGAGCCCCACCGACTCCACGTCGCTGATGATCTCAGCCGCTGCGGAGACCGCAGCGGTGGGCATCGGCAGGATCGACAACGAGCCGTCGCCGGTGGACGTGATCCGCCGGCCCCCGTGCACCGACAGCCGCCTGGTCGTCGCCTGGTCGAGACGGTCCAACAGCTCGCGCCAACGGCGGTCGCCGACGTCTGCGGCCAGCTCGGTCGAGCCGACGATGTCGGTGAACAACATCGTGGCCATCGTGCGCGTGCCCTCGGCGGCTGCGGCCGACCCGACCACGAATCGCTCGACGGCGTTGAGCCACTCCTCGGTGTCGCCCAGGTAGGCGATCTGGTTGGAACCCTCGAGCTCGATGAACTCGGCATCGGGGATGTGGTCCGCCAGGAACAGCCCCTGCTCGACCGTGTAGAACTTCGCGTCGCAGCGGTGCACGACCAGCGTCGGCGCCGCCACCTCGGGCAACCGGTCGCGGACGTCGATCTCGAAGATCGCCGAGTAGATGGCCTCGGCCGAGCCCCGGGACGCGCCGATCTGGCCGCCCCGGGCGGCGAACCGATGGAACAGGTCGTTCTCGGGGAGGTCAGGGTTGAGCAGCTCGATCAGCCCCGAGTTGTCGGAGCCGTCGAGGATGTCCTTCAGCAGGCCCTCGCCGTCGACCACGTCGAAGCCCATCGGGTAGTCGTCGGCGCGAACCTGCTTCGCGAACCCGTTGAACAACACCAGGTGGGTGACGAGCTTCGGGAACGTGGCCGCGAGCTCGATCGCCGCCGGTACCGCGAGGCCCTCGGCGAAGACGGCGGCACCGGTGGACCCCGCGGCCACGAGGATGGCGGCGATGTCGCGGGCGATGTCCTCACTCGAACCGGGGTCCTCGCGGGTGATCGGGTCGGACGCGCCGATACCGCGCCGGTCGGTCAGGATCAGCCGCGAGAACGACCCCAGACGGTCGAGCACCGACGCGAACGGCGGATAGTCGCGGTACATGGTGAACGGGATGAAGCCGGAGCCCATGTAGACGAGGTCCACCGGCCCGTCACCCTCGGTGCTGTAGGCGATGTGATGCCGCCCGCTGAGCACGTGGCGGATCTCGGCGATCTCCATCGCGTCAGTGTTCCACAACCGGTCATCTGGGCTCCGCGGCCCACCGCCGTGGGTCACAGGGCCCGAATCCGACCACGGCCAAACGTTTTGTACGCGCCCAGCGTGGAGTCGTGGACCACATGCGGCGATTGGAGAGGCGTCGCAGTGACAGAGCGGGAGGAATCACAGGTGAGCGACGCGTACGAGCGTTTCTTCAAGGCGAACTACGGCGAGGTGCAACGACGCCTTCGGGCGGCGGGTGCCACGCCGGACGTCGCCGCCGAAGCGACGCAGGAGGCCTTCGCCCGGGCCTATCAGCGGTGGTGGCGCATCGGCCGCTATCGGAACCCGGCAGCGTGGGTCCAGCGGGTCGCCGGCAACTGCCGCATCGACATGGAACGCCGGGAGCGACGCGAGTCGAGCCTGGTGCGCCCGGTCGACGTGGTCGCCGCCACCGTCGACGACGGACTCGATCCCGACATCGAGGCCGCCGTGGGCACCCTCCCGCCCCAGCAGCAGGCCGCCGTCCGCGCCGTCTACGGCGACGGCATGACGGCGGTCGAGACCGCTGACCACATGGGGATCTCGGCGGGTGCCGTCCGGTTCCACCTCAACCAGGCTCGCACGAGCCTCCGCCCCATGCTCTCGCCCGACACCGCACACCAGGAGGTCCGATCGTGATCCACGACGACACTGCACCCCACTTCGAAGCGCTTCCCGACGCCCCCCACCACGATCCGTTGCACGACGACGTCGATGCGGTGTACGACGCGTTCCTGCCGCATCTGATCTCGGCCCGCCGCTCCTACGTGCGGCGCCGGCTCGGTGTGGTGCTGCTGCTGCCCATCGTGGCCATCGCCGGCGTCGCCTACGCCTCGACCGAGGAAGCCCCGGCCCAGGTCGCCACCGAGGTCGTCGAGGAGCCCGTCGAGCGGGTCGCCGACGAGCCCGTCGACCCCGAGCCCGAAGCGGCACCGGCCAGAGGCAGCGACACCGACGAGCCCGAGGAGTTGGCGCTGGTCGAGACCGAGGACGAACCCGAGGCCGAGCCCGACTGGACGGTCGTGGAGCTCGGCGAGGTCGGCACGGCGCAGGTCGCGAAGGTCGACGGCGAGCTGGTGCTCGGCGAACTCGACCTCGCCGAGGGTTGGGAGGGCGCGTTGTTGGCCTTCGGGTCGGCGGACACACTCCTCGTCGAGCTGACCGACGGCGAGGCCAAACTCGTCGCCACGGTCGACGGCGACCTGGCCGTCGAGCTGCTGGACTTCACCCCGGAATCCGAGCCCGAGGTGCAGACGCGCAAGGAGATCGCCGTCGGCGACGTCGGCACCGTGGTCGTCGAACGCGAGGCCGACACCCTGTTCATGGACGTCACCTGGAGCCACGAGTGGTGGACGCCGACGGTGGTGACGGCGGAGGGTGCCCGGGTGTACGCGACCTTCGAGAACGACGGCGTCGTGAAACACGTCGAGGCCTGGATCGACGACCTCGTGATCACCCACGGCGTCTGGGTGACCGAACCCGAGCCGGAGAAGGGCGACGAGCACGACAAGACCGGCGAAGACAAGACCGGCGAAGACAAGACCGGCGACGACAAGAAGACCGACGAGAAGGACGAGAAGGGGAAGGAGACCGACGAGGAGGTCCAGACCCGCAAGGAGATCCACGTCGGCGACGTCGGCAAGGTCGTCGTCGAGCGCGACGGCGAGAAGCTGTGGCTGGGCGTCCTCTGGAGCCACGAGTACTACGACGCCGTGGTGGTCACCGAGCACGGCACCCTCGTGCAGGCCTACTTCACCAACGACGGGGTCGAGCACCACGTCAAGGCCTGGATCGAGGGCGCCAAGATCAAGACGAAGAAGTGGGTGGTCGAGCCCCAGGTCGAGCCCTACGACGGCACGGTCTCGTGCGGCCTGGGCAACGTCGGGGTCCTCGTGGAGGGCAACATCGCCCGGATCATGAGCGTCCAGGAGGTCGAGGGCGTCGAGTGGGAGATCAAGAAGGAAGTCGGCGAGTACGTGAAGGTCAAGTTCTACGCCGAGGGCGAGCAGTGGCTCCTCGAGGCGTGGGGCAATGGCGAGTCCGTCGTCGCCGAGTGCACGCAGGTGGGTTGAGCGCATCCCGCACCTCCCGGCGCCAACGGCCCCGGCGTCGGGAGGCGGGGCGCTAGAGTCCACCTGAATCGAATCGAGCGGGCGCTCGTTGTGACCTGGCCATGTCGGGTCGGCTGCGGGCGTCCGCTCGTTCGCGTGCAGACGGGTCAAGCGGCCCACCGAGCTGCCGATTGGGTCAAACGACCCAAGTTCGGTCACAACCAAGCATTTCGAGCCCACCAAACGTGGATCGAGTGACAGCAAGCGGCGATCGAAGGCCGTCACGAACGGGTCCCCCGGCCCGGACGAGCGACCGGAAACCGCCAATCGGGAGACGCGGGCGTGTTGAACCGAGAGGAAGCTTGATGGCCAAGACATTCGACGATTTCTTCCGAAGCCACTACCCCGACGTCGTCCGCGGCGTTCGTGCTTCGGGAGCGACCGACGAGGTTGCCGCCGATGCCGCCCAGGAGGCCTTCATCCGGGCCTTCCCGCGTTGGTGGCGGCTCCGGCACTACCAGAACCCCGCAGCCTGGGTGCAGCGGGTGGCCATCAACGTCAGTCGGGATCTGCTTCGCAGCGAGAAGCGCTACGAACGGGCCCTGACCGACCTGGAGGTGGAAGCGCAGCTCGAGCCGGGTGACAGCCCGGACCTCGACTTCGCCATGACCTCGCTCTCCCATCGCCAGCGCGAGGTCGTCCATGCCTACTACCACGAGGGCATGTCGACCGCCGAGGCCGCGGACGCCATCGGCATCAGCGCCGGCGCCGTGCGCTTCCACCTCTCCGAGGCCCGCGCCAGCTTGCGTCCAATGCTCGTCACCCACGGCTATGGCCAGGAGGCCTGAAATGGAACCCAACACCACGGATCAGCAGGACGTCGACGTCGTGCTCGAAGAGATCCGCCCCCGCATGGCGACCGAGAAGCAGCGCTACCTGCGCCGCCGCTTCGGTGTGATCGTCAGCCTGCCGCTGCTCGCGGTCGGCACCATCGCCTACGCAGCGAACAACGACGATGCCCCGGTCAGCCAGGTCGCCGACGCTCCCGTCGAGCTGCCGGCCGTCGACGAGAAGGCTGAGAAGCCTGACGTCGCCGACGAGAAGGCAGATGCCGAGAAGGCCGAAGCCGACGCCAAGGCCGAGGCGCCCAAGGAGCCGGGCAGCTACGTCGACACCGACAAGATCGACGACGCCAAGGCCTTCAAGGCCGAGGCCGACGCAGCCGGTGACACGCTCGACAAGGAGCTGACCGACGCGATGGAGAAGGCGGGCGACGCCATCAACAAGGCCGGCGACGACGCCAAGACCGAGGCCGACGCCCAGGCGAAGGCCGAAGCGGAGGCCAAGGCCAAGGCGGAAGCCGAGGCCAAGGCCGAAGCCGAGAAGGCCGAGAAGGCCCCCGCACCGCCGTCGGACATCACCGAGACCGCCAGCACCGCCGTCGGCGACGCCGGATCGGTCAGCATGACCCGAACCGGCGCCAACGTGTCGGTCACGGTCACGGGGACCAACGCCGGCTGGACGGCGAACGTGGTGTCCTCCGGTGGCGCCAAGGCGCTGGTCAGCTTCAGCGCCGAGGACGGCACGGAGTGGATCGCCATGGGCACCATCGAGGGCGACAAGCTCACGGTGAAGACCTGGTCCGAGTACTGGCCGACCGACAAGGGCGACAAGGCCGGCGACGAGACCGGTGAGAAGAACAAGAACGGCAACAAGGACGGCAACAAGGACGAGGGCAAGGCGGACAAGTAGTCCGGAGTCCCTCGATCGCCTGACGCTTCTGCCAGGGCGAGGTCCTGGCAGAAGCCGACACAATCGACATTCCGCCCAAGGTGAGCCGGGCGTGGGCGAGGACTACCATCCCGCCCATGTCCGGCTCATCTTCGTTCTCGAGCGACTACGACGACGCACGAACGGAACGCCTGCTGTCGGGCGAGGCCTGGGATGACTTCTGCGATGTCCTCAAGGCGGCCGGACGGGTCGTGGTCCGCGAGACGCCCGACGGCGATCCCCGAGACCGGGTCGAGGGCTTCCGCTACCTGACGCGCATGATGCTGATGGCGAGCTTCCGGGCCATCGAACGGGAGACTCCCACCGATCCCCGCGCCATCGCGGTGATCCCTCCCCCGCTCAAAGGTGGCATCGGGGTGCAGTCGCCCAACCAGGACCATGTGGTCCAGCCCGTGGACCCCCGGTACCGCTACCGCATCACGGGCAGCCGCGGCACGGTGCCCTACGTGCACATGTCTGCGTGGAGCCCGCCCATCCCCGACGACGTCGGTGCCCGCGAGGTCGGTCTGGCGGCCGAAGACCACCTGGACGAGTTCAACCCCAACAACGCCGTCACCCCGTTCACGGCGCTGCTCGACGACTTCACCGACGCCGAGGGCAATGTCGACTTCGTCATGGCGGTCGAGGAGCAGCCCGGCAACTGGTTCCCCATGTCCGCCGCCACCCGCGAGCTCATGATGCGGCTGGTGTACGACGACCGGTCGGCCCAGGCGAAGCCCCGACTCCAGATCGAGTGCCTCGACCCTCATGACGAGCCCGAACCACCGACCGCGGCGGACATGGCCGCTCGGCTGGCCACCGCGGCACAACTCGTCCTCGGCCTGCAATCGGACTACGGCGGCTGGACGAGAGAACTGCTCGCCTTCGAGAACCGGCTGGAGTTCACCGAAGAGACCTACAAGCGCATCGGGGGTTCACCCGACGACCGGCACTTCGAGTTCGGGTACTGGCGCATCGACGACGACAGCCACCTCGTCATCGAGTTCATGCCCCCCGAGTGCGAACACTGGAACTTCCAGCTGTGCAACCACTGGATGGAGAACCTGGCCAACTACCTGACCGGCCAGGGGTACCTCAGTCAGGAGGACGCGACCCTCGAGCCGGACGGGTCGGTCGTCATCGTGGTCGCGGCCCAGGACCCGGGCTTCGGCAACTGGGTCGACCCCGGGACGCACCGCCACGGCGTGATGGGCCTGCGCTTCGTGAAGCCGACGACCACACCAACGACGAGGTCCCGGCTGGAAGCGGCTACGTGACCGTCGACATCAGGCTGCTGGGCCCGGTGGAGGCCGCGGTGGACGGCGAGCCCTTGCCGCTCCGAGGCCAGAAACGCCTGGGCCTGCTGGCGATGCTCGCGCTGCGCGAGCAGGCCGTCCCGGTGGCCACGATCGCGGAGCAGATCTGGACCGGCCAGCCGTTGGCCCAGGCCACCCGGTCGATCCGCACCTACCTGTCGCAGTTCCGCCGTGAGGCCGACGTCGACTTCGTTCTCCCCGATCACGCGGGCACCGGGTACCTGCTCGACCCCGAACGCTGCACCACCGATGTCCAACAGTTCCGACAGCGTGTGGAGGGTGCGGCCCGCCCGGACATCTCCGCGGCCCAATGCCACGTCCTCGCGCGCGACGCGCTCGAGCTGTGGCGAGGGCCGGCGCTGCTGGAGGTTCGGGATCAACCATGGGCCAACGGCGAGATCCATGCGCTCGATGAACTGCGCCGCACCGCCCAACACACGCTGGTCCGGGCCCGACTCGCGCTCGGGGACCACGACGCGCTGTGCGGCGAGCTCGAGGTGTTCGTCACCGAGCATCCCTTCGACGAGGCGTTCTGGGCAGACCTCATGCTCGCCCAGTACCGGAGCGGGCGGCAGACCGCGGCGCTCCGCACGTTCCAGCGAGCGCGATCGGTCCTGATCGAGGAGCTCTCACTCGAGCCGGGCCCCGAGCTCGCGCAGCTGGAGGCGGCGATCTTCCGTCACGACCCCGCGTTGCTGCTCGACGCGTCCGCACCCGTCTCCGCATCTCAGCCACCCTCTCGAGGAGGCGGCGCCACCCCCGTCAAGTCCGACACCGACTGGGTGACCGGCCAGCCGTTCCCGCTCGTGGGACGCCACCGCAGCCGGGCCGTGCTCGCGGCGGCGATCGCCGGCCCCGACGCGCCTCCACTGACGTTGATCGAGGCCGAACCGGGCGTCGGCAAGAGCCGGATGCTGGCGCTGGTGCCCGAGCTGTGCGATGACGACGATCTGATCCTCTTCGGCCGCGCCAGCGATCGCTCGCGCCCGTTCGGGCTGTGGCTTCGCATCGTCCGAGCGCTGCTCCCCCACTCCGAGGTCGACGACCCCGCCCACCTCGAACAGCTCCAGCAGCTCGTGGGCGGCGACACCACGGATCGTCTGGCCGGATCTTCGGCCACCCCACACCCGGCGCTGGTCGCGCTCCTGCGCGGTGCCGCGCTGGGGCGTCGACTCGTGGTGGTGCTCGACGACCTCCACGATGCGGACCCTGCGTCACTCGCGTTCCTGCAGTCGCTGCTGGGTCGACGTGACCTGGACACCGTGGTCGTGGCCGCCAGCCGCCCGGTCTCGAGCTCGCGCAACACCGCGTTGGCATCGCTGCTGGCCGAGGCGGACTCCGACACGGTGGCTCGGCTCGACCTCCAACCACTGGACGTGGACGCGGTGCGCGACCTCGCCCGCGGGCGGGGGCTCGACGACACCACCGTCGACGCGCTGTGGGCTGCGACCGCCGGCAACGCGTTGTTGGTGACGGAGTCGTTGTTGGACACCCACCGCCGCTCTGAGCCCGCACTCGGCGTCCCTCGCACGGTCCAGGAGCGCACGTTGGCGCGTCTCGGAGGCTACGACGAAGCGGCGCGCCGCCTGGCCGAGATGGCCTCGCTGCTCGGCGACCCCTTCGACGCCATGCTCGCCGGCGAGGCCGCCGATCTGAGCCCGAGTGCCACCGGCGCCGCGGTCGATGCGCTCGTCGACGACTACCTGGTCGAGGCGGTCGACGACGATCCTGGCCTCTTCGAGTACACCCACCCGCTCCTGGGCGAGACGGTGAGGTCGCTGGTCCCGCCGGGCACCCTGCCCATCGCCCACCGAGCGATCGCCGAGGCGCTGGAGCGTCGCGTGGAGCGCGGGGTGCCGGTCGATGCGTCCACGCTCGGCCATCACTGGGCCAGCGCCGGTCGCGCCGGCGACCTCGACCGAGCCGTCACCTGGCTGTCGAGAGCGGCGACCGAGTCCCGCCGCCGCTACGGCTACGACATCGCCGCCGTCCACCTCCGGGCCGCGCTCGAGCTCCTCGACCGGCAGGGCGGCGACCCGGTCACGCGGGCCAGGCTCCACCTCGAATTGGCAGAGACCGAGAACGCGGCCGGCGACATCAACGCGGCGAAAGCGGCCTGCATCGAGGCTGCCGACGCCGCGCGGAGCACCGACCAGCCCGAACTCCTCGCCGACGCGGCATTGCGATACGGGGGCGAGCTCCCGATGGCCGAGGACGTCGCCGACGAGCAGATCCTCGCGTTGCTGGCCGAGGCCGACGCCCGCGTGCTGGACCCGCCCCGGCGAGCGCTGATCAAGGCCCGCCTGGCTCAGGTCGAGTACTGGCTGGCGCCCAAGGCGACTCGGGTGAGCTGGTGTGAGGAGGCCGCCGAGATCGCCCGGACCGAGGGTGACCCCGCGCTCCAGGCCCGCGTGGGCATCGCGGCGTTCTGGGCCTTGAACGCGCCCGATGAGGCCAACCGGCGGCTCCAGATCCTGTCCGAACTGGACGAGGCCGTCACCAAGCTCGGCGACCTGGAGGTGCTGTTGGCGGTGGGCAAGTGCCGCCTGCACCTGTTGCTCGAGCTGGGCGACCTCGAGACCGCAACGGCCCTTTCCGCCCGCCATGCCCGGCTGGCCGAGCGCCTCGGCTACAGCGAGTACCGACGGCTCGCCCTGAACTTCGGTGCCACCGTGGCCGGGCTCGCCGAGGACTACCGCGAGGCGTACCGGCTGTCGGAGGAGGCGCTCGAGCTCCAGACCAGCCACGGCAAGTGGTTCCAGGCCCGGGTCGCGCACGAGTTCCAGGTGCTGCCGTGGCGCCGCGCCCAGGGTGACCTGGCCGAGTCGGCGCGGTGGTGGCACCGAGTCGCAGAGCAGGACCCCGACCGTCCGATGTGGCGCGCCCTGTCGATGTGGTTGGCGGCAGAACGCGACGATCTCGACGAGGCCATCGCGCACCTCGACCTGCTCGACGTGGAGCGCTTCGTGGCCGCCGAGCCGCGGCTGGAGTATCTGCCGGTGCTGACCCTGGTGGCAGACACGGTTGCAGCCATCGGCGACGCGACCCTGGCTCGCGTGATCTACGACGCCCTGTCGCCACACCAGGCCCGGAACGCCTTCACCGGCCAGACCACGTTCTGGGGTGCGGTCTCGTACCATCTCGGTCGTATGGCGTTGGTGCTGGGCGACATCGACGATGCCCGCGAACTGCTCGACGATGCTCGGCTGCGCCACGACCGCATGGGGGCGGTCGACATGGCCCGGCGGACACTCGCCGCGCTCGCCGAGGCCGACCTCAGGGCCGGTTGAAGCGATCGAGATCCTCGATCAACAGGGGGAACACCTCGTCGGGCGCGTGCTTGCCGATGAAGGTGTCGAGGTGGGCGTACTCCGGGAAGTGCAGCTCCCGATAGAGCTCGTCGAACCGTTCGGGTTCGGTGTGCGCACGGAGCCAGTCCAGGGTCGCGCGCGTGGTCGCCGGTTCGAAGATGCGGTTGCGTGCGCCCACCAGGAAGGTGATGGGCACGTGCATCCGCTCGACGAACGGCAGATAGGTGTCGCGGCCGGCGCTGTCGACGACATGGCCGGCGTTGACACACTGCGCGATGTGGTCGAGCGCGTTCAAGCTGGCCACACCGAACAGCTCGGCGATCCGATGGTGCGTCTTCGGGTCGAGTTGATCGTGCACGTGTGTGGGGCCGAAGAAGAAGAAGACCCACCGACAGACCGGGTTGTTGCAGCGCTCGCCGCGCAGCAGCGGGTTGGCGCGCACCCCGATGTCGAGCAGGCGATCGGACAGCGTGAGGTCGGTCTCGGGTTCGACGGTCCGCACCCCGAGGCCCTCGAGTGCCCGTGGGACCCGGAAGCGGGTCTTGAGTCGCATCGACCAGTGCATGCGAGGGTGGATCGTGACCTGGGACGAGATGGCCGACCGCACGCCCTGCATCCCGGCGAGGAGCGCCATCTGGAGCGACATCGCCCCGACGCAGTGGGCGATCACCTGGACGGAGTCGGCGCCCGAGACCTCCCGGACGCGGGCCACGGCCTGGGGCCAGTCGATCTGGGCCACGTCGTCGACCGTGAACGTGGTCCGTGCGGTCGGCATCTCGATGCTGGCCCGGTAGTCGAACAGCCACACGTCATAGCCCGCGGCACACAGCTGCTCGACCAGATTCGGCTCGATGGTGTCCACCAGGAACTGGCTGGCCGCCATGGCGAACCCCGGAGCGAGGATCACGGGGCCCTTCGTGCCGCCTTGAAACCGCTGGAGCTTGAGCATCGCCTCCGCCCCCGGGTCCTCGTCGACCCATCGGAGGTCGCGTCGGCACCACGTGGACACCGAGTCGGGCACCCGGAGTGGACGACGCTCGGACTGCGTCTGGATCGACTCGAACTGTGCCTCGGCCCGGAACCCCTTGCCGTAGGTCCCGTTGAGGCCGAGGCCGAAGCGCCAGCCGAACCGTGCCATCGAACGCAAGCGGGCACCCGTGGACGGCCGGGTACCTGACGACCGCATGCTCGCCAGCATCGACAACAGACCCGATGGGCTCAGGTCGGCCCGGCCCACCGCCACGACGCTCTCGTCCGGCCCCTCGCCGAGACGGGTCACGGTGACGTGGAGCCGGGTGGTGTCGCGCCACAGATCCGGGCCCGGATGGTCATGCATCGGCTTGACCCCCCAGACGCGGTACCGGTGGCCGTCGGTGCCCGTGCACTGCAGGTCGTAGATCATCTCGGCCAGGTCGACGACGTCCTCGCTGCGGCGGAAGAGCACCATCTCGCCCTGCTCGACCGACATGAGCCCCAGGCCCGGCAGCCCGACCTCCGCCGTGCCGCGAACCGCCGTCGGGGTCGTCGGGTCGGCGTCGAGGGCGGCCAGGTCTGGCACGGTCACCGCGAGTCGGAGGTCGAGCCGGACCTGGTCCGCCGAGTGGGGCCGACGACACGTCCCGGTCATGCGTTCGCGAAACGTCAGCCCGGCCGGCACCGAGCCCAGGCGTGGCGCCGGCGTCGTCGAAGGCGGAGTGTTCCGCTCGCTCAGCAGCAGCGCCATGGCCCGCTCGGCCAGCGCGGCGATGGTCAACGACGGGTTCTTGCCCAGCGGCACCGGGATGATGGCGCCGTCGAGGACGAACAGGCCGTCGTGGACATCCTGCGTGTCGCCGATGAACACCCGGCCCCGGTCATCGACCACGCCGGCGGCGCCGTCGTCGGCCATCCCACAGCCGCCGAGCGGGTGGACCGTGATGAAGTGACCGAAGATCGGTGAGCGGAGGTAGCTGGCGTCCATCCGGTCGGCCATCTGGAGCGCGGCCTCGTCGGTGGCCAACTGCTCGGCGCTCTTCCCGGCGTCGGGCCACCGGATCAGCGCGCGGTCTCGGGGGTTGGGCGCGACGTCGACGTCGCCCGAGTCGCCGTCGAATCCCATCCCGAGGAACACCATCGTGCGGTCGACCGGGCCCCGGTAGGGGCCACCGAAGATGCTCCCGAACCGACGCCAACGACGCCGCTTGTCACGGGTTCGGCGGCTGGAGTTGCGAGTGCTGAGCGCCCACAGACTCAACGGCGCCAGCCGGGCCAACGGCTTCGGCAACGCCCCCTCCTCGAAGAGCACCTTGGTGTCCTGGCCCAGCGGGGTTCGAGCCATCGTCGAGAACGCACCGGTGATGCACGGACCAACCGGCTCGTCGGCCGCGACGCGGAACCCACGCCCCACGCCGCGCACCTGGTCCGCGCCGTCGTAGGCGTAGCCGAGGAAGTCGCCGTTCCCCGAGACCGAGGTGCCGAGTGTGGACGACACGTCGAGGCCGGCGTCGGCGGAGCGGGCGAGGATCTCGGTCGAGCCAAGGCTGCCGGCGGCGAGGACGACGGTGTCGGCCTCGCAGCTGACCTCCGGGCCGGTCGTGCCGGTCGCCACCACCACGACCCGCCAACGGGCACCGGCTCGTTCGACGCGGACGACACTGGCCTCGGCGACGAGGTGCGCGCCGTGCGCGACTGCGTCCGCGATGTACGTGCGGTCGGTCGTGTTCTTCGCTCCCACGTTGCAGCCACTGACACAGTCGCCACAACCGGTGCACGCCGGCTGGTGCACACCCGTGCTGTGTGTCGTCTGATCGAAGGTGACGTTGATCGGAACGAGCTCGACCGGCGTCTCGGGACCTGCGGCCCGCCGCAGGGCCTCCAGCTTGGGGAGTGGCGCCGCCAACCGCTCCTCGGGATACCGGGTGGGGCGCAGCATCGCCGTGGCTGCCGCGTAGCCGGCCCGGAGTCCGTCGTCGCCTCCGGGACGACGCAGCGCCGCAGGCCACCGGGGGTCGTCGAAGACCTCGGGCATCGGCTCGAGCGAGACGTTGGCATTGATCAGCGATGTGCCGCCGACGCCGCAACCCACGAGGGCGACGACGTCCTCCGACGCCCGGAAGTCGAACAACCCCGTGGCTCGCCCGATCCGCCTGCGGCCGAATTGCAGCCGCAGTTCGGTGGCCGCCGAGAGCGCGGTCTCGGGGAAGTCACCCGGCAGGAACTCTCGACCCCGCTCGATGACCGCGATGTCCAGGCCGGCGCGCGCCAGTCGACACGCGGCGGCGCCGCCGCCGTACCCGGTGCCCACCACGATGGCGTCGTAGCTCGACCGGAGGGTCCCCAATGCCGCCGCACTCCGTCCCATCCGGCCAAGTGAACCATGTGGCGCCTCCGCCGGCCACGATGGGGCCACCGAGGGGGCTCGCGCTCGAGTCGGGCCGCTATTCCAGCGACACACCACTAGGCTTCAGCCGGTGCTTGGGGCGAAGACCAGAATCGGTTGGGCCGAGGCCATGCTCGGCTCGTCGGGTGGGGTCGTGAGCCAGGCGGAGATCCTCGCTGAGCTCTTCCGGAGCGAGGGCCACGAGGTCCGAGTGACGTCGCGGCACCCGAAGTGGCCCGCCCGGCTGGCCGACACCATCTGGTCGACCGGGCGCTGGCGGGGCGACGTCGACGTCCTGGTGACGAGCGCATTCTCGGGCCGCGGCTTCGCCATGGCCCACGTGGCCAGCTTCATGGCCAACCGAATCGGTGTGCCCGCAGTGGTGTGCCTGCGCGGCGGCAACCTCCCGACCTGGGCACCGGAGCACGAACGGTGGGTCCGCCGGGTCCTCGACGACGCGGCGGCCATCGTCGCCCCCTCCACCTTCCTCGCGCAGACGTTCGAGGGCTTGGGATACGAGGTCTCCATCATCCCCAACGTCGTTCGGCTCGAACGGTACGAGTACCGCCATCGGGACCGAGTGGCGCCCCGATTGTTGTGGATGCGCAAGTTCAACGACATCTATGCGCCCGAGCTCGCTGTCGATGTCCTGGCCTCCGTTCGAGCCCGCTTCCCCGAGACCATCCTCACGATGGCCGGGCCCGACTGGGGGCACCAAGCGACGGTGCAACAGCGGGCCGAGGAACTCGGAGTCGCAGACGCGCTCCGACTACCCGGGTTCCTGGGCCCCGAAGCCAAGCAGGCGGCGTTCGCGTCCCATGACGTGTTCCTGAACACCAACCGCGTCGACAACATGCCGGTCGGCGTCCTCGAGGCCGCGGCTGCAGGGCTGCCGGTCGTCGCGACCCGCGCCGGGGGCGTTCCCCACCTGCTCGAGGACGAGGTCACCGCGCTGCTCGTCGACATCGACGACGCAGCGGCCATGGCCCACGGCGTCATCCGACTCCTCGAGGACGACGGGCTCGCCGCGTCGCTGTCAGCGGCCGGCCGCGAGCTCGCCACCCGCTGCGACTGGCCGGCCGTCCGGCCACAGTGGGAACGAGTGTTCGCCGACGTCACGCAGGGCTGAGACCGATGGGCCTGCTCATGGACGTCTATCACCGGCTGCCCGCGCCGGCGCGGTCGGCCGCGGCCACGGCACGAGGGGCGACTCTCCGATGGTGGCGCTACGGACCGGACGCTGAAGACCTCGTCGACGCGGCGCTCGAACGCGACACCTGGTCGAGCGCCGAGTGGTCCGCGTACACGGAGACGCAGACCGGCGAGCTCCTCACCCGGGCCGCAGCGGCGGTCCCCGCACACCAGGGCCGGCCACCAGACGATCTCCAGCGTTGGCCGCTGATGACCAAGCACGATCTGCGTCGGGAGCCGATGCGGTTCGTCGCCGAAGACCGGGACCCGAGACGGTGCTTCGTCGACCGCACGTCGGGCACGAGCGGTACCCCACTGTCGATCTACATGTCCCGGCGCGACGTGCGCGAGTGGTACGCGCTCTACGAGGCACGCCTACGGCGCTGGAACGGCGTCAGTCGCCACGAGCGGTGGACGATGACAGGCGGGCAGCTCGTCGTGCCGCTCGAGCGGACGGAGCCTCCGTACTGGGTACGCAACCACGCGCTGCACCAGCTGTACCTGTCCACGATGCACATCTCCGAGGCCAGCACGGCCGAGTACGCAGGCGCGCTGCGCACGTTCCGTCCGACGCACATGATCGGCTACCCGTCGTCGGTGTCGCTGCTGGCCCGCGCCGCGAACGAGCAGAGCATCGAGCTGCCGACGCTCCGGGTCTTCCTGTCCAACGCGGAGGCCTTGTCACCGGGCGCCCGGGAAGCCATCGGCGCGGCCTTCGGTTGCCCGGTGCGAGACACCTACGGCATGGGCGAGGCGGCGGTCGGAGCCACCGAGTGCGCCAACGGCTCGATGCACCTGTGGCAGGACGGCGGTCTCGTCGAGGTGCTCGACGAGGGTGGGCAACCCGTCGCACCCGGCGACACGGGGGAGCTGGTCGTCACCGGCTTCCGCAACGCCACGATGCCGCTCATTCGCTATCGGACCGGAGACCGGGGCCGCCTCGTCGGACCCGACGAGCCGCCGTGCCCCTGTGGTCGCGTGGGACCACGACTCGCCGAGATCGAGGGCCGGACGAACGACCTGCTCGTCACCGCCGACGGACGCAAGGTGTTCTGGGTCAATCCGATCTTCTACGGCCTCGCCCTGGTCGAGGCTCAGGTCACCCAGGAGGCCGACCGCAGCATCCGCGTCGCGGTGGTACCGGACACCGGATGGAGCGACCAGGACGGCGAGGAGCTCCTCACCAGGCTTCGCACCAGGGTGGGCGACCTACCGCTGCGCCTGGACACCGTGGCTGCCATCGAACGAGGCCCCAACGGAAAGTTCCGGGCCATCGTGTCACTGGTCGAGGACGTCTGACGGTACGCGAGGCGAAAGGCGGTCATAGAGCTCGGCGAGGTTCTCCCCCACGGCGTCGATCGCCCGATGGTCGACGATGAACTGCCGGGCGGCGGCTCCCATCGCCGAAGCCGACTGCGGGTCTTCGATCACCGACAGCAGGTGCGACACCTGCCCGGCATCGTCCCCGGCGCTCGCCAGCAGGCCGTGCACACCGTGGCTGATCAGCGCCGTCACGCCATTGATGTCAGTGGCGACGATCGGCAGGGCGGTTGCCATCGCCTCCATCACGACGTTCGGCGTCCCCTCGATGGCATCGGAGGTGAACAGCAACGCGTCGGCCGCCTGGAGTTCGGGGCCGATGTCGGTCGTGTGCGCGATCTCCACCACCTCGGTCAGGCCCAGTTCCTCGCGGAGCGCCTCGAGCGCGTCCTGCTCAGGCCCCAGGCCGAAGAGACGGCCGCGCAGTTCCACCCCCGGGGGTGCCTGCCGGCGCGCCTCCGCGAAGATGCGCAACCAGCGGTCGAATCGCTTTCCCGCGATGAAGCGGCCGACACCGATGACCGTGCGGACGCTGCCCGGGCTCCGATCGAGCGGGTGGAACGCCTCCGTGTCGACCGCGTTGTCGAGCAGGTGGAGGCGACTCGGATCGAGTCCCAGTGCCTCGACCTTGCGGAGCGCGTCTCGTGAGTTGGCCACCAGCACATCCGGGAGGCGGAAGGCGACGTCGGTGAGCCTCCCCAGCTCCACCCGAAGACGGTCGGGATCCGTCCGAAGGGCGCCGATGGCCGGGATCCGATGCCGCTTGGCGACGAGCGCCACGTAGGGGTTGGTGAAGGCGTGACACCCTTGCAGCAGCTGCGGCCGGCGGCGGGAGACGTGACGGTGGAGCGCATGGAGTCGCCGGACGATGGACGCGTCGACGCCGACCGGTGTCACGATGACACCGTCGCCCCGGAGCCGCTCCTCCCAGTGTTCACCGGACGTGAAGCAGGCGACCTCGGCTCGGATGCCTCGAGCCCGCAACCCTCGAAGCATGTAGCTCAGCTGTCGCTCGGCGCCGCCGACGCCGAGCGTGCCGGCCACGAACATCACCCTGGGGCCAGCCGACCCCGCCGACCGCTTCAGCGAGCCCGTCATGGTGCCCCGCATCCAACGACGGTCGTGACGTTGTCGGCCATCCGCGCCAACCGTACCATCGGACCGGCGGAGCTCCGAGAATTGGGGAACAGGGATGGAAGCGACACCGGGCACGCGGCCCTCCGACGCCACCGAGCCGATCGTGGAGCGCCTCGTCGTCGTCTCGCACAAAGCATGCTGGCGCTCGCCGGACGGACCCTCCGGCTGGGCCACCAATGGCGGTTTCCCCCTCCAGATGGATGCGCTCTCGGCGTTGGCCGCCGAGACACGGTTGTGCGTCCCGGTCGTCGAGAGAACGGAGCGCCGACGAGACGGCGAGGTCCCGTTCCGATCGGGGGTGCAGATCGTGCCGCTTCCGGAGCAGCACGGTGCCGGGCTGGGCAAGAAGGTGCGGTTTCCGTACTGGCTGCTGCGGGCCTGGCGGACGACAGTCGGTGAGATCCGCGCCGCCGACGCCGTCCATTGCCCCGTCCCCGGCGATGTCGGGACGGCCGGGATCGCGCTGGCTTCGGTCCTGCGGCGACCGCTCTTCGTCCGGTACTGCGGGAACTGGATGGCACCGAGCACCCGGAGCGAGCGCCTGCTCCGGCGCTTCCTGGAACGCCGGGCCGGCGGTACCACCGTGGTGCTCGCGACCGGCGGCAGCGACCAGCCACCCAGCGACGCCAACCCGGCGGTCAGCTGGGTGTTCTCGACCACCCTGAGTGACGCCGACATGGCCGAGCTCCCCGTTCGCACGGCTGCGCCCTCGGGCTCGCTGGCGCCCCGCCTCGTCACCGTCGGCCGCCAAGAGCCGTACAAGGGCACGGGGTCGATCATCGACGCCCTGCCCGACCTGGCCGAGCGCCACCCCCACGTGCACCTCGACGTGGTCGGTGACGGCACCGGTCTCGATGGCTTCCGCCGGCAAGCGGCCGCTACCGGCGTGGCGGACCGGGTGACCTTCCACGGACAGGTGGGCCGCGAAGCCGTCCTGGACATCCTGGCGGCGTCGGACGTCTTCGTCTTCCCCACCCGCGGCGAAGGCTTCCCGAAGGCCGTCGGAGAAGCGCTCGCCGTCGGTCTTCCGGTCGTGACCAGCCCGGTCTCGGTGCTGCCCCATCTGGTCGGCGAGCACTGCGGCACGATGCTGGCCGACACCACCGCGACCGAGGTCGCGGCTGCGGTCGAGCGGCTGGTGGCGGACGAGGCACGGTTCGCCGAGCGCACCGCTGCCGCCCTCGAGACCGGTCGAGCGTTGACCCTGGAGCGCTGGGTCGCACAGATCCGGGGGGAACTGGTCGACGCCTGGGGCCTGACGGCCACCTGACATCGAACACGAAACACCTGGTCAGAGCATCGCCGAGCCCTGGATTGACGCCCAGTTGATCACGGGTCGACCGGGCCGTGAGATCGTGTCGGCGTGGTAGCACACGGCAGCACCGGTCAGGCTGCTGGCGGGCGGTCCCCCCTCACCGCCGGCTCCGTGACCGGATCTCGGCGGACGGCGGAACGTCGGCCGTGGACTACCACCCAATCGACAATGTGATCTCGTGGCGGCGGCACCCGAGAGATGGCCGGTGGGAAACCGGCCGATCTGGGCGGGCAATGCGAAGACGATCCCATCATCAGCAGCATGCGGGAACCAGCGCTGATGGTGGGATCGCTTCGTTTTCGACCGACCGTCAGCGGTGGTAGTACTTCGGCGACCACACAGCGAGGCGATCCTCACCGTCGGCCACCGGCATGCGCCAGGTCGAGACTCGGGCCGAGGCCAGCGGCATGGACACCAGGGCCCGGGGTTCGTCGTGGGTGTCGTCGAGATAGGCATCGGCGAAACGCTCGGGGGTGTAGCGCAGGGTGATGTCGCGGTACAGGCTCCGCCATTCGTCGTCGGCCCCGAGGTCGTGCACGATCTCGACCGGGCCTCGAGCGACGAGTTTGCGCATTGCCCCACCGGATTCGTCGATGGTGCAGCACGCCTGCGGGTTGCTGCGGATGTGGGCCAGCCATGCCGACCGGGCCCGCGGCGTGAACAGCAGCTGGTCTTCGCGGTGGATGAACCAGATGGGCACGACCAGTGGGAGGCCGTCGGCACCGACGGTCCCGATCCGCAAGAGGTGTCCAGGCTCGCCGAGGAAGGTCACGAGCTCGGCCTCGGTCATCTTGGGCATGGACCGGACCCTATCGCTCACGACCGAGCGTGACCGATGCCACAGCCTCGGTCCGGTCGAATTCGACGACAACGGTGCCGATGGGTGCTGGACTGGGTCCCCCCCCCACCCCCACGAAACGCCCACCACATCGGAGCCGATCATGCTCGCAAGGCTCGGCCGCTGGTGCCACGACAACCGTTGGCGCGTTGTCGGCGCCTGGATCGCGGCCATCGTCGCCCTCGTCGTCGCCACTGCCGGCGCCGGGCAGAACTTCGGCGCCTCCTTCGAGACCCCCGACAGCGAGGGTGGGGACGGGTTCGACCTGATCGACGAGTACTTCGGCGGCCAGGGCAGCGGCTTCCCGGGGCGGGTGGTGTTCCGGGCCGAGCAGGGCGTCGACGACCCCTCCGTTCGCGAACCGATGACCGCCTACTTCGCGGCGCTCGCAGCCGAGGACGGCATCAGCGTCCTGAGCCCGTATGACGAGCGGGCGTTCGGCCAGATCTCCGACGACGGCACCATCGCGTTCGCCCAGGTCGAGGCGCCGTCGACCCTGACCGACTCCGAGGCACAGGAGCTCGGCCCCGAACTGAAGGAGCTGGCGCCCGACGTCGACTTCCAGGTCGAATTCGGAGGCGAGCTGTTCCTGGAGTTCGAGCCGCCGGAGTCCGAGATCTTCGGCCTCGCCTTCGCCATCTTCATCCTGATCGCCGCCTTCGGATCCGTGGTCGCCATGGGGCTGCCGATCGGCGTCGCTCTGGGCGGCATCGCTTCGGGCGTCCTGACGGTCGGCCTCTTGAGCAACGTCCTCGAGATGCCGGACTTCACGCTGACGCTGGGCGTGATGATCGGCCTCGGCGTCGGCATCGACTACGCACTGTTCATCGTGACCCGCTACCGGGACGAGCTCCGCAGCGGCTTGGACTCGGCGCAGGCCTGCGCCCGGGCGATCGACACCGCCGGTCGCGCGGTGCTCTTCGCAGGCACGACCGTGGTGATCTCGCTGCTCGGCCTCCTCCTGATCGGCCTCGGCTTCGTGCGCGGGCTCGGCATCGGAGCCTCCACCACGGTGTTGATCACCATGATCGCGTCGGTCACCCTGCTGCCGGCGCTCCTGGGGTTCATCGGGGCCCGAGTCGAGGTGACCAAGCTCCGTGGCCTGGTGGCCGCGATTCTCGTCGCGCTCGCGCTCGTGTCGGTGGGTGTCGGCGTCCCCGCGGTGGCGCTCGGATTCGTGATCCTGGCCATCGTGGTCCTCGCAGTGGGTGGCCTGGTCCCGAAGCTCCGCGACGTCCTCCCCGCCCGTGAGGTCAAGCCCATCGAGGAGACCCTCCCCTACCGCTGGAGCCGCCTGGTCCAGCGGTACCCGGTGCCGATGGCGCTGCTGGGCACGGGCATCCTGCTCGCACTGACGATTCCGGCGCTGTCGCTGCGGCTCGGCTTCAGCGACGAGGGCAACTTCGTCGAGGAGAACACCGCCCGCCAGGCCTATGACCTGTTGGCCGAGGGGTTCGGGCCCGGCTTCAACGGCCCGATCCTGCTCGTGGCCGAACTGGACGGGCCTGCCGACCTGGACGCGGTGACCGCGGAGATCGGCGCCACCGAGGGCGTGGACACGGTGACACCGCCATTCCCGAACGACCCCGCCTCCCCCACCGCCGTGCTGTGGCGGGCGTTCCCGACCACCTCACCGCAGGACATCGAGACCGATCGGTTGGTCGAGCGCCTCCGCGCCGACGACGCCCTGCCCGGCGCGCAGGCGCAGGGGCTCGACGTGCTCGTGACCGGCAGCGTCGCCATCAACCAGGACTTCTCGGACTTCCTGGCCAAGCGCATCCCGGTGTTCTTCGCCGCGGTGCTCCTCTTGTCCTTCCTGTTGTTGATGACCGTGTTCCGCTCGGTCCTGGTCGCGGTGAAGGCCGTGATCATGAACATGCTCTCGATCGGCGCGGCGTACGGCCTGATCGTGATGATCTTCCAGTGGGGCTGGGGCGTGGAGCTCATCGGCGTCGGCCGGGGCGGGCCCATCGAGCCCTTCCTGCCGATGATGCTGTTCGCGATCGTGTTCGGCCTGTCGATGGACTACGAGGTGTTCCTGCTGTCCCGTGTCCGCGAGGAGTGGAAGCGCACCGGTGACAACGCCCGAGCCGTGGCCGACGGCCTCGCGTCGACTGCCCGGGTCATCACCGCGGCCGCGGCGATCATGGTGTTCGTCTTCGGCTCCTTCCTGCTCGAGACCGACCGGGTGGTGAAGCTGTTCGGGTTCGGACTGGCCGCGGCGATCGCGCTGGACGCCACGATCGTGCGACTTCTCCTGGTCCCCGCGACGATGGAGCTGCTCGGCGACCGCAACTGGTGGATGCCCAAGTGGCTGGATCGGATCCTCCCCGAGCTGGACGTCGAGGGGCATGCTTCCGACGACGAGGGCCAGGGCGACGACGGGGCCGATGAGAACGGCGACCGGAGCGCCAACGGCCACGGCGACGACGCACCCCGCCACGCCTCGACCGGCGGCGACGAACCCGAGCGTCAGCTCGTCGGAGGGGATCCGATTTCGTGACCGTGCCACCACGGTCCACACTCGTCGGATGATCAGGAGTCAGCAGCGCCTCGACGACCTCCTCAGCGCCACCAGCGCCTTCGTTCGCGACGTGGCGATCCCCAACGAGGACCGCACCGAGGCCGAGGACCGGGTTCCCGACGAAGTCGTCGACGCGATGCGCGGGATCGGGACCTTCGGTTGGAGCATTCCCGAGGAGTACGGCGGCAGCGGCCTGACGGGCGAGGAGTTGGCCCTCGCGTTCATGGAACTGACCCAGTGCTCGGTGGCCTATCGGGTGATCGGCGCGCAGAATGCCGGCATCGGCTCGGAGTGCATCATCCGCGACGGGACCGAGGCCCAGAAGAGCGCCTACCTGCCTCGGCTGGCGAGCGGCGAGATGATCGGGTGTCTCGCGCTCACCGAAGAGGGCGCGGGCTCGGACGCAACGGCGCTGAAGACAACGGGGCGACGGGACGGTGACGAGTGGGTCATCGACGGCCACAAGCGCTACATCACCCTGGCGCCGATCGCGGATCTCTTCGCCGTCTTCGCCCGTACCGACGGACGTGAACGCGGTGGCAGCGGCGTGACCGCGTTCCTCCTCGAACGAGGCACTGCCGGGCTCCGGACGAGCGACTCCACACCGAAGATGGGACAGGAGGGCGCCCCGATCGGTGAGATCTTCCTCGAGGGCTGCCGTACCCCGGCGAGCACCATCATCGGCGGTGAGCCGGGCATGGGTTTCCGGACCGTCATGAAAGCACTCAACAAGCAGCGGCTGAACCTCGCGGCGTTGTCGACCGGGCCGGCGATCCGGATGCTCGACGACGCCATCGCCCATGCTCGTGAGCGGGAACAGTTCGGTCAGCGGATCGGCGACTTCCAGCTGGTCCAGGCAATGCTTGCCGAGTGCAAGGTCGAGATCGAGGCCGCCCGTGCCCTGATCCTGGAGACTGCCCGCAAGTTCGATCGCGGCGAGGACGTCACCCTGGACGTGTCCATGTGCAAGTACTACGCCACCGAGATGTGCGGGCGGGTTGCCGACCGAGCGGTCCAGATCTTCGGCGGCGAGGGCTACGTGAAGGGCAGCGGCATCGAGCGCTTCTACCGCGACGTCCGGGTGCTCCGGATCTACGAGGGCACCAGCCAGATCCATCTGCTGAACATCGGCAAGCGCCTGGTCGAGGCCGGCTGAGCCCGTCGTCTGCCCTTCGACTCCCGAGTCGACGTGGCACCGCCACACCCGTCGACTCGAGATTTCCTCCGGACCGCGTAAACCACTGGCGTCGTTGCGGCGTCCGCCTTGGCGTGGATGTGATGTTGCAAGCTGGACGAGTGGGCGAGGCCTCTCCGAACGATCGTGTCGACGAGGTCGACCTGGGTGCACAGCTCCGCACCCTCTATGACGAGCACTATCGATCGCTGGTCAAGATGGCGGCGTTCTACCTGGACGACGTCTGGAGCTGTGAGGAGGTCGTCCAGGACGCCTTCGTGAAGCTGTTGACGGGTCGTCGGGTGACCGCACCCGGAACCGAAGGGGCGTACCTGCGCAGCGTCGTGCTCAACGGTGCTCGTTCGCAGCTGCGCAAGCGCAGGGTGCGTCGGGAGAAGCAGCCGATCGCCGACGGGCCGATGCCTTCCCCCGAGCCGGCGGCACTGGACATGGTGATCCGCGAGGACGTCCTGGCCGCCATCCGCACCCTGCCCGCCAAGCAGGCCGATGTGGTCGTGTTGCGGTACTACCTCGACCTCTCCGAGGCCGAGATCGCCACCACCCTCGGCATGGCCAAGGGCACCGTCAAGAGCCATGCCCACCGGGGCCTGAAGCGTCTCGGCCAACTGCTGGAGGACGTCCGATGAGCGAGCAGCACCCCCGCGACGACGACATGGAAGAGCTCGAGCGCATCACCAGCGACGCGCTCCACGCCCGCGCCGCCCAGGTCGAGCCCTCGCCTGACGCCTACGCCCGTCTTGCCGACCGGGTGGCCGGCGCATCCCGGCGCCCGGCCCCGTGGTGGCAGGCGCCGCGCCTGCTGTGGCTCGGCGCTGCGGGCGCGACCGCAGCCATCGTCGCGATCGCACTGGTGATGACGGTGGGCGGCGACGACGGCGACCAGGTGGCCACGCCCGCCGTCGAGACACCGACCCCGGCGCCCGCCGAGGCCACGCCGATGCCCGCAGCGACGACCACCCCGGACCTCGCCCCCACTCCGAGCGCCGATGCGGTGGCGACCGATGTGATCTTTCCGTTCGACACGATGTCGGTCGTCTACCCGAGTGGTGAAGCGGCGGCCGCTGCCTTCTACCGGGCGCTGGCCGGCAGCGACGAGGACCCGGTGCTCCGAGCCACGGGGGCCACGCCCGGGACCGACGAGGTCGAGTTCCTCGTGATGCCCACGGGCCCCGAGGCCCCGACCGACCCCACGCCGCAACAGGCGGTGGCCACCATCGTCACCATCGAGCTGGGGCCCGGCCGGTGGGGCGTGACACAGGTGATCTCGGGGTTCGTGAGTCTGCGGGTCGACGGCGTCGAGCCGGACGGAACCCTGCGCTTCAGCGGTGAATCGTCGGACGACGCGGCCGGTCCGGGCCTGGTGCTCCTCGACGCCGCGACCGGCGCTGCGGTCGGCGGAGGCGGCGTCGAGGTCGACCAGTCGACCGGCGCGTTCGAGGCCGCCGTCTCGGGTGAGGAACTGGCGGGTGCCGGCGACCGTCTGCTGGCCCTCGCTGCGGTCGAACCATTCGGTTCGGCGTCGCCGGCGTTGACGGTGATCGACGTCGACCTGGGGACCGTCGGACCTGCCCGGCCAACACCGGTCGGTGCTGGTCCGAACGCCAATCAGGGACGGCCCGACGGCGTGATCTGGCCGGTGGAGGCCGTCCAACCGTTCGGCGAGTGGCCGACGACGCCCGAGGACGCGGCGCAGCAGTTCGTGCAGCAACTCGGCGGGTGGACCCTGCCCGTCGGCGATGTCACGTTCCTCGATCCGATCCTGATGATCGCCGACGTCGTGCTCCAGTTCACCGACGAGTCGGGCGAACCCTTCGGAACGTCGACCAGGGTGCGGGTGGTCGGCGGCTTCGACGACGCCGGCGTCCAGAACTGGGGCGTGCAATGGGCCCTGAGCGACTTCATCGAGATCGACCGGACGTTCTTCGACGGCAACGAGTTTCTCGTGAGCGGCGCCGGCCAGGGGTTCGAGGGCGTGATCGAGGCCCGACTGGTCGACCCCACGGGCAACGTCGCGGCCGAGGGGTTCGTCACCGCGGGCGGCGTCGAGATGGGCCCGATCGAGGGGTCGATCACCCTCACCGAGAATCTGCCGGGCCCCGGCTTCGCGCTGCTCTTCGACGTCGGTGGACTGGGCACCACGCCGAGCTCGCTGACGATCGTGCCCATCGAACTCCCCGAGCTCGACAGCTCCGTCCAGACAGGCGACCCCGATTCGTGCTCGGCAGCGGGCCTCGAGCCTCCGGCCCCTGACCCGAACCTCCCGGATGTGGTCGAGGCCCGACGACAGGCCATCGCCGGTGCCGCGATCGCATGCGACTGGGAGGTGCTCGCCGAGCAGTTCGACCCCAGTGACTTCAGCTACAGCTTCGGCGAGAACGTCGACGCCATCGCCTTCTGGCAGCAGGTCGAAGCCGACGGCGGAGACGTCATGCGGTTCCTGGTGGAGACCCTGAAGCTGAACTGGGTCCTCGACGATCAGGCGGGAGCCTCACCGGAGAGCTTCTACATCTGGCCCGACGCGTTCCCGATGATCTGGGAAGACGTGACCGAAGAGATGCGCGACGCCCTCCGGCCGTTGTACGACGACCGGGACTTCGAGGGCTTCGCCAACATCGGTGGCTTCGCCGGCTACCGCATCGCCATCACCGACAGCGGCCAGTGGCTCTACTTCGTGGCCGGCGACTGAACCTGTCGCGCGCCGACCGCTGAGGCGGACGCGCGACAGGTCGGAGGATCAACTGCGAACGAGTCGGCCGGGGCGGGCGCCGGTGTCCTCGTCGTGGCGGCGGGTGAGCTCGCCGGCGCACAGCGTGGCCAGGTAGCCCTGGACCGGCTGCATCAGGCGGGTGCCGCCGGCCGGCAGGTCGTGGTACGCCACCGGCGGGCTGACCTTCAGGTTGTCGTGGTCGATCACGTTGACGTCGGCACGCTTGCCGACCTCGAGCGAGCCACGGTCGGTCATGCCGTAGAGCTCGGCGTTGCGCAACGTCTGCTTGTGGACCAGGAACTCGATGGGCAGCTGCTCGCCCTTGGTGCGGTCGCGCGTCCAGTGCGTGAGCTGGGTGGTGGGCATCGTGCCGTCGCAGATGAGGGTCACGTGGGCCCCCGCGTCGGACAGGCCGGTCACGGTGTCGGGGTGCACCAGCATCTCGCGCAGCACCTCCATCCGAGCGTGCGTGTCGACGGTGCTGAGCGACGCGAACCGGGTGCCGCCGTCCTCGAGCAGGAAGTCATAGAGCTCGTCGATGGGCTCCTTGCCGTTGGCCGCCGCGATGGCGCCCATGGTGGCGTCGGTGCCGGGCTCGTAGTCCACCGGGTCGTTGAGCGGGAACATCACCGGTGCCGCGTAGGTGAAGAGGTTGTAGACGTTCTCCATCGAGCCGGGCTCGTCGGGGCGGATGGACTGCTCGGACATCAGCGCCTCGCGGATCTCCGGGCGACGCATGACCTCCACCCGCTCGGCAAGCGGCAGGTGCGCCAGCTTCTCCAGGTACGTGGGCTTGCGCATGAAGGCGTGGTAGCCGCTGAGGCCGGTGAGGAACCCGATCGGGCGGGAGCTGACCTGCGGATACAGCTGGGCACCCTGGGCGTTGGCCTCCTCGGTCATCCGCAGGATGTCGCGCCAGAGGTCGGGGTCGTAGTCGGGCGATTGCACCAGGGTGAAGGTCACCGGACGGCCGGACGCCAGGGAGAACTTGCGCATCAGCTCGTGCTCGGCCTCCTGGGTGGTCTTCTCGCCGCCCAGACCCTCGAGCTTGCCCACGGTGCCGGCGGGGATCATCTCGAACACACCCTTGCCCACGCCCTTCATGGCGTCGGCGATGGCGAGCAGCTCCTCGTCGGCGGCGAAGGTGCCTGGCACCGGCTCGCCCCACAGGGCCCGGTGGCCGATGGTGCGGCTGGTCGAGAACCCGACGGCGCCGGCGTCGATGGCCTCGGCGACGATCTTGCCCATGGCGGCCATGTCGTCGGCGGTGGAGTCCTCGTTGGTCCGCCCCCGCTCGCCCATCGCGTAGAACCGGACCGAACCATGGGCGATCTGGGCGCCCACGTCCAAGCGCGTACTGGCGGCCGGCGAGGTAGTCCATGTACTCGGGGAAGGTCTCCCACCGACCCCACTCCATGCCCTCGAACAGGGCCGAGCCGGGGATGTCCTCGACACCCTCCATCAGCTCGATCAGCGCCTGCTCCTGGCCGGGCGGCACGGGAGCGAAGCCGACGCCACAGTTGCCCATGACCACGGTGGTCACGCCGTTGTGCGACGACGGCGCCATCTCGGTGTCCCAGGACACCTGTCCGTCGTAGTGGGTGTGCAGGTCGACCCAGCCGGGCGCCACGATCGCACCATCGGCGTCGATGGTCTCCTTGGCGGCGCCCGAGATGGAGCCTCCGACCTCGGCGATCACGCCGTCCTTGATCGCCACATCACCCGTCACCGGTGCAGCACCGGTGCCGTCGACCAGCGTGCCCCCCGAAATCACGTAGTCATACATGGTGACGATGGTACGACGAGTTGGCACCGCGCCGCCTGTCCGAGGGGGTTCTAGGCTCGAACCCATGGCCACCGAGATCGAGATCCCCATGCCCGACGACTGGCACGTGCACCTCCGCGATGACGAGATGCTCGAGGCGGTCGTCGGGTACACGGCACTGCGGTTCCGGTACGCGATGGTCATGCCCAACCTGGTGCCACCGATCACCGACACGGCCGCGGCTGCGGCCTACCGGGCACGGATCCTCGAGCACGCGCCGGCCGGGGCCCCGGACTTTCGTCCGCTCATCGCCATGTACTGTTCGCCCCTGATCGACGTGGCCGACCTGCGAGTCGGGATCGACGACGGCGTGGTGGCCGCCGTGAAGTACTACCCGGCGGGAGCGACCACCAACTCCGAGGCCGGCGGCACGGGCCTGATGCAGTTCATGGATCTCTTCGAGGTGCTGGCCGACATGGGCGTGCGCCTCCTGGTGCACGCCGAGGACCCCGACCCCGAGGTCGACATCTTCGCCCGCGAGGCCGCGTTCCTCGAGCGTGAACTCGCGCCGCTGTGCGAGCGCATCCCCGAGCTGGCCGTCACCGTCGAGCACGTGTCGACCGCCGCGGGCGTGGCGTTCGTCAGCGACCACCCGCAGGCCGCGGGCACGATCACCCCCCACCACCTGGCCCGGGAACGCTCCGACCTGTTGGCCGATGGCATGCGCCCCGACCTCTACTGCAAGCCCGTGATCAACTCGGCCAGGGACCGTGATGCGCTCATCGCCGTCGCCACCAGCGCCGACCCGGCCTTCATGCTGGGCACCGACTCGGCACCCCACCCCACCACCGCCAAGTACGGGCCCAAGGCGAAGGCCGGCGTGTTCAATGCGGCCTACGGTCTCGAGGTCGTCGCCGACGTCTTCGACCGGGCCGGGACGCTGGACAATCTCCCGCTGTTCGTCTCGGGCAACGGCCTCGCGGTGTACGACGTCGAGCCGCCGCACCACCGACTGCGGCTGACCAAGTCGTCCGTCGAGAGCGAGCGAGCCACGTCGCTCAGCACCCGCACCGGCGACGAGGTCGTCCTCTTCGGCGCCGACGAGGCCGCACGCTGGCAGGTCACGACCGTCTGACCGATGGCCGAGGACCGCGTGACCATCGTCGACGTCGCCCGAGCGGCGGGCGTCTCGCACTCGACGGTCTCACGCGCCCTGAACGGTCGGCCGCAGATCTCGGAAGCGACCAGACAGGCGGTGCGGGAGGCGGCCGAGGCACTGGGCTACGTGGCCGACCTGCGCGGGAGGGGCCTCGCGGGTGGCCGTTCCGGCGCCGTCGGGCTGGTGGTGCCCGATCTGCGCAGCCAGCCGATCCTCCGACTGGTCCGAGCCATCGACGACGCCCTGGCCGCGCACGCCCAGAACCTGATGGTGTGCACCACGCGAGGCCGTGAGGACAGCATCGCCGAGTACGTGACCCAGCTCTCGATGGGCGCGGTCGACGGCCTGATCCTGATCCTGCCCGACGCCGAGGCCATCACCGCGGCCCTGGACCGGCGCAAGGTGCCGTACCTCCTCCTCGACTACGACGACGCCGAGCTGACCGGGGTCCGCCGGGCCTCGGCCACGACGGGCCAGGACGCGGTTCGCGTGCTGCTGGAGCGGATCGAGGCGATCGGGGACTGACAGCGGCGGTACTGTCTGGACCATGTACTCCATGGTCATCCGCAACGGCACGGTCTACGACGGTACGGGCGGCGCGCCCCGCGACGGCGACGTCGCCATCACCGACGGCGTGATCGCTGCCGTGGGCTCGATCGACGAAACCCGGGTCGGACCCGACACCGAGGTGATCGACGCCGCCGGCCGCATCGTCACCCCCGGTTTCGTGGACGCCCACACCCACTACGACGGCCAGGTGACGTGGGACCCGTTCGTCCAGCCGTCGACGTTCCACGGGGTCACCACGATCGTGACCGGAAACTGTGGCGTGGGCTTCGCCCCCTGCCACCCGGACCAGCGCAACTGGCTGATCGGGCTCATGGAGGGCGTCGAGGACATCCCCGGTACCGCGCTGCACGAGGGCATCCAGTGGGATTGGGAGACCTTCCCCGAGTACCTCGACGCGCTCGAGCAGCGTGACCTGGCCATCGACGTCGGCACCCAGGTCCCCCACGGCGCCGTCCGCGCCTACGTCATGGGCGAGCGGGGCGCCAACCACGAGGTCGCCGACGCCGACGAGATCGCCGCCATGAAAGCGCTGGTCAAGGAAGCCATCGAGGCCGGCGCCTTGGGCTTCAGCACCTCCCGAACCGAGAAGCACAAGACCTCGGCCGGTGTGCTCACCCCGTCGATCGAGGCCCACGAGGCCGAGCTGGTCGGCATCGCCGAGGCCCTCGGCGAGCTCGACGCCGGTGTCCTCCAGGGCATCTCGGACTTCTACGACTTCCCGGCCGAGTTCCGCATGTTCCGGGCGATGACCGAGGCCTCGGGCCGCCCCACCAGCATCACGGTCGAGCAGCAGGACGCGCGGCCCGAATGGTGGAAGGAGCTGCTCGATGCGGTGACGGCCGCCCAGGCCGACGGCCTCCCCATGCGGGGCCAGGTGCCGCCGCGGGCGACCGGCGTCCTCCTCGGCCTCACCGCCACCCTGAACCCGTTCTCGTTCCATCCTTCGTACAAGCGCCTGCACCGGATGCCCTTGGAGGAGCGCGTGGCCGAGATGCGCAAGCCCGAGGTCCGCGACGCGCTGCTCAGCGAGTCCACCGAGCTCACCGAGGGCCTCGTGGGCGAGATCATCACCAGCTGGCACAAGATGTTCCGGCTGGGCGATCCGGCCAACTACGAGCCGTCGCCCGAGGAGTCCTTCGCCGGCATCGCCGACGCCACCGGGCGCACGCCGCAGGAGATCGCCTACGACGTGTTGCTGGAGAAGGACGGCCGGGCCCTCATCTACCACCCGCTCTTCAACTACATCACCGGCGACCTGTCGCTGGTGCAGGAGATGCTCGAGCACCCCCACACCACGTTCGGGCTCAGCGATGGCGGCGCCCACTGCGGCGTGATCTCGGACTCGAGCTTCCCCACCACGCTGATCCAGCACTGGGGACGGGACCGCTCACGTGGCCCGAAGCTGCCACTGGAGCGCCTGGTCTCGATGCAGACCCGCGAGACCGCCGAGCTGGTCGGCTTGCAGGACCGCGGCGTGCTCGCCCCCGGCTACAAGGCCGACGTCAACGTCATCGACTTCGAACACCTGACGCTGCACGAGCCCGAGGTCGCCTACGACCTGCCCGCCGGCGGCCGACGCCTGGTCCAGCGGGCCTCGGGGTACGACATCACCATCGTCGGCGGCGCGGTGGCCTTCCGCAACGGTGAGCCCACGGGCGTCCTGAACGGCAGTCTCATCCGTGGTGCCCAGCCCGCTCCCGTGACCTGATCGGGCCAGGGCCGAGACAGCCGGCCGACCGAATTAGGGGACATCCCCGATGCCGGGACGGGCCGAGCACGTGACGATCGTCACTCCAACCATTCCCTGGAGCGACGATGACCACGAACGGCAGCGCGCCTCGCCGAGCCGAGGCGCTCCTCCCCTGCGTCCTGCTGACGGGCCTCATGGCACTGATCGGCACCCTGGGCTTCCTGGCGGGCCACGCCGTCGGGAGTGATCAGCCGGGCACCGTGACCCTGGCGGCGCCGGCAAACCCGACCGGCCCGGCCATGGTGATCCCCATGGAGCCCACCACCGAGCCGAGCATGATCCCGACCGCCACGCCCGAGGCCCCGCCCACACCGACCGTCCTGCCGACGGTGACGCCTCGATGGACGCCGAGCAACGCGCCCCAGCGGGGCGCAGGCCGGCCGTGCGCTCCGGAGGCGGTGCGCTGCATCCACATCGCCGCCGCGACCCGCGACGGCAACCTGCTCACCGTCGAGTGGCTGGCCCACGGCTTCGACCCCGCCATGGGCGGCCACCACGCCCACTTCTACTGGGACATCTACGAGCCGGGCCAGGCGGGCAACAACGCGTCGAGCTTCGGCATGACAGCCGGATCCTGGGACGCCGTCGGTGCACAGCCCTACGTCAAGGACCTGTCGACCATGCCCTCCGACGCCACTGCGCTCTGTGCCACCGTCGGCACCGCGACCCACGGCGTGGACGACCCCACCTACGCCGAATGCGTCACGGTCCCACCTGGATGAGCGCCTACTGGAGGGTGACCCGGACGTCGAGGGCCACGGTGGGACCGACGCCGAGCACTTCGGCGAGTGCCCGCGCCAGCACCGTGGCGGCGGCGTCCTTGTGTGCATCCGAAGCAGCGTCGACCCGCTGCCACGGGTTGCCCACGTCGGGCGGGTTGAACCCCAGCGCATCGAGCGCTTCCTGAGCCGCCTCGGTGGGCCCGTCGCCCACGGCGCAGTCGAGGTAGAGCGACGTGTCGCCGCGGCCGGCTGCGATCTGCACGAAGGCAGCGGGATCAGCGCCGCTGGCGATGATCGCGAAGTTGCCGCTGTCGCCCTCGGTCAACAGCCGGTCGATGGCGGCTCGGATGGCGGCGGCGTGGTCCATGCGTTCAGGCCCTTCGTCGGAAGTAGGTGCCCTCGACCGGGAGGTTCCCGGCGAGCGTGGCGAGCGCGTCGAGCTCGGTGGTCGGCGCCGATGGGCTGTCGGTCAGCGCGAAGAGCACGGTTCCCGGTTCGTAGCCGGGCGACGGTCCGGTGGCCCCGACGTCGCCGACCACGATCCGCACCCCGTCGCCCACCGGCTCGGCCCAGACGGTCACGCCGCGCTCGACCCCGGCACCCACCTGATCCAGGCGCCCGCCCAACAGCTCGCTGTCGTCGGCGTCGAAGAGCGCCAGCGTGTGCCTGAGCGCGTCGTCGCCTTCGCCTTCGACCCATTCATAGACCCCGACCCAGCGTTCCGGTGCCGGCGTGGGAGTCGGGGTGGGGGTCTCCTCGAGTGCCTCGAAGCGGCTGTCCTCCCCGTCGCCGACCCAGGACGCGACCACGAACAACAGGGCCAGGGCGCCGACGACGCCACCGGCGATCAGTCCGATGCGCCGCCAGTCCCGCCGGCGCCGGAACCCGCCACGCGACCGTCGCCTCGCCAGCACGGTCCCTACCAAGGATGCTCCGGCGCCCACCGGATGGAGCCGTGTTCCGCCGAGATCTCCCGGACGCTGATGTCTTCGGCGCCCTCGGGCCGGCGCAGACGCCACGACACGCCGTCCGCGTCGAAGTCGTACTCGACGAACCCGATCTGGCGGACCCCGCCGTAGGGGTCGACCAGGTCCGACGGCGGGATGAATGCCGTGGTGGGACACCAGATGTAGCTGACCTCCCCCTGCTGGCGAGCCCGGAAGTCATGGAGGTGACCCGAGGCCACGACCCTCACGTCGTGTTCGTCCACCAGGTCGAGCAGGCGATCCCGCCCTCGGGCGGGCATCGCCATCATCCCCACGGTCTCGTCGACCCGCTCGATGAAGGGTGGCTTGTGCGTGAAGACCGCGATCTCGCGGTCACCGGCCTCGTCGAGCTGTTCGACGAACCACGCATCGTGTTCGTCCTCCATGTCCTCGAGGTCGCTTCCCATGAGCAGGCCGTTGATCCCGATCAGGCGCCAGCCTTCGGTGTCGTACACGAACCGGTCCATGCCCCAGGCGTCGACGAACGCTGCGACGCGCTCGGGCGACACCGACTGGTCCTGCCAGGGCTCGGGTGGGCCGTCTCCGACGTCGTGGTTGCCGGGCACGACCAGCCACGGACAGGGCAGGTCATCGAAGCATTCGCGAGCGAAGGCCCGGGTGTCGGCCTCGTCGGGGTCGTCGACGACGATGTCGCCGGTGCTGATGACGAGGTCGGGCTGGAGCTCGGTCAGGTGTGCGACCGTGGCCTCCCAGTTGGGCCGGGCGAACCCGTGCCGGGCCGACAGGTGATTGTCCGAGATCTGCACGACGCGGGCTGCCATGGTCGCGATTGTGTCCCACGGCCCTCGCCTGCGGGAGTGGCGGGATCAAGAGTTCACGAGGCGTTCAGCTGGCCATCCCGAGCAGGTCGTGCGAGGTCAATCCCCCGTGGGCCGGCGACGACCCCAGAACGGGTTGAGGTCGGCCAGCGCCTCGAACCCCCGTTGGAACTCGTCGACTGCAGCGGTGACGACGTCGGGAGGCTGCCCGGCGAGCGCGTCGAGCTGCTCGCGGAGCTGGTCGACCATCTCCGCCGACCGCCGCGTCGAGTCCCCGACCGTCGATCGGTACACGCGGGTGATCTCCTCCAACGCCTCCGAGCTCTCGGCCAACCGTTGCCCGACGAGCTCGAAGTTGGCGGCGCCCTCGCGGAGCTGCCGGAGCGTGGCCGGGAGCCGCACCAGCTCCTCGGTCAGGTCGCGGCGCCACGCCCCGAATCGCTCGATGCGGCCGCCCAGCCCGGCGACACCGTCCATCCCCCTGGTGTTCATCCTCGGAAGCTTCGCACACCGCGACCTGAGTAGTGTCGTGGGCAACGTCAAGGGGGGAACCATGACCGCGACCGAATCCGAGATCCCACGCCATCTGCAGGGCAACGGAGCACCTGTCACCGAGGAGCTCACGATCACCGATCTGGAGGTGACCGGCGCGATCCCGCCGGAGCTCGACGGGCGCTACCTGCGCAACGGCGCCAACCCGGTGACCGGCATGAGCGACCATCCGTTCCTGGGTGACGGCATGATCCACGGCGTCCGCCTCCGTGGCGGCAAGGCCGAGTGGTATCGCAACCGCTACGTCCAGACGCCGTTCATCAGCGACCCGGATCGGCAGGTCATCAACCCCGATGCCAGCCTGCGCGACATGACCTCGTCCAAGGCGAACACCCACGTGATCGGCCACAGCGGCAAGATCCTGGCCCTCGAAGAGGGCCACTTCCCGTACGTACTCGACGGCAACCTGGACACCGTCGGTCCCACCGACTTCGACGGCAAGCTGACGGGCCCGTTCACGGCGCACCCCAAGATCTGCCCGACGACGGGCGAGCTGCTGGCGTTCGGCTACTACTTCATCGAGCCCTACATGACGTACCTGCGGGTCTCGGCCGACGGCGAACTCGTCCAGTCCGAGGAGATCACGGTGGGCGGGCCGACGATGGTCCACGACTTCAACGTCACCGAGAACAACGTGATCTTCATGGATCTCCCCGCCTGTTTCGATCTCGAACTGGCCATCAAGGGCGAGATGCCCATCGCCTGGAACGAGGACTACCCCGCCCGCCTGGGCGTCATGCCTCGCACCGGTGGCGATGCCGACGTCGTGTGGTACGACGTCGACCCCTGCTACGTGTTCCACCCGCTGAACTCCTACGAGGACGGCGAGACCATCGTCCTCGACGTGGCCCGCTTCGACCACATCTGGCGAGACGGCCCCATGGACTTTCCCAACCCGGTGCTGTGGCGATGGGTCATCGACACCACGACCGGAACGGTCCACGAGGAGCAGGTGGACGATCGCCCGGGCGAGTTCCCACGGGTCGCCGACGCTGTCGTGGGCCGCAAGCACCGCTACGGCTACCTCATGGCCTTCCCTGACACCGACGCCGACGCCATGGACACCAGCGGGGCCCTGCTCAAGTACGACCGGGAGACCGGCGAACGGACATCGATCGAGCTGGGCAAGGGCCAGACGCCCGGCGAGGCCGTGTTCGTCCCCGCTGCCGACGGCTCGGCCGAGGACGACGGCTACCTCATGACCTACGTGCACGACGCCGCCACCGACACCAGCTCGATGGCGATCTTCGACGCCCAGGCGATGAGCGCCGATCCGGTGGCGTCGATCCAGCTCCCCCGGGTGCCCTTCGGGTTCCACGGCAGCTGGGTCCCCGCCGACGTGGCCGACTGACCGGCGAGGGGTGAGTGTCGGCCTGTCTCGGCCGGTTCCGGCCGATGTGAGAGTGATAGTCTCACTCTCATGAGTGGCGTGGGCGCTGCCTCCTCTGCCCGCCGACCGGGCCCGTCCGAGCGGCGAGCTGCTGCGATCGACGCCTTCATCGACCTCGTGCTCGAACGCGGCGACCACCCGCGGCCCGAAGAGGTGGCCGAACGTGCCGGCGTCTCGATGGCGTCCTTCTACCGCTACTTCGAGAGCCTCGACGAGCTCCGCCAGGGTGCCTTCGCCCGGCTGATGGATCGGTTCCCCGAACTGTTTCTGATCCCCGCCATCGGAACCGGCGGCCGCTCGGACCGCATCGAAGCGTTCGCCGACGTCCGCCTCGCCCTCCACGAGCGCCTGCACCCGCTCCCGTTGCTCGCCCGTGGCGCCGCACAGGCCAAGCCTGGCGTGTCCACCCAGATCGACGTCATCCGCCAGGCCAGCGCAGATCAGATCTCGCTCCACTTCGCCGATGAGTTGACCAACGTCGCGGACGACCTGCGCGCCAGCGTGGTCGCCTCCGTCAACGTCTTGACCTCTGTCGAGTCGTGGCAGCAGTTCCGCTGCAGCCACGGCTTCACCCTCGGCCAGACCCGCCAGGCGTGGGTCCGGGCCATCGACCAGCTACTCCCCACCGTCCCCAGCACCGAGGAACCATCCCCATGACCGACACCGCCGACACCACCCAGCGGCCAGCGCTCTTCGATCCCGACATCCGGACGCCGGAGATGGAGATGGCGGAGCGAGGCGCCGACGTACCCGCGGCCGCCGAGCTGGACCTGGCTGACATCAACCCGTGCAACCCGCACCTCTTCAAGGAAGACCGGTGGCAGGAGCACTTCGCCCGGTTGCGCGCCGAGGATCCGGTGCACTTCAACGAGATCGAGACGGCCGGCCGGTTCTGGTCGATCACCAAGTACGACGATGTCCGAGCCGTCGACGGCGACTGGGAGACCTACTCGTCGGCCAAGGGCATCACGCTGGGCCTGAGGGAGTTCGCCACCGGCGAGACCCAGTCCGCGTCGCCGATCCAGCCTTTCATCGCCATGGATCCGCCCACCCACACCGAGCAGCGCAAGACGGTGCGCAGCGTGTCGGCGCCCTCCAACCTCCGCAACATCGAGCCCATGATCCGCGAGCGCACGGCTGCGCTGCTCGACGAGCTTCCCGAGGGCGAGACCTTCGACTGGGTCGACACCGTGTCGATCGAGCTCACCACCCTGATGTTGGCCACCCTGTTCGACTTTCCGATGGACGACCGACGCAAGCTGACCCGTTGGTCCGACATCGTCTTCGCCATCCCCGAGCCCGGCGGTGTGGTGGAGACCCAGCAGCAGAAGATCGACGAGATGCTCGAGTGCGTCGACTACTTCTCCCGCCTGTGGGACGAGCGTCGGGGTGGCGACGGCTTCGACCTGGTCACCATGCTGGCCAACGGTGAGGACACCAAGCACATGTCCCCGATGGAACAGCTCGGCAACCTCCTGCTGCTGATCGTCGGCGGCAACGACACCACCCGCAACACCATGACGGGCAGCGTGTACGGCCTCAACAAGTTCCCCGACCAGTTCGAAAAGCTCAAGGCCAACCCCGATCTCATCGCCGGCCTCGTGCCCGAGGTCATCCGCTGGCAGACCCCGCTGTCGTACATGCGCCGCACCGCCACCAAGGACACCGTCCTCGGCGGCAAGGAGATCAAGAAGTACGACCAGATCCTGATGTGGTACATCTCGGCCAACCAGGACGAGGACATGTTCTCCGACGCCCACGTACTGGACATCGAGCGTCCCAACGCCGACCGCCAGCTCTCGTTCGGGTATGGCATCCACTTCTGCATGGGCAGCCGGGTCGCGGAGCTCCAGCTGCGGGTGCTCTGGGAGGAGATGCTCCAGCGTTTCGAGCAGGTCGAGATCCAGGACGAGCCCGAGCGGGTCTTCTCCTCGTTCGTCCACGGCTACTCGCAACTGCCGGTCACCGTCACCCGCCGCTGAGGCTCACGCTCACAGGTTGCGAGCGGCCCGGTTCGGGGGCGACGGTCAGCCCGTGGCACGTGGACCCGACTCCGACCTGGCTGAGAAGGTCCGGCTCCGGATCGGCAGCGTCGCCAACGCCGTGCCGGTCACCGGCCAGGCGTAGCAGGCCGAAGGATGCGCTCGACGAGTTCGTGTCGAACGCCGCGGACCAGTGCGCGTGCCGGGTGCTCGCCTCCCAAGAGCCGACGCGACTCGCAGGTCAGGCTGGAGCCGTTGCCATCGGCGCCCCGGCGCGCCCGCTGTCGTGGGGAAGCCCGCTGCCCGCAACCAGGAGCTCGCGGTGGGTGTATCCCCGGATCGACGTCCGGATACGAAGCCGGCTCAGGTCCGTAGCAGGATCCCGGTCGAGCAGCTTCGACACCTCCCGCGCTTCCGCGCTGTGGGCGATGATCGCGGACACCCCGGCTCGAGGAAGCTCAGGCGTGTACCCGGCCTCGAACACGTCCGCCGCGATCGCGATCGCCGCCGAGAACACGGGGACGACAGCCACCGGCACAGCGAACGTGGCACCGTCGGGCGTCTCGAGGGTCAAGCTCCGAGGTGTTGTTGCCGCACCCATGTGCTGCATGAGCGCCCAGCCGAATCCCGCGACGACGAGGTCAATCGCCACGTCGCCGTCGCAACGGGCAATGCCCGCCTGCGCGAGATCGGCCTGCACCAGATCTCGATCCATCTCTCGCTTCGCACAAGCCTCAGCGACGATTCTGGCCCGCAGCGCCGCGTGTGCGTAGCCCGACCGCACTGCCTGGACACGCACCTCACCTTCCGCACGCCAGGGACCCGAGCCGCTCGACCCGGTCGACGCGCTGGGCGGACCACCCCTCTGCCGCCGGTCCAGTGGGTTCGTTCCTGGCCTCAGCCTCAACGGCGAGCCCGGCCACGGCAGTCGGAGGAACGGGAGGCCGGTGACCCGCTCCAGGCCGCCCAGCGTGCTCAGCACGAGTCCGCGGATCAGCATGAGAAACACCACAGCCAGGACGAAGTGGCCGGTCGCCGCGGCCCAACTCTCGAGGAAGCGGACCCACCACGCGTCTACAGGCCACTCAGATCCCAACACGCCCTGCAGGCTGAGCCGACCAGGCTCGAGGTGCGCTCCCGCGTCCACGTCCGAGATGCCTCGCTTGCCGCCCACGAGAGCCGCATTGGCCAACACCCACATCGGGGGCTTCGCGATCCGCCGCATCAAACCCACTCCCGAGCAATCGACCCTCTGACCAATCGCCTGAACGCCGCATGGGTCGGCAGGCTCACCGTCATGTCACGTGACATCGGGGCAGTGGCGTACGCCCGATCCACGGGTCCCCGTGGGCGGCAGCATGCGAGGCTCGTCTCACAGGCGAGGCCAAGCCGACGCCCAGCGATCCAACGGACGAGGACTCCGGACTCATCCAGAAGCGATGGCGATTGATCTCGAGGCTCATCGCCACCCTGTCGAGCAACCAGACCAGCGGCACCCGCCGCGGGGT
>CBDHFJ010000094.1:0-24640 GCA_965262315.1 Acidimicrobiales bacterium
CGAGGCGATCCCGGCCTCGATCCGCTGCATCACCCACGCCGTGTAGGCCACGGACCCACGGGGGTCACTGGACGTTGCCCTGCCCGCCGTCGACCGGGATCAGCTGCCCGGTGATGAAGCGCGAGGCATCTGAAGCCAGGAAGACCATGACCGGACCGAGGTCTCGGTCCGGGTCGCCGTACTCCTGACCGAGCGCGATCGGGGTCATGTTCCGCCACCGCTTCTCGACCTGCTCCTCCTCGGAGGACCGGTCCCACGCGGCCTGGAACATGGGTGTCTTGATGGCCGGGAGGACGGCGTTGACCCGTACGCCGTCGTTGCCCCAGGTTCCCGCCGCGGTGCGGGTCCAGGCGTGCACCGCGCCCTTCGACGCCGAGTAGGCGGCGGCACCGGGTTCGGGGCGCCGCCCCGAGATGGACCCGAAGTTGATGATCGCCCCACCGCCGGCGGCCTTGATGCGCGGGTAGGCGGCCTGGTTGGTCAGCACCGTCCCCGTCACGTTGACCGCGAACATCCGATCCCAGTCGGCGACCGAGACGTCGGTCGCGCTCGACGAGGCCTGGATCGCGGCGGGGTGGGCCAGCGCGTCCAACCCTCCGAGGAGTGCGTCCGCCTCACCGAACGCCGCCTCGACCCTCGCCGCGTCCGCGACGTCGACCGAGACGAACGACGCGCTGCCGGCGCCGGCGGCCGAGGCCTCGTCACAGACCGTTCGACCGGCCTCGTCGGTGACGTCCATGCCCACCACTCGCGCGCCCGCGTTCACATAGGCCCGGACCGTGGCCGCCCCCATACCCCGGCTGCAACCGGTGACGATGATCCTCTTGCCCTCGAGCTCCATGACCCACTCCCCCGTTTCGATGTCAGGCTGCGAGTCTCGCGCATGGCGGTCGGAGTTCCTGGACCGAGCCAGGGCCACCGCTGGAGCTGCGCGCTGGTGAGGGGCGCCGTGGTGTGGCCGGTGCGGTCCACCCTCCAGGCGGGAACCGATCGGCCGGAAGACCCGGCCCACGTGTGACCACCGTCTCAACTGCGGTACAACAGGAGCGGCGGTGTCACCGCCCTCGACCCGTGATTCACAGGAGAACACCGTGAAGGAGCTCGTCTACCCCCGTCTGCTGCTGCCTGCCGCAGAGCTGATGGCCGATCGGGAGTCGATGGTCTACCAGGACCATCGGGCCACGCTCGGCGAGCACACCGATCGGGTTCTCCGGCTGTGCACGGCCTTGAAGAACGACCTCGGCGTCGGCCCGTCCGACCGGTTCGCCGTGCTGGCCCTCAATTCCAACGCCTATGTGGAGCTGTGGCACGCGGCGTTCATGGGCGCCGGTGTCGTCAACCCGCTCAACCTGCGGCTGGCGCCACGGGAGCTGGCGTACATCCTGGCCGACTCGGGCACCGAGGTGGTCTTCACCGACTTCATGTTCGCCGGCCTCGTCAAGGCGGCCATCGACATCGCCGAGGAGCCGCTCAACATCCGCCACGTCGTGATGATCGGCGAGGGTGACTACGAGGGCGCCATCTCCTACGAGGACCTCCTCAGCGGCGCCGCGGCCGACGTCCCCACCGAGCCGGAAGAGGACGACCCGGTCGTGCTCATGTACACGGGCGGCACCACCGGTCTGCCCAAGGGCGTGCTGCACGACCAGCGGGCCCACATCCTGAACACGTACCACGCCGGCTTCTACATCGACTTCCACAAGCGGCTGACCTGGCTGCACCAGACGCCCATGTTCCATGCCGCGTCGACCTCGGCGATCCTGTCGATCCCGGCCACCGGCGGCCTCAACGTGGTCATTCCCCTGTTCGACCCGGCCGGCGTGATCGAGCTCATACACAAGGAGAAGGTGACCTCCACGGTCATGGTGCCCACCATGGTGGGCATGGTCCTCGCGGACCCGACCTATGACCCGGCCAAGCTGGCCAGCCTCGAGCTGCTGGTCTACGGCGCGTCGCCCATGCCCGCGCCGACGCTGGAACAGCTCCTCAACGACTTCCCGGACCTGGACTTCATCAACGGCTACGGCATGACCGAGGCCGCGTCGACCGCATCGTTCCTGCTGCCCGACGATCACGTGCCGGGCAGTCCCCGCCTGCGCTCGGCGGGTCGGGCCGTGTACGGCACGTCGTTCAGCATCCGCGACGCCGACGGCAACCAGGTCCCGACCGGCGAGACCGGCGAGGTGTGGCTGCGCTCGGGTGCGCTCATGCGCGAGTACTGGAACAAGCCCGAGGCCACCGCCGAGGTGTTCGCAGGCGACTGGTACCACACCGGCGACGCCGGCTACCTCGACGAGGACGGCTACCTGTTCCTGGTCGACCGGGTGAAGGACATGATCGTGACCGGTGGTGAGAACGTGTACTCCGTCGAGGTCGAGAACGCCCTCGCCAGCCACCCCGACGTCGCCCAGGCCGCCGTCATCGGCATCCCCAGCGAGCAGTGGGGCGAAGCCGTCCACGCCGTCGTGGTGCTCCAGGAGGGCGCCACACCCGACGAAGCGGGCCTCATCGCCCATTGCCGCGAGTACATCGCCGGCTACAAGGTCCCCAAGTCCGTCGAGTTCCGCACCGAGCCCCTCCCGCTGTCGGGCGCGATGAAGGTGTTGAAGCGCGACCTGCGTGCTCCGTACTGGGAGGGCCGGGAGAGCGGCGTCAACTAGGCGGGGCGCGTCAGTGACCGGCGGTGTCGTCGGTCGGGGTTGGGTCCTCGGTCGGACGCTCGATCCTGGCGACGGTGACCCGGTTCAGCTTGTACCCGTCGACGTCCTCGACCGTGAGCTCGTGGCCCTGGACCTCGACCCGGTCGCCAACATTCGGCAGCGTGCCGGTGACGGTCAGGACCAGCCCGGCAAGGGTGGCGACACCGTCATGGTGGAGGTCGAAGCCGTAGTCGTCGCGCAGCTCGGCGAGGGTGGTCTCGCCGTCGAGTGAGACGGACCCGTCGTCGTTGGCCATCGCGGGGAGGTCGTGGTCGCCGGCGGGGTCGTCGATCAGCTCGGAGATGACGTCGTCGAGGGTGACCAAGCCGATGGTGGCACCGAGCTCGTCGACGACGAGGGCGGCGTGGACCCGCTCCTGCTTGAACCGGGCCAACAGGTCATCGGCGGGGGTGGCCGCGCCGACGGTCGGCAGCTCGCGGACGAGGGGTGCCAGCTCGAAGGCGTCCTGTGCCGCGGCAACCCTGATGAAGTCCTTCATGTGGAGAACACCGACGACGTGGTCGAGGTCGTCGACGTACACCGGATAGCGCGAAACGGCCGATGCCTCGACCAGCCCGGCGATCTGGTCGCGGTCGGCTTCGTGGTCGATGGCCTGCATGTGGCGCCGCGACGTCATGAGCTCCTGGGCGGTCTTGTCCTCGAGGCCGAAGATGTTGTGGATCATCTCGCGTTGGAGTTGGGGGAGCTGGCCGCTCTCGGCCGACTCCTGCGTGACGATCGCCAGCTCCTCGGGAGTGTGGAGCGACATGACCTTGTCGGGCTCGGGCACGCGGATGAGCCGCATGAGGGCCAGCGCGAGCCAGTTGAGGAACGCGACGGCGGGGCGGAACACGAGACCGAAGGTGCGCATCAGCGGGTTGACCCTGATGCTCGTGCCCTCCGGCTCGCCCAACGCCAGCGCCTTGGGGATCATCTCGCCGAACACCACGTGGAGGTACGTGATGATGCTCAGCGCGACGATGAATCCGACCGTGTGGGCGGCTCCTTCGGACAGCCCGAGCGATTCGAAGGGGTCGTAGAGCCAATGCGCGATCGCGGGCTCGCCGTACATGCCCAGCCCGATCGAGGCGAGGGTGATGCCGAGCTGGGCGACCGCGATGTAGCCGTCCTTGCCGGTGGGGCGGTCGAAGACCCGCAGGAGCCACTTCGCCGCTCGGCTGCCGTCGGCCGCGAGGGCATCGATCCGTGACCGGCGGCTTCCGACCAGCGCGAACTCAGCGGCGACGAAGACGCCGTTGATGATGACCAGCGCGATGACCGCGACGATCGGCAGGATCACGCCGGTGACGACATCGACGGCGAACACGGGCGGGGTCATGCCTGCACCTCGCCATCAGGTGCGGCCGGCAGGACGAAACTCACGAGCGCGACCAGGGTGCCGTCGATGGCTTCGACCCTCATCGACGCCGGGGGCTCCCCCGATGACGCCTGCGCTGACTCGGCGGTGGCAGGTCGCAGCGGAACGATGTCGCCCACAGCGGGGCGCTGCCCGAGCTGATGCCAGACGTAGCCACTGACGGTGTCCGACGGGTCGGTGGGCAATCCGAGTCCGAAACGGTCGTTCAGTTCCCGCAGCAGCACGTCGCCGCGCACCGATACCCGGCGGCCGGAGATCGTGATCGGGTCGAGCTCGACGTCGAACTCGTCCTGGACCTCGCCGAGAATCTCCTCGAGGGCATCCTCACGGGTGACCATCCCCGAGATCGATCCGAACTCGTTGACCACCATCGCTGCGTGAACGCCGGTGGTGGCGAAGAGGTTCATCAGCGACGGCACCTCGAACATCTCGCTGACGACCGGGGGCGTCTCGGCCACATCGGCGACGGTGCCAGCGCTCCCCCGCTGGGCCGCGAGGAACAGCTCGCGAAGGGTGACGAGACCCGCGACCTCCTCGCCGTCGCGCATGACGGGGAACCGCGAGTACGGGGTCAGCGACAGCGTCGCCAGGGCATCGGAGATCGGCGTCGACGCTTCGACGGTGAGCAGGCCCACTCGCGGGGTCATGATCTCGCGCGCGACCCGACTGGTCACCGAGAGGGCTCCCGCCAACATCTCCTGTTCGTCGCGATCGATGAGCCCGCCCGCCGCACTCTCCTCGAACAGTCCGGCGAGCTCGGCCGGCGAATGGACGTGCGCGTGGGAGTGGTCCACGTGGAGACCGGTCCGGCGCATGATGGCGAACGCCGACCCGTTGAACACGGCCACCAGTGGACGGAGCAGCCACTGGCTGATGCGCATCGGCGTCAGCGTGGCGATCGACAGTGCCTCGGGGTACCGCAGGGCCACGGTCTTCGGGAGCAGCTCACCCAGGACCACCTGCAGGGTGGTGATGAACAGCAGCACGACGATCACGGCGACCGTGCGGCTGGCGCCGCCGAACCAGTCCTCGAAGAGCGGGATCAGCTGCGCCTGCCCGTAGGCGCCGGCGACCAGGCTCGACAGCGTGATGCCGATCTGGCAGGCGGCGACGTAGTTGTCGAGGCGCTTGGGGTCCTGGAGTATCGCCAAGAGGCCTTTGGCTTGCCCGCTGCCCGACTCGGCCTGCTCCTGGATTCGTGATCGCCGCGACCCGACGGTGGCGAACTCGGCCGCGACGTAGAGCGCGTTGAAGCCGACCATCACCAGAATCAACAGGAGGACGAAGACCGCTGTCATCGGAAGATGGAGACTACCGACCAGGCGGGTCGCCGGCAGCGACCACTACTGTCGCCGTCCGGTGACATCGGGAGGAGCAGCTGCAGTACCACGCCCCGAGCGGAGCGGAAGGATCATCGGCCCAGCCGGGCACCACAGCGATCGCATCCGGCCCGGCCACGCCGGAGGCGTGGCCGGCGCTCCTGCGGAGCGCGGTGCCCGGGGCGGGACTTGAACCCGCACTCCCCGAAGGGAAAGGGATTTTGAGTCCCCCGCGTCTGCCAATTCCGCCACCCGGGCAAGGTGGCCGCCTCCGCTGAGGCGGGCGAGCGAAGCCTATCCGCCGTCGAACCCGCCCTGGCGCCCATAGAGCTCGCCGTCGCCGCGGGCCCGGGCGGCGCTGGGCGTGTCCCGAGCTGTCGTCGAGGGACCCCCGCCGCCGTGGTGATGGCTGCGGGCGACACGCCGGATTTCGGCCCGCTTCCTCATCCGTTCCATGAACCGCCGAATCATGTCCATCAAGGGTACTCGCGGTACGCCGATCGCCGGTTGCGGCGGTGGTTCTCGCACGGAACTGCTCGGGGGCGTAGCCTTCGGCCATGTCCGCTCCCCGACGGCTCTTGCGTCGTCTCGTGCGAACTTCGTTGATCGCAGGCGCCATCGCCGTCGTCCGCGATCGTCTCATCGCCGCCAACCGGGCCAAGTACGGCCCAAAACCCCTCGATCAGGGCTGATCCGCCCGGTTCGGGAGGCCATGCGACGCCCGACCCACCCACGGTGACATGCGCCACAGAATGCAACCTGCCGACCACACTGGTGGTCGAAACGGAAACGACCGGCACCCTTGGCCTGTCGCGCCCCGCACCGAACACCTCACGTTCCCTCTGTCCCGCGCCCGAGAGGTAGTGACCACACGATGATCGTCTTCATGTATCCCGGCCAGGGCTCGCAGAAGTCCGGCATGGGCCAGGCCTGGGTCGACCACCCGTCCTGGGAGCTGGTGGTCGACGCCGCCGAGACCTCCGGCCGTGACCTCGAGAATCTGCTTCTCCGAGCCGACGACGACGAGCTCAAGGAGACCCGGAACGCCCAGCTGGCGACCTTTCTCACGTCGATGGTCGTCTACGACGCCGTGCAGCGTGTCGGCGTCGAGGCCGCAGCCCACGCAGGTCACAGCCTCGGCGAGTACTCGGCGCTGACCGCGTCCGGGGCGCTGGACTTCGACGACGCTGTCAAGCTGGTCTACGAGCGCGGCGAGGCCATGCAGATCTGCGCCGAAGCCCAGGAAGGCACGATGGCGGCAATCATCGGCCTCGACGACAACAAGGTCGAGAGCGCCTGTCACCGCGTCGACGACGACGTGTGGGTCGCCAACTACAACGCCCCGGGCCAGGTCGTCATCGCCGGCTCGCCCGAGGCCGTCGCGGCCGCCGGCGACGTGGCCAAAGAGCTCGGCGCCAAGCGGGTGATGCCGCTGCCGGTGTCGGGCGCGTTCCACACCCCGTTCATGGGTCCTGCCCGCGACCGGCTGCGCAAGGCCATCGACCAGACCGACTTCCGAGACCCCGACCACGCGGTCTACGCCAACGTCGATGCCATCGGCCACGGCTCGGCCGCCGACTGGCCGGCCCTGCTGTCGTCGCAGCTGACCAGCCCGGTCCGGTGGCGCCAGACCCTCAACGAGCTGGAGAGCCAGGGCTTCACCACCTTCGTGGAGCTGGGCCCGGGCACCGTCCTGACCGGCACGGTGAAGCGCACCGCCAAGGGCGCCGCCAACCTGAAAGTCAACACACCGGCCGACATCGACGCGCTTCTCGAGTCGGTGTCGGGCCAGCCCAGCAGTGGCGGTGCCGCCGTCCTCGAAGGCGAGACCCTCTTTGCCACCGAACGCCTCGTGGTCTCCCCCTGCGCCGGTGTGTTCACCGCCATCGAGCACGAGGAGCCCGGCACCCTGATCGAGGCCGGCCGCCTGCTCGGCCACGTCAACGGTGTCGAGGTCCGGAGCGCCTTCGCAGGCGAGCTCCAGGGCTTCCTGGCCGTCGAAGGCGAGCGAGTCACCGCCAGCCAGCCCATCGCGTGGCTGCGCACCCGAGCCTGAGGATCACGGCATGAAGAAGCACGAGACCCCGATGCGAGGCGCTCGAATCACCGGGTACGGGACCGCCCTGCCCGAGAAGATCCTGACCAACGCCGACCTCGAGGAGATGGTCGACACCACCGACGAGTGGATCGTCGAACGCTCCGGCATCCGGGAACGCCGCGTCGGCGGCAGCACCAGTGGGCTGGCCATCGAGGCCGCCCAGAAGGCCATGGACATGGCAGGCGTGTCACCCGACGAGATCGACATGCTCCTCCTGGCCACCACCACCCCCGACGACCAGGTCCCCGGCACCGCGCCGACGGTGCAGAACGAACTCGGGCTGTCGTGTGGCGCCATGGACCTCAATGCCGCCTGCTCGGGCTTCGTCTACGGCCTCGTCAACGCACACGGGCTCATCGGTGCCGGCTGCGACAAGGTGCTGCTGATCGGGTCCGAGTCGCTCAGCCGCATCGTCGACTACACCGACCGCGGGACCTGCATCCTGTTCGGTGACGGGGCCGGCGCCGTGGTGCTCGAGAGCACCGACGGCCCGGGCCAGTTGCTGGGCTGGGACCTCAACAGCCTGGGCAGCCTGCGCCACATCCTCTACGCCGAGATCGGCTCGACGATGAAGATGGAGGGCAAGGAGGTCTTCCGCCAGGCGGTGAAGGCCATGGTGTCGTCTGCGGAGGCCGCCATCGAGCGAGCCGGCGTCGATGTCCAGGAGATCAAGCTCGTCGTCCCCCACCAGGCCAACGTCCGCATCATCGACAGCGCCATGAAGAAGCTCGGGCTGCCGGCCGACCGGGCTGCCTCGGTGCTCGAGCGGACGGGCAACACCTCGTCGGCATCGATTCCGCTGGCGCTCGCCGACGCGCTCGACAACGGTCGACTCGACGACGGCGATCTCGTCCTGCTGGTCGGCTTCGGGGCGGGGATGACCTCGGGCAGCGCCCTGCTCCGCTGGGGTGCGCAGTGAGCGACACCGCTGACGGCAGAGTCGCGCTCGTCACCGGCGGGAACCGCGGTATCGGCCTCGCCGTCGCGCAACGCCTCGCCGACCAGGGGTACCGCGTGGCGGTCACCTACCGATCGGCCCCACCCGACGACGACCGCCTGCTGGCCGTCCCGTGCGACGTCACCGACGAGGCCGCGGTCGACGCCGCGTTCTCCCGGATCGAAGCCGAGCTCGGGCCGGTCGAGATCCTGGTGTCCAACGCCGGCATCACCAAGGACGGCCTGGTCCTGCGGATGTCCGAGGACGACTTCACCTCGGTCATCGACGCGAACCTGACCTCCGGCTACCGCGTCGCGAAGCGCGCGGTGAAGGGGATGATGAAAGGCCGCTGGGGACGCATGGTGTTCGTCTCGTCCGTGGTGGGCCTCGGCGGCCAGGCCGGTCAAGCCAACTATGCCGCCTCCAAGGCCGGCCTCGTCGGCCTGTCGCGCTCGCTGGCCAAGGAGTTCGCGAGCCGCAACATCACCGTGAACATCGTGGCTCCGGGCCCGGTGCAGACCGATATGATCGACGCCCTCACTGACGACCAGAAGGAAGGCATCCTCGGCGTGGTCCCCCTGGGACGCTTCGCCCAACCCGACGAGATCGCCGCTTCGGTCGCCTTCCTGGCGTCCGAAGACGCCGGTTTCATCACCGGTGCCATCCTTCCCGTCGACGGCGGGCTCGCCATGGGTTCGTGAGGACCCTTTCCACCAAGGAGACAGCAATACCGTGAGTGACGATCAGTTCGCCCGCTTCCAGAAGTGCGCCGTCGAAGTCCTGTCGGTCGAAGAGACCCAGGTGACGAAGGAAGCCTCCTTCGCCGACGACCTCGACGCCGACAGCCTCGACCTCGTCGAGCTGGTGATGGCGCTCGAGGAAGAGTTCGACGTCACCGTCGAAGAAGAAGAACTCGAGGGCATCGAAACCGTCGGTGCCGCCTTCGACCTCGTCGTCGGCAAGCTCTGATGCGACGCGTCGCCGTCACCGGCGTTGGCGTCGTTGCCAACTGCGGCATCGGCAAGGACGCGTTCTGGGACGGGCTTCTCGCCGGACCTCCCGAGCACGGCTTCGACGTGGTCGACTTCGACCCGACGGCCTACTTCGAGAATCCCAAGGAAGCCCGCCGCACCGACAAGTTCACCCACTTCGCCCTGGCCGCCGCCCACGAGGCGCTGGAACAGGCAGGTGAGCTCGTCGCCGACCCCGCCAAGATCGGTGTGTGGGTCGGCACTGGCGTCGGCGGCATCGAGACACTCGAGGAACAGATCCAGAACTTCCTCGAGAAGGGGCCTCGCCGGGTCTCGCCGTTCCTCGTCCCCATGATGATGGCCAACGCCGGACCGGCGGCCATCTCGATGAAGTACGGCTTCCAGGGGCCGTGCGAGAACACCGTGACCGCCTGCGCGGCCGGCACCCACTCCATCGGCCGGGGCGCGGACCTGATCCGCCTCGGCAAGTGCGACGTGGTCATCGCCGGCGGCTCCGAGGCCGCCAAGAGCCCGGTCGCCAAGCAGGGGTTCATCAACATGACGGCGACGTCCGGCTCGGGAATCTCGCGTCCCTTCGACGTCGAGCGTGACGGCTTCATGCACAGCGAGGGCGCCGGGATCCTGGTGCTCGAGGACTGGGACATGGCCGTCGGGCGCGGCGCCACCATCGTCGCCGAGGTGCTGGGCTCGGCCTCCACCGCGGATGCCCACCACATCACCGCCCCCGCACCCGGCGGGTCCGGCGCGGTGCGGTCGATGGAGCTCGCCATGGAGGACGCCGGCATCACCGCGTCCGACGTGGCCTCGATCAACGCCCATGGCACGTCGACCCCGCTGAACGACGCAGCCGAGGCCGAGGCCGTGTCCAAGGTGTTCGGATCCAACGGCCCGCCGATGACCGCCACCAAGGGTGTCACCGGCCACGCGCTGGGTGCCGCAGGTGCCATCGAAGCGGTCGCCGTCGTGCTCTCCATGCAGCACGAGGTCCTGCCGCCCACCCATGGCTACGCCACGCCGGATCCCGAGATGCCCGAGATCAACCTGGTCACTGGAGAACCCCAGTCGTGGACGCCCGGCCCCACCCTGTCGAACAGCTTCGGCTTCGGCGGCCACAACGGCCACGCGACGTGGTACTGGGCGGCCACGGGTTCCTGACGCAGCCCGGCGAGCACAACACCACGCCAACCCGAGCCACGGACACGCGATCTCAGACCCTGGTGGGGTCAGCTGGACGCGTCCCACGGCTGGCCAGTGGCCGACCTGGTCGACCCCGGCCGTGGGGCGAGCGGATCCTGAACACCTTCATCGCCGGCTCCACCACTGGTGGTCGCTGGTGACCATCGGTGAAGGCGAGGGCGAGATCTTCGACGAGGACGGCGTCCGTCGACCGTGGGCCGTGTGTGGTGCCCGAGCTGCGCTCCACGGGCTGAGCATCGGCGAGGCGCTCGAGGCCATGCGCTGGGCGCCGCCACCTGCTTCACCTCGACAGCGGGTCGGCTCCATCGAGGTCGGGAAAGGCCGACCTCGTGATCTTGAGCAACGATCCGTTCGCCACCGGGGAGAACACGCTGCTCGACGCTTCGGTGTTGTGGACCATGACCCGCGGCCAGGTCGTCCACAACACGGGCGGGTTCTAGCTCAGGCCATCACGAACATCAGCTCGGCCGCGCAGGCCACCTCGCCGCCGACGCTTGCCGTCCCCGTGGCCTTGCCGGCCCGGGCCGACATCCGGACCACCTCGAGGCGCAGATCGAGGCGATCGCCCGGCACCACCTGGCGGCGGAACCGTGCCTTGTCGAGCCCGCCGAACAAGGGCAGCTTGTCCTGGTACGCCTCGTCGAGCAGCACCACGTAGGCGCCGAGCTGGGCGATGGCCTCGGCCTGCAGGACCCCGGGCAGCGTGGGCCGGCCCGGGAAGTGGCCGGCGAAGAACGCCTCGTCGCCGGTCAACTGCCAGTAGCCCTCGGCCCACTGCCCCGCCTCCATGCCCGTGACCTCGGTGAGGAACAGGAACGGGTCCCGGTGCGGGATGACATCGGCGGGAGCAGGGAATTCGGCCATTTCGGCACCCTAGCCCGACGGCATCACCTCCCCGACAACCGCGCCCACCACAGCGCTCTGTGCCGGCTCGAGGCCACCGGACGGCCGCCAAAACGGCGATGGGGACCGCCCGGAGGCGGTCCCCATCGGTGCTTTCAGTCCTGGGTGATCAGGTCGAAGCCTTGGCGGCGGCCTTGAGCTTGGAGCCGGCGCTGACCTTCATGGCGTTGGCGCCGGGGACCTCGATGGCCTCACCCGTCTGCGGGTTGCGGCCGGTACGAGGGCCGCGGTAGGTGCGCTCGAAGCTCACGAAACCGGTGATCGTGATCTTGTCGCCCTTGCCGGCCACCTCTTCGGTCACCACGTCTTCCAGCGCCTTGAGCACGGCGTCAGCGTCGGTCTTGCTCACGCCGGCCTTCTCAGCCAGAGCGTCGACGAGTTCGGACTTGTTCATGGGTTTCCTCCTGGTCCCCTGGTCCCGAGTTCGGGATCTAGTGCTGCCTCTCGAGCAGCGGCCCTGGGGTCGTTCTCGAGACAGAGGCCAAATTACACCCGTGTAGTGACAAATCCCCGTCAATCAGCCGAATTCACGTAGAAGGCACTACAGATCACGTTCGGGTGTTCAGGCGCGTGTGCCCGCCCCGAACCTCAACAGCGACGCCCGAACCTCGAGCAGGAACCGGACCTGTGCCGAGCAATGCTCGCACGACAGGAGATGGCTGGTGATGCGATCCACATCCTCGTGGTCGAGCTCGTCGTCCACGTAGGCATCGAGCCGACGGGCGGCGTATCGATGTTCCAACCAGGTCATGCCACGTAAACCCCGGGTAAAGCCCCGGCCATTCCGCGTGATCCTCCGCCGGCACCGGACAGGCGTCACCCACCCACTACTCTCCTGACGTGGCCGAACAGGAGACAGAGGAGCGCGACGAGGCTGCGGCCAAGGCGAAGTTCGACGAGTACGTCCTTCCCGAGGTCGACGTGATGTTCCGTGTGGCGATGTCGCTGACCCGCAACAGCGCCGATGCCGAGGACCTCGTCCAGGACGCTCTGCTCCGGGCCTACCGGGCCATCCACCGCTTCGACGGCCGCTATCCCCGGGCCTGGCTGCTCACCATCCTCCGCAACGCACAGGTGAACCGGGTTCGCCGCAAACGCCCGGAGCTGCTCCGCGACCCCGACGCCACGATGGAGCGGGTGGCCGACACCAGCGACGGCGGAAGAACCGCGGAAGAACTCGTGGTCGACATGGGTTTCGACGCCGAGGTCGAGAAGGCCTTCGAGGGCCTGTCGGACAAGTTCCGGGAGGTCGTCGTCATGGTGGACATCGACGGTCTCTCCTACCAGGAGGCCGCTGACCGCCTGGGGGTTCCGGTGGGAACGATCATGAGTCGGCTCCATCGGGCCCGGAAGCGGATCAAGAAACAGCTCGAGGCGGCGGGCCTCGGACCCAGGGAGAACGCATGAGGCTCAAACGACGCTTCTGGCGGAAGGACGCCGAGCTGAACTGCCGCGAGGTGGGTCAGGTGCTCCAGGCGTACCTGGACGGTGAGCTCGCCGACGAAGACGCCCCCCTGGTCGCCGCCCACCTCGAAGAGTGCCGCCTGTGTGGCCTCGAGGCCGCCTCTTACGAGCGCATCAAGGCCGCGCTGGCCCAGCCGATGCCCGAGGGCGCCGACCCCGAGGCCATCGACCGGCTGCGAAGCTTCGGGCGAGACCTCGCCGCCTTCGACGAGGACTGAGCGCCGCCCTCAGGGCAGGATCGTCGTGCCGGGGTGAAAGGTGCCCCAGGCGAACCAGAACGTGTCCAGGTGGACCACCGGCTCGAGCCGGGTGCCCGCCAGCGGACCGTCCTCGGCGATGCCGAAGATCGTCCAGGTGCTGGCGGTCTGGTCGTCCACGAACCCCGCGTCGGTCCGGCGGAACGTCAGCGTCTGGCCATCGGCTTCGGCCACGAAGACGGCGGACGCACCGATGTCGTCGCCGCCGCTGACGGTCACACCCTCGAGCGCCGACGCGGTGCCCGGCAGGTTCCACACGGTCAGGGGGCGGCCGGCCACGTCCAGGGCCACCACACCGGTGTCGGACACCAGCTGATGGGGCACGGCCACGGCCTCACCGTCGAGGTCGATGCCGATCACCCGGTCCTTGGCAGGCAGACGGGGGTCGACGGCGTCGGTGATGAACCGCTGGATCGGGTCCGCCTCGTCCTCGTAGCCCGGGTACGGATTGCGGCCGTAGTCCCGGTCGAATCCGGTGTCTCGGCTCAGCACCAGCCCGTCGGGGAACCGTGCGCGGAAGTCGCCCCACGACACGACGGCGCTGGAGACGAAGTCGAGCTCGGCGCCGGTCAGTTCGCCGGCCACGGCGGTGCCGTCGAAGTGGGTCCACAGGGTCTCGGTCTGGCGGTCGTACATCACCATCGACGACTGGGTGAGCGCGCCAGACGTGCCGAAGTCGAGAATCCGGTCCCCGACCCGGCGGTCGTAGGCGATCGCGGAGTTGCACAAGGGGCAGTACGAGACCGTGATCGGCCGTCCGCCGATGGTGTCGTTCACCAGCTCGTGCCAGGTGAGGATCTCGAGCGGGTAGGCCCGCACGTCGCCGCCGACGTCGACCACGACCACCGGTGCGTTGTCGGTCAGGAAGTCGACGGCCCCCGCCGGCACACACTTGGGGTCGTCGATCGCCGGAATGCCGTCGGCGCGCAGCACGGGGACGATGCGGCCCCGATCGACGATCGGCGGGGGGACGCTCCGGGCGAGGTCCTGACCGAGGATCCAGTCGAGCCCCGAGGTGCTCACGTCCTCGGGACTCGACTGGATCGGATTCTCCGTACAGGCGCTGGGATCGGCGTCCAGCGTCGGCGCGGTGATCGCGCCGTCGGTCGCCCGCGGCTCGATGCCACTGGTCTGCGCGCACGCGACGGCGAGGACCGCCGTCGCCGCCAACAGGACGAACAGCCGGGGGCGACCCATTTCAGAGCTGACCGAGCGCGTCCTCGACCCCGCGGTGGAAGGTCGGGTACGCGTAGATCATCGATCGCAGCGTCGACACCGGCAGCTCGGCGTGGACGGCCAGGGTCAGCATGCCCAGCACCTCGCCACCGTGGGGTCCAACCGAGGTGGCGCCGACCACGACGTCGCGGCCCCGGTCGACGACCAGCTTGATGATCCCCTCGTTGCCCGACGCGTGCAGCCACCCTCGCGCCGACCACGGCACGTTCTGGGTGGTGACGGCGACATCGAGGCCGGCCTCGCGGGCCTCCTGCTCGGTGAGACCGACCGAGCCCACCTCGGGATCCGTGAAGGTCACCCGAGGCATGGCCCGGTAGTCGGCGGGGGCATGCTCCTCGCCGAGAATCGATGCGGCGGCGATCGGCGCTTGGTAGGCGGCGATGTGGGTGAACAGGCCCTTGCCGGTGATGTCGCCCACGGCCCAGAGCCCGTCGGCGACTTGCATGTGGTCGTCGATCGGCACGTAGGGCGAATCGAGGTCGATGCCGACGTGGTCCAGGCCAAGACCTTCGACGTTCGTCCGGCGCCCGGTGGCCACAAGCAGCTTCTCGCCTCGAACCTCGGTGCCGTTGTCGAGCGTCACGACGATGTCGTTGCCGTCGGCGGCGACTGCGGTGGCCAGCGCGCCGACGTGGACGCTGATGCCTTCGGACTCGAAGACCTCCTTCATCAACTCGCCGACCTCAGGCTCCTCGCGTGGCATGAGCCGGTCGAGCGCCTCGATGATCGAGACCCGTACACCGAAGCGGGCGAACACCTCGGCCAACTCGGCGCCGATGGCGCCTGAGCCGAGCACCACGAGCGAGTTCGGCAGGGTCTCGACCTGCATGGCCTGGCGGTTGGTCCAGTAGTCGACATCCGCCAACCCCGGGATCGGCGGAACGGCCGGGCTGGTTCCTGCGGCCACGACGACGCCGATCCGGGCGCGGTACGTGGCGCCGTTCACCTCGACGGTCCTGGGGGCGGTGATCCGGCCACGCCCACGGATGAAGAATCCGCCCTTGTCGACGTACCGGTCGACAGCGACCTGGTCGTTCCAGTTGTCGGTGGCCTGCTCGCGGATGCGCTGGGCGATCGGCGCCCAGTCGGGGGTGACCTCGGCCTTGCCGGCGACGCCCTCGATCCTGCGAGCCTCGGCCAGCAGGTTGGCGCCGCGGATCATCATCTTGGAGGGGATGCAACCCCAGTAAGGGCACTCGCCCCCGACCAGGTCGGACTCGATGCCGATCACCTGGAGTCCGGCTTCGGCGACCTTCGAGGCGACCGCCTCACCACCGATGCCCATGCCGATGACGATGACATCGACCTCTGCGGGAATCTCGTTCTCTGTCATGCACCGGAAACTCGGCCCCAGTCACGGGCATTCCCGCTGCCCGCGCCGCACTGACGGTATCCCCAGGCCGTTCCATCTGCGCCTGATCGTGGCGAGTCAGCCCCCAGAACGCCCGCGCGGCGGACAGGCGGGTACGTTCTCGGTCGGGCCGGCGGATGCGGCGCCAACCTGTCAGACACGTTGGGCGGTCCGTGCCCACTGGACGTTCCTGGAGTGCCGCATGCCAGGTGTCGAAGGGGTCAATAGCTGAGCTCGCGACCAGCACGCCGCGAGGCAGCCCTTGACCGTCTCGTCGTCGCCCGAAGAACGAGAAGTTGCCCCGCCAATATTCTCGGTGACGCTTCGAAGCAGGAGTTTCCCGTCACGAGATCGGCAGCCTGCAACGCAGCGTCGAACTGCGCAACCGCCACGCCGCCACCTCGTCGGCGTCGCGCCGTTGGGGAACGGGATCCAATCGCTTCCGCGATACCGGCGGTGTCGACCGACCCGCGATCCGATCCAGCATCGTCTTCGCGTAGCCGTTTCCATCGATCGCCAGGCCGATGGCTCAGCATGGCCAATCGCGGACACCATCGGATCGACCAGGTCTCCGTTCGCCTCAGCGAAGCTGCTGCCAAGGACGGAGTGCTCAGGAACTCGAGGAACTCGTCGGCGGTGACACCCACGCCGCAAGCGCTCGGACCGTCGGTCCGCTCAACCACGGGGAGATCGTAGTCGTTTCGTCCGGGCGGGGGCCGGGTCGACGCCGTCAGTCTACGGGTCGACGAGAGCTGCACGAGGCCCGACGCCGGCAGCCACACCACCTCGGTGGAGCGCGCATCAACTCGATCGTGCCGCTCAGCGGTCCTGGAGTGCCGGCACGACTTGTCGGCCACTCGGTGTCCATTGGCAACAGCGGATAGCCGTCCGAAGCGACGTTCCCGCCCTACAGCCCGCGCTCCTGGCCCGTCATCGTTGGCGATCAACACCGATGAGCAGGACGAGCAAGCGTCAGGGCGAGATCCACCACGACTTGTCACCGGCCTGCGGCCAGAAGCCGCTCGACGAGCTCTTTCCCAGTCGGCGGTTCCAAACCGACACGTCCAGAGCAGAACTGCGATCGAGTCCCCAACGCCGGTGTCGTGCGTAGCCCTCAGCCCCGCTTCGCTGGGCGGGCGGTGCGGCCTTCGATCTCCTGGAGGAACTGCGCGGCGGCCTTCTGGATGCCGACGGACCACGTCGGATAGGCGTGTGTGAGCTGCGCGAGCCGTCCGGTGAACGCGTTGAGCAGCATGGCCATGGCGGGTTCGTGGATCATCTCGCCGGCTCGGTCGGCGACGATCGTCGCTCCGACGATGCGGCCGCCGGCGACGTTGCGCAGCACCCGGCGGGGCGCGGCGATGAGCTTGATGAACCCCTCGGTTCGGCCCTCGGTGATCGCCCGATCGTTCTCGGCCATCGGGAGGTAGGCCACCCGTGCGCCCCGCGGGGCCTGGGCCTCGGTCACGCCGACACGAGCGACTTCAGGGGACGTGAACGTGGTCCACGGAACCCGTCCGGCGTCGAACTTCCAGTTCATGCGGACACCGGACGCCATGCGGCCGACGAGGATGCCCTGCTCGTTGGCGGAGTGGGTGAACGGCAGGAGGCCGTTCACGTCGCCGACAGCCCAGATGCCTGACGCCGTGGTGCGAAGCCGGTCGTCGACCTTGATGTGGCCGCGCTCGGTGAGCTCGACCCCGGCCTCCTCGAGGCCGAGGCCTTCGGTGTTCGGGAAGCGGCCGGCGGCGATGAGGACCCGGTCGACTTCGACCGGCTGTTCCCCGCCGGCATCCAGCAGTGCCCGGCCGCCTGGCAACGGCTCGATGCCGGCCATGCGGCTGCCCGTGCGCACGTCGATGCCCTCGGAGGCGAAGACCCGCTCGACGACCTCGGAGGCCTCCGGCTCCTCGACCACCATGAGTCGGTCCATGACCTCCCATTGGGTGACCTTCGAGCCGAGGCGAGCAAAGGCCTGGGTGAGCTCGCAGCCGATGGCACCACCGCCCACGACGCCGAGGCGTTCGGGCAGCTCGTCCAGGTCCCAGACGTTCTCGTTGGTGAGATGCTCGACACCCTCGAGGCCGGGGATCGGCAACTCGGCCGGGCGGCCACCCGTGGCCAGGACGATGTTGTCGGCGGTGAGGCGGCTGCCGTTGACCTCGACCGTCTTGCCACCACCCAGCCGGGCACGACCGTCGATCACGGTGATGCCCTCGGACTCGAGGACGTCGGCACTCTCGGTCCCGGCGATGTGGTCAATGGTCTCGTGGACCCGCTTCATGGCATCGCCGAAGTCGACGCCCTGCGCGGCCGCCGAGATCAGCGTCTTGGAGGGCACACATCCGGTCCAGGTGCAGTCGCCGCCGATGGGACTGTCGGTGATGAGGGCGGCTCGCTTGCCGGCCACCGCGGCCGCACGGGTGGCGGCGAGGCCGCCGGTGCCGCCCCCGATGGCGACGAGATCGAAGTCGGTCATGGGGTCCTCTCCCGTCAGTGCACGGTCCGGGCGGCGAACCACCCCACGTTGAGCATGGCCAGACCCCACACGAAGGTGCGGATGTCGCGGTCGATGCGCCACGTGGCCGGAATGACGACAGCCCAGAAGCAGGCCATGACGATCGTCTGGATCAGCACCACCCGATCGGTCTCGGGCAGGAACACATCGAGCAGGAACTCACGCATGGTGTGGCGACGCGGGGTCGGGGGTCCGGGTCGCTGGAGCCACGAACCCCACGCGGCGGCGTGGCATTCCGCTCACCGCCAGGTCGTGTCCTCACGCCAGTCGTAGGGTTCGGGTCCGAAGCCGCCGACGGGTTCGGTGGGGGCCGCCACCACGGGCGGCTCGATGTTGCCACCACGCGCGGCCTGGACGAACTGGCGGACCAGTACCGGGTCCTTGACGCCAGGCGCCTTCTCGACACCGCTGGCGACATCGACGCCCCACGGGTTCACCTTGGCGATGGCGTCCGCCACGTTGGTCGGATCGAGGCCACCGGCCATGATCAGCTTGACCCCGGCCGGAGCGTCCTCGGCCAGCCGCCAATCGAACACCTGACCCGTCCCGCCACCGGGCGAGTCCACCATGATGGCGTCGGCGCCGAACTCCTCGGAGCGCTCGAACGCCTCGCTGCCGGGCGCCACGACCTTGAAGACGGTGCGAACGTCCTCCTTGACCTCCTGGACCATGGCCGGGGTCTCGCTGCCATGAAGCTGGACGGCGGTCAGGCCCGTCTGGTTGACGATCTCACGGATGCGGCTCGTGGACTCGTTCTTGAAGACCCCCACGGTGAGCACCTCGCCCGGCAGCCGCTTCACGATGTCAGCCACCCGGACCGCATTCACCTGGCGCTTGGACGGGGCGAAGATGAAGCCGACGGCATCGGCCCCGACGGCGACCGCCAGCAGCGCGTCCTCCTCGGAGGTGATGCCACAGATCTTCACGAACACGCCGTCAGGCTAGTGGCGCGCCGCCCGCCGGCCGTGGCGCTTCGTGAACCGACGGGTCAGACCCGGAGCTGCTCGACCGCCTGCTCGGGGTCCTTGGACGTCACCAGGGACTCGCCCACCAACACCGCGTGGTAGCCCGCCCCACGCAAGGCGAGCGGCATCGTCGCGCCCCCGGACGCCCGACTCGGCCACCCGCACGACACCCTCGGGGAGCGCCGCAGCGACGCGTACCGCACGTGCCTGGTCGACCTGGAACGTCACCAGATCGCGCTGGTTGACTCCGATCGAGCGTTGGCCCCGACCGCCAGCGCCCGCTCGACCTCGGCCTCGTCGTGCGTCTCGACCAGCGCGTCGATGCCCGAACTCGGACGACAAGCGAGTGGAAGTCGGCCAGCTCGGCGTCGTCGAGCGCAGCCACGATCAGCAAGCACGCAGTCGGCCCCCATCAGCCTGAGCGTCGCAGATGTCGCGGAGGTCGACGGTGAAGTCCTTTCGGATGACCGGCAACCCGCACGCGCTTCGCGAGCTGCGATCCGGAGGTCAGTCGGCCGAGCCACCGAAGTGAGGCTCGTCCGTGAGCACCGAGAGAGCAGGACGCTCCCCCCGCCTCGTAGCTCTTCGCCCACGTGGCTGCGTCGAGATCGGCGTTCAGGTCCCCCTTGGACGGCGAACGCCGCTTGATCTCCGAGATCACCGCGAGCCGGTCCGGCGTCCGCGAGCGCCCGAACGGAAGCCACGCGCGTCGTGCGGCTGCTCCTTGGCGGCGCTGATCAGATCGCCGAGATCCCTGGGGATCCTCGGCAGCGCGACGTCCGGTGGTGATCGAGGATCGCGTCGAGATAGGTGGCCACGGGCCCATCATCGCCTGCGGATCACCCGATCCGGCGACATTTTCGGCGCCTCGGGCTCAGGCCGAAGCCGTCCGTGCCCGGCAGGGCCGCTGCCGTCCTTGGCCCGCTTGAGGGCGAAGACGGGCACCACCACGAACATCAGACCCCCGAGCAGGGCGGCAGCCGATGGCGCCGGCCAACAGCGCCGGGATGCCGGTGACCATGCCCACGGCAAAGCAGGCCACGGCCAGGAAGAGACAGGCCATCGGGCAGCATCGTCATCCAACGCGGCGGCGCGAACCCGCTGGTGCGCTTCGGGAGCCGACCGGTCCGCTCGCCGGCGCGGCGGCCGCTTGAGCTGGTGGACGACGACGCGTCCGGTGTCACTGCAGCTTCCGGTCGTACTTGGACCGGGCATGCTCGTGGAGCCGAGAATCGGCCCACGCGTCGTTGATCGCCCGCATCTGGGCCTCGGCGTGAGCTCGGACCTCGGGGGTGGCATCTGCGTGGAAGTCGGGATGGAACATCTCGCGCCTTCGCCACATAGGCACGACGAATCGCCGAGGCGTCCGATTCGGGTGCGACCCCGAGCACTTCGTAGTGCGTGTCCCCAGCCATCACAGTTTGCTCACAGACCTCATGGTACTTGTCGAAGGACACTACAGCGGCCGGGTCATCCGTACCCGGGGTCGCCGGAGCGCCGTGGTTCTCCACTCACTACCCCCAGTCATCGGCACGATCTGCGGGAGTATGAGTGCGGCCGAGGCCAGAGGCACCCATGACCGACACATCGAACCCAGTCGGCCCCTCGACCCAGCGAGGAAGGCGAGCCCAACGATGACCAACGACGCCACGGTGGTGCTGGTCGAAGACGACCCCAACATCGCCGATCTCGTGGAGATGTACCTGCGCCGGGACGGGTTCCGCGTGTACCAGGCGACCACCGGCGAACGTGGACTGGAACAGGTCCGCGATCGCGACCCACGCCTGGTGATCCTCGACATCGGCCTCGCAGGCGATCTGGACGGCATGGACGTGTGCCGGCAGCTCCGCGCCACCTCTGACGTCCCGATCATCATGCTCACCGCGCGCGACAACGAGATCGATCGGGTGCTGGGCCTCGAGCTCGGGGCCGACGACTACGTGACCAAGCCGTTCTCGCCACGCGAGCTCGTGGCCCGGGTCAAGGCCATCCTGCGTCGGGCCGACGGACCGCGGGCCGAGACGCCCTCCACCACGCTCGCCGCGGGCGACGTGGTGGTCGACACGGCTCCGGAGGGAGGCCACCGTGCACGGCCAGGCAGTCCCGCTGGCCACCCGCGAGTTCGACCTGTTGGCGCACCTCGCCCGCAACCCCGGCGTGGCCCTCAGCCGGCGCCAGCTCATCGACGGCGTCTGGGGCGTCGACTGGGTCGGCGACGAACGCACCGTCGACGTGCACGTGCGCCAGCTTCGCCGCAAGCTGGGCGACGCCTTCCCGCTGACCACCGTCTGGGGCGTCGGCTACCGCCTGGATTGAGATGACCCGCCGTCTGACCCTGGCGATCCTCGCCACCGTCCTCATCAGTGTCCTCCTGGCCGGTCTGGGCACGCTGGTGCTGACGCGTGTCGAGGACCGCCGAGCCACCCAGGAAGACCTCGAGCAGACCGGGGAAGCCCTGGCCTTCGTCTTCTCGGAGCTGCCGATCGCAAGTGTCGCCGACGCCGACACGATCAGAGCTCGGCTGGCGCGACTCCAGCGCGAGCTGCGGCTCGCGGACGCCGAACTCCTGGTCATCACCCGTCAGGGCCAGGTACTCGGCCAGTTTCCCGAGGGACTCCCCCAGACCGAGGTCGACGTGGGCCTCCTGCGCGACGAAGGCCAGGTCAGCGGCATCGAAGGGTCGCTGGTGTGGTCGGCCACCTACGCGGAGCGACCGCAGTTCAGCTACGTCGTGCTCCTCACCGAGGACAGCAGCCGCCTGACCACGGCGATCTTCCGATGGGTCGCGGTTGTCGACTGTTGCCGCGATCGCGGCCGGCGCACTGATCGCCTGGATGCTCGGCCGACGACTGGCCAGGCCGATCCGTGCCGCGAGCGTCGACCGCTCGCCGGATCGCCGGCGGTGATCTCAGTGCGCGGGTCGCGGTGGACGCCGACCGGGAGGACGAGCTCACCGACCTCGCCGTCGTCGGTGAATGCGATGGCCGACGTCACTCGAACGGGCGCGAGGGCTGGAGCGGCAGTTCCTCCTGTCGGTGTCACACGACCTCCGGACCCCGCTGACGTCGATCCGGGGGTACGCCGAGGCCATCGGCGACGGCACCGCACCGGATCACCGAGCGCGCTGCCGACGTCATCCGCTCCGAGTCACAGCGGCTGGAGCGCCTGGTGAGCGACCTCTTGGACCTGGCCAAGCTCGGAGTCCCGGCAGTTCCGGTCTCGAGGGCCCGCGACGTCGACCTGAGCGAGCTGGTCCCGGACGTGGCTGCCGGGTTCGAGCGCGAGGCCGAGCTCCCACGATCTCCAGGTCCTGGTCGACGGTCCGCAGGCACGGGCCCGATGGTGGTGGCGGACCCTGATCGCCTGGCGCAGGTGCTGGCGAACCTCGTCCAGAACGCGATCAAGTTCGCGTCGTCGCAGGTCGTCGTCCGGTATGGCCCGACGGCGCATGGGGCCGAGATCGAGGTCGCCGATGACGGTCCGGGCGTCCGATCCGAGGACCTCCCCCACGTGTTCGAGCGGCTCTACGTCGCCGCGCAGACGCCACAGCGCAAGGAGTCGGGTTCCGGCCTGGGCCTGGCGATCGTCAAGGAGCTGGTCGAGGCCCAGGGCGGCACCGTGGCTGCGCTCCCCCGCCCCACCGGCGGCACCCGCTTCGTGGTCACACTGCCGTCGCGCTGACGCGAAGCGTCGCAGCAGCCCAAAGTCGACGCGGCGGCAACCACCGCACCCAAATCGGGCAGGCCATGCACCCCTGACGTGCAGAACGCGCCCAAAGTCGACACGACGGCAACCACCGCCCCAGCGCCCGCGACCCCAAATCGGGCAGGCCATGCACCCCTGACGTGCAGAACGCGCCCAAAGTCGACACGACGGCAACCACCCCGCCCCAGCGCCCGCGACCCCAAATTGGGCAGGCCATGCACCCCTGACGTGCAGAGGTTGCCCAAAGTCGGGGAGGGAAGCGGCGAGCGGCGACTGGTGGCTCAGACGAGGGGGAGTTCGCGCACGTCCGACGGCCACGCCGCCGACGTCGGCGGCTGACGGGGAACGAGTCGACCGCGCGCTTGATGTAGGCCAGGCCGACGCGACCCGCGGCGGAGGTGATGGCGCCGACCTCGTCGCCGGCGATCACCACTGCGGCGCCGACCGCGAGGTCGTCGGCCCCGACCACGCCACGGAGGTGCTTCGGCACATTGCCGCCGCGGCTGTCGATCCGGGCCACTAGCTCCTGGCCCGTGTAGCAGCCCTTGGTGAAGCTCACGCTCTGCTCGACGACCCCGGCCTCGGCAGGGATCGTGTCCTCGGTGAGCTCGGCGCCCATCGCCGGCACGCCCGCCAGAACGCGGAGGGTCTCGAAGTCCGCAGCCGATGCCTCGCGGTCGTCGGTCGCAAGGGTGCAGGTCGGACCGAGGATGTCGTGGCCCGCGATCGGCCCCCACGACCCGTCGACCCCGACGACAGCGACCGCCCCGTCCGGCGACTCGATGCCCGCAGCCAAGACGACATCGTGCTCACGACCATCGGCGCGCACCGCCTTGATGGTCCAGGTCTCCAGCGCCAGGTCGCAGTTCGTGCGCAGCTTGAAGCGGGTGAGGCGGGTGAGCATGGCCTCGCCGTGGCCGGCGTCGACGTCGAGCAGGAAGGTGTCGTCGGCGGTCCGGGTGACGCGCAGCCAGGCGTCGACCTTGCCCATGGGCTGGAGCAGGAACGAGGGTGCCGAGTCGCCCACGGCCATCGCCGCCACGTCCTGGCTGAGCTGCCCCTGCAGGAAGGCCTCGGTGTCGGGGCCCGTCGCGGTCACGACGTCGCGAGGAATCAGCGCCGCCGCCGGGCCGTCTCGGTAGATCTCGGGAAGCAGCTCGCGGTCACCCATCAGGACTCCGTTCGTCAGGACTCGGTTCGTCGGCTGGCCGTCATGCGTTCGGCCGGTCGCACGGCTGAGAGCAACGCCCGCGCCTTGTTCCGGCATTCCAGATCCTCGTGGGCAGGCACGCTGTCGGCCACGATGCCGCGCCCGCCTGCACCGACGCCCGCTCGGGGGTGATGATCATCGTGCGGATGGCGATGGCGGTGTCGATATTCCCCGAGAAGTCCAGGTAGCCGACGATGCCCGCGTACGGGCCCCCGCTTCACGGGCTCCAGCGCGTCGATGATCTCCATCGCCCGCACCTTGGGAGCCCCAGACACCGTGCCCGCAGGCAGGGTGGCCCGGAGGACGTCGATGGGCGTGCGACCGTCGGCGAGGCTGCCCGACACCTGCGACGTCATGTGCATCACGTGGCTGTACAGCTCGAGCGTCATCATCTCGTCCAGCTCGAGGCTG
>CBDHFJ010000095.1:0-20629 GCA_965262315.1 Acidimicrobiales bacterium
CGGTGGCGAAGATGTGGTCGGCGGCGTCGTTGTGCACCGCGTCGAAGTCGTCGAGGTTCCAGAGCCGCACCTGCGGGACGCGCGGGTTCAGGCGGATCTTGTGCATCCACCGGTCGGTGTCGCCGGGGTTGGCCTGACCGGCGTGCCAGAGGGCGTGATGGAAGACCAGCACCGTCCCGGCGGGGCCCGAGAAGGACTGCTCGCCGGTGACGTGTTGGTAGGCCGCGAGCGCCGAGCTGTGCGTCCGCCGGACGTGGCTGCCGGGCACGAAGCGGGTCCCGCCACCGCCGGGCTCGACGTCGTGGGGGAAGTAGAAGAGCTGGATGTCGAAGGTGGGGTCCAACGTGTCGGCCACCGCGTCCGCGTGCAGGTGCTGGGCCTCGGGATGGCCGGCTCGCAGGTGATGGACGAAGTCGTGGTCGAACAGCGGGTCCCGGCCCACGAGGCGAGGTGATGATGCCCTGGACCTGCGGCAGGCGGAGATAGCGGCCCAGCGGTGAGGGGTCGGGGTAGCACGCCGAGAGCGGCGTCAGTGACGCCGGCTGGTCGGGTCGCGCTGCGCCGTCCGCCGGTGCGCCGACGATGGTCTCGATCTTGGCCTGGAACAGGGCCGGGAGATCGGCGAGCACCGCGTGGTTGACCGCCGCGGGGACGAGTGCATCGAATCGCAGGAACCCGTCTGCGACGAATTGCGCCATTTCGGTGGTTGTCAGGCGGTGGTCGTCGGCCGGCATGAGCCCATCTTCTCGCACGTCGACGGCCGTCGTCGCCGCGGGGCGGTTCGCGTCGGCCGGTGGCCCCGTGCGCGGATGCGTCGTTGTGTCAGACCCGGCGGGCAGACTGAGCCGATGTCCGAGACCCGACCAGCCCGACGCTACGGCACCATCGTCAAGCACCTGACCACCGACCCGGAGACGGCGGTCGAGTTGGCCCGGAAGCTCGACGACGGGGTCCTGGTCCACCTCGGCGCCGCCGTCGCCGACGAGATGCGGCGCCGAGCCGTCGAGTCCGGCGACGAGGAAGCCGTGATCGCCGACGCCTTCGAGACCGGTTTCGGGCGCGACGGCACCGCGGTACTGCCCTGGATCACCGGGCACTACGTGGTGTGCCCCGGAAGCCTCGTGGCGAAGAATCGGTCGTCGCACCGCTGCCGGTTCGCGAGCGTGAACGACACCTGGGTCTGGGATTCCGAGCTGTTGATCACCGAGATCAAGCGGTCGAACCCCGGCACCGTCGACGGCTTCCGGGCGGTGGCGCTGCTCCCCATCGTCGAGGGCACCGAGATCGACATCGTGTCGGGGCGCCAGCGCAGCGGCCAGCACAACGTCGAGCACGTCGTGTCCTACGAGGTCCGCAAGGGCCGCCTGGTCGAGGTCAGCCAACGCACGGTCAGGTCCGCCGGCATGATGTGAGCCCGGTTGCGGTCAGCGGTCGCTCCAGCGGGTCAGGGGAGCGACGAAGAAGAAGGTGGCGGGGAGGTGGAGCCACGCCTGGCGTTCGGGCTGCTCGTCCCCGGAGAACGGTGCCGTCGGGGCTCGTGAGCATCACGGCCTGACCGTCGTCGGGTTGCACGTCGAACCGGCCGAGCCAGTCCAGGCGGGGCACCCAGCGCGCGAGACGGTGCCCCCGTGGCACGACCAGGGTTCGCTCGCGCGCCCGCGGCGTGACCCAGATCAACAGGGCGGCGATGGCGGCCCACGAGAACACCTGGACCCGTGCGCCGATCTGGATCGCCAGGTGGAACGGGATCGCGATCCAGATGGCGAGCAGGCGGGTGCGGCGATGGAGGAACCCGAGCGCGATCACGAACTCGGTGAGAACCGCACCCTTGGAGAACCACCACTGCACGGTCTCGTCGGCCAGGAGATCCATCAGCCACGCCGGGGCGCCCTCGTCGATCGCCAGCTCCCGGTTGTCCTCGGCGCGGAGGCGCAGCACCCGACCGCTCCACCAGTCCTGGTCGATGATCTTGGAGACCCCGGAGGCGCAGTAGACGCACACGACCTCGAACCGCACCAGCCACAACGGCCACAGCGGGGTGCTGGGCGGCGCCTCCCGTCGAAGGAGCCGACGTCGGACCAGGTTGTCGACCGACCAGTGGCGGTCGCTCGGTACGAGGGCCACCGCGGTGAGCAGGATCAGCAGGAACGCCCGGTTGTGGGCGAAGTGCGTCTTCGACAGGAAGATGTGGTACCCGACGAAGAACGCGGTGTAGGCCGTGGCCACCCGGGTCAGGACGCCCAGCGACATCGCGATGGCCGTGCCCAGGCACGCCCACAACATGACCTCGTAGACGCCCGGTCCGGCTTCGGGATACCACGAGAAGTACGGCAGCCAGTACCGGTCGGAGTAGATGATCCCGTCGGCGGCATCCTCGAAGGTGTCCTGCAAGTGGAGCAGCACGATCGGGCCCAACAGGATCCGCAGCACCGACAGCGACCGCAGATCACCTTCGGCGTCGATGAGCTGCTGGAGCCGCGACCAGCGGCTCACGAGCCGGCCCCGAGGTCACGGTCGACCGATCGGAAGACGCGCTCGAACGGGCCACGACCGTTGTCGGTGTAGGTGACCTCGGCCTCGAGGTAGACGGTGGTCGAGTCGTCGGGAGTGTTCTGGGCCACCCAGTCGAGGGCGCCCTGGAAGTAGCCGAACTGATTGCGCAGACCCGAGTCCGCGTGATGCTCCACGAACGGATTCGTGAGGCCGCGTCGGCGCACCAGGTCAGACCAGCGGTAGTCCCAGTCGGTGTTGATCGGGATGCGAGAACCGTCGTCCTGGACCCGGTAGATGTCGGCCTGCCAGCGGCTCGACTCCGGGAACATGTGGAACCCGAAGGTCTTGTGGTCGGAGTCGTAGGCGACGATCAGCATGGTCAGCTGCGCCACCACCACGGCGACGATCACGACGCGTCGGGCGATGTGGCGGAAGCGGAGCACCGACACAGTCAAGCCAAGACTGCCGGTGGGAGCCAGCCTGGCCCCGGGCGTCCGCGGCCGACGCGGCCGCGCCGCCTGAACCGGAGGTGAACCGCGGTCACCGGATGTTGCCAATGTTGTCGATGTTGTTCATGTGATGTGCACCACGGTTTCGCCGGCCAGCAACCGGCTCCTGTTTTGCTTGTCCCATGGCCACCGAGGTGCTGCACCGGACAAACGGAGCGGCGATCGGTTCGGCGACGCCGGGGACGGGCACGAGCGAGCCACACCTCCCCGCCGCCCCGCCGGCGGTCCATGCCTTCTTCGACCTCGACCGCACGCTGCTCCGGACCTCGAGTCTGGTCGCCGCCGCGGCGGCACTGTCGGAGGCCGGCCTGGTCCGGCGCCGCATCTTCCTGTCGGCCCTGGTCCGCAACGTGGTCTTCGCCCGTCGCGGGTGCTCCGACAGCACCGTGGAGCGGGTCGTGGCCGAAGTGCTCGAAGCCGCCCGTGGCAAGGAACAGGCAGCGCTCGCCTCGGTCGAGGACGGCATCCGCGAGCGCCTGGCCGCGGACATGCGGCCCACCATGGTGGCGGCACTCGCTCGCCATCGTGCCGAGGGTCATCACTGCGTGATCGTCTCCGCGAGCCCCATCGAAGTCGTGCGCATCGCCGCCGCCATCGTCGACGCCGACGACGCGTTCGGCACGGTGGCCGAGGTCGATGCCGACGGCCGCTACACGGGTCGACTCGACCAGCCGGTCTGCTACGGATCGCACAAGGTGCGAGCGATCGAGCTCTCGGGTCGGTCCGTGGACTGGGCCAAGAGCTGGGTCTACAGCGATGCCGCGAGCGACCTGCCGCTGCTGGAGGCCGTGGGCCGCCCGGTGGCCGTCAGCCCGGACCGTCGACTGCGACGCATCGCATCGCAACGTGCGTGGAGGATCCAGGAATGACCTCGCTCGACATCCTGGCCGACGAGCGTTTCGTCGCCGCGTCGCCGACGATCACCCTGGCGACACCGCCGCCGGAGCCATCGGCGCTGGCCGACGTGGCCGTGGTGGTCCCGACAAAGAACGAGCGTGACAACATCGTCGCCTTCCTGGCGAGCCTCCCGGACGAGATCCCGCTGGTCGTCGTCGACGCCAGCACCGACGACACGCGCGACATCATCCGGGCCCGGCGGCCCCGCAACACCACCATCATCGAGAGCGACGCCCACATATCCGAGGCTCGCCAGATCGGCGCGGAGGCGTGCGACGCGTCGTGGTTGCTCTTCACCGACGCCGACGTCGTCTTCTGCCCCGAGTACTTCACGAACCTGCTCGCGAAGACCGTGGTCCCCGGCACCGGTGGGGTCGTCGGCCAGAAGCTCTCCCTGGACGACCACCAGCGGTACTACGCCTTCATCAGCGGCTGGCAGGGACGGCTCACCCGCATCGGGATCCCGGCCGCTTCCGGGTCCAACATGCTGATCTCGCGCGTCGCCCTCGAGGCCTGCGGTGGGTTCGACCCGACGCTGCGGGTGAACGAGGACACCGAGATCATGTTCCGGGTGCGCCGCTCCGGATTCGTCGTCGGCCATGCCGACGACTTGGTCGTGTATGCCCGCGACCACCGTCGGCTGACCAAGGGCACCACTCGCAAGACGGTCCACAGCGTGGTTCGGAGCGGCCTGCTCCTGACCGGGCTGTTCCCCAAGACGGTCCGCTCGTCGGACTGGGGCTACTGGACCTGACCCCCCTTCTCTTCCTCGACCCAGGAGGCTGCCATGAAGATCGCGATCGTCGCCGAGACGTTCCTGCCCGAGATCAACGGAGTGACGAACTCCGTGAAGCGCGTGGCCGACCACCTGATGGCACGAGGCCATGACGTGTTGATCGTCGCGCCGGCGCCGGGGCCGGACTCCTACAACGGTGCTCCGGTCGAGCGCGTCGCCGGCTTCGAGCTGCCGGGCTACAAGACGCTGGCCGTCGGTCTGCCCCGGTCGGCTGCCATCGACCGGATCCTTCGCCTCTACGCACCCGACGTCGTCCACGTCGCGGCCCCGGTCGTGCTGGGCGCCGCGGCCCTCCAGGTCACCTCCGAACGGCGGATCCCGTCGGTGGCGCTCTACCAGACGGACCTGGCGGCATTCGCGGCCCGCTACCACCTGCGGGTGGCCGGACCGGCCATCTGGGCCTGGCTCAAGCGAGTGCACAGCCGGGCCGACCTCAACCTCGCGCCGTCGACGCACTCCATCTGGGAGCTGCGTCGCCGCGGCATCGACCACGTGAAGCTCTGGGGCCGTGGGGTCGACCAGAACCAGTTCTCGCCGGAGCACCGTTCGGTCCAGACCCGCCACCGCTGGGGTGTGGGCGACGAGACGGTGGCGGTCGGCTACGTGGGCCGCATCGCCAACGAGAAGGGGCTGACCCAGCTCAAGCACCTCGTCGGGATCCCCGGCACCCGGCTCGTCCTCGTCGGCGACGGTCCGGCCCGAGCCCAGCTGCAACAGCAGCTCCCGGGCGCCCACTTCGACGGGTTCCGGAGCGGCTCCGAGCTCGGTGCCGCGTTCGCCAGCCTGGACGTGTTCGTGCATCCCGGTGCCGCGGAGACGTTCTGCCAGGCGGTCCAGGAGGCGATGGCCAGCGGTCTGCCCGCAGTGGTGCCGGCGGCCGGTGGCCCGGTGGACCTCGTCAGCCACGGCTCGACCGGCTTCCTGTTCCCTGCAGAGGAGCCGAAGCTGATGCGGGGCGCGGTCGAGATGCTGGTCAACGACCCGATTCGTCGCGCCGCGATGGGCCGCCGCGCTCACGCCTCGGTGGCAGGTCGGAGCTGGGAGTCGCTGGGCGATCAGCTCATCGCGCACTACGAGTCGGTCGCTCGGCCCACCCGTCGCACGCTGGCGCTGGTCGGCTGATCCTTGCCCCCTCGGGAGCCGCGCCAAGGCGCGCGATTCCCGATCGCTCGTGCCATGCGAAGGACGGAGCGTCCTGACGTGGCGCTAATGTCCCGGCCGTGAGCGACGTCGTGCAGCTGACCTTCGTCTCGGCCATCGACCATGCCCCCAGTCGTCAGCTGGCGGTCGTCCTGCGAGACATCCTCGCCGCCAACCGGCGTGCGGGCCTGGAGCTCGACCACGTCGATGTGGACAGCGAGCCCGACCGGCTCCGAGAGCTCGACGTGGCCAGCTACCCCGCCGTGGTCGTCCACAAGGACGGCTTCGAACGCGGTCGGCTGATCGGTTCACACTCCCGGCGCGCTGTCCTCCAGGTCGTTCTCCCCGAGCTCTACGAGCCGAACGAAGCGTTGCTCCAGCTGCGCCGCCAACTCGACTCGCCCGGCGAGGACTTCCCTCGACGAGTGCTCAAGCGGCGCGAGCGGGTCACCAAGGCGGCCCGGCTGGAGATGCTCGGGGCGGTCTCGTTGTTCGAGTCGCTCACCCGCCGGCAGCTCCAGTCCATCGCCGGACTGTGCGACGAGATCGTGGTCGACTCCGGCGCGGTCCTGGCGCGTGAGGGGACCGACGGCGATCAGTTCTTCATCGTGATCGCGGGCTCGGTGGTCGTCACCGCCGGTGAGACCACGGTCGCCACGTGCGGGCCGGGTGACGGGGTCGGCGAGATGAGCCTCCTCGATGGCGGCCCCAGAACCGCCACGATCACCGCGGCGGAGAGAACGGTCCTGTTGACCCTGGACCGGCTCACCTTCCGCAGCCTGCTCTTGGACGCTCCCGAAGTCGCGGTGTCGCTGCTGGCCGACCTCTCTCGCCGCCTCCGCGGCTGACACAACCGACCCGTCAGAGCTTGCCGAGCGCGTCGCCGGCGTCGAGGTCGACCGCGGACTGCCACCCCTGGGTCAGCATGGCGTCCAGCAGTTGCTGGCCTCGTTCGTTGCCCCCGTCGAGGGTCTGGATCTGGGTGGCCGAGACCAGATGCATCAACATGCCGGCCCGATAGTCGTCCCAGCACCGGTCGAACGAGTAGCCCTCGACACCCAGCCCGGTCAGCGCGTCGTGATACCGGCGCACGAGCGCGTCCTGGTGGTCTCGCCGGAAGCCGGTGGGGACGTTCTGGCCGAGGAAGTACGAGATGTCGAACGTGCCTCGGTGGCGCACCGCGAGTTGCCAGTCGAGGACACAGATGCCGTCGGGCTCGACGAGGATGTTGTCCGGCCGCAGGTCGTAGTGGCAGAACGTCGCCGGACCGGACTCGATGAACCAGTCCAGATAGCGGGTGTACCGCTCGCACAACGTGTCGAGCCACGGCATCCCGGCCGGGTCCAGCCGGTCGCCCCACTGGCCCTTCAGCAGCGCGGCCAGATCGGGCAGGACCTGCCCGTAGCCCTTGTACAGGTCGTTGTTCATCGGCGGGAGCCAATCGAGCCCGTCGAGGTTCTCCCACCACCGGGCGTGCAGCTTGGCGATCTCGTCGACCACCGCCTCGGCGTCGTCGAGCGAGATACCGTCGAGCTGGTCGAGCTGGCGGGCGTCGGACACGTCCTCGAGCAGCAGCACGAACGGGGTGCCGCCGGGTTCAGCCTCGACCACGTGGCAGCGCGGCACCCGGAGCCTCATCTGGGTGGCGACCTCGCGGTAGAAGGCGACTTCGCGCGAGTAGAACCCGTAGGTGGTGGCCGTCTCCCGATTGGCCTCCATGGGCGACGGCGTCTTGGCGATGAGTGTCGCCGGCCCGGCATCCGGCTGTCCGTAGGTCAAGGACAGCCTGGTGACCTCTGCCATCACGCCGACACCTTCACCCAGGTTGGCGGCGGTGACACCGGTGACCTCGGTGCCCAGCGCCTCGCTGAGCCAGTCTGCGGTGATCTCGGCAGGCGAGGACGGGATCACGAGCGCGGCGGGGCGATGCCGTGATACGGCGCGCCCAGGTCGATCCACTCCTGGAGCATCCCCATGAACCGTTCGCCGAAGGGGTCCTCGCCGCGCAACGGCATCGCTGCCCGCGAGATCGTGAAGTCGTAGGGAGCCAGCTCGATGGCCCGGTCGAAGTGGCGGGCTGCGGCGTCGTCGTCGCCGCTGTTGCGGGCATCGACGGCCAGCTTGAAGTGCAAGCGGGCCTCGATCTCGGCCTGGGACAGGTCGGCGATCTCCGTGTCTGCGTCGGTCGGCACGACGTCGGCGTTGACCCACGCCCGCAGCTGGTCGAAGTGCTCGGCCCGGGTCCGTCCGGTGATCTCGGCGAACATGTCGGTGCCGAACTCGCTGGCATTGGGTCGCGCGATGCGGCCGTCGCCGTCGATCCACACCACCGTCGGCACGTTGGAGAATGCGTAGAGCTCGGTGAGGGTGTGGTCGGGGTCCATCAACACCGGATAGGTGATGCCCTCGGCCAGGCCTCGGACCGCCTCGGTGTTCTCGTCGATCGCCACGGCGATCACCTGGAACCCTGCGTCACCCAACTCGTCCTGCAGCTCCTGCCACCCGGGCAGGTCCCATGCGCATCCTCACCAACTGGAGAAGGCCACCAACAGCCGCTTCTTGCCGGCGTAGTCGCTGAGGCTGCGGGACACGCCGTCGATGTCGGTCAGCGAGAAGTTCGGCGCCACCCGGTCCTTCAGGGCGGCGCTGCGGTCGGCTGCCGGAGCGCCGATCGCGACCGCTCCGGTGGCCGCGTCGACCACGGCCGGGCGACCGACCGCTGACGCTGCGGCGACCAGGTCGACGCCGTCGCCCACTGCCAACCGGGCCGGGTCGGTGGGAATGCACGCATCGCCGCGGCACAGGCCCTCGTCCTTGAGCTCCCACCCCAGGAGGTCCATCAGGGCGTCGGTGGCCACGACCACCTTGTCGCCGTCGATGTGCCCGTCCGTCTCGACCATCCGGTCGCCGATGACTCTGATCATGGGCGAAACAGTACGTGGTGCTCGGGCCCGCTGCCCGCCGCACCCCTCAGCGCAGGAAGCCGGGCTCGATGGCGTAGAGGTCGCCGGCGCCGGCCTGGATGGACGGCAGCAGCCCATGGACCGCCGGAAGCAGTTGTGTGGCGAAGAAGCGCGCGGTGACGATCTTCGCCTCCAGGAACTCGGCCGGGTAGGTGGCGTCGTCGGCTTCGAGCAGCCGGTGTGCGGCGAGCGCTCCCTTTGCCAACAGCCACGCTCCCACGGTGGTGGCGACGAGGCGCAGGTAGGGGACGGCCGCGGCGAGGCCGTCGTCAGTCGCCCCCGCCCCCTTCTGGAGCAGCCAGCGCGAGATCGACTGCATGTCCGAGGCCGCGTACTCGAGGCGGTCGGCCATCTCGGTCATGCCCGCGTTGCGCAGACCCTCGACGACCTGGGCCATCTGACCGATCAGGTCGTCGATCAGGGCACCGTCGCGCATCGGCAGCTTGCGGCCCACCAGGTCCATCGCCTGGATGCCGTTGGTGCCCTCGTAGATGGCGCCGATCCGGATGTCGCGGTAGTGCTGGGCCGCGCCGGTCTCTTCGATGTAGCCCATGCCGCCGTGGATCTGGACCCCGAGCGAGGTCATCTCGTTGCCCAGGTCGGTGCCCCACGCCTTGGTGAGCGGGGTCAGGATGTCCGTCAGCTCCTGGCCGGCCCGCCGGCCGTCCTCGTCGGGGTGGTGGTGGGCCAGGTCGACGCCGTAGGCGTTCAGGTAACTCAGGGCGCGGGAGGCCTCGATGTTGGCCTTCATCGTCATGAGCATGCGGCGCACGTCGGGGTGCTCGACGATCGGGGCCGAATCGCCCTTGGGCGTCTCGGGGCGCCGACCCTGCGTGCGCTCCTGGGCGTACTCGAGGGCCTGCTGGTAGGACCGGTCGGCCAGGGCCACACCCTCGAGGCCCACGGCCAGGCGGGCCTGGTTCATCATCGTGAACATGTAGCCCATGCCCAGACGCTCATGGCCGATCAGGTAGCCGACCGCCCCGCCGTTGTCGCCGAACTGGAGCACGCAGGTGGGCGAGCCGTGGATGCCCATCTTGTGTTCGATCGACACGCAGTGGACGTCGTTGCGTTCGCCGGGAGTGCCGTCGGCGTTCAGCAGGTACTTCGGGACGATGAACAGGCTGATACCCCGGGTCCCGGGAGGGGAGTCCGGTGTGCGGGCCAACACCAGGTGCACGATGTTGTCCGTCATGTCGTGCTCGCCCCAGGTGATGTAGATCTTCTGACCCGAGATGAGGAAGCTGCCATCGGCCTGGGGCTCGGCCTTGGCCGTGAGCGCGCCGACGTCGGAGCCGGCCTGGGGTTCGGTCAGGTTCATCGTGCCGGTCCACTCGCCGCTGATCAGCTTGGGGAGCCAGGTGTTCTTCTGTTCCTCGGAGCCGTGCGCGTGCAGCGCGTGGATGGCGCCCTGGGTCAGGAGGGGATTGAGTGACAGGGCCATGTTGGCGGCCGTCATCATCTCGGAGACGGCGATCCCGACCACCCAGGGGAAGCCGCCGCCCCCGTACTCGGGGTCGAAGCTCATGGCGCCCCAGCCGGCGGCCACGTACTGCTCGTAGGCCTCGCTGAAGCCGTCGGGCGTGGTGACCGAGCCGTCGTCGTTGCGTTGGGAGCCGACGGTGTCGCCGATGCGGTTGGTGGGCGCGATGACTTCGCTGAAGAAGCGGGCCGCTTCCTCCAGGATGTCGGGCATGGACTCGAGGCCGACGTCGGCGAACGCGGGAAGTTTCGCGAGATCGTCGACGCCGACGATCTCCTTCAGCGTGAAGGCCATGTCGGTGGTGGGCGCGTCGTAGCCGGGCATGTGATGTCCCTCCGTGGCGGGAGTTGTCCGTGGGCCCGCTGACAGCGTCGGCAACGGTTGCTTGGACGTCCAAGTAACTGGCGGTTGCCCGCAATTCTACTCACTGGAGAGGCGGTGCCCCAGTCCACTGAGGGCCTTCCCGTCGGACGCCGCAGCCGGTACGCTCCCGACGCTTCGTCCACGTCCGGTGGGCGTCGTCGACTGTGAGGTCCGGGATGCGAATCGGGTTCATCGGGTTGGGCAACGTCGGCGGCAAGCTCGCCGGGAGCCTGCTGAGGAACGGACACGATCTGACGGTGCGGGATCTCGATCCCGTGGCCGCCCAGCCCTTCCTCGACCAGGGGGCCGCCTGGGCCGACTCGCCACGGGACCTGGCCGAGGCCGTCGACGTGGTGATCACCTGCCTGCCCTCGCCGGCCGCGTCGGCAGCGGTGATGGAGGCCGACGACGGGGTCCTGGCCGGGATGTCGCCAGGGATGATCTGGGCCGAGATGTCCACCACCGACGAGGCCGAGGTCAAGCGCCTCGGCGCGAAGGTCGAGGCGCTCGGAGCGTCGCCGATCGACTGTCCGGTGTCGGGTGGCTGTCACCGGGCGGCCACCGGCAACATCGCGATCTTCGCCGGCTGTGACCGCGAGGTGTTCGAGCGCTACCTGCCGGTGCTGACCACGATGGGTCGTCGCGTCCTGCACACGGGGCCGCTGGGGTCTGCGTCGGTCCTCAAGGTCGTCACCAACTACCTGGCCACGGCGAACCTGGTGTCGTTGGCGGAAGCACTGGTCACGTCGGAGCGGGCGGGCATGGACCTCAACACGACGTACGAGGCGATCCGCATCTCGTCGGGCAACTCCTTCGTCCACGAGACCGAGAGCCAGGTCATCCTCAACGGCAGCCGCGACATCAACTTCACGATGGACCTGGTGCTCAAGGACATCGGGCTGTTCCAGTCGATCGCCGATGCTGCCGACGTGCCGCTCGAACTGTCGCCCCTGTTGATCTCGATCTTCTCCGACGCCCAGGAGCGATACGGCCCCCGCGAGTGGTCGCCCAACGTCATCCGCCGGCTGGAGGACGCCACCGGCGCGTCGGTCCTCGCCTCCGGGTTCCCCGCCGAGATGACCGACGACGAGCCCGAAGAACCCGGCTACGAGGTCGTCCCCAAGCGCTGACGTCGCGCCACGCAGCGCGGCCGAACCTGTCGCGGTCCCTGGGACCGCGACAGGTTTCTGCACGTCGCGAGGATGCGCTTCAGTCGCCGTGTGGGGTCGAGAGTCATGGGGTGGGGTACCTTCGGGACAGCGCCGAACGACCGCGGAGGTGATCGAGATCGAACTCGAGTCCAGGGACGTGCAGATCCGGCGACGGTTGGCGGAGATCGCGGATCGGGCCGCGGCGCTGGCGCCGGAGGACTTCGCGTTCCGGCACAACCTCGCATGTGAGGCGGATGCGCTCCGTGCCGAGCTCCACGAGCTCATGGCGTCGGCGATGGAAGAGGTCGCCGAGTCCTGGGCCGAGCGGGCCGGGCGGAAGGGCGCCCACGAGCCGCTGTCCGTGGAGGCGAAGACCGCGGCGATCCAGTCGCCCCTCGACGCCGGAGGCTGAGCGCCGACACGGCGGCGAGCCGCTCGTCGCTCGAGGTGCCGCCGTCGCTGGTCTCTTCGAGGCCGCCCCTGAGTTTGGGCAGGTTGTGCACGATGTGGGTGCGCGTGGTACTCGATTTCGCTGAGGTGGGCGGGGCTTGCTGTTTGGGCAGGTTGTGCACGTTGTGGGTGCGCGTGGTACCCGATTTCGGTGAGGTGGTCGACGGCACCAACGGGGGGAGCGCTGGTACCGTCGCGAGCCTGGGGAGGTTCACCGTGGGGTGTACCGAAGCACGAGATGTCGAGCTGCGGCGGTGGCTGGCACAGATCACCGAGCGTGTGGCCCGCGCAGGCGCCCGAGCACTTCGCGTGCAGGCACGGTCTCCCATCGAGTTGGATGCGATCCGGGCCGAGCTCCACAGGCTCGTCGAGCCCGGTCTGGCTGCGATGGCGGATGCCGGGCCTGAGTGCTCCGTGCACGAAGGGAGCCACGAGCACGACCGCTCGGTGGCCACGCAATCATCGCGTCGCCCGGCGAGGGTGCAGGCGGGACGGCCTGAGGACGTTCGATGCGCCTATTGATCATCTGCGCGTTCGTGCTCGCGGTGGCGATGCTGGTCGCTGCGTGCGGGAGCGGTGACGACCCTGAGCTCACGGTCGCTGCCGGCACCGAACTCGACGACGTGCCGGCGGTGCTGTCGCCCACGGTTGCCGACATCGACGATGTGCTGACGCCCACCGTGTCGGACCTCGGCGATGCGCCATTGGTCTTCCCCTCCGACCTCATGGACTCACTGCCGCGGCCGTTGCCGCCCGAGCTCGCTGCGCTCGACGACCTGGACCTGGAATCGATCCTGCGCAGGGGCTGTCTGGCGTGGAGCTTCCTCGAAACTCGGGACCACGGGGCCATCAACGATGCCGTCTCCCACTTCCTGATGGTGGCCGACACGTACGGTGCCGGTGGGTCGCGAATGTTCACCCGTGCGCAACTGGATCGCTTCGCCGGCGATGGGGTCCGGGCAGCGTGTGCCGCCGACTCCGTCGAGCACGCGTGGGGGATCCTCACCGGCGTGCTCGACATGTCCGACGAAGACTTCGCCACCTTGGTCGACGTGTCGTGCCAGTCGTACCGGCTCAGCGAGGCACAGCCGGCCGAGTTCCAGCCGCGTAACAAGACCTGGGACGGGTTCGTCCTCCAGGTGCTCGGGGTCGACGATCTGGCCGACTTGATCGATCGGATGTGCGGACCGGCGACCTGACGACCGCGCCGTGGCGCGCTCGACGGCCATCGCCGGGCGCCGAGTTTGGGCGGGTTCTGCACGTGTGGGGTGCGGGTGGTGCCCAATTTGGGGTGGCAGCGGGGGTGTGGGCGAAATTGGGGCGGGTTCTGCACGTATGGGGTGCCGGTGGTGCCCAATTTGGGGGGGCAATCTGGGGTTCTGGAGGGGAGGGGAGCCGGGTCGGCGACTCGATCAGGCGGTGAGGTCGATCACCAGGGCGCCCACGTGGGCCTTCGTCTCGAAGGTGGCTTGGGCCTCACCGATGGCTTCGAGGGGGAAGATGGCATCGACGACGGGTTCGATGTCGCCGCGGTCGACGTAGCGGACGAGGTCGGCGAAGACCTGCGGCTCGAACACGGTGGCGCCGTAGAGCTCGAGATCGTTGAGATAGAGGGTGCGCAGGTCGAGCGGCACCATCGGGCCGGCGATCGCGCCGGACGTGACGTAGCGGCCACCGCGGCGCAAGATGTCGAGCCAGCCGCCGAAATCGTCACCGCCCACGATGTCGGCCACCACGTCCACCGGCCCGGCCGCGTCCTCGACCGACGCGGGCACGTCGGCCACGCCGCGGGGGAGGACCACATCGGCGCCCAGCGCGGCGACCCGGTCGACCTTCGACTCGCCGCAGACGGCCACCACCCGCGCGCCGCGCAGCTTCGCCAGCGAGACGAGGGCCGAGCCCACGCCGCCGGAGGCACCCGGAACCGCCACGGTCTGGCCCGCGGTCAACCGCACTCGCTGGAGCATGTGTTCGGCCGTGGACCACGAGCAGGGGAGCCCGGCCAGCGCGATGTCCGGAAGGCTCGACGAGTGTGGGTGCGCGTTGACCGCCGGCACGCAGCAGTACTCGGCGAACCCGCCGTCGGCCTCGCTGCCGAGGTAGCCCGCCAGCGAACGGTCGCCGGGATCGGCCGCGTCACGAATCCAAGGGTCGATCAGCACTCGGCGACCGAGGAGCCCGACGTCGGTGTCGCTGCCCACGGCCACGACGGCGCCGCTGGGGTCCGCGCCCTGGATGCGCGGGAACGTCAGTCCGCCCCGACCCCAGGTGGCGTCGTCCTCTCGGGCCTCGGCGAAGCCTTCACCCGTCGTTGCCCCGGTGACCGATCGGCTGTACCAGCCCACCCGCGTGTTGATGTCGGTGTTGTTCATGCCGCAGGCGCCGACCTTCACCAGCACCTCGCCCGGGCCGGGCGTGGGAACCGGGACGTCGTCACGGACCTGGAGCATCTCGGGGCCACCGCGTCCGAGCAACAGCGCGGCTCGCATGGTGGCGGGAACGGGTTCGACAGGCTCGATCATGCTTCCACTTCGTACACCCACCCGACGGGTTGCGGGCGAGATCCCCACGCCGGCCGTGCCCCCGCTGCCCAAACCTGTCCGCGATGTTGCACTCGAGCAGCATGCGGACAGGTTGCCCACGCAGCGCGGTCGTAGCGGGTCGTCGGTGAGCGGGGGACGGGGGCGCCGCCGGGTGCGGAGAGGTGGGTGGCAGCGAGGTGGCTGGCGGAGGGTGGAAGCGGGCTTCGCTGGAGGACGTCGTCCGGTCGGCGAACGCTGGGGCCGGGGTCGGTCCCCCGCGGGCGCGTGCCCAGGGAGGGGTCGGAGCAACCCTCAGGCTGGGTCGATGACGTGCTTGCGCCGGTGTTCGAACACCAGCGTCGTGCGTTCGTCGACCACCGCGGGATGGTCCGCGATCTCCCGCAGGGCGGCGCGGCGGAGCGACTCGGTGTCGGGCACGGCGACATGGACGAGCGCGTCCTCGGCACCGCTGATCAGGTGGACGGCCAGCACGTCGGGCAACGCCCACACGTGATCGATGAAGGACTGGACGACATCGTCGGTCTTGGGTCGGAGCCGAACGAAGATCATGGCTTCGACCGTCCGACCGAGGTGCTGGAGATCGACCTCGGCGTGATAGCCGGTGATGACGCCGCGGCGCTCCAGGTCCCGAACTCGCTGGAGTGTCGTGGACGGTGCCAGCCCGACATCGTCGGCGAGGGCCCGGTTGGTGCGGCGTCCGTCGGCCTGGAGCGATCGCACCAACGCCGCATCGATGTCATTCATTCGTTCGATCATCGGGTCTCCTCCGCTGGGACGAACATTGGGGTGCTCCAGGGCGACATCGCCGAATCTTGTTCGGGCCTGTGGATCAACAGTCGCACAGTTGGGATACTCGTGACCAGCGCGGCACTTGCACCTGCGAAGGAGACCGGATGACGGCAACGGACTCGTACCAGCTCACGGATCGGTTCCTCGAAGACGAGGGCACGGTCTTCCTGACCGGCATTCAGGCTCTGGCGCGGCTGCCCCTGGAGCAGTTGCGGGCCGACCGGCGGAACGGGTGGAACACCGCGGCCTTTGCGTCGGGCTATCCCGGATCGCCACTCGGTGGCTACGGCGATGCGTTGGCCGCTGCTGCCCGGCTCGCCCCCGACCTGCCCGTCATCAGCCAGCCCGGACTCAACGAGGAGTTGGCTGCCAGCGCCGTCATGGGCTCCCAGCTCGCGGTCCTCCAACCCGACTGCCGCTACGACGGCATCGTCGGCATCTGGTACGGAAAGGCGCCCGGGGTCGAGCGCGCCGCCGACGCGCTTCGTCACGCGGTCTTCGCCGGCACGTCCACCCGCGGTGGAGCGGTGGCGCTGGTCGGCGACGACCCGCTGGCCAAGAGCTCCACCGTGCCGTCGTCGTCGGCCGGTCTGCTGTCCGACATGCACATGCCGCTGCTGTATCCGGGCGATCCCGCCGAGGCACTCGACTTGGGCCGTCACGCGATCGCCCTGTCGAGGACCACCGGACTGTGGGCGGCGATCAAGATGGTGGCCGATGTCGCCGACGCCACGGCCACCGTGGCGCTCGACAGCGATCGGGTGCAGCCGGTCATCCCCACCATCGACGGCGAGCGCTACCGGCACACGCCCGATGGTCGACTCCTGACGCCGCACACGCTCGAGTTGGAGCAGGAGATCACCGAGGTTCGCTACGAGCTGGCGCGCGACTACGCCGCGAGCAACCGGCTCAATCACGTGACGGTCGACCCGTCCGATGCCTGGATCGGCCTCGTGGCGTCCGGCATCACCTACCGAGAGGTGCGAGAGGCGTTGGCGCGGCTCGGACTTCGTTCCGACGACGACATCGCAGGCGTCGGCATTCGGCTGCTCAAGATGGGGATGCCCCTTCCCTTCAACCCGGCCACCATTCGGAACTTCGCCCGCGGCCTGCGCGAGGTCATGGTCATCGAGGAGAAGAACGCCAACCTCGAGTCGCTCGTGAAGGACGCTCTGTATCCCCTCGCGGACCGGCCGCTCGTCGTGGGCAAGGCCGATCATCGGGGCGACCGCCTGGTCCCGGTTGGGGTTCACTCGACGCGGACAAGATCATCCCGCACCTCCGCAAGCGCCTGGAGCGGCGGATCGATCCATCGCGGCTCACCCCTGCGCCGTCGACCCGGGAGAAGAAGCTGCTTCCCCTCACCGTCGATCGCACGCCGTTCTACTGCTCGGGTTGCCCCCACAACCGCAGCACGCAGGCGCCCGAGGGTGCCCTGGTGGGCGCCGGTATCGGGTGCCACACCATGGCGCTGCTGATGGACGAGGACCGCGTCGGCGACATCGCCTACGTGACCGCGATGGGCGGCGAGGGCATGCCGTGGGTGGGGATGGCGCAGTTCGTCGAGCGGGAGCACTTCATCCAGAACCTCGGCGACGGGACGTACTTCCACTCGGGGCAGCTCGCGATCCAGGCGGCGGTCGCCGCTGGCGTGAACATCACGTACAAGCTGCTGTACAACGACACCGTCGCCATGACCGGCGGCCAGGATCCGCAGGGCCAGCTCGACGTCCCGGCGGTGTGTTCGACCCTGCTCACCCAGGGTGTGGCCCGGGTGCTGGTCACCACCGACGACGTCGACGCCTATGACCGGGTCGAGCTGCCCGAGGGCGTCGACGTCTGGGCGCGCGAACGGCTGATGGAAGCCCAGGAGACCCTGGCGGAAGTGCGCGGCGTCACCGTGCTCATCCACGACCAGGGCTGCGCGGCCGAGGCCCGACGTGCCCGCAAGCGGGGTCTGGTGCCCACACCGACCCAGCGGGTGATCATCAACCATCGGATCTGTGAGGGGTGTGGCGACTGCGGACAGGTCTCGAACTGCCTTTCGGTGCAGCCGCTCCAGACCACGTTCGGTCGCAAGACCACGATCGACCAGACCACCTGCAACCTCGACTACTCGTGTCTCGAGGGCGACTGCCCGTCGTTCATGACCGTCGAACTGGCCGAGCCCGGGCGGCTGGCCCGGTGGTTCGGTCGAGACCGAGGTGGCGAGACCCGGACCCAGGAGCGCTCGATTCCGGTGCCGCCGACGGGTCTGGAAGCACCGCGCCTCGTCGTGCCCGCTGACGACTTCGCGCTCAGGATCACCGGCATCGGTGGCACAGGTGTGGTCACCGTGGCCCAGGTGCTCGGGACCGCGGCGATGCTCGACGGGTTCCATGTGCGGGGCCTGGACCAGATCGGCCTGTCCCAGAAGGCAGGGCCAGTGGTCAGCGACGTCCGCCTGTCTCGGACCGCCCCGACCGCAACCAACCGCCTCGGCTCCGGCCAGGCCGACCTGCTGCTCGCCTTCGACCAGCTGGTTGCGGCCTCCGATCGCGGCTTGTTGATCGCTGACGAGGCCCGGACCACGGTGGTCGGGTCCACCTCACCCACCCCGACCGGCGAGATGATCACCCACCTCGATGTCGGGCTCCCGTCCGACGCGGACCTCGGTGCCCGGATCGCCGGTGTGTCCAGGCCCGATCAGCAGCACTGGGCCGACGCGATGGCCACCACGACGGCGATCTTCGGCTCCGGCACCACGGCCAACATGTTCGTGATCGGCATGGCGGTCCAGGCCGGCTGTCTTCCGATCGACCCGGCACACATCGAGGACGCCATCAATCTCAACGGGGTGGCGGTTGCCGCGAACCTCGCCGCGTTCCGCTGGGGGCGAGTGCAGATCGTGTCGCCCGACACCGTCGCAGGCGTGGTCGCCGAAGCCGATGGCGAGCGCTTCGAGCCCGAGCCGGTCGAGCTCCCGTCCGCCGTGGCGGCTGCGATCGACCAGCTCCGGGTCGGTCCGGAGCTCACCGAGCGCCTCGGGTTCCTGGCAGAGGAACTCGTGCGCTGGGGCTCGTCGCGGACCCCCAAGGCGTGGCTGGCCACCGTGGGCGAGGCCAGGAAGGCCGAGCAGGCGGTTGCCGCCGGTAGCGAGGTGCTGACCCGGGCGGTCGCCGAGAACCTCTTCAAGCTCGTCGCGTACAAGGACGAGTACGAGGTCGCTCGCCTGATGCTGGACGCCGAGGCGACGGCTCCTGCGTTCGACCTCGCCGGTGACCGGGGGCGCGTCGCGTGGAAGCTCCACCCGCCGATGCTTCGTGCCCTGGGCATGGAGGGCAAGATCGCCATCGGAACCTGGGCCACACCGGGCATCCGCACGCTGGCTCGGGCGAAGCGGATCCGGGGCACGCTGGCCGATCCGTTCCGGTGGGCCGAGGTCCGACGCGTCGAACGATCGCTCCCCAAGGAGTACCGGACGTCGCTGCGGCATGCGCTGCGTCGGTTGACCGCGGACAACCTGGAGGCCGTCGTCGAACTGGCCGAACTGCCCGACCTCGTCCGGGGCTACGAGGACATCAAGCTCGCCAACGTCGAGCGCTATCGCGCCGCCGTCGCCGACGTGACCGCCCGCATCTGACCACCCGCGGGCGCCCCTTCGTCATGCGTACCGACAACCGGTCCTGCGGCGGTCTCAGGGCTGCGGCGTGCGACGGGTTGGTGGTCGTCGGGATCCGACGGTCAGGCCAGCTCGGCTTCGGCGTACTCGAGGAGCGCTGAGAAGCCCATGCTCTCGTAGATCGAGCGAGCGGGCGCGTTGTCGGCGTGGACGTTCAGACCCACGATGTCCACACGGTCGCCGAGCCGATGGACCACACCGGCGGTGACGGCAGCGCCGTGTCCACGACCGCGGTGGTCGGCCCGGGTGTAGACCGCGCCGATGGCTGCGATGCGCTGACGGTCCGACAGCACGTGGGTGCCCGCGGCCGCGACGAGCTCACCGTGTACCCGGACGCCGACGAACGTCTCGTCGGCCAGCATGTGCGGCAGGAAGAAGGCGGCGCCAGGATCGGTGTCGTAGAGCGCCAACACCTCGTCGAGGTTCCCCGGTCCCAGTGGCTCGACGTCAGGGCGCGGCTCCGGGATCGACGCCCGGTCGGTCAGTTCGTACCTGACATGTGGGCCCATCGGCACGACGGGTCGCACCTGGGCCAGGACGCCCTCCACGTGGGCCGGTCCCGTGATCAGCAGGCCGGAGGGGAGCCGAGGCGCAGCCTCGGCGACCAGCGCGGCGGAACCGTCCGGGTCCTTGGTGCTGACCGCGTAGACCGCGAGGCCTTCGCCGTTCGGGAGCCCGACGACGCCGATCACGGCGTCCTGTCGCCGGAACCAGCGGCTGCCTTCCCAGAACGGCGGCTCCAGATCAACGAGCGCATAGATGTGCGCGGCCCGGTTGTCGCCGTAGAACTCCTCGAGCTCGTCTGGATCGGTCACCACGCGGGCGCCCTCCGGAGCGATCACAGCCGACCGGCCTCGATGACCCGAGCGAGGAACTGCTGGGTCCGCGGCTGCTTCGGGTCGCCGAACAGCTCGGCGGGTGGTGCCTGCTCGAGGACCCGACCCTCGTTGAGGAAGCAGACACGATTGGCGACGTCGCGGGCGAAGCCCATCTCGTGGGTGGCCAGCACCATGGTGAGCCCTTGGTCGGCCAGGTCACGGATGACCGACAGCACCTCACCGACGAGCTCTGGGTCGAGCGCCGACGTGACCTCGTCGAGCAGCAGGATCTCGGGGTCGCCCATCAGCGCCCGGACGATGGCCGCGCGCTGGTTCTGCCCACCGGAGATGCGGTTGGGGTACTCGTCGATCTTGTCGCCGAGCCCGAACCGGTGGAGGAGTTCCGACGCACGCCCCTCGGCCTCGGCCTTGTCCATGCCGAGCGCTCGACGGGGCCCGAGCGTGACGTTGTCGAGGACGCTCATGTGCGGGAACAGGTTGAACGACTGGAACACGATGCCGATGCGTCGGCGGACGGCATTGGCGTCGACGCCGCGGGCGGTGATGTCGTCG
>CBDHFJ010000096.1:0-36664 GCA_965262315.1 Acidimicrobiales bacterium
CCATCCGGGCCGCCTACGACGTGTCCAGCCTCCAGGCGGTCGTGCACGCAGCGGCCCCGTGCCCCATCCCCGTCAAGAAGCAGATGATCGAGTGGTGGGGACCGGTCATCCACGAGTACTACGCGGGAACCGAGGGCAACGGCTTCGTCTACTGCAACAGCGAGGACTGGCTCGCCCACGAGGGCACCGTCGGGCGGGCGCTGCAGGGCGTCATCCACATCTGCGACGAGAACGGCGAGGAACTGCCGGTCGGTGAGGCCGGGACGATCTACTTCGAGTCCGACTCGGCCTTCGAGTACCACAACGACCCCGGCAAGACCGCCGACTCGCGGCTGGCCAACGGCTGGAGCACGCTGGGCGACGTCGGGCGTCTCGACGAGGACGGCTTCCTCTACCTCACGGACCGCAAGGCGTTCATGATCATCTCGGGTGGCGTGAACATCTATCCCCAGGAGGCGGAGAACGTGCTGACGATGCACGACAAGGTCCTCGACGTCGCCGTCTTCGGGGTGCCCAACGAGGACTTCGGTGAAGAGGTCAAGGCCGTCGTCCAGCCGATGAACATGGCCGACGCCGGACCCGAGCTCGAGCGCGAGCTGATGGCCTACTGCCAGGACCACCTCGCCAAGGTCAAGTGCCCCCGCAGCATCGACTTCCGCGAAGAGCTGCCGCGACACCCCACCGGCAAGCTCTACAAGCGGCTGTTGCGCGACGAGTACTGGGGCGACCGGGACTCGAAGATCGTCTGATCACGCGTCATGGCCCGACCCCCGAGGGGGCCGGGCCACGCGTGCTGTGACGGACGGAGTCGTCAGCGAATGCGGTTGTCGGGTGCCAGCAGATCGGCCCCGCCGCCGCCGATGATCCGGTCCACGCCGCCGTTGCCGTAGACCACGTCGCTCCCGCCGTCACCGCGCAGATCGTCGTCGCCGGCGCCACCGCTGATGCGGTCGGCTCCGGCACCACCACGAGGCCCGGTCTGCGCCTGCGCCGCCGAGAATGATGTCGTCGCCCGCACCGCCCTTCAGGCGGTCACGGCCGGCGCCGCCACGGATGACGTCCTCGCCACCTCCGCCGGCCAGGCGATCGTGGCCCCGGTTGCCGCGGAGCTCGTCGGGACCGGCGCCACCGCGAAGGATGTCGCGGCCGCTCTTGCCCAACAGTTCGTCCCGACCGGCGCCACCGAGCACCAGGTCGTTGCCGGCCCCGGCGTTGATCCGGTCCTCACCGGCGCCACCACGGATGACGTCGTTGCCACCGAGCCCCCGAATGACGTCGTCGCCACCGAGGCCGCAGATCACGTCCGGGCCCGGCGTGCCGACGAGCACGTCGTCGCCATCGGTCCCGATGATGCTGCACGGCAGGTCCTGTGCAGCGACGCCGCGCTCCGATGCGACGACCCAGTCGATACCCGGAGCCTTCGGCTCGGGGCCGCCTTCGGGTTCAGTCTTGTCACCCTTCGGATCGCCCGGGTCCTGGTCCGTGCCGTCCCCGCCGTCCTTCGGCCCGTCCTTGTCCCCGTCGTCCTTGTCCTTGTCCCCGTCCTTGTCCTTGTCCTTGTCGCCGTCCTTGTCGCCGTCCTTGTCGCCGTCCTTGTCGTTGTCCCCGTCGTTGTCACCCTTCGGGTCGTCGTCCTTCGGGGTCGGGCCCGGCGTGGGATCCGGTGTCGGCGTCGGATCCGGCTCGGGCGGGACGTCGCCCACGACGAGCGTGATGGTGGCCTCACCACACAAGCCGGTCAGGTCGCACGCCCGATAGGTGAAGTGGTCCTCACCCTCGAACCAGGGCTCGGGGGTGTAGGCGAAGCGAGACCGGTCGACGATCTCGATGGCGCCGTAGTCCGTCGGGTCGACGATCTCGAAGGTGAGTCGCTCGTACCCGAAGGGGTGGGCATTCGGGTCCGCCCACATCAACCAACCGAGGCCGGGCCGCGCCTCCAGCGGCACGACCCATGTGGCATCCAGCGGGTTCGGTGCCTGCGCGAACCTGAGGCGAAGATCCTGCTGCCCACAGCGGCCCTCGACGTCGCATGCCTGGTAGCGCAGCCGATCGATCGGTGCCTCGGTGGCCGGGTCCACCGCGACGGCGATCCGGTGATCGGCGGTGACCCAGGCCGTCGAGTGATCAGGCCCGCGGACGATCTCGAGCGAGGCGAGGTCGATCGGGACGCTCAGCGGCAGGTACACATCGGACAGGACGTCGTAGGTCTGCGTCCCCGGCAGCTGCGGCAACTCGAAGGAGAGGTCGCGACCGAAGAGGTAGGGCGCGGACAGGTCCTGACGCAGAGGAGGCAGGGCATCGGCCGGCTCGAGCATCGACAGCTCGAGATGTTCACCTGGCCGGTACTGGAACCAGCACTGGTCGCCCACACACTCCAGGAAGGTGTTCCCGTCGACCGCGAGGTCGTAGGGCTGCGAGAGCTCTGCGTAGACCCAGCAGCCGTACTGGTGCTGGGTGGTGATGCTCGGGCTGCTGAGCGCCTTGCCGGGATCGACCGGCCCCGAGTCACGACCAGCACACTGGAGCCACATCCGCTGGGTCTCACCCGAGTCGTTCACGACGTAGACCGAGCCATCGAACGGGCTGGAGAGCGGGATACTCATCGCGCTCAGCGGTACTCCGTCGCGTTCGACGGCGCTCGACGACGAGCTCAGGAGGAACACGGCTGCGAGCGCAGCTGCCAGCACGGCGAGTGCCGCGCCGACACGGCGCGATGCCGTCGCCCGGGGTTCCCCGTCGGCGATGTCGGTGAAATCAAGGCCCATCGGAGCCTGCCTTCCTTGGTTGGTCATCGATGATGTGCGGAACCCCAGTGGCGGCCAGCCAGCCGATCAGCAGCCAGAACAGCCACGAGGTCGCGGTCTCGGCGGTCACGAACGCGTCGGTGACCACGTGGGCGACGAGCGCGAAGAACACCGCACCGGCCAGCGGGTTGGCGTCGACCCTGAACCGGCGAGCGGCTTCCAGCAGGGCCCAGCCGACGAGCGCGACATAGAGCAGCAGCGCCGGCCAGCCGGCGTTGACCGCTGTTGCGATGTAGACGCTGTGGGGCGACTCCGGGCGGTACGGGGCGAGCGCCCGAAGGCCGTCCTCGTCGAGGGTCTCGAGTGCGTACTCGTCGAAGAGCTCGGGGTACGCCTCGTGTCCAGCGCCGAACCAGGCATGATCACCGGCGATCGCGACACCCACCCGCCAGAGGTCGAGTCGCTTGTCGTTCGAGGAGTCGACCGGTCCGGCGATCGACGAGGCGCGGTCCACCACGTCGGTCACGACCGGTCGGGTGAGCGGGATGGCGGTCACCAGCATCAGACCGGCCAACGACACGACCACAGCGCGTCCGAGCACCCTTCGGGGGATGCGGCGCAGGACCAGCGCCGAGGTGGCCACGCCGGCGACACCCAGCGCGAGGTAGCCACCCCGGCTCATCGTCAACAACAGGCCGGCCAGGATGACCGGCGCAGCCAGCCGGCCCAGGACTCGGAGCCGGGCATCGGCCTGGACCGAGAGCACGACCGCGAACGGGAGGGCCATCACCAGGAAGGCCGCGAGAGCGTTCGGCTGACCGAACGCCGAGAAGATCCGGTCCTTGTAGAGCACGTCCCACAGCGGGTCGGCGTCGACGTACTGGAGGAGACCGTAGGTCGCGGCGAGCGCACCGGCGACCACCGCCGCCACCGGCAGCGCCGACCGATCGGGAACGAAGCGGATCAGGGCATAGCCGGCGGCGTAGAGGAGGATGGCCGCGAGCCCCTGGTACTGGAACGGTTCACCGTGGAGGCTGGCATCGCCGACCTCGGAACCGACGAAGGCCGCGACGTTCCACAGCACGAACGCACCCGCCAACATGTCTGGCACGCGGCGTACCGAGGGGAGCTGTCCCGTCCGCCAGACCCGCGTCCCCGCCACTGCGACGAGAAGGACCGTGGCGGCGGCGAGTGCTTGGTACTTGGGCCGGGCGAAGGCGTCGAGCTGTCCCTTGCGGAAGACCATCGTCACCACCACCACCGCGAGACCGAGACCCCACGTCAGCGCGGCACCCAGCGGGTCGGCGGCGCGCGGCGTCAGCTCGTTCCGCTCCCGCCTTCCCCGTTGTTCGGTCGTCGTGCTCATCGACGGTCCGTCCCTTCGCCTGACGCCGAAGGTACGGATGGCCGTCGGGCACCGATAGACGCGAGCACTGACGGGACAACGTCCGCCTCACTCGGCCACCACGGGTCGTGGTGGAGAACCCACCACGCGTGTCCGCCCGGAGGAAGCGGGATTCGATCGCTACCCTGCGGCGATGGACGCCACCGAGATCGCGGACCGCCTCGAGATCGCCCAACTGCTGGTGCGTTACGTCGACGCCGTCGACCGCAAGGACTGGGACGCATTGGACGCGGTCTTCACACCCGACGCGACCGTCGACTACTCCTCGACCGGCGGGCCCGACGCGGTCGGTGCCTGGCCGAGGATGAAGCCGTGGCTCGCGTCGTCGCTGGCCATGTTCCCTCGGACGCAACATCTGCTCGGGCAGCCGTTGATCGCGGTGGACGGTGACCGAGCCCACTGCCGGACTGCGTTCACGAATCCGATGGGCGCGCCGGCTGATGCCGACGGCCGCTACGACCCCGACGGCACCGCCCTCCAGTTCATGACCTGTGCGGGCTGGTATCGCGACGAGTGTCTGCGCACGGCCCACGGCTGGAGGATCGAGACGAAGGTGATCGAGGATCCCTTCTTCCAGGGATCACTCCCCCGTTTCGGCTGACCGAACGGGCTCAGGCCGGCTGCTCGGAGCCGCCGTCCACGATCGGCACCCCACCGCGGACCTTGGCCCAGGCCTGACGCACCGGCTCCCGGGCCACCCACGCGTAGGTGACCAGGACCGGCACGATCAGGATCGCCTGCATCACGCGACTGTTCTCGGGGGCCAACGCCGACAGATGGCTGACCAATGCGAAGCCGTCGCCGCCCATGACCCACAGGACCGAGTGGTCGTACTGCTGCACGTAGGGCACCGCCATCATCGACGTCGCGGCAGTCAGCAGCAGCCGCCGTTGCGGGTCCATCGGGAGCAGCACCGGCAGCCAGAGGACCAGGACCGCTGGGCCGACGAAGCTCCACAGCGACCCGTTGCCGACGGGCGGATTGTCGGCGACCCGATCGAGGATCTCGCCCGGCCACCAGCCGTAGGCGGCGAAGCTCGCGGCGACCACGGGCAACGGCACGATGACGGCCCGAGCGAGATCGCGGAAACGAGGCCCGGCCTGAAGCAGCACGAGCCCGGTCAACGGGACGCCCCATTGGGGTTTGGCCACCGACAGCAGGGTCAGGGCGCCGGCCACGGTCCACCGCTTCTCGTGCGCAGCCCAGTGCGCGCCGGCCAGGGCCCCGAGAGCGACGCCGGTGATGGTGCCCGTGTAGAACGAGCTGAGCGCGCCGAAGCCGGCGATGACCAGTGCCGGACGTGACCCGAACACTCGGGCGGCCAGCCAGACGCCGACCACGTTGGTCATCGACCACAGGATCTGACCCACCAAGCCCGCGCTGTCGTAGAGATCGAAGATCGGCAGCAGCCAGTAGGCGTAGTAGTAGCCGAGGCCGAACTCGTTCTCCATGCGACCGTCGGCGGCGCCGGCGAAGATGCCCCAGTCGATGCCCGAGCCCGGGTACGGGGTCGCAGCGATCACGATGATCGCGATGCTGAGCACCACCACGGCCTCGACCTGGGTGACCGGCGCGAACACCCGCTGCCGGATGGTCGCCGGGTCACGGTCGCGCTCCTGGAGTGCCCAGGCGACGAGTCCCTTCACGCCCGGACAATCGGCACGGAACGGTCGGGGGTTTAGCCGACCGGCGTGGGATGCCCTGCGGCCGGGGTCCTGGGACCGCTACCCGTTCAACGGTGTTGACGGAGCCATTCGTACATGGCGATGCCGCTGGCGACGCCGGCATTGACGGACCGAGTGGAGCCGTACTGAGTGATGGCACAGATCACCTCGGCCGCCTCCTGCATCGCATCGCTCAGGCCCGGGCCTTCCTGGCCGAACACCAGCACTGCGTGGCGGGCCAGGGCCGTCGACTCGATGGGAACGGATCCGTCGATGTTGTCGATCCCGACGATCACCAGTCCGGCTTCGCGCACCCAGGAGACGAACGTCTCCACGTCGCCGTGATGCCGGACGTGTTGGTACCGATCGGTCACCATGGCGCCCCGACGGTTCCAACGACGCCGGCCGATGATGTGGACCTCGGCCGCCAGGAAGGCGTTCGCGTTGCGGACCACGGTCCCGATGTTGAAGTCGTGCTCCCAGTTCTCCACGGCCACGTGGAACGGGTGGCGTCGTCGGTCGAGATCCTCGACGATCGCCTCCATGCGCCAGTACCGGTAGCCGTCGACCACGTTGCGGTCGTCGCCCGCGGCGAGCAGTTCAGGGTCGAGCCTCGGATCGTCGGGCCACGGCTCGGGATGGGGGCCGACCGTCATCCCGGCACGACGTCGGCCAGTGGCAGCAGACCGCGCCACACGACGAGGTAGTGCAGGGCCGCCGCGATCGTCACCATCGTGTGCCAGATCTCGTGATACCCGAACAGACGCGGCGACGGGTCGGGCCATCGGGCACCGACCACGAACGCGCCGAAGGTGTAGAAGCCACCGCCGACGAGGGTCACGATCATCCACGTCGCGCCCACGTTCCGCCACAGCTCCGGGCCGGCGAGCGCCGCGATCCACCCGAGCGTGATGAAGGTGGTGTTCATCAGCCCGTACGGGGGTTTGAACGGGAGGAAGCGCATGGTGATCCCAGCGGCCGCACCGACCCAACCACCGATCAGGAGCAGTCGCTGCTGCCAGCCGTCGGCGGCCAGCATGCCGAAGGGCGTGTAGCCCCCGGCGATGCACAGGTAGATGCCCATGTGGTCGATGCGCCGGAACCGATACCAGCTGTGGTCGTCGAAGGTGGTGCGATGGAACAGCGCCGACGCGCCGAACATCGAGCTCGTGCCGAAGGCGAAGATCGCCGCCGCGAAACGAGACCGGTTGTCCGACGCAGCCAGCACCAGGGCCACACCGACCGGCAGGGACAGGAAGAAGCACCAGGTGTGGAGGACACCGCGGTACCGGGGCGGATCGAGGGCCGACGCCCGCGCCAGCTCGGTGCTCATCGGAGCACCTCGAGATGCCGCCGCTGCCCGGACATCTCAGGTGCGCAGTCTCGGCAGCAGGTCGTCCATGAGGCCGCTGATCTCGGCGACACACGCGTCGAAGACCGCCTGGTCGCCGCCGGCCGGATCGACGACCTCTTCCCAGTCCTCGATCTCGACGTCCGCCAACGTCAGACGGGTCAGCCGCTCGGTCAGCGGCACCTGGGTGTCGGTCTCGAGATGGCGCAGGAGGCGGGGAACGGTGCCGGTGAAGCCGGCCGCGGCCGGCAGGTTCTTCCGCACGTAGGCGATGTGCTGGGGCTCGAACGCGACGATGACGTCCGCCCATTCGGTGTCCTCGACCTCGAGCTGGCGGCTCCGGTGTGCCGAGTCGGCCAGTCCGATGCCCTTCAGCGCGTTTCGGGTGCGCTCGCTCATCGGCAGGCCCGGGATCGACAGCGTGCCGGCGCCGCGGACCGACAGCCAGGGCGCGCGATCGCGTGCGATGACGGTGGCCATCACGGATCGGGCGGCGTTGCCAGTGCAGAGGAAGACGACGTTGGTCACAGGTGGGAGTCCGGTCCGGGGGCCGCGAGCACGATCTCCAGCTCGCGGCCAAGCATGTTCGCGAGCAACCGGCTGCGTTGCCCAGCCGTGTACAGCTCCAGCTCGTAGTCCAGGGTGGGGTCGACGCTCAGCGTCACCCTGACCCGTTCGGGGTCGACCGCGACCTGCAGGTCCTCGATGCCACCCTGGCGGGTGCGATCGAGCGCGATGGCCACACGGAGGATCCCGGCCAGCGTGGCCACGACCCGCTGCGCCTCGGGCGCCAACGCCACGTACTCCTGGTGCGAGGGTTTGGGTGCCGACTTGCGGTGATAGCGCGCGACCTGGGCGATGATCTCGATCTCCGCGTCCACGAAGCCGTGGAGCTGATCGCTGTTGCGGATGACGTAGTACGAGTGCTTGTGATGCGCGGCGTGGCTGATGAACAGCCCGACATTGTGCAGCAGTCCCGCGGCCTCGAGCAGGTCCCGCTGATCGAGGTCCAGACCGTGCAGCTCGTGGGTGGCGTCGAAGAGCGCCAGCGCCAGATCGGTCGCCCGTTGGATGTGGCCGATGTCCTCGTGGTACATCTCGGCCATCCGCAGCACCGACTGCCGTCGGATGTCGCTGAGGTGGTGGAAGTTCGGGCTCCCGACCGTTGCCGCACGATCCAGCAGGATCCCCTCGCGAAGCGCCGCCTCCGACACCGTCATCTGCTCGATCGCCAGCCCGTCGAAGATCTGCTCGAGCAACAGCACGCCAGCGACGATGATGTCCTGGCGGCGATCGTCCAGACCGAGGATGCCCGCCCGCTCGTGGGACTGCCGGTGGGCCGTCACCTGTTCGACCACCCATGCCAGGGCGTCCCTGTCGACGACCTGTCCGTTGGTGGGTGCGGTGGGATCGCCGCCCGCCGCCGCGACGGCCATCCGCGCCACGGTGTTGATGGTGCCCGAACTCCCGACCGCCGTGAACGGCCGGTGCTCGCGAACCCGACGGATGGTGGGCACGAGGAACGACCGGACGTGCGTGCGGCACTCGGCCACCGCCTCATCCCTGATGCGGCCGTTGGGGAAGAAGCGGTCGGTGAGACGGATCGCTCCCAGCTTGGTGCTGTGCGCGGACCTGACCTCGCGGCCGCGGCCGACGAGGAACTCCGTGGAACCGCCGCCGATGTCGACCACCAGGATCTGCTGATCGAACAGGGGAAGCGACTGGATGACTCCCAGGTGGATGAGGCGGGCCTCCTCGACCCCCGGCACCACCTTGATGACGATGCCGGCCTCGCGGAGTGCCCGGTTGACGAAGACCGAACGGTTGGTGGCCTCGCGCAGCGCCGAGGTCGCGACTGCGGCGATGTCCGCCTCGAAGGTGTCGGCGATGCGCCGGAACCGCTGGAGGGCCGCGATCCCCCGATCCATCGCCTGGTCGGTCAGCAGCGACATGTCGCCCGAGCCCGAGCCCAGGCGAACGGTCTCCTTCTCCTTGGCCAGTGTCTCGAAGCGGCCCTCGTCGTCCAGACGGGCCACGAGCAGGTGGAACGAGTTGGTTCCCAGATCGATGGCTGCATGCACGGTTCCGTCCCGCGCAGCTCGTGCAGGTTGCCCGGACGGTCGACGGCGGCCACCTCAGCCGACCCCTCGCGTCGGGCGGACGAACAGGCCCCGCGCATCGGCCCGGAGCGTCCCCTCGGCCTCGCACCGGCCGACCGTGGTGATCCGCCGCCCCTTCGCCTGGTCCACCCATCCGGTGAACCGGAGCGGTGTGTCCAGCGGCGTCAGGGCCCGGTAGCGGATCTCGAGGCGGCCGGTCACCCCACCTCCGTCCGGGACCTGGCCCTGGACGGCACCCAGCAACTCGTCGAACAAGCCGGCGATGAAGCCGCCGTGCACCGACCTGGGCGGGCCACCGAACGGCCGCCCGAGGGTGACGTCGAATCCGAGGCCGGCCTGGCCGGCGGGGCCAGCGACCTCGAACCAACGAAGGTTCGGCGAGAAGGGGTTCAACGCCCCCTGGAAGAGCGAGCGTCGGCGGAACGCCCGCAGACCCCGGTCCTCGGGTGCCGCCACCGGCTCCTGCCACCACTCACCGAGCGGATCACCGTCCAGCAACGCTGCGGCTTCGCGGACCTTCCGGGTGGCCTCGGCGAGGCGCTCGGGGGGATTGCGCCGGGTCACCGAAGCGTCCGCCAACTGGTGGACGGCGGCGCGAAGGTCGCGCGCGGCCCGCACGATGTCGCGCTCCGCGGCTCGCTGCGACTCGGTCACCCGTCCGGTCTACCGTGCGGCGGACGACATCACGCGGACCGGGGGATTTTCCATCGACGGCCCTGTAGCGGCGAAGATGGAACCTCCGCCGGGCCTCCGGCGTCTAGGCGGAGTGGAGGGTGTGCTCGCCATCGTGAATCCGTCCGATGCTGAGGCAGAGGAGCAACAGGCCGAACCGGCGCAGCGCGCCGACGACCAGGCGCGCCCTGAGGCCGAGCATCGCCCGAAGCGGGCTCGGCCCGCGGACGCGCCGGCACCGGTGGTCGAGCCATCGGTTCCCCGCGCACCCCGCGCCCGCTCGTTCGAGGCCTTCTACACCGAACACCACGCCCCCGTCGCCCGAGCGCTCGCGCTGACCCTGGGTGACACCGGCCTCGGCGTCGAGGCCACCGACGAGGCCATGACCCGCGCGTACCAACGCTGGGGGCAGGTCAGCGCCTACGACAATCCCGCCGGTTGGGTCTACCGGGTGGGCCTGAACTGGGCCAGGTCGTTCCTTCGTCGTCGGCGACGCACCACCACCTCCCCGTTCGTGGACGACACCCCCGTCGAGGACCCACAACCGGCGGATCCGACATTGGCGCGAGCGCTCGCCGATCTCGACCCCAAGCACCGGTCGGTCGTGGTCCTGCGTTACCTCCTCGACTGGTCCGTCGACCAGACTGCCGAGGCACTCGACATCGCCCCCGGAACCGTCAAGAGCCGCCTCCATCGAGCGCTCGCCCAACTGGAGACCACCATGACTGCACCCCAGGAGCCTTCGTGACCGTCCACGACCGCCTCAGGCAGGAGCTCGCCCGCCGCGCCGACGGGATCGATGTGGCCACCGGCCAGAACCTCGATCGGGTCATGGCGACCGCCGACGCCAGGCTCCGGCGGACGCGCGTGCTCGGCGCCGCAGCGGCGACGGTGTTGGTGGTGGGCGTCACCAGCGTCGCGCTGGTGCTCCGGGACAGCGACGACGCCACCGACCAGATCGCGGTGAGTACCGACGACACGGTGGCCGCCGACGTGATCGAGGCCGAACCCGTCGAAGACACGCAAGCCGACGACCAACCGGCGGCCGCCTCCGACGGCGACGAGGAGATCGCCACCACCGAGCCCGACGACGAGGCCTCCGACGCGACCGACGCCACCGACCAGACCGACGCCGGCGTCGACGACGCCGACAGCGAGCAGACCGACGACGAGGCCACCGACAACGGCGACGACGCGGCGGCGACCGACGAGCCCGCGCAGGTGGCGACCGCAGCGGGGGCCGCAGTCGTCGACATGCAGGCCCACAACGGCGGCTTCGTCGGGCTCCGTCCCGGCGCCGAACTGGTCTTCTCCACCGACGGCACGACATGGGGCGCCGTGGCCGACCCCCGACCCGACGGCACGGGCGTGATCGTCGACATGGCCTCCCACAACGGTGTCCTCTACGTCGTGGGTACGGCCGGCAATGGAGCAGATGCCCGCTCATGGGTCGTGGCCTCCAGCGGCCTCGACTCGTGGGAGACGGTCGACATCGGTGAACCCGACGACGACGGCAGCGATCTCACCGCCATCGTCTACAGCCCGGTCAGCGTCGGGGTGGGCGGCGCCGGCGTCGTCGTGACCGGTGAGACCACCGTGCACATCGACGTCGAGACCCTCCTCGACCCTGCGGTCTACGAATCGGGCGACTGGACCATCGGCACGTCGACCGGCGATCTGTCCAAGCTGGTCACCTACGATGCCGACACCGGCGCCGAGGACGAGGTGATCGACCTCATCGATGCCGGCGTCCCCGCCGAGACCATCAGCTTGCTGGAACGCCCGGAGCCCTTCGTCGCCACCGGGGCCGGCCGAGCGGTCCGGGTCGGCGAACACGACCTCGATCGCCGCACCGTGCTCACCCACGCCGGCGTGGGCGGCACCGAGTTCCTCGCTGCCGGCTTCAGCCGCGAGTTCTCCAGCCGGATCCTGTGGACCTCGCCGGACGGGCTGGCCTGGACCGCGGTTCCCGTGAGCGTGATCGGGACACCGCGTGGCGACGCCATCGGCTCGGTGGGCGATCGCGTGGTCGTCTTCACGGGCGATGGACCGCTGATGACGGTCCAGGTGCGCGATGGCGGCGACTGGACCGAAGTGCGGCTGGACGATCTCGTCGGCAACCGCAACGACGACTACGTGCTCGCCGATGCGTCCTTCGGGCCCGGCGGCGTGGCCGCTGCGGTCGTCACCGCCGGCGAGTCGGGCAGCAAGGTCGTGCACCTGCTGACGTCGGCCGACGGCCTCGAGTGGCAGACCGCCACGGTTGGTTCGTTCGCGGGCGGCACCCCGGGCGTGGTGGATGTCGACAGCGTCGGGATGGGCTCGTCATCGGTGGCGGTGAGCCTCGAGCGAACCGACGGCAGCCACGAGACCATGCTGGTGCCGCTCCCCATCGTCTGAGGGGCCTGGACGTCAGCCGTCGCCCAGGTTGAAGCGCAGCTGCGGGTTGGTGTCGACGAGACCGAGCACCGGGACGACCGAGAAGACGTTCACGCTCGCCACCGACACACAGGGAACCTCGATGATGTGCGACGCCGGCCACCAGCTTCCACACGCCAGCCCTTCGACGCCCGGGTACCACCATCCGTCGTTCACGGCCTCGGCCAGCGCCGCGCCGCTGAGTGGTTCTGGAGTGGCAGCGATGGCCCGGACGATGAAGTCTGCCGCGAGATAGCCGTCGACCAGATCGAGATCGATCTCTTCCTCCGCGACGCCCTGACCGGCCGCGGCGGCGACCAACGCCTCCCAGCCCGGTGACGCCCGGTTGGCGACGTCGAGGCCAGGGCTGATCACCGTCAGCGGAGCGACGGCCTCGCGGAACGCCGGATCGGCCGCATCGAGCGGGTCGATGACGCCGACCAGCACGATCTCGCCGTCGTAGCCGGCCGACCGCAGCGCCGCCGGCAGCCCGGCCACCTGCGGCCCCTCGAGGAACACCACGGCCGGGTCGGCCTGGAGTGTGGCCGTGACCGTCGAGCTCCAGCCCGCGGCCGGAGCGTCGGACGCGGCCGGCAGCACCGGCAGCACCACCGGCGCCGCCAACTCGAGCAGCTCCGCCTCGAAGAGACGAGACGCGGCCACGACCTCGCCTTCGGGACCCGCAGCCACCAGGTGGACCGCTGCACCGGGTGGCGTGGACGCGTCCCGAGCCGCCAGCCAAGTGGTGAGCACCGGCTGCACCAGCGTCACGAACCCACGGGCGTCGAGGACCGGACAGCCCTGCGCCCCCCGCACCCCGTAGCCGTACGGCGTGCCCCGACCACAGAAGCCCGGCAGCCGGTCGGCGCCCACGTAGGGAACGCCCGCCTCGGTCAGCACGTCCTCGTGGAACCACGCGTCGGATGCGAGGGGCACCACGGCGAACACCTCGTCGCTCACCAGCACGTTGGTCAGACCCAAGGAGATGCCGATCTCGCCCACGTCGTCGTAGCAGCCGGCGAAGTCGATCTGTCGGGTCAGCTCGTCGTGCTGGTTGGCCTGCTCGAAGCGAGCGGCTGCCCCGAGGCAGGTGCCTTCGCGGTGGAAGAACCCGGCCAGCGACTCGGTCACCAGACCGCCGATCCGGATGGTGTCGTCGGTGACGCCGACGGGTTCCCCGCTGGCTGCGGCGATGGGGTCGAAGGGCCGACCGCCGGCGGTCACGATCATCTCGGACGGATCGTCGTAGCGCGGTTCGATCCCGGCCGGCGCCACAGGAACCGCGACCGGTGGCACCGGAGTGGCCTCGGGGTCAGGGGCCTCGCCATCGACGACCTCGCCGGCGCCCTCTCCGGCCGCCGGATCGGGTTCGGGAGTGGGCTCCACCGTCCCGTCGCCGGCGGTGTCGCCTTCGTCCGCCACACCGGTGGCGTCACCCGCCGTGACCGTCGCCTCGTCTGCGCCACCGTCGACCAGTGCGGCTTCGCCCGGCTCGAGATCGAAGGCGAGTACGGGTGGCGCCTCGATCCGCGCCGTCTCCAGACCCAGCAGCTCCGGCACCGCTGCGGTCGGGATCGGCTCGATCGCGTCGGCGTCGACCAGCACCTCCATGGCGGCCGCGGTCTCGCCTGCACCGCGGGTGTCCTCGAGGACCGGCGTCGCAGTCTCGCTCGCACAACTCGCGGCAACGAGTGCAGCCACGAGTAGAGCTGCCGCGGCTCGGGCGCGGCGTGGAGACAGGCGCATGGTGAATCAATCGGCTGATCCATCGGGCTCCTGAGGCTCAGGAGGCTTCGGCCCAGGCCGATGTGATGACCGTGAACGCGCCCAACCCGCTCGACGAGACGCTCGTCTGCGACCCGCTGTCGCAGCCGCAGGCTCGGCTCCTGGTCGGGGCTTCGCCCGCGCCGATGATGGTGGCCGACGTCGTCGACGGTGGCTTCTCCGTGCTCGCCGTGGACCCCCTGCTCCGGCGCCTCGTGTCCGGCGCTCGACATCCGGCCGGCCCCATCCCGGGCGAGGTGATCCCCACCCTGGGATTCGGCATGTTGGGACCGGCGATGGATGCCGTGATTGCAGACCCGGCGACGACCCAGGTGATCGAGGTCCCCATCGGCGATGAGCCGTTGTGGTTCGAAGTGCGGATCACTGCCGTCGCCGACGGCCTGGGCTGCCGCCAGATCGTGTTCCTCGCCGCGGACCGTTCGGCGGACCACGACATCGAGCAGCGGCAACGGCGTTCGGCCAAGCGGTTCCAGGCGATGGTCACCCACGCTCCCGGCCTCATCCTCCTCGTCGACTCGGCCGGTCGCATCCTGCGATGCTCTCCCGGTGTCGACCGGTTGTTGGGGGTCCGCGGCGACGAGCTCATCGGCCGGGCCTTCTTCGAGCTCCTCCATCCGGACACGCTGGCCAGAGCGGCCACGGTCTTCAACGGGATCCTGTCGTCCCCCGGCGAGCCGATCCGCATCGACGACTTCCGGCTGAGCCACGCCGCCGCCGGCCCGCTGTGGTGCGAGGCGACCGTCACCAATCTCCTCCACGACGACGACGTCGCCGCAATCGTCTTCAACGCGCACGACGTGAGCGACCGGCGGATCGCCGAGCAACGCCTGGAGCTGGCCGCGACGAGTGATTCCCTCACGGGGTTGGCGAACCGCCGACGCCTCGAGGAGCGCCTGACCGAGTCGTTCGAACACGCGACCCGGGTCGGTGCGGCCGTGGGACTCGCCGTCGTGGACATCGACGACTTCAAGCTCGTCAACGACGGCCTGGGCCACGATGTGGGTGACGCCGTGCTGCGGGCCCTGGCCAACCGGCTCGAAGCGCTGGTGGCGGACCGGGGACACGTCGCCCGCATCGGCGGCGACGAGTTCGCGCTCGTCCTCGACGGCGTCGACGACCAGGCCGCGGTCGACCGGCTGGCCGACGCGGTCCACGACACGCTGCGTTCGCCGGTTCACGCCGCGGGCCAGGACGTCTACCTCCGGGCCAGCGTCGGCACCACGACCGGCAACCCGGCGACGGCCGATGCCCAGAGCCTCCTCCGCTCGGCCGACCTCGCCCTGTACCGGGCGAAGCGGAACGGACGCAATCAGACCGTGCGGTTCGCGGCCGAGCTCCAGCTCGAGGCCGAGCATCGTCTGGAGACCATCACCTCCCTCCAACGGGCACTCGGCGACGGCCGCCTCCGGCTCGCCTATCAGCCGGTGTGCGATCGGACGGGAGGGCTGGTCGGCGCCGAGGCCCTGCTGCGATGGGAGCACGACGGCGAACTGCTGAGCCCCGCGCGCTTTCTGCAGCTCGCCGAGGACACCGGGTTGATCCTGCCCATCGGCGCATGGGTCCTGGAGCAGGTGTGCCGCGACCTGAGCGCCATGCGGGCATCGGCCCCCGACCTGCAATGGCTGTCGGTGAACATGTCGTCTGGACAGCTGCTCGACGAGCGGCTGCCGGAGATGGTGGAGCGCACTCTCGCTGGGCACGACGTGGAGCCGGGCCGGATCGCATTCGAGATCGACGAGACCACCCTTCGCGATGGTGGCGACCGCGTCGCCCGTATCCTGCGGCGACTCGTCGGCCCGCGGCTGCTGGTGGCGACCGCCGACTTCGCCGCCGATCAAGAGATCCTCCACCGCCTGGCCCGACTTCCCGTCAGCGCAGTCAAGCTCGACCGGGCGTTCGTGCAGCAACTCGACCTGGACGACGAGGGGCGTCATCGATCACTCGCGATCGGAGCCACCCAGGTGGCCGCCGAGGCCGGGTTCGAGATCATCGCGGAAGGCGTCGAGAACCAGGGCCAGGCCGATGTGCTCGCCGACCTGGGTTGTGATCTCCATCAGGGGTTCCACATCAGCGAGCCCCTCGACCTCGGTTCGTTTCTCACCCGCGCGGCACGGCCGCCGAGCTGACCGGGCTCAGATCCCGAGCGTCCGCCCGACCCGGTCGCGGTGGTGGGCCGCCGTGCCCCACGCGGCTGCCAACGCCCAGCCTCGCTTGAGCCAGAGCTGCAGGTCGTACTCGACCGTGTAGGCGATCGCGCCGTGGCACTGCAGGCACGAACGGCAGGCGAGGTCGACCGCGTCGGAGGCCAGCGCCTTCGCCATGGATGCGGCCTCCGCCGCGTCGGGCGCGCGGGCCGTGAGCGACCAGCCCGCCCGATAGACCATGGGGCGCGCGAACTCGATGGCCTTGCCGACGTCGGCCAGATGATGCTTCACGGCCTGGTTCACCCCGACCGGACTCCCGAACTGGCGTCGCTCCTGCACGTATTCGACGGTGAAGTCGAGCAACCGCTGCGCGATGCCGACGCACTGGGCTGCCGCGGCCACCGCGGCCCGCTGTTCAGCGCGCTCGATCGTCGCGGCGTCGGCGTCCATGCGCGTCTCTGCGGTCGGCGACCAGTCCACCGTCGCCAGCCGACGGGTCTCGTCGACCGACGCCTGCGGGCTCAGGGTCGCGGCCGCAGTGGGAACGAGGTGCAGCTCGTCCCCCGATCGCAGAACGAGTGCGTCGGCCTGCGCTGCACCGTTCACCAGGCCGGAGCCGAGCGAGCACGACAGCCTGACCTCGCCGGCTGCCGCCGGGGCGAGCCACTGCTCGCGTTGCGCTGCGGTCCCCGCCTCGGCCAGGAGCGGAACGGCCACGGCGGTGTGTTCCAGCACCACCTCGGGACAGGCGGCCCACCCCAGCTCCTCCATGATGCGCACGAGGTCCACATCACCCATGCCAAGACCGGCCTGATCCTCGGGTGCGGTCATCCCGATCACACCGGTGGCGGCGAGGGTGTCCCACAGGCCTCCGACGGTGCCGGAGTCGTTCTCCCATGCCGACCGAACGGCAGCAGGTGGGCACTCGTTGGCGAGGATGTCGCGGACGGTTGCGGCGAACAGCTCCTGGTCGTCGGTGAAGCGGAAGTCCACGGCGCAGCCCTACTTCCTCGGCAGGCCGAGCACCCGCTCGGCGATGATGTTGCGTTGGATCTCGTTGGTCCCTGCGTAGATCGGACCGGACAGCGAGAAGAGATAGCCCGTCATCCACGATCCGCCGTCGGCCAGCGGTGCCTGGTGTGTCAGCTCGCCGTGCTCGCCCAGCAGCCGGAGCGCCGTGGCGTGGAGCTCGACGTCGAGCTCGGACCAGAAGACCTTCATGTAGCTGGCCTCCGAGCCCATCGAGCCGCCGTGCATGAGCTCGCTGGCCTTGCGGTACACCTGCCAGCGATACGCAGTGGCATCGGTGTAGGCCGTGATCACCTGGTCGCGGAGGCCGTTGTCGGGCACGGCGCCGGATTCGAGCACTGTTCGGTAGAGGTCGACCAGCCGCGAGGCCGCGGCGAGGAAGCGGCCCGGCGCACGAAGGTTGAGGCCACGCTCACTGGAGGCGGTGGCCATCGCCACGCCCCACCCCTGACCTTCCTCACCGAGCAGGTTGTCGACCGAAACCCGACAGTCGTCGAAGAACAGCTCGGCGAACGCCGGCTCGCCGTCCAGGCGGGACACGGGTCGCCGGGTCAGACCTGGCGCATCGGCGGGAACGAGCAGGTAGCTGAGACCACGGTGGCGCTCGCTCTCGGGGTCGGTGCGGACGATGCAGAAGATCCAGTCCGCCCACGCACCCCGGCTGCACCAGGTCTTCTGGCCGTTGACGACGAAATCGTCGCCATCTCGGACGGCAGTCGTCTTCAAGCTGGCGAGGTCCGATCCCGAGTCGGGTTCGGACCAGCCCTGCGCCCAGATCTCCTCACCGGAGGCCATCTTGGGGAAGAAGCGGTCCTGCTGTTCCTGGGTACCGAACGAGAACAGCGTGGGGCCGAGCAGGGTGATGCCGTTGGTGTTGACCCGACCCGGCGCACCCGAGAGGTAGTACTCCTCTTCGTAGAGCAGCCACTCGATCAGGCTGCACTCGCGGCCGCCGTAGGCGGCGGGCCAATTGGGGACCGACCACCCGGCGTCGAACAGGGTGCGTTCCCAGCCGCGGTGCTGCTCGAAGCCTTCCTGGGTGTCCATCGGGGCCCAGTCCTCGCCCTGCATGTTGTCGTGCAACCAGGTGCGGACTTCGTCGCGGAACGCGAGCTCGGTGTCGGTGAACGTCAGGTCCACCGTCAGCTCCCGCCGCCGAGACGGGTGAGGACCTCGGATGCCTCGGCGATGATCTCGTCGAGGATCTGGGCCACGGGCGGCGCGCTGTCGATCACGCCGAGACCGACGCCGGTGGGCATGATGCCGACGTCGTGGTTGCCCTCGACCATGGTGGCCCGGGTCAGCATCGGTGCGTTGGCCGCCAATGCCAGCTGTGACCAGGTCAGGTCCTGGGCCTTGCGCATCGCCAGACCCTCTTTGACGAGCGCCCGCACCGACGTGCCGGTGAGCTTGCGGAATCGCAGGGCGTTCATCGCCGCCCGAGGAAACCGGGCGAACCGGGCCGACTCGAGCTGGTCGACCATCTCGGTGCGGATCACCCGCTGGGGCACCCCGTCGATGGCCGTGGTCTTCACCGTGCCGGTCACCGGCGTCTCGAAGTAGACGTCCTTGACGCCGTCGGGCACCTCGCTCTCGGCGGACAGCAGGAACCGCGTCCCCATGGCGACGCCGTCGGCACCCCAGGCGAGCGCCGCGGCCAACGACCGACCATCGGTCATGCCGCCCGCGGCGAGGACGGGGATGTCGACGGCCTTGGTCACCTGCGGGATCAGGATCGACGTGGGGACCTGACCGGTGTGGCCGCCGCCCTCCTGGCCCTGCGCGATGACGGCGTCGACACCCCACTCCTGGACCTTCTCGGCGTGGCGGGCCGCACCGATGGTGGGGATGGTGACGATGCCGGCGTCTTTGAGCTTGGCCACCATGTCGGGCCGTGGCGCCTGGGCGAAGGAGATCACGGGCACGCCCTCGGCAACCAGCCAGTCGAGGCGGTCGGCGATGTCGTCGATGTCGGTGCGCACGTTGACGCCGAACGGGTTGTCGGTGGTGTCCTTGATCTGGCCGACGGCCGTCTTCATCTCGTCGAAGGTCTGGGTGGCCGACGCGAGGAAACCGATCCCGCCGGCGGCCGAGGTGGCGGCGGTCAGGCCGGCGGTGGACACCCAGCCCATGCCGGTCTGCACGATCGGGTACCGGACACCGAAGAGATCGCAGATCCGGGTGTGCAGGGCCGGGTGCATCAGCCCGGAACCTCGGCGTGGCGCAGCCCATTGGGATCGATGACGTCCATCAGCCCCAGCTCCTCATCGGTCGGCAGCCGCGACTCGGGCACGTCGTCGGGGACGACGAGCTCGAAGGCGGTGCTCTCCACGATCTCGTCGACCGTCACGCCCGGGTGCACCGACTCGACCGTCATCGCATGGTCCGGCGTGTCGAAGCTGAAGACGCCCAGGTTCGACACGACGCGGTGGACGTCGTGGTACCGGTTGCCGGGGCTGCCGACCTCGGCCATGCGGTCATACCCGGGGCCCGACACCACGTCGACGGTTTCGACGAAGGTGCGGGTGCTGTGGTTCGGCACCCAGTAGCTCGTGCGGTGGTTGATGAGGTTGCCCGGCGCGCCTCGGAGGCCGAGGAGCTGCACCTTGGGCTGGCGGAAGTCGCCGATGGCGGCGATGTTCTGGTTGCCGAACCGGTCGATCTGGCTGGCGCCCATCATCACGTGGCGCCGACCCGACCACAGGATGTCGAAGATGGTCCGGTACGGCACGTAGGCCTCGGTCACGCGCTCCGCGTCGGGCACACCGAGGGGCAGCGGGTTGGTGGCCAACACCGAGACCGCGTCGGTCATCACCACGTCGGGCGCGAAGGTGGCCTTGGCCAGACGACCACCGATGATCGGGCTGGTGCCGATGGGATTGCAGAGCAGGTCCGCGTCACCACGGAAGCACTCGGCGATGGCGACCACGCAGATGTCGGAACGATTCATCAGCCCTCTCCTCTCGCGTCGATGGCCTCGAGGTACGCCTCGTGGCTGGGCGCCTCGAGGTAGGCCTCGCGGAATGCCTGCCACGCCTCGGGGTCCTTGGCCGTCGCCGCGTACTCCCGCTGGAACGACTCGTCGCGCTCGTAGTCGGGTGGGCACTCGGTGAAGTGGGCGCCGCGCGGTGCTTCGATGACCCCGTCGACGAAGATCCGCTGGATCCTCAGGGTGTGCACCGATCCCTCGTCGAGGAGGTTCTCGGTGGGCACGATGCGCTCGCAGCTCATGATCGTGCGATCGGCGGCCATGGCGAACAGGTCGTCGAAGTAGATGTCGGGTCCGAGGAACTGGCCGTTGCCGGCAGCATCGGCCCGATTCATGTGGATGAGCGCCAGGTCCAGCTCGAACGCCGGGAAGGCCACCAGCTCCTCGCCCTCTTCGCCGCCGGGGCCGGGGTAGGGCGACCGGATGGTGCGCAGCTCGGGGTTCATCTTCAACATGTCCGAGCCCAAGCCGGCCCGGGTCGGGTAGAAGGGCACCCGGTGCGCCGCCGCGAGCAGGCCGAGGTAGAACGCGCCCTCGTCGTACTCGACCGCCTCGATGGTGCCGGTCTGGCGGGCCACCCGGAAGTGGGGCTCGAGCGGGATCGAGTCGAGCGACACGAACCCGTAGACCGCCTTCTTCAGCTGGCCGGTCGACGCCAGGATGCCGATCTCCGGGCCGCCGTACGCGACCACGGTCAGGTCCTTGACACCCGAGCGCACGATGGCACGGACGAGCGACATCGGCTTGCGACGAGAGCCCCACCCGCCGATCCCGATGGTCATGCCGTCGCGCAGCTCGGCCATCAGGTCGGCCTCGGTCATCACCTTGCTGCTGGCCTTGTTGCCGGGCGTGGTGCTGGTGTTCGCCACGGGCCCCCTTTCGGTGTCATCGGCCGTCGGATGCGACCTGACGGTCCGTCAGATCCGGAGACTACCCGGCGGCTCGGGACCGGGCCGAAACACAGACGCCGGCGCTCTGACGGCTCTGCTGCGCAGAATCCGCCGGGCCGGGCGACTTCCTGGCACACTTGGGCGCCATGAGCGAGGGGGAGTCGCCAACGCGCCGCAGTGTCATCGTCACCGGCGGCACGAAGGGCATCGGGCGAGCGATCGCCGAGGCCTTCCTCGCGCAGGGCGACACCGTGACGGTGTGCGCTCGCAACGAACCGGAGACCCCGGTGACCGCCGACGGTCGCGAGGCGACGTTCAGCGGCTGCGACGTCCGCGACCCGGAAGCCGTGGCCGCGACCGTGGCCGAGGTGGTCGCCCGAACCGGCACGGTGGACGTGCTGGTCAACAACGCGGGCGGCGCACCGCCTGCGGAGTCGGCCACGGCATCGGCGCGCTTCAACGAACGGATCCTGGCGCTGAACCTCCTGGCCCCCATCACGTTCGCCCAGGCTGTCCACGCGCCGATGACGGCCCGAGGCGGCGGCGTGATCATCAACATCGCCAGCGTCTCCGGAACTCGAGCCAACCCGCTCGGCGTCGCCTATGGCGCGGCCAAGGCCGGGCTCCTGAACGCGACCAGGACGCTGGCCACCGAGTGGGCGCCCGAGATCCGCGTCGTCGCAGTGACCGCCGGCCTGATTCTGACCGACGATGCTCGCGCCTTCTACGGCGACGACGAGAGCGTCGACCGGATCGCCGCCACCATCCCCGCAAACCGACTCGGCACGCCCGACGACATCGCCGCCGCCTGCCTGTGGCTGGCGAGCGACCGCGCCGACTACGTCACCGGCACCGCACTCGAAGTCCACGGCGGCGGCGAGAAGATCGCCTACCTCGCCGCAACCGACGCCGTCGGCTGACCGCCTGCCGCGCACGAGAGGACCCCTCGCATGGCCATCCCGTACCACACCGACATCGACCCGGCCTACGGCCAGGTGGTCCAGCTGAGCCCCCTGGTCCGCCGCGTCGTGTGCAACAACCCGGGCCGCTTCACCTTCACCGGCACGGGCACCTACATCATCGGACGCGGCCAGGTGGCCGTCGTCGACCCGGGCCCCGACGACGACGACCACGTCGCCGCCCTCCTGGCGGCCATCGCGGGCGAGGAGGTGAGCCACATCGTGATCACCCACACCCACAACGACCACTCCCCCGCCGCGCACGCGCTCCAGACAGCCACCGGTGCGCCCATGTACGGCTTCGGCCCCCACCCGGTCCCTGACGCCGCGTCGATCGAAGCCGCCACTCCGACCACCTGGGACGACCTCAAGCCCACGCCCGAGGAGCTCGAAGAGCTCAAGAAGTCGATGCCGAAGGCCAAGAAGAAGGCCATCGAGGAGGGCCACGCCGAGCAGGAGGAACCCGGTGACATGGCCTTCACCCCGGACGTCGAGACCAACCATGGCGATGTGATCACGGGCGGCTCCTTCACCCTCGAGGCGCTGCACACCCCCGGCCACATCTCCAACCACCTCTGCTTCGGGCTCCGCGAGGAAGAGGCGCTGTTCACCGGTGACCACGTGATGGGCTGGTCGACCAGCGTCATCCCACCGCCGGACGGCTCGCTGGCCGACTACATGACCAGTCTCGCCCTGCTCTTCGACCGGACCGACCGGACCTACTACCCAACCCACGGGCCGCCCATCCCCGAGCCGGTGACCTTCGCCCGCGCCCTCATGGCGCATCGCGAGGACCGCACCCGCCAGATCCTCGAGTGCCTCGCCGACGGCCCCAAGACGATCCCCGACATGGTGAACACCATGTACACCGAGACGCCTCACATCCTCTACATGGCCGCCGGCCAGTCGGTGCTCAGCCACCTGTTCCAGCTGGCCGAGACGGGGCAGGTCACCACCGAGGGCGACGTCACCGCAGACGCCGTCTTCGAGTTGGGCCGGTGAAGCTCGGCGCACAACTCGGCTACTGGACCGGCCGGCCGAACCTCGACATCGTTCCGCTCGCCCAGGAGGCGGAACGACTGGGCTTCGACTCGATCTGGACGGGTGAGAGCTACTCGTCCGACGCGTTCACGCCCCTGTCCTGGGTCGGAGCCCACACCGAACGCATCAAGCTCGGGACCGGCATCGCGCAGCTCGGGGCCCGAACCGCGGCGTCGCTCGCCATGCAGGCGCAGACCCTGGACGCCTTGTCGGGTGGCCGGCTGCTCCTCGGTATCGGCGTGTCGGGCCCGCAGGTGATCGAGGGCTGGTACGGCCAGCCGTTCGGCAAGCCGCTGACCAGGACGCGCGAGACGATCGAGACCATGCGCGCCATCTGGCGTCGCGACGGGCCGGTCGAGATCGACGGCGAGACCATCCGACTTCCGCTCCCACCCGACGCCCCCGGTGCCTGGGGCCTGGGCAAGCCCCTGAAGCTCATCAACCGGCCGCTGCGGTCCGACATCCCGATCCTGCTCGGCGCCGAGGGCCCGAAGAACATCCGCCTGGCCGTGGACCGCTGCCAGGGCTGGCTCCCGCTCTACTACTCGCCCACTCGACCGGAGATCTACGACGCCGACATCGGCGACGCTCCTGCCGACTGGGAGATCGCCGTCAACGTGATGGTCAACGTGTGCGACGACGTCAGCCAGGGCCTCCTCGGCCAGAAGATGGTGCTGGGGTTCTACATCGGCGGCATGGGGGCCAAGTCCCGCAACTTCCACACCGAGCTGATGGCACGTATGGGCTACGAGGCCGAAGCGCTCCGGGTCCAGGACCTGTTCATGGAAGGACGGCGCGACGAGGCCATCGCCGCCGTCCCCGACGCCTTCGCCGACGAGATCTCGCTGGTGGGCCCGATCGAACGCATCCGCGAGAAGCTCGAGGCCTGGAAGGCCTCGCCGGTCACCACCATGATCGTGGGGGCCAACGACGTGGCGACGATGCGCACCCTGGCCGAGCTCGTTCTCTGACGCCCGGCCAAGGGTGCGTCACCACGTCGAAGGAATCAGCCGCCGCCGAGCTCGGTCAGACGGCTGAGCGGGATGTCGCAGACCTCGATCGCCGCGAAGATGTCACCGGCCGCATCACCGGTGAACAGGGCGCCGGACAGGCACTCGGCCTCCTGCTCGGTGAAGCCCTGGTTCACCAGCTCCTCCACGAGCAGCGACTGGGCCTCTGGGGTCAGCTCGTCGAGCTCCTGCAGGTCGTCGGCCAGGCCGTCGTTGATGGCATCGGGATCGGCGCCGCCGAACTCGGCGAGGTCACTCAAGCTCACGCCACAACTGGTGAAGATCGTCAGAATCTCGTCGGGCACCTCACCGTCCGCGAGCATCGCGAACTCGTCCAGCGAAACCTGCTGGGCGATGCAGTCGGCCTCGACCTCGCCGATGCCGATCTGGACCAACGCCTCACGCACGAAGAAGGCGTCGTTGCCCGACTCCTCGATGTCCTCGAGGATCTGGTCGTCGGAGGGGCCGTCGGACTCGTTCGCGTCGGGGTCGAAGCCACACTCGTTGCGGATGTAGTCGTCGATTCGGTCGCCCGCGGCAACCGCTTCGGGGAGCTCGTCGAACAGTTCGGGCTCGTCGATGAGCAGGCTGATGTCGTAGCCGACCTCTTCGAGCTGACCCATCACCCGGTCCAAGTCGTCCGACACGATCTGCAGGTCGCCGCGGATCTCGTCGGGGGCCACACCGAGCGCCTCGTCGAGCAGCTGGGCGTTCTCCTCGAACGCCGCCTGGAACTCCTCGGGGATGAAGATGTTGACCTCGTCGAGCAGGTCCTCGGCCTCCTCGCGTTCCTGCGCGAACGCACAGAACGCGACCGAGCTGGAGCTGCCGGACGAGCCGTCGTCGGAGGAATCGGTCGAGGGGTCCTCGGCGCTGTCGTCGGAGGACGAGGCCGAGTCCTCGGAGGACGCCGCGTCGAAGTCCCCGGCCGAGGTGTCGTCGGACGAGTCGTCGCTGGACCCGCCGAAGGGGTTCTCGTCGGTGGACACCGACGTTCCGCCGCCACACGCCGCGGCGACCAAGCCGAGCGCGAGCAGAAGGGTCAGGAGTTTCGTTCTGTAGGTCATGGAAGTACCTCCGCCATCGTGTTCCGGTGGCCGCCGCCACCCGGGCTCGGTCGAGCCCTCCGCCATGCACCCGAGAATGTAGCGAGGTCCGTGCCGAGCGCGGTCGCGCGCGCCCGATCGGGCCCGCTCGCCGTGCAGACCCACGCACTAGCGTGCGGGCCACGACCCCCCGCCCTGCCTTGGAGGCAGCATGAACGACGGTCCCCAGATCACCAGCCGACCGGGAGGCCCCCTCCTCGTGAGCGGCGAGGTCCCCCTCGTGCGCAAGACCGCGGTCCACTCCGAACACGGCGAACCGCTGGCGTGGAAGACCTCGGAGCCGCTGGAGACGCGAGCGCAGTATGCGCTGTGTCGCTGCGGCGATTCGACGAACAAGCCGTTCTGTGACGGGTCGCACACCGCTGCAGGCTTCGAAGGTGCCGACACCGCCGACGCGTCTTCGTACGACGAGCGGGCCAAGGTCCTCGGCGAGGACGGCCTCGTCGTCCGAGACGACCGATCGATCTGCGTGCACGCGGGATTCTGTGGGAACCGGGTGACCAACGTCTGGAAGCAGGCGAAGGAGACCGGGGACTCGCTGGTGCGCCTGGCGGTGATCAACGAGGTCGAGAAGTGCCCGTCGGGGGCGATCACCTATCGGTTCGTCGACGACGATGCCGACACCGAACCCGACTACCCCACCCAGGTGGCCGCCATCGACGATGGCCCGCTCTGGGTCACCGGCGGCATCCCCGTGACCACGGCCGACGGCACCGAGCTCGAGGTCAGGGCCCGGCTCACGTTGTGTCGGTGCGGTGCTTCCGACAACAAGCCCCTGTGTGACGGCTCCCACAAGGAGGCCGGCTTCAGCGACTCGTGACCGGAGCGCCGGCCGTGGTGCGGTCGTCTACGGGTGCTGGGAGCTGACCGAGACGACCTCACCGGTCATGTAGGAGCTGAGCTCGCTGGCGAGGAACACCATCACGTTGGCGACTTCCCAGGGCTCTGCGCCTCGCCCGAACGCCTCGGCCCGCTCGAGCTCGGCCAGCAAGGCCGGGTCGCTGACCTTCGCCAGGAACGGGTGGTTGGCGAAGCTGGGTGCCACACAGTTGATGCGCACTCCCGACTCGGCCGCCTCCAGCGCCGAGCACCTCGTCAGCGCCATGACGCCGGCCTTCGCGGCGGCGTAGTGCGACTGGCCCCGCTGCGCTCGCCAGCCGATCACGCTCGAGTTGTTGATGATCACCCCGGAGCCGCGGGGGATCATGTGCCGCATGGCCGCGCGGGTGGTGCGCATGGTGCCGTTGAGCGTCACGTCGAGCACAGCCGTCCACTGCTCGTCGGTCATGTCGACGAGGTCCGCAGTGCCACCCAGGCCGGCGTTGTTGATCATCACGTCGATGCCGTCCAGCCGGTCGGCAGCCGTGTCGACCAGATGCTGGACTTCGGACTCCACCGTGACGTTGCACAACACCCCCGAGGCCTCGTGGCCATCGGCCCGGAGGGCGTCGACCGCCTCGTCGAGGCGTCGTTCGTGGATGTCCGAGATCACGAGCCGCGCCCCCTCCTCGCCACACCGTTTGGCGGTGGCGAAGCCGATGCCACTGCCCGCGGCGGCGGTCACCACCACACCCTTGCCGGCCAGGAGGTCGCGGCCCGCCGGGTACGGCGGCACGGACGGGGGCATCAATCGCCCTTCTCGGCCATCTCCTTCATGCGCCGCTCGAGGTCGGCGATGAAGGGGTTCTCTTCCTGCCCGATCTGATCTGGCAGCTGCGCGACGATCTCGTCGACGGTCCAGGAGTCGCCGTCGGCCATCATCGTCCGGACCTCCTGGGGCTGGTTCCAGACCGAGATGCGGGGACCGATCACCGTGTAGACCTGCGCGTTCACGTCGCGACCGGCGTCGGACATCAGGTAGACCGCCATCGGCGTGATCGCCTCCGGCTCGCCCGTCTCGATCTCGAACGGGACGTTCTCGCTCATGCGGGTTCGAGCCACGGGCGCGATGCAGTTGGCGTTGATCCGGGGGCCGCCGCGCAGCGAGATGCTGGCGGCGGTCATCGCGGCGGAGCGGGTCAGCGAGACGATGCCACCCTTGGCGGCGGAGTAGTTGGGCTGGGCCGTCGAGGCCGTGAAGGCGCCCGAGGTGAACCCGACGATGCTGCCGCCGGTCTCCTGCTTGCGCATGACGGCCATGGCATGGCGATAGAGCGTGAAGTGGCCCTTGAGGTGGACGGCGACGACGGCGTCCCAGTCGTCCTCGGACATGTTGAAGAGCATGCGCTCCCGGAGGATCCCGGCAACGCACACGATGCCGTCGATGCTGCCCCAGGTGTCGACCGCCGCAGCCACGATCTGCTCGCCGGTGCCCATCTGGGAGACGTCGCCGGCGACGGCGACGGCGTTGCCTCCGGCCGCCTCGATCTCAGCGACGGTGGCGTCGGCCACGTCGCTGCTGGGGTCCTCGCCCGCCAAGCCGACGCCGTAGTCGGCGACCACGATGTTGGCGCCCTCCGCTGCGCAGCCGAGGGCGACGGCCTTGCCGATGCCCGACCCCGCCCCGGTGATCGCGATGTTCCTGCCTTCGAGATGTCCGGCCACGTGTTCCTCCTGGTCCGGGTGGTTCCGGAGGGATCGTATCGGGCCGTCCCGGCCGGATCTGACAGTCCGTCAGATCGCGGAGAAGCGGAGAGCGGAGGCGCAGTTCCGCGATACTCCCAGGGTGGAACCACACGAGTCGGAGGACCCGGACAAGGCGTCACGAGACGAGGCGCTGAAGTTCATCGGCCGCCGCACCGCGATCTGGGCGATCCCGCTCACCCTGATCGGTGCGCTGCTGGTCGGCCTCGGCATCCCCGTGTGGATCAGCGTCGGCGCCATGGTGTTGATGTTGATCGTGCTGGTGTTCGAGATCGACATCTGAAGCCCGCGCCGGCGGGCCCCCGCACTCAGCGCTGACCGGACCGTGCGCGCTCGCGAGCCTCGTCGGGGAGCTTGGCCTTGCGAGCAGCCTTCACGGCGTACATCGACTTGTCGGCCACGTTGACCAGGTCGTCAGCGTCCGCAGCGTCGTCGGGGTACAGGGCCAGCCCGAGACTGGCCGTCACGCGGAGACTTCGACCATCGTTGAACTGCACCTTGAGATCGAGCTGTTCGTGCAGCCGGTCGGCCAGCTTGCGCAGCTCGTCGCGCCCATCGAGGCGAGGCACGACCACTGCGAACTCGTCGCCACCGAGACGGCACGGCACCTCGTGGCGACGGGTGGCCTCGCCCAGGGCAGCGGCGACCCGCTTGAGGAGCCGGTCGCCGGCAGCGTGCCCGCCGGTGTCGTTGATCGCCTTGAACCCATCGAGGTCCAACAGCACGAGCCCGACGTTGGCATCGGACCGCCCGGCGGCCGCGATGGCCTCGTCCAGGCGTTCGTGGAACTGCGTCCGGTTCGCGAGCCCGGTGAGATTGTCGTTCATCGCCAGGGTCCGAGTGCGGCGGTACTGACGTCGGACTTCGCCCAGCGACCACCAGCACAGCGGGACCAGCGCCACCACGATCGCCAGAAGCGCTCCGGCGAACAGGAAGACGAGCCGATCCGCGTCGGCCACGGCGTCGGCGATCGGGCCGTCGTCGGCGACGTCCACCCGGGCGACCGCCAGCGTCCGCCCGTCGACCGAGACGGGAATCGAGTACGCGACCGGTGTGGTGTCCTCCGGCCCGGATCCCACCTCGCCCGAGGCCACGCCCCGCAGGGCCGACGAGGCCACGGCATCGAGGCCGACGGGTTCGCCGATCTCGGACCGATCCGGCGAGTACACGACGGTCCCGTCGAGCGCGAACACCCGAAGCTCCACCTCGCTGCCGACGAGCGGCTCGACCTCGGTGAGGACCGCACGGTCCACGAGCGGCGGGTCGGCCAGCACACCGAGGTCACCCACCACGCCCAGCTGGCCGTCGAGCGCAGCGCCCGTGATCGCCGCGACGGTGACAGCCCGCCGTTCGACGGCCCGGTCCAGCTGGTCGTTGGCCACGAACCACCACAGCACTGAACCGATCAGGGCGACCGGCACCACGATGCTGGTGACGAGGCGAATGACGAATCCCACGGTGGAGAGGCGCGACGACTGATCAGCGGCAGATCCCATACCCGGATCCATCGGCACCGCGGGCTCGCTCATGAGCGGCCGATCTCGCAGATGGCGCCCGGCGTGGACCGCTGCACTACAGTGCCAGCCGCACGAACCACCGTGTGGGGAGGAACCATGGCCCGAAACGACACCGACGAACGCCTTCGGAGCATTCCGATCTTCGCGGAGCTCTCGAAGCGCGAGCTCCGAGCGGTCTCACGACTGATGACGCAGATCGACGTGAAGGAAGGACGGGCTCTGACCCGCGAGGGTGAGGTCGGCCGCGAATTCATGATCATCCTCGACGGCACCGCCGTGGTGCGCCGCAACGGGCGCAAGCTCGCGGAGCTGGGTCCGGGCGACTTCCTGGGCGAACTGGCCGTGCTGTCGGGAGCGCCGCGGACCGCCGACGTCATCGCGAGCACGGACATGACCCTCGAGACCCTGAACCGTCGCGAGTTCATGAGCCTGCTCGACGAGAGCGCGGGGATCGCCAAGAAGGTCCTGATCGGCGCGGTCAAGCGCCTCCACGACCTGGAGACCTCCAAGACCTCCTGACCGCCTGGCCACCGACGCCAGGGGGCTCGGATTGCTCCGGGCCCGCGCGGTCAATAGTGTGCCCCTGTCATGACAGTGCAGGTGGCTGTAGGGGTCTACGCAGTTGTGAACGTCCTCAGTGTCGTTCTGCTGCGCTCGTCCGGGACGTGGCGCGTCCTGTTCGCGCCGTTCCTCGACCTCCGCCCCGACCGTACGCCCGACCCCTTGCGCCAGGCACCACGCGGCTGGATCGAGAACCACTCGTTCTGGGACATGGCAGACGACGAGCCCGACGAGGTCGACGACGACGAGGTCGCCTTCTGGGGCCAGCGCCGGCGCACCGCCGGCTGACGCCCCGGGCTGCCCCTGGCCCGGTGGCCTTGGCCGGTACCATGGCCGGCTGATGGATTCGCCTGCGCTGTTCCTCGCGTTCGGTGCCGTGATGCTTGTCGTGGCGCTCCTCGCCGTCGCCGTCGACTGGTTCGGCAAGCCGTTGCGGCATCGCCGGTTCGTGCCGAAGATCTATCGCTTCCCCGACGAACGTCAGCCCCGCCACTCCCAGGTGCGTCGCACCGATTGGTCGGACGCATCGCTGGTCCTGCCGGTGGTCGAACGATCCGATGTCCACCTGGTCCGGTATCCGGATCCCGGCGGCCCCGGGACCGGCCTGCCCACGCCCAGCCCATATCTCGACCCGGGCCCGCCGACGGCACAGGTGCCGGTCGTCGATCCCGAGGTCGACGGTCTCCCCTCGTTCGAAGCAGGCGACGAAGGGGCGTCTGCCCTGGAGGGCCTGGTCACCGTCGAGGACCTCGAGGGAACAGCTCGGCGAACCGTCGAGGCCGAGGTGGAGGAGTCGCGGCCAGAGGCCACGACCGAGGACGACGATGCCCCCGACGCCCCTCGGCGCGCCGGCTGGGAGACGGGCCAGTACGTGTTCAACCTCACGCCCGACGGCCGTGACCCCAGCACCACCACGATCAGGAACCGGTACTGGAAGAACGTCGCGGCGACCCCCGGGGCCTCGATCTTCGGCGCGGACAACATGACCCGCATGCGGGCGGGCAAGGCGCCACAACGGCTCAATCACCGGACTGGCAAGCAGGAGACGATGCGACTCCCGTCGTCGGGGTGGGATGCCGAGGACGGCTCCACCCCTGTCCCCGCCTGGCCCGCCACCGAAGTCGACCCGTTCGCATGAGCAGCAGCCTGAGCGACCTCTTCGTGGAGGCCGAGTCCGACACGATCCGCCACCAGGGACGCATGGTGAAGGCGCTCGTCAGAATCCCGGTGACCGACGGCGCCCTGGTCACGGTGACTCGGCGCCAGGTGGGGTCGACCCGCCCGCAGGGGCTGAAGCTGGCCGTCAACACCGGGGTGCTGTCGGTCAACTCGGTCGAAGCCACCTCGATGGTGCTCTGGTCCACGACCAGTCCCGAGGAGGTCACGCTCACGGTCCACGGCGAGGGAGCGACGACACTCGACGTGTGGAACTGCTGGTCGATGGGCGGGGTCGACAGTTCGTGGATCGGCAACGCCGGCATCGTGACCAAGACCATCTCGGGCGGCATGCTGCTGCGATGCAGCGACGGCATCGGGGCCGCCGACTTCGCGGATCTCGAGGCCGAGGTCCGGGTCGACCGGCCGCCGACCGGCTGAGAGAGACGACCCACGGCGATCTGACGCTGCGTGCCCGGATCGACGCACTCCGCGCGTCGATTCGCCCCGTTGGCCACACGAGTCACACCGCCACCCGAATGCGCCCGCGTACGCGTGTCTTCGGCGAGGGCCAGCGCATAGGATCCGATGTTGAACGGGCGGAGGGGCACCGTTCACTGCCGACGGCTGTGTCCCCTCGAAGGGAATCCGGTGCGGAGAAGGTACGTCGCCATCGGGCTGACGATCGTGAACGTGTTGTTTCTCGCGGTCGCGATCGCGTGGCCGTCGGGCGACGAACGCGTCGCGACCGAGGACCCGACGCCGACACCGGCAGAGCTCGACCCCACCGCGACCCCGGTGCCGACACCGGAGACCGAAGTGCTCGGCGACTCCGCGACGCCGACCACGGCACCGACACCCACACCCGACGCCGGCAGTGCGGCGGTCGAGACCCCGAGCGCCACGCCGTCCGCCACACCGACGCCGACGCCCACGGCCGGTTTCTCCTTCGCCTTCGCGACCCCGACGCCCACCCCCGGCGCGACGGCGACCGCCAGGCCGGCGACGCCGACCCCCACACCCAGGTTCACCCCGACCCCGTCCCCCACACCGACGGCCACGCGCACGCCGACACCCACGCCGACCGGGACTCGGACGCCGACCGCCACCCCGACCATCACCCCGACACCGACGCCCACCAGAACGCCCTCCCCCACACCCACCCGCACCCCCTCACCCACGCCGACCAGAACGCCCACTCCCACACCCACGAACACCCCGAGACCCACCAACACCCCGACGCCCACGCCGACCAACACGCCGAGACCCACCAACACCCCGGTGCCACCCACCCCCACGCCCACCAACACCCCGGCGCCACCCACCCCCACGCCCACCAACACCCCGGTGCCACCCACCCCGACACCCACCAACACCCCGGTGCCGCCGCCCCCCACCCCGACGAACACCCCGGTGCCGCCACCACCGACGCCCACACCCACGCCGGTGCCGCCACCACCGACCCCGACGCCCACGGTCGGGCCCGCGGTCTGAGTCTCCGGCGTCGCGCTCGCGCCGCCCCGGCGGGAGCGAGCGTCCGGCGCCAGCCTGACCTACTGCTGTGAGAAGGTGGCCAGGTAGGCGTCGTCGAAGGCGAACGGACTGAGCTCTCGCAACGCTCCCGTCCCGAACTCGATGATCTTGCGTTCCGGCACGTTGGTGTCCAGCACGAAGATCACCCCACGCTTCTGGTGATCCTGGATCGGGCGAAACCCGGTCGGGACGCCGACGCCCCGGTCCGCGAGCCGCTCCAGCGCCGACTTGCCTGTGGCGTGCGCCAGACCGAGCTGTGCCGGTTCGACGCCGTTCTTCGTGGGATGGGTCGGGACCCACGTCAGCTGGGGGATCACGGGCCCGCGGCTCGAGAACATGCGCCAGAAGACCGACCCGGTGTGGATCTCGTTCTCGTCTGCGTCGGGCACGATGTTCAACCACCGCTTCCCGTCGGCGCCGACGGCGAAGCTCCGCATCTCGTCGGCGATGCCGTCGGTGTCGATGGCACTGAAGGAGAACGTGCGGTGCCGCGTCGCCATACCCGAGACGCTACTGCCGTCGGTGCGAAATGGCGGACCGTCCCGACGTCCTCGGCCACGTAGCCGCAGACGCCCACGTATGCTCCGCACGTGACCGACCACGAATGGGGATTCCGCACACGAGCACTCCACGCCGGAGGTCAGCCCGACGCAGCCACCGGCGCACGAGCGGTCCCGATCTACCAGACCACCAGCTTCGTCTTCGAGGACACCGACGACGCGGCCGACCTGTTCGCCCTGCAGAAGTTCGGCAGCATCTACAGCCGGATCGGCAACCCCACGGTCGCGGCCTTCGAGGAACGGATGGCGTCGTTGGAGGGTGGCATCGGCGCAGTCGCCACGGCGAGCGGGCAGGCGGCCGAGTTCCTGACCACCACCGCCCTGGCCATGGCAGGCGATCACGTGGTGGCGGCCTCGAGCCTGTACGGCGGGACCTACACGCTGTTCGACGTGACCCTTCGCCGGCTCGGCATCGACACGTCGTTCGTACCGGGCGAGTCGCCCGACGCCTTCGCCGCCGCCATCACCGACCGCACGAAGATGCTCTACACCGAGACCGTCGCCAACCCGTCGGGCGCCGTTGCCGACATCGAGGCGCTCGCAGACGTCGCCCGGAGCCACGACATTCCGCTCGTCATCGACAACACCTTCGCCAGCCCGTGGCTGTGCCGCCCGCTCGACCACGGCGCCGACATCGTCGTGCACTCGGCCACCAAGTTCATCGGCGGCCACGGCACCTCGTTGGGTGGCGTGATCGTGGAGTCGGGGCGCTTCGATTGGAGCAGCGGCCGATTCCCGCACATGACCGAGCCCGTGCCCACCTACAACAACATCCGCTGGTGGGAGAACTTCGGCGAATACGCATTCTGCACCAAGGTCCGATCCGAGCAGCTCCGAGACATCGGCGCGTGCATCTCGCCCTTCAACGCCTTCATGTTGTTGCAGGGCCTCGAGACGTTGCCCCTGCGCATGGATGCCCACGTGAGCAACGCCATGCAGGTGGCCGCCTGGCTCGACGCAGACCCGCGGGTGGCCTGGGTCAAGTACGCAGGGCTGCCCGACTCGCCGCACCACGAGATGGCCCAGCGCTATCTCCCTCGGGGGCCCGGCGCGATCTTCACGTTCGGCGTCGAGCGGGGTCGGGCAGGGGGCTCTCGGTTCATCGAGGCGCTGGAGATGATCAGCCATCTCGCCAACGTGGGCGACGCCCGGACGCTCGTGATCCACCCGGCGTCCACGACGCACCAGCAGCTGAGCGACGACGAACTCGAAGCCGCCGGCGTGACCGGTGACATGGTGCGACTGTCGATCGGGTTGGAGGACCTCGACGACATCATCCACGACCTCGACCAGGCGCTCGACGCCGCGGAGGCACCATGAGCTGGACTCCCCCCGGCGCCCGCGAGCGGCGGGCGATGTTGGACGACGCAAGCTCGGTCGCCATCGTGGGTGCGTCGGCCAACCCCGCGCGAGCCAGCAACTTCGTCGCCACCTATCTGCTGTCCTCGTCGGCGGACTACGCGGTCTACCTGGTGAACCCGAGGGAGACCGAGATCCTCGGCCAGCCGGTGTACGCCTCGCTGGAGGAGGTCCCGGTCGTCCCCGACATCGTCGACGTGTTCCGTCGACCCGAGGACCTTCCAGGCATCGCGGCCGAAGCAGTGGCGCTGGGAGCGAAGGTCTTCTGGGCCCAGCTGGGGCTGCACTCCGACGAGGCCGCTGCGGTCGCACACGAGGCGGGCCTCGGGACGGTCATGAACCGATGCCTCAAGATCGAGCACGCCCGATTCCACGGCGGCCTCCACCTCGCCGGCTTCGACACCGGCGTCATCTCCAGCCGCCGCCTGGGGACGTGAGCGGACGCGTCGAAGAGCCATCCGCGTGGGGGCGAGTCGCCAGACTCGACCGGGGGACGGTCTGGTGCCCACTGCGCAGCGGATCGCCGCGGCGCAGGCAACTCAGAAGCAGGTGAAGGCGACCGCCGGGAAGTAGATGCCCCCATCGACCTGGACCAGCGCAGCCCCGCCGGCCGCGCGGCGATGGATGTCCCGGGTGTCGATCGGGCACAGACCGCCGTCGAGGCCGGGGTCCCACCGCACACCGTCGACGTGCACCGCCTGGTGGAACGTGGCGGTGTCGAGGGTGGGACCCGCTGCCTCGATGAGGGTCACCAGCAGGTCGGCGGACCACCACCCGATGCTGACGGCCTGGCTGTAGATCAGATCCTCGCCGGCATCGGCGAGATCCTGGGAGATCACCCCGGTCACCTGCCGGTACTCCTCCTGGGGAGGGAAGGACGTGATCGAGTAGCCGCCCTCCAGGCGCTCCGCGACCGCGAAGTCGCCCAACAGGCCGGGGAGGTAGGCCACGTCGTCGATCACGGGCGCCTCGGTGGCGCCGGCCAGGGCCCCTTTGAGCTCGATGGCGCGATCGAGATCGACCGACAGCAGGATCGCACCGGCGTCGACGGCCACCAGCTCCTCGGTGACGGCCGTGGTGTCATCGGGCCGGTCGACCACCGTGGCCACCAGCCGCTCGCCCCACAGCTCTTCCGCCAACGAGCGGGCCGCGGTACCGGCCGCGTCTGCGCTGACGGCCATTGCCACGGTGGTCTCGGTGCCGAGGAACGCGTCGACGAGCTCCCGCGGCGCCACGTCCAGGCCGGTCTCGATACCGAGCACCCTGGCGATCGCACATCCGGTCACCCCGTGTCCCCAGGTCGCGGGCGCGCAGAAGCCGGGCGCAAAGCCCCAGCCGAAGAAGGGCATCCCCGCCGTCTCGAAGACGTCGGTGACCGCCGGCGACGGAACGGCGGAGGCCAGGACCACGGCGAAGAGGTCCTGGTCGTCGACGAGCCGCTGCGCCTCCTCGATGGCGACGTCGAGGTCGCCGCCGTCATCGGCCACGGCGACCACCTCGACCGCCCGGCCGTTCACCCCGCCAAGGTCGTTCGCCCGACCCAGGCGGGCCTGGACCCCGACCTCGACGTCACCGAAGACCGAACCGGTCTTCAGCACTCCGATCCGGACCGTGTCGGCGGTGACGCCTCGGGTCAGGGCCGGCACCGGCGTGGCCTCGGGGGTGGGCGTGGCCGTGGGCGCCGGTGTGGCCGTGGGGGCCGTGGTCGGGGTGGGAACGCTCGGCGTGGACGTGGGCTCGGGGGTGGCCGTCGGGGTCGGTTCGGCCACGACCAGCTCCGGGCTGGTCCCACCCGAGCACGCGGCGACCAGGACCGCGGCGAATGCGGCCATCGCGACGATCGGTGTGCGCCATCGGGTCATCCCGCCGCCACGTTAGGCCCGGCCACGCTCGTACTCGGCGCACCGCCGAAGCCGACCCCTCCCCGGACCGGCCGGGTAGGTTGCGCACATGACCGACCGCATCACCGAATGGATCGAGACCCACGACGCCGAGGAGAACCCGCTGATCCCGGCGGCCACGGTCGTGCTGCTCCGCGACGGCGACGACGGGCTCGAGACCCTGATGAT
>CBDHFJ010000097.1:0-47675 GCA_965262315.1 Acidimicrobiales bacterium
CTCGCCGGTGCACGCGCGCTTGCGGCGGGCGCACGGGGGTTGGGTGGTCGAGGATCTCGGCTCCCACAACGGCACCTCGGTGGACGGCCACCGGGCGGTTGCGGCACAGGCGGCCAACGGCATCGTCTCGGTGGGCGCCACGGGTCTCGCCATCCGCCGGGACCCGGCATCGCGCCCCCATCGGCTCGATCCGGGCGACGACGGGAGGACCCCCTTCAACCGGCCGCCCCGCCTGGTCGCAGATGCGCAGCTCCCGCAGATTCCGGTACCGGATCCCCCGGCAGCGCGTCGCCGCGCCGGGTCGTTCAGCCTGGTGGCGCTGGCGGGCCCGGTCATCATGGGTGTCGTCATGGTGCAGCTGTTCGGGAGCCTGCGCTACGCGCTCTTCGCGCTGCTCGCTCCCGTGATGCTGCTGACCAACGCGGTCGCCACCCGACGGCGCAACGCCAAAGACGCCCGGTCGAGCGCGCGCCGATTCCGGCGAGAGCTCGCCGCGTTCGCGACGGCGCTCGACCAGGGCGCCGCAGCCGAACGGACTCGGCGCCTCTCCAGCGTGGTGGATCCGGCCGAGGCCGTCCGCCGGGCCGAACAGCGGTCGGTGCAGTTGTGGGAACGCCGCCCCGGTCATCCCGACCACCTGCGGGTGCGAGTGGGGACCGGGTCGGTGCCATGGGTGGCGCAGGTCGATCAGCAGCGCGTTGCGGCGCACGGCGACCTGGAGGCGGCGGTCGCCCGACGGGACCGACTTCCGGCGACTCCGGCCGAGCTCTCGCTCGGGGACGGGTCCGTGGTCGGGATCGTGGGCGAGCGCGCTGCGGGTCTGGCGATGGCGCGAGCTCTCCTCGTCCAAGCGTGCGTGCACCACGGTCCGGCCGACCTGGCCGTCGGGGTGGTCACCGCGGCCGACGCCGGTCGCGACTGGGACTGGACCAAGTGGCTGCCGCACGTGTCGGTCGAGGGAGGGCGCCTTCTCGCCAATGGCATCGAGACATCGAATCGCCTCCTCGAGGCCCTGATCGCCGTGCTCGACGACGTCGACGATCGAGCGCAGCGGCGGCGTCCGACGCTGTTGGTGGTCGACGGCGACGAGTTGACGACGGCTCGCCGGGCTCCGGCCCGCGACCTGCTGGCCGGCCGGCACGGCCCGGCGGCCGGGATCGTCCTGGCGGCGTCCGCCGAGCGGCTGCCGGCCGTGTGCACGACGGTGATCGATCTGGTGGACGATCTGGGCGCGGCCACCATGTGCGACCTGCGATCCGGGGTGGAGATCACCGACCTGGTGGTGGACGGCCTGACCACCGCGGTCGCGGAGCGGGTGGCGAGAGCGCTGGCGCCGTTCGTCGATCCCGATCTCGTTCGTCCCGGCGGCCACCTGCCCGACCGGGTGGATCTGCTCGATCTGCTCGATCTCCTCGATGGGGATCGGGCGGGCTCGGGTGCGGTGGCGCAGGCAGCGGTGGCCGGTGCCTGGTGGGCCAACGCGGCCGCCGATCGGCTCGCCGTGCCGATCGGTACCTCCGAGGACGGCCCGGTGCTGCTGGACCTGGTCGCCGACGGCCCGCACGCGTTGGTCGGTGGCACCACGGGGAGCGGGAAGTCCGAGTTCCTGCGGTCGCTCGTCGCCGGGCTGGCGGCTCGCCACGCTCCCGACGACCTGGTGTTCGTCCTCATCGACTACAAGGGCGGGAGCGCGTTCGACGCGTGCGCGGACCTGCCCCACGTCGTCGGCCTGGTGACCGACCTCGATGGGCACCTCGCCGCGCGTGCGCTGCGGTCACTCGACGCCGAGCTGGAGCGACGCGAGCGCATCCTGCGAGCCGTGGGTGCAGGCGACCTGGTCGAGTATCGGAGGTGCGGCGCCGACGAGCCATTGCCGCGTCTGGTGCTGGTGGTCGACGAGTTCGCCACGCTCGCGGCCGAGCTGCCCTCGTTCATGAGCGCGCTGGTCGGCATTGCGCAGCGCGGCCGGAGCCTCGGCGTGCACATGGTGCTGGCCACACAGCGCCCAGCCGGCGTCGTCAACGCCGACATCAAGGCCAACACCAACATCCGCGTGGCCCTCCGGATGCAGGACGTCCGGGACTCCACCGATGTCATCGACGTGCCTGACGCGGCCAGGATCAGCCGCACGGTCCCAGGACGAGCCCTGGTCCGGTTCGGTCCCGGTGAGGTGGTTCGGGTGCAGACCGCGCTGGCGACCGGCTGCTCGGCCGCCGCTGGGCCCCGGGTCGAGGTGGCGCCATTCGCCTTCGGGGTGGGGGCGGCGTCCGAGCGCGCGGATCGTGCTCGCGAGCAGACGGACCTGGCCGAGCTGGTGAGGGCGGTGGTGGCGGCGCATCGGTCGAGCGGTCGACGTGCACCGCGCCGGCCCTGGGTCGACCTGCCCGACAGCGCGGACCTGCTGACGCTGCTTGGCGAGGGTGACGAGGGCGGGGTCCCCGTCGCCGTCGCCGACGACCCCGACCATCAGTGCACCCGTGCGCTCCGCTGGGACCCGGCGTCGGGGCATGCGGCCTTCATCGGCGCCGCGGGCTCCGGTGCCACGACGGCGCTGCGGGCCACCGCGCAGGCGCTGGCGGCGACCAGACCGCCGTCGCGGTGTCACCTCTACGCGATCGACTACGGGCGTGGTGGCCTGGCCGGTCTCGCCGATCTGCCGCAGTGCGGCGCGGTCATCGGGGCCGCCGAGCACGAACGGCAGCATCGTCTCCTCGACCTGGTGCTGGCCGAAATGGGGCGGCGGCGGGCAGATGGAGCCGAGCGTGGTGAGCAGCCAGCGATCGTCCTTCTGATCGACGACCTGCCCCGCGCTGCTCACCGACCACGGTGACGTGGCGGGCCAGGACGCGGTGGACGCGATCCGACGCGTCCTCGCCGAGGGGCCGGCGCTGGACGTGTCGGTGGCGTTCACCGCCGATCGCGCCGCTGCGGTGCCGGCCCGCCTGCTCGGCGCGGTGTCGCTGCGGTGCCTGTTCCGGCACGCCGACCCCGACGACATGGCCGTCTCGGGCCTTCGGCGGTCCGAGCTTCCCGAGTTCGTTCCCGGTCGCGCCGTCGACGTGGGCAGCCGTCTGGTGGTCCAGTTCCCCGAGCCTGTCGACCCGGCCCAGATCCCGGTTCCCCCTGGCCCCGGGGGGCCGGGTCCGTTGCGGGTCGAAGCACTGCCCGGGCTGGTGCCGCTCGGCCAGCTCTCGGGCTCCTCTGTCGAACCGACCGGTCCCTGGCGGCTCGGGCTGGGGATCGATGCCGACACCCGGGCCACGGCCATGCTCACCGTCCGGCGGGGCGAGGGGGTGTTGATCGCGGGCACCGCTCGCAGCGGCGTGTCCACGGCGTTGGAGACCGTTGCTCGGCAGACCCGGGCCTGTGTCCCCGGAGCGGTCGTGGTCGCGGTCGCCGACGATCGGTCGGCGTTGTCGGCCGGCCCGGGCGGTCTGTTCGACGCCATCGGGTCGTTGGGTGAGCTGGCGAAGGTGCTCGAGGTGGCTGCGCTCGACCGGGATCGCCCGTGGCTGGTACTGGTCGACGACGCCCACCGCATCGAGGCGCCAGGGGCGCTGGAACCGCTGCTCACCGGCTCCGGCCATGCTCGGCTGGTGGTGGGCGGACGGTCCGACCATCTCCACGGGTCGTTCGGGCACTGGACCCGGCTCGTCCGTCGATCGGGGAGCGGCCTGTTGCTCAAACCCCGGCTCGACGCCGACGGCGATCTCCTCGGTGTCCGGCTGCCCCGGCGGCAGCGGGTCCCCGCCCGTCCGGGGCGGGGGTACCTGGTCGATCAGGGCGAGCTCTCGCTGGTGCAGCTGGCCTCCGGTGGCGAGTCATCAGGGAGATCGAAATACACCGAAGTTGCATGACGATATATTTCATGTCATGCTGCACTGAGTGGTCCGAGTCGGGCCGCACCGGTGGCGGCACGAGCCGTCACATGACCAGGAGGTACAACCCATGCCAGCCCAGATCGGTGGCGCGCTCGCCGACATCGACGCCGTCCACGACCGCCTGACCGGCGCCAGCGGCGCATCCGACACCCACGCAGGCGAGGTCGCAGGCGACGTCGCTCGCCTCCAGGCCGAGATCGAAGACGTGACCGGCGCGCTCCAGACCATCTTCGAGCAGCGTGCCGACGACCTGCTTCGGGCGATCACCGAAGCCACGAACACGCTGGAGAGCGCCGACTGGGCCGGCGGCAGCCGGGAGGCGGCGGCTGCCGCGGAGGCGCAGTTGACGTCGGACGTGAACCTGACCGTGGACGCGGCGCGCACGGGGATCGAGACCCTCGCCACGGCGATGCGAGACCAGGTCGGAGGCTTCTACGAGGAGGTCAACGGCCAGTTCGCGACCGTCATGGGCAACATCCGTGACGCCTATGCCGAGTTGGCCAGGGGGACAGACCTGTTCGCCCGCAACCTGGAAGAGGCCGACCGCACCATCGCGTTCAGCGGCTGAGGGCATCTCGGCACACGACGTGGGCGGTCCGGAGGGGCCGCCCACCGATGCTTTCGGATTTCTGAAGACCGGACAGTGGACGATGTCCGCATCCGGCCATGGCATGGGCGATGATGGTCGTCGTGGAGCTCGCCCCTCTCGAGATCCGGATTCTCGGTTGCCTGGCCGAGAAGGCCGTCACGACCCCCGACAACTATCCGTTGTCCACCAACGCGCTCGTCAACGCCTGCAACCAGACGAGCAATCGCGATCCCGTCATGGCGGCCACCGAGCGCGAGGTGGACCAGGCGGTGCTCGCCCTGCGGACCGCCGGCCTGGCGCGAACGGTGACCGGTGGTCGCACGAACAAGCACCGGCACGTGGTGGACGAGGCCTGGGGGCTCGATCCGGCGGAGACCGCGGTGCTCGGCGTCCTGTTCCTCCGCGGTGCCCAGACCACCGGTGAGTTGCGCGGGCGCACCGAGCGGTGGCATCACTTCGCCGACCTCGACGAGGTCGAGGACACCCTCGAGCGACTGGCGGCACGTCCGGACCCCTTGGTCCGCCAATCGGAGCGCATGCCGGGGCAGAAGGAACGCCGGTGGACCCACCTGTGTGGCCAGGATGGCGAGCCGGCACCGGTGCAGGCCGATGTGGCGCCACCACCCCAATCGGCGACCCGGCCGTCCCCCATTGCTGGAGCCGGCGACGCCGAGCTCGCCGCCCTGCGGACCGAGGTCGACGAGCTCCGCCGTGCCGTCGACCGGCTGTACGAACTGTTGGGCGAAACGCGAGGCCAATCATGATTCCGCGCGCGTTGGTCATCGCGGGCGGTCCGGCGCCGGCCGACGACATCGCGGCCGCGCTCCCACCGGTGGACGAGGTCATCGCAGCCGACGGTGGCGCAGACCATGCCCGCCGCCTGGGGCTGCGCGTCGACACCGTCATCGGCGACCTCGACTCGCTGTCCGCGGCCGGCCTCGCGTGGGCACGCGATCACGACGTGACGGTCATCGAGCATCCCGTCGACAAGGACGCCACCGACTTCGAGCTCGCCATGGACTACGCCGCCGAGCGCTACGAGGAGATCGTGGTGGTCGACTCCGGCGGCGGCCGCCTCGACCACTGCGCCGCGAATCTCTTCCTGTTCGCCGCCGACCGGTACGCCCACGTCCTGCTCACCGGGTTCATGCAGGATGGTCTGGTGTCGGTGATTCGTGGCACCAGGACGTTGCGAGCCACCCCGGGAGACACGGTGTCGCTGCTCGCGGTCGCAGGTCCGGCGCACGGGGTGCACACCGAGGGGCTCAAGTGGCCACTGGCCGATGCCGTGCTGGACGTCGGATCGAGCTGGGGCGTGAGCAACGAGTTCGTCGGTCGCGAAGCCACCGTGTCCGTCGGAGGCGGTGTGGTGCTCGCGGTGCAGCCCGTCCGGCCGCCGACCTGACGGCGACCTCGGTCGTCAGCGCCCTCGGGCGGTCCATCGACCGCGGCGCTGTTCGAGCTCGACGGGGAGGCCGAAGCATCGGCTGAGTGCGTCCTCGGTCATGGTTGTTGCCACCGGTCCCGCATCGAGCACCGAGCCCTCGTGCAGGAGCAACACGTGCGTGAAGCTGGGCGGGATCTCCTCGACATGGTGGGTCACCAGCACGATGGCCGGCGTGTCGGGCTGCCTCGCCAGGTCGTCGAGTCCGGCCACCAGGTCTTCGCGGCCTCCGAGGTCCAACGCCGCGGTCGGCTCGTCGAGCAGCAGCAGTCCGGGCTCGGTCATGAGCGTCCGCGCGAGCAGAACCCGCTGGCGCTCACCCGAGGAGACCTGGCCGATGGGCTTGTCGGCCAGGTGGCCGACACCGAGGCGGTCGAGCATGTCGCGGGCCCGGCTTCGGTCGGCCTCGTCGTACCGGTGCCACCACGGCTCGAGCGCACCGTTCTTGGCGGTCATGACCACGTCGGCGGCGACCAGCTCAGGCCGCAGCATGTCGGCGAAGCCGGCGCTGGTGAAGCCCACCATGGGGCGCAGGCGGCGGATGTCGGTCCGACCGAGCCGATGACCCAGCACGTCCACGGTGCCCCGCGTGGGGTGCAGGTAGAGACTCGCGATCCGCAGCAACGTGGTCTTGCCGCAGCCGTTGCGGCCGAGGACGACCCAGCGCTGGTCCGAGCGCACGGTGAAGTCGACGTCGTCGAGGATGGTTCGTCCGTCGCGGTCGAGACCGACACCGGCGAGCTGGAGTGGTGGAGCGCTGGTCATGAGCCCGAGTGGGAAACCCAGGTCTCGTACATGCCGGCGTAGTAGCCGCCTCGGGCCACCAGCTCGTCGTGCGTGCCCAGCTCGACGATCGCGCCGTTGTCGACGACCGCCACCCGATCGGCCTTCATCGCCGTTGCCAAGCGGTGGGCGATGATGATGGCGGTGCGGCCCTCGAGGAGGGCGTCGAGGGCCCGCTCGACCTGGGCCTCGGACTGGAGGTCGAGGTTGGAGGTGGCCTCGTCGAGCACGAGGACCCGAGGCCGGGCCAGGAACGCCCGCGCCAGCGCCAGCAGCTGGCGCTCGCCGGCGGACAGGGACGTGCCCCGCTCGTGGACGGGGGTGTCGAGGCCGTCGGGGAGCCCTCGGACCAACGTGTCGACGCCTGTGGCTTCCAGCGCCTCCCAGATCTCGGCATCATCGGCGTCGGGTCGGGCGAACGTGACGTTGTCGCGGACCGAGCCCGCGAACAGGAACGGCTCCTGGGGGACCACTCCCAACTGTCGACGGAGCGAATCCAGCCGAACGTTGCGGAGGTCGTGACCGTCGATGGTCACCGATCCGCTCTGCGGGTCGTAGAAGCGGGTGATGAGCTTGGCCACCGTCGACTTGCCGGCGCCGGTGGGTCCGACCACGGCCAGGCTCTCGCCGGCCGCGAGCAACAGCGATACCTGCTCGAGCACCGGGACGGCCGGGTCGTACCCGAAGGTGACGTCGTGCAGCTCGATCGCCCCCTCGATGGGCGGCAGCGGCCTGGCGTCGGGCGCCTCGGCGACGGACGGCTCGGTGGCGAGGAGCTCACGGAGCTTGCGCACCGCGGCCTGCCCCTGTTGGTAGCCGTTGTAGAGCTGGGTCAACGACTGGATCGGCGCGAAGAACGCCGCGAGGTACAGCAGGAACGCGGTCAGCTCGCCGATCTCGAGATCACCGTCGAGCACCATGCTGCCGCCGATGAACAGGATCATCGCCTGGCCGAGGATGGAGATGGCCTCGGTGCCGGGGGTGTAGATGGAGGCGGCCCGGATGGCGGCGAGGTTGGCGTCCTTGTGGTCGCCGACGACGTTGGTGTGGTTGACCACGTTGTGGCGACGACGGTTGTGGGCGGTGATGACGCGGATGCCGGCCAGGCTTTCCGAGAGATCCGAGAGGACTTCGGCGATGCGTTCGCGGACGGCTCCGTAGCTCCGGTCGGAGCGGAGCCGGAACCAGTTGCTCAAGGCGAGGGTGACTGGCAGGACCAAGGCCAGCGTGATCAGTGCCAGGGTCGGGTCGAGAATCACCAGGACCACCGTGATGACCACGAGTGTCAGCAGTTGGACCGCGAAGTTGACCAGGCCCTCCTGGAAGAGCTGCGAGAGGGCCTCGATGTCGCTGGTCATCCTCGTCATGAGGACGCCCGCCTTCTCGTCGGTGTAGAAGTCGAGCGACTGGCGCTGCATGTGGCCGAACACGCGGACTCGGAGGGAACGGGTGAGGTCTTCGCCGAGTGTCCCCGTGTAACGGATCCGGATCCAGCTGGTCACCCCGCCGACGGCGATGAACACGACGTACAGCAGGGCGGCGATGACGAGGACGGTCTTGTCGCCCGGCAACACCCCGTCGTCGATCCCGATCTGGGTCAGCAGCGGACCCGCTTGGAGGGCGACGCTCTCGAGGACCACCAGCACCAGCGCACCCGCCAGGCGCCAACGGTGCGGCCACAGGAACGATCGCAGCGAGAACGGTGGGCCCGGTTCGAACCGGTGCTCGAACTCGATGGCGGGATCGGGATGGTCCGGCTCCCGGTCGAGCACCTCGTCCACGGCCTCCTGGAGATGACCGGGGACGCCGGCATGGGGCAGTCCCGCATCGCGCGAGGCGGTCACGGAGTTCGCGCCGCCGAAGCCGACTGGGGGTCCGAACCCCATCAGGAGTTCCCCTCGTCGACGTTCGGTTCTTCGCCGGCCTCGGCCAGGATCTGGACGTAGCGCGGCTCGTCGGCCAGCAGTTCCTGATGGGTGCCGGTCGCTGCGACCTTGCCGTTCTCGAGGAGGACCACCCGGTCCGCCAGGGCGATGGTCGACAACCGGTGTGCGATCAGGATGGTGGTGCGCTCCTGGAGCAGGTCGTCGAGCGCGTCGTGGATCTGCGCTTCGACGCGGACGTCGATGGCGCTGGTGGCGTCGTCGAGGATCAGGATGGGTGGGTTCTCGAGCAGTGTCCGGGCGATCGCGATGCGCTGTCGTTGGCCGCCCGACAGGGTGTAGCCGCGTTCGCCGACCACCGTGTCGTACCCCTCGCCGAGCTCGCTGATGAACCCATGGGCCTGCGCTGCGGTGGCGGCCGCGACGACGTCGCTGATGTCGGCGTGCGGTCGGCCGTAGGAGATGTTGTCCCGCACGCTGGTCGAGAAGAGGAAGGGCTCGTCGAACACCAGGCCCACGTGGTGGCGGAGGCTGGCGAGGGTGACCTGGTCGATCGGTTGGCCGTCGATCAGGATCTGTCCACTGTCGGGTTCGTAGAAGCGGGCCAGCAGGCGAGCGATCGTCGACTTGCCGCTTCCCGTCCGACCGACGATGGCGACGGTCTCGCCGGCTGCGACTTCGAGGTCGAGGCCGGTGAGGACGGGCAGGCGGCCGCTCGCCGTCCCCACCTGGGTCGACGGATAGGTGAAGTGGACGTCGGAGAAGGTGAGGTGTCCCCTGGGGCGGGCGAGGTCCGCGGCGTTGGGGGCGTCGACGATCTCGGCTTCTTGATCGAGCACCTCGTAGACGCGGGTCGCCGACGCGCTGGCGCGCTGGGATTGGAGGAGGACGAAGCCGAACATGCGGAATGGAGCCTGCAGCATGAGGACGTAGGCGTTGAAGGCGAAGAGCGTGCCGACCGACACCTCACCGTCGATGGCGAGTAGCCCGCCGTACAACAGCACGATCGCGGTGCCGATTCGGGGGAGCGCCTCGATGAACGGGTTGTACTTCGCTCGAGCCCGTATCGCCTGGACGTTGGCCCAGCGCAGGTGATCGGCCGCGCGGGCGAGGAGGTTGACCTGTCGTTCCTCGGCAGCGAAGGACTTGACCACCCGGGTGCCGTTGACGTTCTCGTCCACGATGGTCGCGAGCTCGGCCATCCGGGCCTGGCTGACCCACGTCAGCGGGAAGACCGTGTTCCGGAGTTGCTGGCCGAAGTAGTAGACGAACGGGAGGGTGGCCAGCGCGACCAGGGTGAGCTGCACGTGGATCGTCAGCATGAACCCGAACGCGAGGACGAACGACAGGCAGCTCATCATGATCAGCGGTGCGAACGCGAGCAGCACCTGGATGGATCGGATGTCGCTGTTGGCGCGGGAGATCACCTGTCCGGACTGGGTGCGGTCGTAGTAGGAGAAGCTCAGCGTGGTCAGGTGGTCGTAGAGGAGCGCTCGGAGGTCGGTCTCGACGCCCCACGCGAGTTGGAACAGGGCCATCCGGTAGACGGCACCGAAGACGAACCGGCCCGCCGCGAGCACGACGAGGACGACGATCCAGGTGTTCAGGTCGGCCTCGTCGGCGGCTCGGGTGGCGTCGATGGCGCTGCGGGCGGCTGCTGGTACGGCGACCTGGAGGACCAGCGCCACCAGGCCGGTGATGGTGCCCACGACGATCGGACGCCGGTGTTGCCGGACGACCGGCAGGAGACGTCGGAACCAGCCCAAGGACGTGTCGGGGTCGATGGTGGCGCGCGGAGCGGCATGTCGGGGTCGGACCGCGATCGGCTCGTAGTCGGTGGTCTCGGGTCCGGGGGCGCTGCCGGCGACCGGGTCGTGTGTGGTGGTCACGAGTCACCTCGGGCGGCGCGGGCCTCGCGGCGGGCCTGCCGGTAGTTCTTGACCGCACCGTCCCATTCGCCGAGGTGCTCGAAGCAACAGGACCCTGACTCCTCGGTGTGCGCGGCGATGGAACGGAGGCAACTGACGGTGGCCGCGTCGGCGCGCTGGAGTTGGTCGGCGCCCGCCGCGGTGATGGAGAGCGTTCGTCGACGGCGGTCGGACGGGTGTGGCTGGCGCTCGACCAGGCCACGTTCCTCGAGCCCGTCGATCAGGGCGGTGATCGACGGCTTGGTCAACGCCATCTGCCCGGCGATACCCGAGGCACCTGCCTCGCCCTCGGCGAGCATCGCCAGGACCCGGTACTGGGCCTCGGTGAGGTCGACATGACCCAGCGCGTGCGCCAGGTGGCGACTGAGGCGGACGACGGTGCGCGCAGCCGCGATCTCGGTGCCGGTCGGCGGGTCGTTCGGGGAGCTGGTGTCCAGCGTTGGTTCGATCATCAGATGGTTAGGGCTTCGAACCATAACGGGTCGTGGTGGCGCTTGCGTCGACCCCGGCCACTAGCCTGGGTCGAGACATGGCCCGGATGGTGACTCGATAGACACCGCGCTCGGACTGCTGGGCGTCGCCGCACTCGTCGCCGCGACCGCCTTCTTCGTCGCGGCCGAATTCGCGTTCGTCGCGGTCGATCGGACCAAGATCGAACAAGAAGCCGCAGCGGGCAGCCGCGTCGCAGGCGTCGTCCTCCGTCTGCTGCAGCGGTTGTCCTTCCAGCTCTCGGGCGCTCAGCTGGGCATCACGATCGCCGCGGTGGTGCTGGGCTTCATCTCCGAGCCGGTGGCGGCGGCGCTGCTCCAACCGGTCGTCGAGTCCGTCGTGGGGACGGGTGCCGCACCCGGGGTCTCCGTCGTGGTCGCCATCATTCTGGCGACGGTCTTCACCATGGTGATCGGCGAGTTGGTGCCGAAGAACATCGCCATCGCCCGGCCCGAGCGCACCGCCAAGCTCCTGGCCACGCCGTTTCGGCTGTACAGCTTCATCGCCGGACCGTTCATCCGAGTGTCCGACGGGGCGGCCGACTGGCTGACGCGTCGTCTCGGCGTCGAGCCGGCGCACGAGCTCAAGAAGCTGCCGGACCTCGAGGATCTCGACTACCTGGTTCGCAGCTCGGGCGCAGAGGGGACACTCGAGGGCAGCGCGGTCACGCTGCTGACACGTTCGTTGCGTTTCGCCGACAAGGCGGCCGATGACGTCATGGTGCCGAGGATCGACGTCCACGCACTGGACGCGGACGCCTCGGTCGCGGACCTGGTCGCGCTCAGCGCGGAGACGGGGAAGTCGCGGTTCCCGTTGGTCCGCGGCGATCTCGACACCGTCGTGGGCGTGGTCCACGTCAAGGCCGCGCTCGCCATCGCTCCGGACGACCGCGACACCACCCCGGTGACCTCGGTGAGCCGCGATGTGCTGGCGGTGCCCGAGTCGCGAGAGCTCGTCTCGCTCATGCAGGACATGCGGCGCGACCGCCTGCCGCTCGCGGTGGTGGTCGACGAACACGGCGGCACGGCCGGGATCGTGTCGATGGAGGACCTGCTCGAGGAGATCGTCGGCGAGATCGACGACGAACACGACGACGCTGCCGAACTCACCGTGGTCGAGGGCGATGGCGTGTACGTGCTGTCCGGGGGTCTGCACCACGACGAGGTCCGGGATGCGTGCGGATTCGAGTTCCCCGGAGGCAGCTACGAGACCCTCGCCGGGTTCGTGCTCGACCGGCTGCAACGCATTCCCGCCTCGGGCGAGATGCTCCGCCACGACGGCTGGCGGATCGAGGTCTTGGAGATGGACCGCAGGCGGATCGAGACCCTGCGGCTCCACGAGCCGTGGGCGTCGGTGCAGGCCCGCTTGCTCGCCAGTCAGGGGGCGGGCCGATGAACCCACTCGTCGCGATCCTGATCGCCGTGGTGTTGGTGCTGTTGAACGGGGTCTTCGTCGCCGCAGAGTTCGCGCTCATCGCGGCTCGCCGCACCCGGGTGGAACGCGACGCGGCGGAGGGTGACCGGGGGGCTCGCCGGGTCCTGACCGCCATGCAGAACCTGCCGTTGTCGCTGAGTGGGGCCCAGCTCGGCATCACGGTGACCAGCCTCGGTCTGGGTCTGATCGCGGAGCCCGCGATCGCCGACGTGCTGGAGTCGATCGTCGAGCCGCTGGTCGACATCCCGTCGGGCCTGTTGCACGGCATCTCGTTCGCGGTCGCGCTGATGGTGGTGGTGTTCTTCCACATGGTCATCGGGGAGATGGTCCCCAAGAATCTGGCGCTGGCCACGCCCGAGCGCACAGCCCGTTGGGTGACCCCGATCCATTGGGCCCTGGTGACCGTCATGCGGCCTGTCGTGTGGCTCCTGAACGGCATGGCGGCCCTGCTGCTCAAACCGTTCCGGGTCGAGCAGGTGGACGAGTTGGGGACGGCGCACACGGCGCAGGAGTTCGTCACGATGGTGGACGCGTCTGCCGGGGAGGGCCTGATCGACGAGTTCAACCACACCCTCCTGTCGGGCGCGCTCGGATTCGAGGGGCGCGACACTGCGTCGCTGATGATCCCCTGGTCGCAGGTGGTGCTCGCCGATCGCGAGGCCACCGTCATCGAGGTGTCGGAGCTGGCGGCGTCCAGCGGTCACAGCCGCCTGCCGATCGTGTCCGGGCGAGCGGTGTTGGGGTTCGTGCACGCCAAGGATCTCCTCTATGTCGAGAACGGCGAGCGGGAGAAGCCGGTCGCCCGCGAGCTGATTCGGCGCATGCTGGTGGTCTCGCCCGACCGCAAGGTGTCCGATCTCCTGTTCTCCATGCGGCGGTCGCAGATCCACTTCGCGCTGGTGCGCGAACACGGCCAGGAGGTCGGCATCATCACGCTCGAAGACATCCTCGAATCCATCGTGGGCGACATCATGGACGAGACCGACCGAATCAGGGCTCGGGTCCGGTGAGTGCGGTCCGTCCTGCGCGTGCCGCTGATCTGGCCGCCATGGGCGCGCTCGCCGCGATTCACCAGGCTGATCCGGCGCGCCATTGCCTGTACCTGAGTGCGGATGCGGATGCGATCGCTGCGGAGGTGGCCGAGCTCGACGAGTGGGCGGCCACCACCGCGGTCGCCGAGGCCGGTGGTGAGATCGTCGGGTGGCTGTTCGGCGAGCCGGACCCCGACATGGGGCGGGTCTGGTGGTGGGGGCCCTTCGCGCCGACCGACGCATGGGACGCAGTCGCCGACGAGTTGTATCGGGTCGCTCGCGCGCTGCTCGGCGACGCGTACCACGAGGAGGAGGCGGCGGCCGACGCTCGCAGCGAGTCCATCGCCGGCTGGGCGGATCGGCACGGGTTCACCACCGACCCCGGGTCGGTGTTGTTGCGGCGGGACCCCACCGCCGCGGTGGTCGATCCCCGAGTCCGCTCCATGATCGAGTCCGACCACGAGGCCGTGGGTGCGCTGCACGACCTGGCGTTCCCGGGCACGCACACCCCGCCGGCGATGCTGGTGGCGTCGGAGCACCCTCGACAGGTGATCGAGGACGACGGGTGCGTCGTCGGCTACGTCGCCTACGAGATGCAGCCCGACGGCTCGGGTTACATCGACTATCTGGCCGTCGACGAACGGCTCCGCGGTCGCGGCCTGGGCCGGGCACTGGTCAGCACGGCCACCGCCGACCTCGTGACGAGCGGCGTCGACCACGTGCATCTGACCGTCCGCGAGGCGAACGGGGCGGCACGAGCGCTCTATGCATCGCTGGGCTTCGAGGAGGAGCGGATCGCCGTCCCGTATCGGCGTGGCTTCAGCCTTCCCTGACGGCCCTCATCGTCCGGCGAGGCGAGCGACCACCTGGTCGAACTCGGGGGAGACCCGGCCGTGGAACACGGTGAGGTAGCTGACCCCCGTCGTCGCCCGGCGCTCGACGATCTCGTCGCAGATCTCCTCGACGGTCCCCACCAGGACGAAGGGGCTGGCGAGGACGGCATCGGCGCCGCCCACCGGCAGCTCCTCGGCGATCTGTGCGGCGACCGCATTCCGGTCGTCGGTGACCACGACTCGCTGTACCAACGTCTGGCGCTCCGGGTCGGTGGCATGTGCCGCCACGAGCGCGACGCGGTCGGCGAAGCCCTCCGCCGTCATGTGGCTGATGGTCGGGGCGCCGGCCTCGGCGTCCCACCCGAACCCGGTGAAGCCGACGATGTCCGCGACCCTCGCTGCGAGGCCCAGCAGGCGGTCCCCGTTGCCGCCGACGAGAATCGGCAGCGCCGCGCCTTGGGGCGGAAGCGGTTGGAGGGTCTGCCCGGCCGATGATCGGTCCGGGCCGGCGTGGTCCACCGTCTCGCCGGCGAAGAGGCCGCGGAGGATCGTGATGGTGTCCGCGAGCCGACCGATCCGGACACCGGGACGGTCGAACGCAAGGCCGGCGGCGTCGTACTCGCCCTTCATGTAGCCGGTCCCCAGGCCGAGCTCGAAGCGGCCGCCGCTGGTCAGATCGATGGTGGCCGCGGCTCGGGCCAGCAGTGCTGCCGGGTGGAAGTCGATGTTGAGCACGTGCGTGCCGACCCGCAGCGTCGAGGTGGCCTCAGCGGCCACGGTCGCCCCGATGAACGGGTCGATGATCCCGAGGTGGTCGGCGATGGTGACGAGGTCGTAGCCGGAGGCCTCGGCCCGCCGGCTCAGCTCGCGCAGCTCGTCGGCCTGCTGTGCGAAGGAGGCCTGGAGGCCGAAGCGGAACGGTCGGTGATCGGATGCCATGTCCGCATCCTATGTGCAACTGTATGGTTGCGTGTTCCTCACGCCCCGATGGCGTGGTACCCGCCGTCGACGTGGAGCATCTCACCGGTGGTCTGGGGGAACCAGTCCGACAGGAGCGCGACGCACGCCTTGGCCACCGCGGTGGAGTCGTTGACGTCCCAGCCGAGGGGGGACCGACCGTCCCACGCGTCCTCGAACTCCTTGAACCCGGGAATCGACTTGGCCGCCATGGTGCGGATCGGTCCGGCCGCGACGAGATTGACTCGGATGTCGTCGGGCCCCAGGGCACGAGCCAGATAGCGGGACGCGGACTCGAGCGCGGCCTTGGCGACGCCCATCCAGTTGTAGGCCGGCCACGCCACGGTGGCGTCGAAGTCCAGCCCCACGATCGAACCGCCGTCGGTCATCAGCGGCGCAACCACGTCGGCGAGGGTCTTGAGGCTGTAGGCCGAGATGTTGAACCCGATCGACAGGTCGTCCCACTGGGCTTCCATGAAGTCCTCACCGAGGCCGACCTCGGGCATGAACCCGATCGCGTGCAGGGCGCCGTCCACTCTGCCCCATCGCTCGCGCAGGTCGTCGCGGACGGTGACCACGTGGGAGGGGTCGGTGACGTCGAGCTCGAGCACGGCGACGTCGGCATCGAGCTTCCGGGCCGTGCGCTGGGTGAGTCTGAGGCCGCGGCCGGCGCCGGTCAGGACGACCTCGGCGCCCTCGTCGATGGCCAGCCGGGCGACGCCGAACGCCAGCGATGCGTCGGTGAGGACGCCGGTGATCAGGATGCGTTTGCCATCGAGCAGGCCCATGCGAGCTCCTCCCGGGTCGGGGCGAATGCGGGCACGATAGCCGGAGGGGTTCCCGGGCCAAGACACCGCAGCCGTGGCCAGGGCCGGTTGTGGCCCGTGCACTCGGCACCGCACGGCGGATTGTCGCCGTGCACTCGGCACCGCACGGCGGATTGTCGCCGTGCACTCGGCACCGCACGGCGGATTATCGCCGTGCACTCGGCACCGCACGGCGGATTATCGCCGTGCACGCAGGCGATGTACCTTCGGGCGGCATGGAGATCGGACTCGTGGGCGGAACCGGACCGGCGGGCAAGGGGCTGGCGCTCCGGCTGGCGTCGGTCGGGCACGCCGTCGCGATCGGATCGCGGTCTGCGCTTCGGTCAGCGGAGCTGGTGGACGAGCTGCTCGAGGAACACCACGACAAGGCGCTCGACCTGCAGGGGCTCTCCAACCCGCAGGCAGCGCTCGCCGACGTGGTGATCATCGCCACCCCATGGGATGCCTGCGCCCCGACCGCGGCCGAGTACGAGCCTCGGCTCAAGGGCAAGCTGGTGATCTGCATGGCGAACGCGCTCGCGCGAGTCGGCGACGAGTTCCACGCGCTGTACCCGCCTCGGGGATCGATCGCCGCTGATGTCCAGGCCGCCATTCCGGACTCCCGCGTCGCCGCGGCGTTCCAGCACCTGCCGGCCAAGGAGTTGGGCGAGATCGACCACCCGATGATCGGCGACGTCCTGGTGTGCGCCGACCGTCAGGACGCGATCGACGAGACGATGGCCATCGTCGACACCATGCCGAACCTGCGGTCGCTCGACTGCGGCTCGCTGTCGAACGCCGCGCCCATCGAGGCATTCACCGCCGTGCTGTTGCAGCTGAACCGCAAGTACAAGACCCGCTCGGCCGTCCAGATCACCGGGCTCTGACCTCGGCGGCGGCGGGTCACGGGGCCAGGACGGCGCCGTCGCATCCGCAGGCCCCACGCGCTGAGTACAGTCCTGGCCGATGACCATCCAGCTCTACGACACCGCTCGGGCCGCGATCGTGCCATTCGAGCCCGGTCCCGTGGTGACCATGTACACGTGCGGGCTCACCCCGTACGACTCCACGCACCTCGGGCACGCCGCCGTCTACATGGGATACGACGTGCTCCAGCGGCGCTTGCGTGACCTGGGGCACGAGACCCGCTGCGTCCGCAACGTCACCGACGTGGACGACGACATCCTCCGCAAGGCGCGCGAACTCGGGGTGCACTACCTCGACCTGGCGGCCGCCGAGATGGCGCGTTTCGACGACGACATGCGCGCCCTGGAGATGCTGCCGGCGTGGAGCGAGCCCCGCGCCACCTCGGCCATCGCCGACATCCGCAAGTTCATCGGGATGGTGCTCGACAACGGTCATGCCTACGAAGCTGGTGGGGCGGTGTACTTCGACGTGTCGTCGTTCGAGGACTTCGGCAGTGTGAGCGGCTACGACCGCGAAACCATGCTCGAGTACGCCGCCGAGCGCGGCGGGTACCCCGACGACCCCAACAAGCGGGACCCGCTGGACTTCGTGTTGTGGCAGCCCTCGGCGCCCGACGAGCCTGCGTGGGACTCCGCGTGGGGACCCGGACGCCCCGGCTGGCACATCGAGTGCTCCACCCTGGCCATGCGCGACCTCGAGACCACGACCCTCGATCTGCACGGCGGGGGCTCGGATCTGATCTTCCCGCACCACGAATGTGAGCGGGCCCAGTCCGAGGCTGCGACCGGCGAGCCGTTCGTTCGCCACTGGATGCACCAGGCGATGGTGCGCATGGACGGCGAGAAGATGTCCAAGTCGCTGGGCAACCTGGTCTTCGTCTCCGATCTCCGCAAGGACTTCGATCCTCGGGCCATCCGGCTCGGGATCGTCAAGCATCATTACCGCGACTCGTGGAGCTGGGACGAGCAGATCATGCCCGAGGCCGCCGAGCGGCTCGTGCGCTGGATCGCGGCGGGCCGCGGCGACGGTGCCCTGGCCGAGGTCCGGGCACGCCTCGACGACGATCTCGACACCCCGGGGGCGGTCGCCGCCATCGACGCGGCCGTCGATGCCGGGCTGGGTGTCTCCGAAGCTGCCATGCTGTTGGGCGTGGACACCGGCCGTGAGGTCTTCCTCGACATTCCCGAGGCCTGACCTGCGGCCGTCCGCATCGACGACACAGGTGAGGGGTGAGGGGAACATGCAGCGCGAAGCAGGCCAGCTCTGGTTCTTCGCGAGACACGTCTTGGGGCCGAGCTGTCGACTGTTCTGGCGATTCGACGTCAACGGGCTCGACAACGTGCCCAGCGACGGGCCGGCGATCATGGCGCCCAACCACGTGTCGGTGATCGACTCGTTCTTCCTGCCGGCGGTGCTCGACCGCCGGATCACCTACGTGGGCAAGGCCGAGTACATGGACGACTGGAAGACGAAGTACCTCTTCCCGGCCCTCGGCATGGTCCCGATCGATCGGTCCGGGGGCGCGGCGAGCCAGGCCGCGCTCGACACCGCAGCCCGCATTCTCGATGCCGGGGAGCTCTTCGGGATCTATCCCGAGGGCACGCGCTCGCGGTCGGGCCACCTGCACAAGGGCCGGACCGGGGTGGCTCGTCTCGCCATGCGCACCGGCGCCCCGATCATTCCGGTGGGCCTCCGAGGAACGAGGGAGATCCAGCCACCGGATCAGCCGGCCCCGAAGCCCTTCATGACGGTCGAGATCAACATCGGTCGACCCATCGACCCCGCTCGGTTCCGGGCTCGCGACGGCGATCCGCTGCTCTATCGGGAGATGACCGACGAGCTGATGTTCGAGATCGCCCAACTGTCGGGGCAGACCTACGTGCACGAGTACGCCACCAAGGACGCCTCACAACCGACTCCCGGGCCCGTCGGCCAGGCACCGATCGCCGAGGTTCGTAGTTCCGCCGACCTGCTTTCCTCGGCCGCGGGGTGACGGTGTCGACCGCCCGCGTGGGCGGCCGGGCGACCGAGGCGACTTGACAAGAACGGCGCACGTCGCGTGCGTGAACGCCGCGCGCTCCGCTGCCCGTCGCGAGCCTGTCACCAGGCGCGATGGGGTCCGCGGCCGTTCAAGTTGCGCGATCTCGGCGACGCGAGTGGACTGGTCGGGCTGTATCGGGAGGAGAAATCGGGGGCTCGCAGCGCATGGCAATCGAGGTGGAGACCAAAGACTGCACAGCCGTCACCGACGGTGAGCTCGACGAGATGGCCGAGCTCAGCGGTGAGAGCCGCCACAGCTTCTCGGTGGGCGTGTTGTCCAAGGAGACCGAGGAGTGGGTGCTGCTCACCACGGCACGCGACAACGGGCGCCTGAAGGGGTACGTGTTCAGCACCCTGGAGCGCATCGGTGGCACACCGTGTGTGCTGATGGCGCTCGGTGCGGTCGGCAAGAACTCCAAGCGCACCACCGTCATGCGCGCGCTGATGTCGGAGATGTACCACCGGGCGCTCATGGCGTTCCCGGACGAAGACGTCCTGATCGGCACCCGTTTCGACGAGCCGTCGGGGTTCGAGCTGTTCTCGAGCGTGGACGAGATCGTGCCCCGGCCGGGTCATCGAGCTTCCGGCGAGGAGCGGGCGTGGGGTCGCCGTCTCGTGAAGCGCTTCGGCATCGAGTCCGATCGCTACGACGACCGCTCGTTCTCGGTGGCCGGCGACGGTGATCAGCCGGTGCTGTTCGATCACGAGTCGCTCAAGGCCGACAAGATCAGCGAGGACGTGGTCGCCTTCTTCGACGAGGTCGAGCGCGACAACGGCGGGTACCTGATCGCCTTCGCATGGGTCGACGCCGAAGACCTGGAGAAGCTGGGCAGCTGACTGCCGACGGGGTCGGCGCCGAGTCGGCATTCGCCCGGCTCGTTCGCAACCGGCGCATGACGCGCGCGTTCACGGCCGAGCCGGTGTCGGATGACGTCATCGACGACATCATCGACCTGGCCCGGCGCAGCCCTGCCGCGGGCAACACCGCGGCGCTCGACTTCCTGGTGTTGGCGGGAGCGGACGAGGTCGACCGCTACTGGGAGACCACGCTGCCGCCTGAGGCCCGCTCGACCTTCCCGTGGCCCGATCTGTTGGCCGCGCCGGTGCTGGTCGTGCCGTGGGTCCGCCCGGGCGCGTACACCGAGCGCTACGCCGAGCCCGACAAGGCGAGGACCGGACTCGGCGCCGGTGAGGACGCGTGGTCGACGCCGTACTGGTGGGTCGACGGAGGCATGGCGGCGATGCTCGTGCTGCTGGCCGCGGCGGACCGCGGCCTGGGCGCCCTGTTCTTCGGCGTGTTCGACCACGAGCCGGCGGTCGCCGAGACCTTCGGAGTGCCGGGGGACCGCAGGGCCATCGGCGCGATCGCGGTCGGGCACCCCGCTCCCGCCCAGCGGCCCAGCCGTTCCGCGGCCCGTGGGCGCCCGCCGCTCGACGACGTGATCCATCGCGGCCAGTGGTGATCCCGGCAGCAGCTGGTCGGCGGATCCGGGCCCTGCAGTACAGTCGACGCCGACCGACCTGACCATTCGGAGGACCGATGGCAACCAAGACCGCGAAGAAGGGTGCCGAACCGGAGCAGATCCCCTTCGTCGACTATCTGGTGCTCGGCAAGACCCCGTATCTGCGCGCGAACGAGTGCAAGAGCTGCGGTGCCCGCTACTTCGACCGTCGTAACGCATGCTCGGCCTGCTTCGACACCGAGTTCAAGAAGGTCCGGGTCAAGAACAAGGGCGTGGTCACGAGCTTCAGCATCGTGGCCATGGGTCCCAAGCCGTTCGTGTCCGCCGTGGTCGACTGCGACGGCACGAGTGTCAAGTGCACGCTCATCGGCGTGGACCCCGACCCCGAACAGGTCCACCTGGGGATGCAGGTGAAGCTCGCCACCTACTCCATGGGCCTCGACGACAACGGTGTCGAAGCCATCGGCTTCGGCTTCACACCCGTGGGCTCGGCCCGTCGTTGACGCTCCTGGTCCGGTTCCGCTCACGCGCTCGGCGCCAGGCCGCTCGGGCCGTGCCTCCCGCGCTCGGCGGCCCGCTGCTCGGGACCTTCGCCTGATCTGACAAACTGAACGCCGACCGCTGACCTCGAACACGGAGACTCCCATGGCCGCAGATGACATCTGGATCGTCGGATCCAACATGACCAAGTTCGGCAAGCACCCGGACAAGGATGCGATCGACCTGGCGTCGGAGGCCTCGATGGCAGCGCTGTCCGACGCGGGCATCACCATGGCCGAGGTCGGCGTTCTCGGTGTCGGCAACCTGATGAACGCCGGCGCAGGTGTGGGTCAGCAGCTCCAGAAGCAGATCGGCCAGACCGGAATCCCCGTGTTCAACGTCGCCAACGCGTGCGCCACGGGCGCCACGGCGCTGCGGGTCGCGGTGATGGCCGTCAAGGCCGGCGAGACCGACGTCGGCATGGCGGTCGGGGTCGAGAAGCTGGCCGGCGCCGGCTTGCTCGGGCAGGCCAACCGGGTCCCGAAGGACACCAAGACCTGGACGCCCAGCGGCCGGATCGGCGCTTTGGATGTCACCGAGGGTCGGGTCGGGACCGGCATCATGCCCGGCGTCTTCGCACAGGTCGGCATGGAGTACGGCCACAAGTACGGCGGCACCAGCTTCGAGTTGTTCGCCAAGATCTCCGAGAAGAATCACGCCCACTCGACGCTCAACCCCCTGGCCGCCTACCAGAAGCGGTTCACGCTCGACGAGATCATGAACGACGTCATGATCGCCTACCCGAACACTCGTCCGATGTGCTCGGGCAACTGCGACGGCGCCGCCGCGATGATCGTGATGAGCGACGCTCGGAAGAAGAAGCTCCCCAAGGCGACCCAGAAGCGTGCGGTCAAGATCTCTGCGTCGGTCCTCACCACCGACCCGTGGCAGGAGGCCTGTCAGGTCCTGCCCGACGTGAACACCCTGACCCGCAACGCCGCGAAGCAGGCGTACGAGGCCGCCGGTGTCGGTCCCGAGGACCTCGACCTGGTCGAGCTCCACGACTGCTTCGCCACCGCCGAGCTCGTGCACTACGACAACCTGATGTTGTGCGAAGAGGGCGGCGCGGCCGACTTCTTCGAGTCGGGCGCCCCTTGGCGCGACGGTGCGACACCGGTGAACGTCTCGGGCGGCCTGCAGTCCAAGGGCCACCCGATCTCGGCCACCGGCATCGCCAACATCCACGAGATCGTCATGCACCTCCGCAACGAGGCCGGCGATCGCCAGATCAACAAGGCCAAGGTCGGGCTGGCCCACGTGATCGGCCTCGGCTCCGCCTGCGGCGTCCACATCCTGGAAAAGGCGGCGTGACCTCGACCGGGAACCTCCGGTTCCCGGTCCACGAGCGTTCGTCGGCCCGACGACCGCGGCTCCTGCTCCTCTAGGTGGCCTCGAGTTGGCGGACGAGGGCGGCGGGAGTGCTCGCCGGAAGGCCGCACGTGTAGTTGTGGCACACGTAGGCGTGGCCGTTGTCTCGGTCGAGCCACAGCGGTGAGTCGTAGGGCTCGCCCCATGCGACCACGGTGTTCGGGCGGTAGCGGAGACGAAGGACCTCCACCAGTTCCTCCGGTTCACCGGGGATGACGATCTCGGTGAACCCGTGCTGCATCAGGTCCAGGCCGGTGAGCACGTGGGCGAACCCCATCGGCTGGGCCACGGCATGGGCGCCGAGCAGTCGGAGGATGTCTTCGGCCCTCGCGGTCATGTGTTGGTTGCCGGTCAACGCACCGAGGCGGAGGAGGGCGACTGCAGCGCTGCTGTTCGCGGAGGGGATGGCCCCGTCGGCCACGTCCTTGGGGCGGGTGATCAGCGGGTCCGCGTCGCTGCCGGTGGTGAAGACGCCGCCGTTGGTGTCGTCCCAGAAGAGATCGAGCAGCTGCTCGGCCGTCTCGGTTGCGGCGTCGATCCACCGCGCCTGGCCCGATGCCTCGGCCAGTCGGGTGAAGGCGTCGATGACGGCGGTGAGGTCGGCGGCGACGGCGAGGTGACGAGCCCCGCCGGGGAGGTTGGCCGCCGCGGCCTGCCAGGATCGCAACCAGCGGCCGTCGGGTCGGCGCATCGATGCGAGAAGGAACTCGCCGTTGCGGATGGCAGCCGAGCGCCACTGGTGGTTGGACGTCACGAACGCCGCCTCGGCGATGCTGGAGAGCATCAGGCCGTTCCACTCGGTCAGGACCTTGTCGTCGAGGCCGGGTCGGATGCGCATCTCTCGCGCCTGGAAGAGGCGCTGGCGGCTCAGCTCGACCGACGACGGCCGGATGAGGTCCCCGCGGGTGGGGCGCCACAGGATGTTGCGCCCCTCGAAGTTGCCCTCGCTGGTCACCCCGTACCAATTGAGGAACTCGGGGGCGTCGTCGCCGAGCACCATGTGGATCTGTTCGGGCGTCCACACGTAGAACTTGCCCTCGACCCCCTCGCTGTCGGCGTCCTCGGCGGAGTAGAAGCCACCATCGGGACTCCGCAGATCTCGGAGGACGTAGGTGATCACCTCGTCGACGACCTGGAGGTAGCGCTCCTTGCCGGTGACCTGCCAGGCGTGCAGGTACGCGCGGACGAAGAGCGCGTTGTCGTACAGCATCTTCTCGAAGTGTGGAACGATCCACTGGGCATCGGTCGAATAGCGCGCGAACCCACCGCCGAGGTGGTCGTAGATCCCGCCCGATGCCATGGCATCGAGCGAGTTGGTCACGATCTGGAGCACGTCGTCGTCGCCCGTCCGTTGATGGGACCGGAGCAACGCATCGAGCGCGAGGGTGTGGGGGAACTTGGGCACCGTGCCGAATCCGCCCCACGCGGCGTCGTAGTGCTCGCGGAGACGCCGGGTGGCTGCCTCGAGCGCACCGGGGTCGGGAAGCTGGCGGTCCGGTTCGAGGCGGCCGGCGCGTCCGACCGCAGCCGTGAGCTCGCCCGCCTGGGCGGCGACCTCGTCGGGGTTGTCGCGCCAGGCCGCTGCGACCCGCGTCAGGACGTCGGAGAACGAGGGCATCCCGCCCCGGGCTGTCGGTGGGAAGTAGGTCCCGGCGAAGAACGGTTCGCCGGTCGGGGTGAGGAACACGGTCATGGGCCAGCCACCACGCCCAGTGAGGGCTTGGAGCGCTTCCATGTAGATGGCGTCGACGTCCGGCCGTTCCTCGCGGTCGACCTTCACGTTGACGAACCAGTCGTTCATCAGCGCCGCGGTCTCGGGGTCCTCGAACGACTCGTGCGCCATCACGTGGCACCAGTGGCACGACGAGTACCCGATGGACAACAAGATGGGCTGTCGCCGGCTCTGCGCCGCGTCGAACGCCGCGCTGCCCCAGGCGTACCACTCGACCGGGTTGTCGGCGTGTTGCCGGAGATAGGGGCTCGACTCGGCGGCGAGGCGATTCATGGCCGCATGCTACGGCAGCACCCCCGGCTCCACGCCGAGCCCCGCCGGGTTTGGGGCCGGCGCCGTCGCGGACACACACTGGAGGGGTGACCACCACCTCAGCACCGTCGGGCATCGGCCTGTGGGTCGCCGGCGCTCGACTTCGGACGCTGCCTGCGGCCGTCGTCCCCGTCCTGGTCGGGACCGCCGCGGCGTTCGACGGCGACGCCGGCAACGACGGAGGGGTCATCTGGTGGCGTTTCGCGGTCGCGATGGTCGTGTCACTCGCGCTCCAGGTCGGGGTGAACTACGCGAACGACTACTCCGACGGGGTGCGCGGCACCGATGACCAGCGGGTGGGTCCCCTCCGCCTGGTGGGATCGGGCCTGGTCGAGCCGCGGGCGGTGAAGGTCGCGGCGTTCGCCTCGTTCGGCGTGGCCGCGGTGGCCGGCCTCGGTCTCGCGATCGCGACGTCCTGGTGGCTGGTCCTCGTCGGGCTCGCGTCGATCCTCGCCGGCTGGTTCTACACGGGTGGCTCCAACCCGTACGGATACCTGGGGCTGGGTGAGGTGTTCGTGTTCGTGTTCTTCGGTCTCGTCGCGTCGGTGGGCAGCACGTTCGTCCAGACCGAACGAGTGGACGGCTGGCCGGTGTTGGTGGCGGTCCCCGTCGGGCTGCTGGCCACGGCTCTGCTCGTCACCAACAATCTGCGCGACATCCCCACCGATCGAGAGTCGGGCAAGCGCACGCTGGCGGTGCGGCTCGGCGAGCAGCGGACACGGTGGACGTACGTCGGGATGCTGGCGGTCGCCGCAACGCTCATCGTGGTGGTCGCGATCGGGTGGCGGTGGCCCGCGATCCTCGGGCTGGTGGCGTTCGTGGCGGCGGTCCGGCCGATTCGCCTGGTGCTGGGGGGAGCGGTCGGTCAGGCGCTGATTCCCGTGCTCGGGGACACCGGACGCGTCCAGCTGGCGATGGGGTGCGGTCTCGCGGTCGGTCTCGTGGTCGGGGCCTGAGGATGCTCAGGCGCGGGTCGCGGTGATGAGTTGGGCTGCGCCAGGCGACAGGAGTTGACGGTCGACGTCGGTGAACCCGGCGCGTTCGAGGTCGGCGAGCATGACCTGGGGCTCTGGGAGGTACGCCACCGACTTGGGCAGGTAGGCGTACGCAGCGCGGTCCGACAGCAGTCCGCCGATGCGGGGAACGACCTTGCCGAAGTAGAGCCCGTGCCCCCATCGGAGGACCCGATTCTCGGGCTCGGCGACGTCGAGGAGGCCGATGCGGCCACCGGGGCGGACGACCCGGCCGAGTTCCGCGAAGAACGCGGGGAGCTCGACCAGATTGCGGAGTGCGAAGCCACAGGTCGCGCCGTCGACCGCGCGGTCGGGCACCGGCAGACGCAGGATGTCAGCGTGGACCAGGGGAGCGCCGGTTCGCGCCGCGGAGAGCATGCCGAAGCTGATGTCGTAGCCGATCGGACGAAGGCCGGCGTCGCCGAGGTCGACGCAGAAGTCGCCGGTGCCGCAGGCCAGGTCGATCACCGTGGCATCGCGAGGAAGCGCCAGGTCACGGACCGTGCGCTTGCGCCAGCGGACGTCGAGGCGGAACGTCATGATCCGGTTCACCATGTCGTAGCGCGGCGCGATGGTGTCGAACATCGATCGCACGGCGCGGACCTTCTCGTCGCCTTGGGGGAGCCGTTCGGGGTCGATCGCCATGCCACCGAGGGTACGTGGACCGGTTGACCGGGCCACAGCTCATCCGGTGGTCAGTTGCAGCGCAGGTCGGGCTCCGGAAGTGCCAGATCGATCAGGTAGGCCACGACCGCGTCGTCCACACAGTCGCTGCCCCGACCGAAGCTGAGGTGGCCGTCCCCCTCGAAGGTCACCAGGCGGGCGTCGTCGAGGCGCTGAGCGACGGCCACGGCGTCCCCGTGGGGCGTTGCCGCGTCGCCGGTGTTGCCGAGGATGACCAGGCTCGGGGCTTCGGCGTCGGAGATGACCGGGAAGGGCACCACCGGATCGACCCGCCAGGCGGCGCATGGCAGGAGCTCGTTGGCGATGGCGGGGCCGAGCACGGGCGCGTCCGCGGCAATGGTGTCGACCATGGCCGCGAACGCGGCGAGCCCGTCGGGGCGCTCGAGGTCCACACACTTGACCGCCGTGTAGACATCGAAGCCGGCCGAGCCGAGGTACCGGTCGGACAGTGCCTCGATGGCCCCTCGGTCGCCTCGCTGGTGCGCCCGGAGCGCCTCGGCCAGCCCGCCCGCCGCAGTCGGGTCGTAGGTGGCGCTGATGGCCGCCCGAGCCACGTCTGAGGGAGACACGTCGGCGGCCTCTGCCTCTCGGAGGGTTTCCTCCAACAGCGTAAGGTCGCCGAGGATGGCGACGAGTGCGGCCTCGGTGGCCACCGCCTGACTGGTCAGCCAGCCCTGCATGTCGTGGGCCGGGTCGGTCACCCCGTCGAGCACGGCCGCTCGGAGGTTGGGCCCGTACCGCGTGGCGTATCCCAGGCCGAGAACGGAGCCGTAGCTCGTTCCCAGGTAGGAGATCTGGTCCTCGCCGAGCGCCATGCGGATCAGGTCCATGTCGTCGACGACGGCGCCCGAGCCGACATGTACCAGGAACGTGGAGTCGGCGGCGCACTCGGCCGCGGCGGAGTCGGCCTGGTCGCGCAGCGCCTCCAGCTCGGCCGCGTCATCCGGGTCGTTGTCGAGCGCGTAGAACGCCTGAAGGCCGTCGTCGCAGGTCAGCTCCGACGTCCCCGACACGCCGCGGGGGTCCCAGCCGACGATGTCGAAGGCGTCGCCGAGCTCGGGATGGCGGGCGGCATAGGAGCGGGCCATGGCCCGACCCGAGCCGCCGGGCCCGCCGGGATTGACCAGGAGGACGCCGACACGCGCCTCCGGGTCGTCGGCGCGGTCGCGGTTCAGCTCGACGGTGATGGTGGCCCCGTCGGGATCGGAGTGGTCGAGGGGGACGTCGAGGGTGGCGCACTGGATGCCGTCGCAGTCCTCCCAGTCCAGGGTGCTCGCGTCGGGGGCGGTCGCTTCCTCGCCGCTGCCGCACGCAGCAGCGAGGATCCCGATGGCGGCGACCAGCGCCGGTACGCTCCGCAGCATGGGCGCCAGCATGGCAGGGGTGGCACTGGCGGCGGGGGCAGGGACCCGCTTGGCCCCGATCACCGACAGCATCGCCAAGCCACTCTGCACGGTGGCCACGCGGACGTTGCTGGACCTGGCGCTGGACCGCCTGGCCACGGTGGAGGTCGAACCCGCGGTCAACGTGCACCATCACGCGCAGCAGATCGTGGCGTCGGTGGGGGATCGGGCGATGGTGTCGCACGAGGTCGATGAGGCGCTGGGGACCGCCGGTGCCATTGCGAACCTCCGGGAGTTCATCGACGGTCGGCCTGTCGTGGTCATCAACGGAGACACCTGGTGCCCGGGCGGGTTGGCACCGCTCGTCGACGGCTGGGACGGCCACACGGTTCGGGTGTTCGTTCCCGGTGGCGGGCCCTTCGGCCCGCGCTCGGCCATCGTGGGCACGCTGTTGCCATGGCGGGTGGTGCGAGACCTCGAGGTGGCTCCGAGCGGGCTGTACGAGGTGGTCTGGCGCGACGAGCACGACGCCGGCCGGCTCGAAGTGATCGGCCACAACGGCACCTGGGTCGACTGCGGGACCCCGGCCGACCTGCTCGAAGCCAACCTCCTCGCGCGCTCCGGGACCAGTGTCGTGCACCCGACGGCGAGCGTGGCGGGGTCTGCGTTGATGACCGCGGTCGGGCCGCGCACGATCGTCCGCGGGCACGTGTCGTCGTCGGTGCTCTTCGCGGACACCACCGTCGAGTCGCACGAGGTCCTGGACCGGGTGATCCGATGGCGGGCCGCCGGCGGTGAGCAGCGGACCCTCCAGCTCTGATCAGCGGTCGGGCCTGGGGCCCAGCACCACCTCGACCTCGTGGTTGGCTCGGAGCTGTCCGCACGCGGCGTCGATCTCGGTGCCGCGGTTGCGGCGCACGGTCGCGTTGGCGCCGAGTGATCGGAGCAGATCCCGAAACGCCGCGACCCGCTCGGGGCTGCTGCCGCGGACGGGATAGCCGGGCGTGGGGTTCAGCGGGATCAGGTTGACGTGAGCGCGCAAGGCCCGGCACAGCCCCGCCAGCTCCTCGGCGTCGGTGTCGCGGTCGTTGACCCCGTCGATGAGGGCCCATTCGAACGACAGCCGCCGGTTCTTGACCGACAGGTAGTCGGCACAGGCCTCCGCCAGGTCGGCGAGGGGGTAGCGGCGGTTGATCGGGACGAGCTCGTTGCGGAGCTCGTCGTTGGCCGCGTGGAGCGAGACGGCCAGGTTGACCGGGAGCGCTTCGTCGGTCAGCCGACGGATCCCCGGGATGATGCCGACCGTGCTGACCGTCAGGTGACGGGCGGAGATCCCGATGTCGCCGTGGAGTCGCTCGACCGCGCCCCACATGGAGTCATAGTTGGCCATCGGCTCGCCCATGCCCATGAAGACGATGTTCGAGACGCGCCGGGGCGCGGCCTCGCGGGCGGCGCGCACCACCTGCTCGACGATCTCGCCGGTGGTGAGGTGGCGTTCGAAGCCGGCCTGGCCGGTGGCGCAGAAACCGCAGGCCATCGCACAGCCGGCCTGCGAGCTGATGCAGACCGTGGAGCGCTCCGGATAGTGCATCAGCACCGTCTCCACGGTGGCGCCGTCGTGGAGTTCCCACAGCCACTTCACCGTGTCGCCGTCGTCGCCCACCGACCGGGTCACCTCCGAGAGCCCCGGCGGCAGCACTTCGTCGATCGTCGCCCGCAGCGCCTTGGGGAGCGAGGTCATCTCGTCCGGTTCCCGGAGCTGCTCGTAGAGCCCCTGCCACACCTGGTCGACGCGGTAGCGGGGCTCGTCGGCGAGCAGCGCCGCGAGCTCGTCGCGGTCGACCTGATAGCGGCTGGTCGTCATCGGGCAACCGCAGCCGGGTCCGAGGTGTAGGCCCGGTTGACCGCGTGGAGCGAGAAGCCGAGCCGCTCGTAGGTGGCGTTCGCCGGTTCGTTGTCGCTCTCGACGTACAGGTTGGCCAGCGTGATCCCCTGGGCGGCGAGCCATTCGAGCCCGGCGAGGGTCATCGGGCCGCCGAGCCCGCGGCCGTGGAAGTCGGGGTCGAGGCCGATGACGAAGATCTCGCCCATCGGCGGTCGGTGGTCCGGGTGGACCTTCGTCCAGCAGAAGCCGGCCATCCGGCCGTCGATCTCGAGGATGCGGAAGCCGTCGGGATCGAACCATGGTTCGGCCATCGTGGCGGCGACGCGAGCTCGGGTCTGGCCGGACTGCTCGGGGTGCCAGGCGAAGGCCCGGTTGTTGACGGAGATCCAGGTGTCGAGATCGCTCGCCGGATCGAAGGCCCGCGTGTCGAGCCCGGAGGGGGCGGCCGGCAACGGGCGTCGGAGTTGCCAGAGGTCCCGGTACGGCTGGACGAGGTGTGCCAGGCGTTCGTCATCGCCCTCCTGCACCTCCTCGAGCCAGACTTGGACGGCGCTCGTGCCGTCGAGCCTCGTGGGCGCCGTCGCCATGACGCCGGCGAGCTCGTCGGCCATCGACCGACGGTCGTGGTCCGCGTCCACGCTGATCGACATCGACCAGGGGCCGTCGTCGAGCAGGACTGGGGTGATCGTCATCGCAGGACCGGCCATGCCATGGGTCGAGCGTATCGCCGCTGGCGCGGCCGCTCTGGTGTCATCGGCTCAGCCACGACGCGTGAGAATCTTCGTCACGTCACGCGGCGCACAGGGAATACAACCCACCGCGGCGTGGGACCGTGAAATCATGTGTCAGACGGGATGACAGAGCATGGTTTCCAACAGGCATCGGGAATGTGTATTGTGCACGGTCACCAGGTTCCCGCCACCTGGTATGGCGACATGCTTATCGGGATCCGCCGCCCGATGTCGCCTAGGCAGGCACCCCTTTCCCCAGGGGTGCCTGCCGCCGTTTTCACCCCCGGTGGTTGGCGCGCTTCACCGGCTCGGGTCGGTGGCCTCATCGGGCCACCACCGTGCGCCGAAACGAGGGCGAGACGTCGGGGCTCCGCCGAGTGTCGCCCGACGTGCAGTTGGGGGTAGACAGTCGACATGGATCAGTCGGTTGCCGAACTGTCGTCGGTGTCGTCCCAGCTCGAGGACATCACCCGCCGTGTGCTCGATGCGGCGAAGTCGTTCGAGGGCGGCGCCCGCGAGGACGTGTCCCACGAGCTCTACGAGGTCGAACGGGCGCTGCGCACGGCGACGCGACGCCTCAGCCGGGCCCAGCGCGCCATCTGACCCGCGCCGCCGACAAACGGCTCCTCCTTCCGAGGTGGGGGCTTGTAGCGTGATCCGGTGCTCAACCGATTGGACCTGCGGGGCGTCGACCCCTCCGAGCTCGGGGCTCGATTGCCTCGCCCCGTCGTCGACGGAGACGAGCCGGTCGACGTCGTCCGCCAGATCATCAGTGCCGTTCGCCGCGACGGCGACGCGGCCCTGCGCGACTTCGCCGACCGTTTCGACGGCGGTGCTCCCGATGCCTTCCGTGTGTCGGCCGCGGCGATCGACGCCGCCTGGGAGCGGGTCGACCCCGGGTTGCGAGATGCGCTCCAGCAGGCGGCCGACTCGATCGAGGCCTTCCACCTGACCCAGCGCCACGCCCCCGACCGCCACGAGCACCGCGGCATGGTGATCGAGGGGATCCAGCAGCCCGTCCGGCGAGCCGGCTGCTACGTGCCCGGCGGTCGAGCCTCGTACCCGTCCACCGTGCTGATGACGGCGGTCCCGGCTCGGGTGGCCGGCGTCGACGAGCTCTGCCTCTGCGTCCCGCCCGCAGCCGGGGGAGCGGTGGCCGACGTGACGCTCGCCGCTGCCCGGATCGCCGGCGTCGACGAGGTCTACGCGGTCGGCGGGGCGCAAGCGATCGCCGCGATGGCCTACGGCACCGAGTCCATTCCTGCGGTCGACGTGATCGCCGGGCCCGGCAACGTGTTCGTCGCCATCGCCAAACGTGAGGTCGCCGGTGACGTCGGGGTCGCCGCGGCGTTCGCCGGCCCCTCCGAGATCGTGGTCGTCGCCGATGCCAGCGCCCCCACCGAGTTCGCCGCCATCGACGTGGTGGTCCAGGCCGAGCACGGCCCAGGTGGCCTGGCCTGGCTGATCACCGCCGACGAGGCCGTCGCCGACGCGGTGACGGCCCAGGTCGCGGCCATCACCGAGGCGTCGCCGCGTCGGGCAGACATCGAAGCCACCCTCGCCGAGGGAGGCCACGCCGTGGTGGTCGACGACGAGGCCGCAGCCATGGTGGTGGCCAACGCCATCGCTCCCGAGCACCTCCAGCTCATGGTCACCGACCCGCGCCGACTGGTCCCCCAGGTCCGCAACGCCGGCGCCGTGTTCCTGGGCCCGCTCTCGCCGGCCTCGGTGGGCGACTACATCGCCGGCCCGTCGCACGTGCTGCCCACGAATGGCACGGCCCGCTTCGCCGGGGCCCTCACCGTGGCCGACTTCTGCAAGGACATCCACGTGGTGACCCTCGACCAGGCCGCCGTGAACGAGGTCGCCGACGCCGTCGCCACCATCGCCGACGCCGAGGGACTGGCGGCCCACGCCGACTCCGTGCGCATGAGGACGTCGTCGTGACCCGGCCTCGCCTGCGAGACGACCTGGCGCTGATGGAGGGATACCACTCGCCCCAGGTCGAGGTGGATGTCCGGCTCAACACCAACGAGTCGCCCGAGCCGCCCCCGGACGCGTGGCGCGATGCGTTGGCGGCGGAGCTGTCCACCCTGGACTGGCACCGGTACCCCGATCGGGCAGCCGCCGGGCTGCGCGCCGGGCTGGCCGAGCTGTACCGGGTCGACGAGGCCATGGTGTTCGCGGCCAACGGTTCCAACGAGGTCCTGCAGAGCCTGCTGCTCGCGTACGGCGGCCCGGGCCGCTCCGCCGCGGTGTTCGAACCGACCTATGCCCTGCACTCGCACATCTCCGAAGTGACGGGCACGGCCGTGGTCGAGGGCGAGCGCGACGCGGACTTCCGGCTCGACCTGGTCGAGGTCGACCGCGTCCTCGACCTCGAGCCCGACGTGGTGTTCCTGTGCTCGCCCAACAACCCGACCGGCATGGTCGAGCCCGAGTCGCTGATCCGCCACGTCGCCGACCGCGCCACCGACCAGGGTGCGCTCGTCGTCGTCGACGAGGCCTACGGCCAGTTCGCCGACTGGTCGGCGGTCGAGTTGGTGTCCGAGGACGCGAACGTGGTGGTCAGCCGCACGTTCTCCAAGACCTGGAGCATGGCGGCCGCTCGGCTGGGGTACCTGATCGCGCCGACGTGGGTGGTCCAGTCGCTCGAGTCCGTCGTCCTGCCGTACCACCTGGATGCGGCCAAGCAGGTGGCCGGGCGGCTGGCGTTGCGCTTCGCCGACGAGATGCACGAGCGGGTCGACCGCCTGGTCGCCGAGCGGGAACGCATCGCGGCCACCTTCGCCGAACTGCCGGTCGACCACTGGCCCTCGGGCGCGAACTTCATCCTGTTCCGCGCCCAGGAGATGGGCGGCCAGGAGCTGTGGGAAGCGCTGCTCGAGCGATCGGTCCTGGTCCGCAACTGCGCCTCCTGGCCCCGCCTCGACGGGTGCCTGCGGGTCACCGTGGGGACGCCGCACGAAAATTCCGTCTTTCTGGGCGCATTGGCCGAGATACTGGGCTGATGAGCACCCGCACTGCGTCCCGCTCCCGCACCACCAAGGAGACCGACATCGACATCGAGTTGTCGATCGACGGTCAGGGCAGCACCGACATCACCACCGGCCTGCCCTTCTTCGACCACATGCTGGACCAGCTCGGCCGGCACGGCGGGTTCGACCTGAAGGTGCATGCGAAGGGCGACATCGAGATCGACTCGCACCACACGGTCGAGGACGTCGGCATCGCGCTGGGGGAGTGCTTCAAGGACGCGGTGGGCGACAAGGCCGGCGTGCGCCGGTTCGCCACGGCCTCGTGTCCGCTGGACGAGGCGCTGGTCGATGTGGCGTTGGACCTGTCCGGCCGCCCGTACCTGCACTACGAGATCGAGCCGCCCGGCGAGAAGATCCTGGGCGATCCGCCGTTCGATCCGCAGCTGGTCGAGGAGTTCTGGCGGGCGTTCATCACCTCGGGCGGCATCACGCTGCACCAGGTCCTGGTGCGCGGCAAGAACACGCACCACATCATCGAGTCCACCTTCAAGAGCACCGCTCGGGCGCTGCGCGACGCCGTGCGCGTCGAGGGCGGGGGTATCCCGTCCACCAAGGGCGTGCTGTAGTGGGCGATCGGCCGAAGATCGCGGTCCTCGACTACGGCATCGGCAACCTGCGCTCGGCCCAGAAGGGTTTCGAGCGCGCCGGCGCCGACGCGCACCTGACCGCCGACCCCGATGAGGTCGCCGCCGCCGACGGTGTCGTGCTGCCCGGTGTCGGCAACTTCGGTCGCTGCGTCGAGGCCGTGCAGGCGCACGGGGTCGACTCCATCGCCAAGGACGCCGCCGGCTCGGGCGTCCCGTTCCTGGGCATCTGCGTCGGCATGCAGTTGATGTTCGCCGGGTCCGAGGAGTCGCCGGAGCACTCGGGGCTGGGGCTCCTGCCCGGAACGATCCGACTGATCCCCGGCGACGTGAAGCGGCCGCAGATGCAGTGGAACGCCCTCCGGGTCGAGCAGCCGTCTCCGCTGCTCGCGGGCCTGGACGGCGCCTGGCTGTACTTCGTGCACTCGTACGCCGCCGACGCGGCTGAGGCGGGCGACATCGTGACTGCCACCTGTGACTACGGCGGCCCGGTCGTGGCCGCGGTCCAGCAGGGCAACGTGTTCGCGACCCAGTTCCACCCCGAGAAGTCCAGCGATGCCGGCCGGCGGCTGCTGACCAACTTCGTCGACCTGTGCGGCCAGGAGGCCTCGTGAGCCTCGACCTCTATCCGGCCATCGACCTGCGAGGCGGCAATTGCGTGCGCCTCATGCAAGGCGACTACGACCGCGAGACGGTGTACGGCGACGACCCGGTGTCGCAGGCCAAGCTGTTCGCCGACGCCGGTGCCCCGTGGATCCACGTGGTCGACCTGGACGCCGCTCGATCCGGCGACCCGGTGAACCGCCCGGTGGTGGCCGCCATCGCAGCCGCCGTCGACGTTCCCGTCCAGACCGGCGGCGGGGTGCGGACCGTCGAGGCCGCCGAGGCGCTGTTCGACGCCGGCGTCACCCGCGTGGTCATCGGCACGGCGGCGGTCGAGAACCCGGCGCTCGCCGAGGCCCTCACGTCGCAGGGACGGCGGGTCGCCATCGGCCTCGACGGGCGCAACGGCAAGATCGCCACCCACGGGTGGGAGACCGAGACCGACATCGACGTGGTCGACATGGCCAAGCGATTCGAGGACATCGGCGTCGATGCCGTGGTGGTCACCGAGATCGCCAGAGACGGGACGCTCGAAGGGCCGGACGTGGAGGGGCTGTCCCGGGTGCTGGGGGGCACCACGCTCGACGTCATCGCCTCCGGAGGCGTGGGCACCACCGATCACCTGCGCCAGTTGGCCGCTCTCCGCGTCGGAGATCGAGCGCTCGCCGGGGTGATCGCCGGTCGGGCGATCTACGAGGGCACCGTCGACCTGGTCGACGGCCTCGTGGCCTGTGGCGGAGGTGCGTCGTGAGTGCGCCGACGAATGTCCGGGTGATCCCGTGTCTCGACGTTGACCGGGGTCGGGTGGTCAAGGGCACGAACTTCGTCGACCTGGTCGACGCTGGCGACCCGGTCGAGCTCGCCGCCCGCTACGACGCCGAGGGCGCCGACGAGTTGGTCTTCCTCGACATCACCGCGTCCTCCGATGCCCGGGACACCGTGTACGAGCTGGTCCGGCGCTGCGCCGAAGAGGTCTTCATCCCGTTCACGATCGGCGGCGGCATCCGCACGGTCGAGGACGCCCGGCGCCTGCTGCGCGAGGGCGCCGAGAAGGTGTCGGTCAACTCCGCCGCCGTGGCTCGTCCGGAGTTGATCACCGAGATCGCCACCGAGTTCGGCAGCCAGTGTGTGGTGCTCGCCATCGATGCCCGACGCAAGCCACCGGGCGCCGACCAGCCAGAGGGTTTCGAGGTCTACGTGAAGGGCGGCCGCGAGCCCACCGGCATCGACGCCATCGAGTGGGCGGCGCGGGGCGAGGCGCTCGGCGCCGGCGAGATCCTGCTCACCTCCATGGACCGCGATGGCACCCGCGACGGTTTCGACACCGTGCTGACCCGCGCCGTGGCCGAGGCCACCAACATCCCGATCATCGCCAGCGGCGGGGTGGGCACGCTCGACCACCTGGTGGGCGGCGTGACCGAAGGCGGCGCCGATGCGGTGTTGGCCGCCAGCATCTTCCACTTCCGCGAGCACACCGTCGGCGAGGCCAAGGCCCACATGGCCGACGCCGGGATCCCCGTCCGCCCGGCCTGAGCCATCACAGATCCTGTTCGGCGGCTCTCGTACCGTCGGACGGATGGCGAGACTGAATCGGGACAAGATCGAGGCCTACATCCCCGGCGAGGGCATCATGCCCGTGTGCCCGTACTGCGGTCACCAGATCGACAAGGTCTACGGGCAGCAGATCAAGCAGGGGTTCGGCAAGGCGTACCTGTGGTTCTGCGTCGACTGCAAGAAGACGCTGGGCGTCAGCCACCGCAAGGGCTTCTGGATGGGCTGATGCCGCCGGTCTATGCGTCGAGGCCGTGGGCTCGGAGCAGGAAGGCGTACTCTTCGGCCGTGTCGCGGAGGCGGCCGTAGCGGCCGCTGTTGGCGAAGTGCCCGGCGCCCATGTTCATGCGCATGACGAGCAGGTTCTGGTCGGTCTTCCGCTCGCGCATGCGAGCCGTCCACTTGGCCGGCTCCCAGTAGGTGACGCGTGGGTCGTTGATGCCGCCGCTGACGAACATGGGCGGGTAGTCCCGGGCCTCGATGTTGTCGTAGGGCGAGTACCCGGCGATCAGGTCATACGCCTCGGCACTCTCGAGCGGGTTGCCCCACTCGGCCCACTCCGGGGGCGTGAGGGGCAGTGAGGCGTCCAGCATCGTGGCCAGCACGTCGACGAACGGGACGCCGAGGTTGACCGAGCGCCACAGGTCGGGTGCCTGGAGTGTCACCGCCCCCATCAGTTCGCCGCCGGCGCTGCGGCCGCTGGCCGAGATGTTGCCGGCCTGCACGTAGCCCTCCGACACCAGGTGCTCGGCGACGTCGACGAAGTCGTTGAACGTGTTGGTGCGCTTGTCGAGCTTGCCGTCGAGGTACCACTGGTAGCCCATCATCGCTCCGCCCCGGACGTGGGCGATCGCGAACGCGAAGCCACGGTCGAGCACGCTGAGGCGCTCGGTGGAGAACGCGGCCGGGATGGTGAGGCCGTACGCGCCGTAGCCGTACAGCCACAGCGGATGCGATCCGTCCTGTTTCCAGTCCTTGTGGGTCACGATCGAGACGGGGATCTCGGCTCCGTCACGGGCCGGGGCCATGATGCGTTCGGTCCGGTAGTTCGACTCGTCGTAGCCGCTGGGGATCTTCGCAACCTTACGGCTGGCCAGCTCGAGCGTGTCGACGTCGACGTCGTACACGGTGGCGGGCGTGACCATCGACTCGTAGCGGACCCGCAGGTGTGCCTGGCTGAACTCCGGGTTGACGTCGATGTCGGCAACCCCGACTCGTGACGGGAACTCGATGGCGCGTGACGCGCCGTCGTACGAGCGGATGTGGATGCGATCGTCGCCGCGGTCCCGGGACTTCAGCGCGATGTGGTTCGGCGAAGCACTGGATGTCGAGCCAATGGACCCCGTCGTCGCCCTCGATGACCGTCTCCCAGCGGTCGTGGGTCGGGTCGGTGTCGGCCACGCGGGCCAGCCGGAAGTTCTTGTGGGTGTCGTTGACCAGGATGTGGAACCGGCCGTGGGCATGGTCGATCTCCTGGGTGCACTCGGCATCGCGCGAGATGAGCATGGTCGGGGGAGCGGAGAGGTCGGCCGGGACGGCCCATGCCTCCTGGGTCTCGCCGCGGTCCGACGTGATCACGAACCACTCGCGGCTGCTCGTCTTGTTGAATCCGAGGAAGAAGCCGTCGTCCAGCTCCTCGAGCAGGGTCTCGTCGTCGGCTTGGGGCGTACCGAGCCGGTGGACGGCCACTCGCCGGCCGAACCAGCGGTCGGGGTCGAGCTCGATGTAGAGGAGTGCGGTCCCGTCGGCCGAGAAGGACACCGCGCCCTGCACGTCGGTCAGGACGTCGTCCAGCAGTTCGCCGGTCTCGAGGTCCTGGATCCGGGCGACGCAACGCTCGTCGCCCGCAGTGTCGACGGCGTAGGCCAGCAATCGGTTGTCCGGCTGATGCTCCAGCCGCCAACGACGAAGTACTCGTGGCCTGCGGCCAGCGCCGGCTCGTCGAGCACGACCTCCCAGTCGCCGCCGTCGACCGGGCGCCGGCTGTGGGTCCGGTACTCGGCGCCCTGGTGGTACGCCCACTGGTACTCGTAGCCGTTGCGGACGTAGGGGACCGAGGTGTCGGTCTCGTCGAGACGGCCCTTGAACTCCTCGTACAGCGTGTCGACGAGGCCTTCGTTGGCGTCGAGGAATGTCTTCAGGTAGGCGTTCTCGGCCCGGAGATGGTCGAGGATCGCGGGGTCGGTGACGTCGGGGTACCCGGGGTCGCGGAGCCAGTGGTACGGGTCTTCTGCGGTGCGCCCGTGATGGGTGGCGGTGTGCGGTCGCTGCTCGGCCACCGGTGCGGGCTGGTCGAGTCGGGACAGTCGGTCGAAGGTCGGCATGTGCTCTCGCTGGTGGTGGGCGTGCCTGCGGTCTACCGGGCGAGGAGGGCAGGTTCAAACGATCTTCCGAGGTTCGCTGGCGATCGCCGCCAATTCCTGTAATATCCGATCAGCTTTATCGGGATTCCCCCGAAACGAGTGACAACAGGAGCCCTCCCATGACCGCCACCGAACCCACCGCCACCCGTCTCAACGACGTCAACCTCGAGGCCGTCGCCGGCCTGGCCGGCAAGATCGCCGAGGAGCCCCACGTGGGCGCCACCACGTGGAAGGCCGACGTGTCGTGGAAGGGTGCCTTCCGGTCCGAGGCCACGGTGCGGGAGTTCGCCCCCGTGCCCTCCGACGAGCCGGCCGCGCTCGGCGGTGACGACACCGCGGCCAACCCGGTCGAGCAGCTGCTCGGCGCCCTGGGCAACTGCCTCGCCGTGGGCTACGCGGCCAACGCGGCGGCTGCCGGCATCGAGATCGAGCGCCTCGACATCGCACTCGAGGGCGACCTGGACCTCCACACCTTCCTCGGCCTGCGCGACGGCAATGCGGGCTACGAGTCGATCCGCGTGTCGGTCGACCTCCAGGCCGACGCCTCCGACGACCAGCTCGCCGAGCTGCACTCGAAGGTGACCTCGACCTCGCCCGTCGGGCACACGCTCAGCCGCGCCGTCCCGGTCGACATCCAGCTGACCTGATCGTCCGGTCGACCTGTCCGCGTTTCTGCGCTGAGCAGAACGCGGACAGGTGATCACGCTGGGTCGTCGCTGAGGCGGGAGCGGTACAGCGAGAGGTTGTCGTCGTCGAAGCAGACGAACACCACCTCGTCGAGGTTCCATGCGGTCCCGCTGACGGCGCCGATCGCCACGTCGGCTGCTCGCTTCTTTGGGGAAGCCGTAGACGCCGGTCGAGATGTTGGGGAAAGCCACCGACCGGCAGTCGTGCTCCACCGCGAGTGTCAACGAGTTCGTGTAGGCCGCCGCCAACAGGCGGTCCGACTCCTCGTCGGCCTGGTCGCCCCAGATGGGGCCGACGGTGTGGATCACATACCGCGCCGGCATCAGTCCTGCGCCCGTGATGACCGCCTCGCCCGTCGCGCAGCCGCCCTGGCGGGCCACGATCTCGCGGCACTCCTCGAGGATCGACGGTCCGCCGGCCCGGTGAATGGCGCCGTCGACACCGCCGCCGCCCAGCAGGCTCGAGTTCGCGGCGTTGACGATGGCGTCGACGGCGTAGGTCGTGATGTCGCCGAGCTCGGCGCGAAGAGCCGTCACGCCAACCGGTCGACGAACGACGAGAGCTGGTCCATGACGACGCCGAGCCCACCGGCGAGGAAGTGGTCGGTCCCGGGCACGACCTCGATCTCGGCGTTGGTCCAACCGGCGGTGGTCTCGGCAGCGGCCGCGGGGGTCCGGAACTGGTCGTGCTCGGGCACCAGGAGCCGCACCGGCTTGTCCGACGACGCAGCGACCATGTCGTCGATCGACACCACGCCCAGCGGCGCCGCCACCGGCATCCAGCCGACCAGGCGGTCGTGGTCGACCGCCAACGACACGTCCGCCCCGAACGACCATCCCGTCAGGACCAGCGGTGCGTCGGTCAACGCGGCCACGTGGTCGACCGCGCCTGCCACGTCGAGCCGCTCTGCCTTGCCCTCGTCGTGCGACCCAGTGGACCCGCCGACGCCCCGGAAGTTGAAGCGCAACGCGGTGAGGCCGAGCTCCTGTGCCCGCTGGAACAGCGCTGCGGGCACGGGTGTGTGCATCGATCCGCCGTACGTTGGGTGCGGATGGGTGATCACCACGCCCAGTCGTGGCGACTCGGCCACGACCTGCTCGGCCTCGAGCGTTTCGCCGTCTGCGGTCTCGAACGTGATGCGCTGTACGGAATCGTCGGGCATGGCGAACGACGGTAGCCTCCTACCTCGTGCCCAGCGCCAAGAAGTCAGATGCAGCCGCCGCCGACAAGCCGAAGCGGGGGAGCCACAGCCCGGCCCCCAAGGAAGCGCTGCCGATCAAGATGATGAACGACCGGATCCTGGTCGAGATCCCGGGCGAGGAGGGCGAGCGTCGTTCCACCGGCGGCATCCTGATCCCCGCCACGGCGCAGCCCACTCGGCGCCTCACCTGGGCCGAGATCAAGGCCATCGGGCCGAACGTCCGCAACATGGAGATCGGCGACCAGGTGCTCTTCAACCCCGAGGACCGCTACGAGGTCGAGGTGCGGGGCCACGACTACATCATCCTGCGCGAGCGAGACATCCACGCCGTGGCCGCAGAGCGGCTCGAGCAGGGCTCGACCGGCCTCTATCTCTGATCCGAGCGGCGGCATGACCACCTCGCTCGAGACGTTCCGCGAGCTCGCCGCCGATCACACGGTCGTTCCGGTCTGGCGCGAGCTGGTCGCCGACCTGACCACCCCCGTCGCCGCGTACGCCCGTCTGTGTGGTGACGGCCCGGGCTTCCTGCTCGAGTCCGTCGAACACGGCGAGCGCTGGAGCCGGTATTCGTTCATCGGGCGCAATCCGCTGGTGAGCATCACCAAGCGCGACGGCGTGGTGTCGGTCGACGGGGACCTGCCGCCCGGCGTGACCGCCGAGGACGGCATCCTGGCCCTGCTCGAAGGGTTGCTGTCGCAGTGGCGTGCCCCCGTCATCGACGACTTCCCGCCGCTCTACAGCGGTGTCATGGGGTACCTGGGCTACGACGTCGTCCGCGAGGTCGAGCACCTGCCCGACGTACCGGCCGACGACACCGGCCTGCCTGACGCCATGCTGTCGGTGATCGGCGAGGTCGCGGTCTACGACCACTGGACCCAGCGGGTGACCCTTGTCGCCAACTCGATCGTGTCCCCAGGCGCCGACGACGACGAGCTCCAGGCCGCCTACGACGACGCGGTGGCCCGCCTCGACGGGCTCGCTGCGGACGGCGCTCGACCGGTCAACGAGCCGATGCTGTTGCCGCCCGAGTCCGACCCGGAGCTTCCCGAGGTCCGGTCCTCGATGACGTCGACCGAGTTCGAATTGGCGGTCGAGACCGCCAAGGAGCACATCCTGGCCGGGGACATCTTCCAGGTCGTGTTGTCGCAGCGCTTCGACTTCGACCTCGACGCCGAACCGTTCGACGTCTACCGCGTCCTCCGCCAGATCAACCCCAGCCCGTACATGTATTTCGTGCGCCAGCCCGAGGTGACGCTGGTCGGCTGCTCGCCCGAGCCCATGGTGCAGCTGCTCGACGGCAAGGTGATCAGTCGCCCCATCGCCGGCACCCGCCGCCGGGGTCGCACCGACGAGGAGGACCGCCGGCTCGGAGCCGAGCTCAAGGAGCATCCCAAGGAGATCGCCGAGCACGTGATGCTGGTCGACCTCGCCCGCAACGACGTGGGTCGGGTGGTCGAGTTCGGCAGCCTGGAGCTCGACGAGATGATGACGCTCGAGCTGTACAGCCACGTGATGCACATGACGTCGCCAGGTGTCGGGCAGCCTCGCCGACGGTCGCACGCCCATCGACGTCCTCCGGGCCACGCTGCCCGCGGGCACCGTGTCCGGCGCCCCCAAGGTGCGGGCCATGGAGATCATCGACGCGCTGGAGCCCGTGAAGCGGGGTCCGTACGCGGGCATCGTCGGCTACCTGGACTTCTCGGGGAACATCGACACCGCCATCGCCATCCGCACGATGATCATCACCCCCGATCGGGCGTCGGTGCAGGCCGGCGCGGGCATCGTGGCCGACAGCGTGCCCGCCCACGAGGATCTGGAATGCCGGAACAAGGCGCGAGCGTTGCTCTCAGCCGTGCGACCGGCCGAACGCATGACGGCCAGCCGACGAACCGAGTCCTGACGAACGGAGTCCTGATGGGTGACAGCGAGCTGCTTCCCGAGATCTACCGAGACGGCCCGGCGGCGGCGCTGATCGCTCGCGACGTCGTGACCGCGACGGGCCCCGACACCGAGGCATTCCTCCAGGGGCAGCTCAGCCAGGACGTGGCGGCGATGGCCGTGGGCGACTCGGCACCCTCGTTCCTGCTCCAGCCCATGGGCAAGGTCGACGCCTGGCTGCGCGTCACCCGGACCGCCGACGACACCTTTCTGCTCGACGTCGATGCCGGCCACGGCGAGGCCATGCTCACCCGCCTGAGCCGATTCAAGCTCCGCACGAAGTCGGACTTGACGCTGGAGACCTGGACCATCAAGGCGGTGCGCGCCGACGGTCGTGAGCACGATGTCGTCTGGGCTGCGGGCATCGAGCCGCCGGACGGGGCGGTCGCTGTCGTCGGGGTCGACGAGTCGTGGGGGCCGATCGCGGGCCACGACATCCTCGGTCCGACCTGCACCCTTGCGACCGACGACCGCGAGGCATCGGCTGCGGACTTCGAGACCCTCCGCGTTCTGGCGGGCGTGCCGGCGATGGGCGCCGAGCTCACCGAGGACACGATCCCTGCCGAGGCCGGGGTCGTCGAGCAGAGCGTGAGCTTCACCAAGGGCTGCTACACGGGCCAGGAGCTGGTGGCCCGGATCGACAGCCGCGGCGGCAATGTGCCGAAGCACCTCCGTGGCGTGGTCGGGGCCGACGAGCTCGCGGTCGGCGCCGCAGTGGTGATCGCCGGCGACGAGGTCGGCGCCATCACCTCCGCCGCGGGTCGCGTCGGCCTGGCCTACATCAAGCGCGCGGTCGACTCGTTCCCCGTTGCCGCCGACGTCGGCGGCGTGGCCGCGGACGTGCGCGAACTCCCCCTCGTCTGACTCGCGGCCGTCCCCGCCCCGTTTGCCCGAAATCGGGCGGGTTCTGCACGCCAGGGGTGCGGGTGTCGCCCAATTTCGGGCTGCTGGCCCGCTTCGCGTCAGCGCGACGGCAGTGTGACCACGAAGCGGGTGCCGCCGGTGGGGGCGGGGGAGCGCAGCCACGGTGCCGCCCTGGGCCTCGACCAGCTCCTTGACGATCGCCAGGCCCAGGCCGGAACCCGACTCCTTGCGCTGTGGCGTCTGCGCGGCGACGTAGAGCCGCTCGAACACGTGGGGGAGGTCCTCGGACCTGATACCCGGCCCGTCGTCGGCGACCTCGATCTCGGCTCCCTGTGCCGTCGGGCCGTAGCGGACCACCACCTGGGACGCCGCGAACTTGATCGCGTTCTGGACGAGGTTCGCCAGCACCTGCGCCAGGCGATCAGGGTCCGCCACCACCATCGGGCCCGTGCCTGGGCCGTCGACCAGGACCTGGAGATCGTGGCGCTCGGCCTCGCGCTCGAACCCGGCAGCCACGTCCGGGACCAGCTCGCTCAGGTCGACGTCGCGGGCCTCGAACCGGAACTGCCGGGACTCCAGCTTGGCCAGGTCCAAGAGGTCGCTCACCAGGCGCTCCAGCCGCTGTGACTCGGAGCGGATGACGTCGGCAGCGCGCTCGGGATCCGGTGCGGTGCCGTCGCCGATGGCCTCGGCGTACCCCCGGATCGACGTCAGCGGGGTCCGGAGGTCGTGTGACACCGACAGGAGGAACTGCCGCTCCAGCCCACGCGCCCGTTCGAGTGACGTCGCCATCGCATTCACCGCGACGGCGAGGTCGGTGAGCTCGTCCTCCCGGTCGGCGTCCACCGCGACCCGCGCACTGAGATCACCGCCGGCGATCCGACGAGCGGTCACGCTCGCGGCACGGATCGGCCTGGCCAGTCGTCGGCCGAGCATCCAGGCGATCAGTGCGCCGGCCGCGATCGCCGGCAACAGTCGACAACCGCGACCCATCGGAAGATCGCCGTGGTCAGGCGGCTGCTGTCCTCGGTGAGGAGCACGACGTAGCTGAACTGCGGTCGCTCCGCGTAGGTGGCCGACCACACCAGCGACCCTTCGATGCCGCTGACCTGGCCTTCATCGCGCAGGAGGCCCACGTCGACCTCGGTCTGGGGGAGTCCCTCGGGAAACTGGCCGAGTACCTGGCCCTGACGGGTGATGACCAGCAGTTCGGCGTCCGCGAGCCGCAGCTCGCGCTGGAGTCGCGCCAGCCGAGCTCTGATCGTGTCGGCGTCGGCGACACTTGCGATCGGTAGCTCCGAGAAGACGAAGGCCAGGGCTTCCCCGGTCTGCTCGAGGTCTTCCTGGGTGGCTCGGCGGTCCTCGACACGCGTCAGCACCAGCGTGCCCAGACCGGCCAGGAGGACACTGATGAGGACGGTGGCGAGGATCGCCAGGGTCAGACGGCGGGTCATCTCAATCCAGGCGGTAGCCGACGCCCCAGACGGTGGTCAGCGGGAAGGCGTCGCCCAGCTTGCGGCGAAGCTGGCGCACGTGCACGTCGACGGTGCGTTCGTCGCCGACCCAGTCGACGCCCCAGACGCCGTCGATGAGCTGGCGCCGGCTGAGGGCCACGCCGGGGTTGCGGGCGAGGTGCGCCAACAGGTCGAACTCGCGGGTGGCCAGCGGGACTGCCTGGCCGTGCACGGTGGCCTCCCTCCGCAGGGTGTCGACCACCACGTCGCCCGCGGCGAGCGTGGTGGAGGGCGTCTCGGCCCGCGGTCCGTCGGCCCGACGCAGGATGGCCTTGACCCGGGCCACGAGCTCGCGCGGCGAGAACGGCTTGGTCACGTAGTCGTCGGCCCCGAGCTCGAGGCCCAGCACCCGATCGATCTCGTTGTCGCGCGCGGTGAGCATGATGATCGGGACGTCAGAGGTGGCGCGGAGCTGCCGGCACACGTCCATGCCGTCCAGATCGCCTGCGAGGCCGATGTCGAGGATCACCAGGCGTGGGTCGCGATCGCGGACCTGTTCCAGTCCACGTTCGCCGGTGGTCGCCTGGTACACGCGGAACCCGTCCCGGCGCAGGTACATCTCCACGAGATCGGCGATGTTGGGGTCGTCTTCGACCAGCACCACCGTGGCGTCGTTGGTCATCGCGGGCTCGCCTTCCTGCTCGGTCGAGGGGCCGAAGGGTTCGATGTGTCGGTCATGGGTGCTCTGGCCTCGGTGCACTCATACTCCCGCAGATCGTGCCGATGACTGGGGGTAGGAGAGGAGAACCACGGCGTCCGGCGACCCCGGGTACGGAGACCCGGCGCTGTAGTGTCCTTCGACAAGTACCAGAGGTCTGTGAGCAAACTGTGATGGCTGGGGACACGCACTACGAAGTGCTCGGGGTCGCACCCGAATCGGACGCCTCGGCGATTCGTCGTGCCTATGTGGCGAAGGCGCGGATGTTCCATCCCGACTTCCACGCAGATGCCACCCCCGAGGTCCGAGCTCACGCCGAGGCCCAGATGCGGGCGATCAACGATGCGTGGGCGATTCTCGGCTCCACGAATGCCCGGTCCAAGTATGACCGGAAGCTGCATGACACCGGACGGTCGTCGTCCACCAGCTCCGCATCCGCCGCGCCGGCGAGCGGACCGGTCGCTCCCGAAGCGACCAGCGGGTTCGCGCCGCCGCGTTGGATGACGATGCTGCCCATGGCCTGTCTCTTCCTGGCCGTGGCCTGCTTTGCCGTGGGCATGGTCACCGGCATCCCGGCGCTGTTGGCCGGCGCCATCGGTGCCGCCCTGCTCGGGGGTCTGATGTTCGTGGTGGTGCCCGTCTTCGCCCTCAAGCGGGCCAAGGACGGCAGCGGCCCTGCCGGCCGGACGGCTTCGGCCTGACCCGAGGCGCCGAAAATGTCGCCGATCGGGTGATCCGCAGGCGATGATGGGCCCGTGGCCACCTATCTCGACGCGATCCTCGATCACCACCGACGTCGCGCTGCCGAGGATCCCCGGGATCTCGGCGATCTGATCAGCGCCGCCAAGGAGCAGCCCACGACGCGCGGGTTCCGGCGGGCACTCGCGGACGCCGACCGGCTCGCGGTGATCTCGGAGATCAAGCGGCGTTCGCCGTCCAAGGGGGACCTGAACGCCGATCTCGACGCAGCCACGTGGGCGAAGAGCTACGAGGCGGGGGGAGCGTCCTGTCTCTCGGTGCTCACGGACGAGCCTCACTTCGGTGGCTCGGCCGCTGACCTGATCGCAGCTCGCGAAGCCACCGGGTTGCCGGTCATCCGAAAGGACTTCACCGTCGACCTCCGCGACATCTGCGACGCCAGGCTGATGGGGGCCGACTGCGTGCTGCTGATCGTGGCTGCGCTCGACGACGCCGAGCTGGCCGACTTCCACTCGCTGTCGTCCGAGTTGGGCATCGACGCGCTGGTCGAGACGCACGACGAGGCCGAGGTCGAGCGGGCGCTGGCGGTCGGGGCCAACCTCGTCGGAGTCAACCAGCGCGATCTGGTGACGTTCCAGGTGGATCAGGCTCGTGCGGTACGCGTCGCTGCGGCGCTCCCCGAGGGTGTCGTGCGGGTGGCCGAGTCGGGCGTCCGGGGGCGCGACGATGCGCTCGCCTTGCGTGGGGCGGGCTACCACGCGGTGTTGGTGGGCGAGTCCCTGGTGACGTCGAAGGACCCCGAGCAGGCGGTCGAGGACCTGCGGGTCTGATCCGTCGGTTCACGAAGCGCCACGGCCGGCGGGCGGCGCGCCACTAGCCTGACGGCGTGTTCGTGAAGATCTGTGGCATCACCTCCGAGGAGGACGCGCTGCTGGCGGTCGCCGTCGGGGCCGATGCCGTCGGCTTCATCTTCGCCCCGTCCAAGCGCCAGGTGAATGCGGTCCGGGTGGCTGACATCGTGAAGCGGCTGCCGGGCGAGGTGCTCACCGTGGGGGTCTTCAAGAACGAGTCCACGAGCCGCATCCGTGAGATCGTCAACCAGACGGGCCTGACCGCCGTCCAGCTTCATGGCAGCGAGACCCCGGCCATGGTCCAGGAGGTCAAGGAGGACGTTCGCACCGTCTTCAAGGTCGTGGCGCCGGGCAGCGAGGCGTTCGAGCGCTCCGAGGAGTTCGGCGCCGACGCCATCATGGTGGACTCGCCCGGTGGCGGGACGGGTCAGGTGTTCGACTGGCGGCTGGCCGAGGACGCTCCGGCCGGGGTCAAGCTGATCATGGCCGGTGGCCTCGATCCGACCAACGTGGCGGACGCCATCGCCAAGGTGAACCCGTGGGGCGTCGATGTCGCCAGCGGTGTCGAGAAGGCGCCTGGCGTCAAGGACCCGGTACTGGTCCGCCAGTTCGTCCAGGCCGCGCGTGGTGGCAACATCGAGCCGCCCGTGGTGGCGGCCCCCACCGAACCCGTCGGCGGCTTCGGACCTGAACCCTACGACTGGCGTGAGGACACGACCTGGCGGTGAGCGGAATGCCACGCCACTGCGTGGGGTTCGTGGCTCCAGCGACCCGGACCCCCGACCCCGCGTCGCCACACCATGCGTGAGTTCCTGCTCGATGTGTTCCTGCCCGAGACCGATCGGGTGGTGCTGATCCAGACGATCGTCATGGCCTGCTTTTGGGCTGTCGTCATTCCGGCCACGTGGCGCATCGACCGCGACATCCGCACCTTCGTGTGGGGTCTGGCCATGCTCAACGTGGGGTGGTTCGCCGCCCGGACCGTGCACTGACGGGAGAGGACCCCATGACCGACTTCGATCTCGTCG